>JAAUQI010000031.1 GCA_012032345.1 Leptolyngbyaceae cyanobacterium RM1_1_2 | reverse complement strand
CCAGCTAACAACCCCAGTGCAGCGGATTGACCGAAGCCGCTTGGGGTGTTGCAAAAGTAGTCGCAACCGCTGACCGGGAACGTTATGCCGCTTCAAGTTAATGGTTGGGGCAGCACCTGGGAATAGCTGATGAGCCAACATCAAAATCTCAACAAGATGGATCTTCTGCAACAATTTATTGCGAGCGATCGAAAAATGCTAAGAATTGAGACAGTTAATAATCTTTGACGGATAACTATGATTTATTTCCACAGGTTAAAAAACTGGTTTCGCAACAGCTTAGTCCTTTGCCTTCTTGCTCTAGTTATATTAGCGACAACAGTCTCCCTTGCTTACCCGCAGACTGGTAGCCCATCTGTAAATCAGCAGACAGGCGCTCCTGTCGTCTTAGGTGATGAAACGCTGTTCTACATTCAAGTAAGGATTGCCTCATTTTCGCCAGAATTTCGGGCACAGGTAGTTTCTACTCGAATAACTACCTTTGCTAAAGATATTGAGGTTAGCCTGGATGCGCTTAAAATCGTTGATAACGAAGCGACAGCAACGGTTGATGTTCGAGCAGGTGAGCAAACACTGGTGACGATCGCTGATGTGGATGCGGTAGCAGCAGGTCAATCCCGCCAAGAACTTGCCAATCAATATCTACAGGCTATTAAAAAGTCAGTTACAGAATTTAGAGCCTCCTATAGTGTGCAAAGTCTACTCCGAGGAGCCTTTTACACACTGATCTCAACGGTTGTCTTAATTGCCAGCTTTATTGCGATCCTCAAATCAGTTCCAATTATTTATCGTCAACTAAGAGAATGGCGCGGGACTCGGATTCCGGCTTTCAGCCTGTTTGGAACCCAGATTTTATCATCGTATCGGGTGGTTGACCTAATTTCAGAGATAATTAAAGTTGTTCGGCTTGCGCTTTTCTTAGGGTTATTCTATCTCTATATCAATCTGGTCTTAGGCTTCTTTCCCTGGACAAAAGGATTAGCGCGGGTTCTCTTTAGCTATATCCAGACGGCGATCAACACATTGGGAGCCGGACTGATTGCCTATCTTCCTAATCTGTTTTTTTTGATCGTCATTTGGTTGTTCACGTCTTACTCTCTGAGGGTGATTCGGTTTTTGTTCACTGAAATTGAGCAAGGCGGTATCACCTTTCCAGGGTTTTACCGAGAGTGGGCAAAACCGACGTATAAGCTCGTTCAATTTTTGGTTTTAGCATTTGCAGCGACGGTGGCATTTCCTTATTTGCCCGGTTCACAGACCCCGGCATTTCAGGGAATTTCTATCTTTTTAGGTCTGTTGGTTTCGCTCGGCTCTTCGTCAGCAATTGCTAATATCTTTGCCGGAATCATCCTCACCTACACTCGTGCGTTTTTGGTGGGCGATCGCGTCAAAATCACGGACACGATCGGGGATGTAGTCGAGAAAACCTTATTTGTGACCCGCATTCGCACGGTCAAAAATGTTGTGATCACCATTCCCAATGCAGCGGTGTTAGGCAGTCATGTGATTAACTACAGTTCTGCTGCTAGTGATCCCGATACGCCGCCGTTAGTTCTACACACCACCATTACGCTGGGCTATGATGTCCCTTGGCGCAAAGTCCATGAGGTACTCACCCAAGCGGCTTTAGCAACAGCCCAAATTTTAGAAGAGCCTGCCCCCTTTGTGCTGCAAACCAGTTTGGATGATTTTTATGTCAGCTATGAGTTAAATGCCTGTACCAGCAGCCCTGGCATCATGGCAAAAATCTACTCTGAGTTGCATCAAAATATTCAAGACAAGTGCAATGAAGCCGATATTGAAATTCTGTCGCCTCACTACCGAGCAGCGCGAGACGGCAACCAGACAACCATTCCGGCTGATTACCTACCCCCAGACTATGAAGCCCCTGCATTTCGGCTTTCGCCGCTCAATGTTACGCTGAAGCCCGACAATGGAAGGGAGCCACCGGGGTCTGACCAGATTTAGAAACTTCGTTAGCAGGAGGCAAGGATGAAAATTTTTACGCTGTTTGCGTTAGTGGTGGGGATCGTGGCGGTGATCTTTGCCTCGCAAAATGCCGCGCCTGTATTGGTGCGCTTCTTTGGTTGGCAGGCGCAAGAGTCAATGGCGCTTGTCTTGTTGCTTACCTTTGCGTTGGGCGTGGTATTTGGATTGCTGGTTTCAGTGCCACCCATGATTGGACGGATGCGAAAAATTGCTCAACTCAAGCGCAAGGTAGATGAACAGGCTTATGACTTGGAAGCCGCCGATCGCAAATTGACCGACGCAACAAACCAGCTTACTGCGTTGCAAGCGGGTCAACTCTCACCTCAGACAAATGTTGTTCCACATAGCTCAATACTTGATCAACCTGGCAAGCAACATGAATACTAAACCACGCATTTGAAGAAGGTAAAAACACTAATCTATGGCAAATTTGACGAGTGTAATTCAACGCTGGCTAGCTGATCCCAATATCGTTAAGTTGATTGAAGTTGGCGTTGGTATTTTAATTATTTCGATTATTTTCAGGATTTTAGCTCAGGGATTATCAGGTCAAGTTCAAGACTCAGATTTACGGTATCGCATTCGTAAGATCCTTGGGTTTGTCAGCTATGGAGTTATCGCACTTCTGATAGTGATCGTCTTTAATGACAATCTGAGACAGTTGAGCGTAATTTTTGGGGTAGTTGGTGCGGGGATTGCCTTTGCACTGCAAGAAGTGATCGCCAGCTTTGCAGGATGGACTGCAATTTCCCTGGGGCAATTTTATAAGACGGGCGATCGTGTTCAGTTGGGCGGTATAATGGGCGATGTGATTGATGTTAGCCCCCTGAGAACAACGCTGATGGAATGTGGCGATTGGGTCAAAGCGGATCTTTACAACGGGCGAATTGTCAGAATTGCCAATAGCTTTGTGTTTAAGGAGCCTGTTTTCAACTATTCAGGTGATTTTCCCTTCGTTTGGGATGAAATTGTCGTTCCAGTTCGACACGGTAGTGATTATCGACTCGCCAGAACCATCCTTCAAAAAGTTGTAGAAGAAGTGACGGGAAGCTACATTGCACCTGCAAAAGCCGAGTGGAGTCTCATGACCCACAAGTATCTCATTGAAGATGCTCGTATCGAACCCTTTGTAGCGCTGATTGCTAATGATAACTGGCTAGAGTTCACTGTCCGATATGTGGTGGACTATAAAAAGCGACGAGTCACAAAAGACCAACTTTTTACTCGAATTCTAGAAGAACTTGACACGACGGACGGACGGGTTGAGTTAGCGTCTGCAACCTTTGAACTTGTAGCTGCCCCTGCTTTTGGTGTCAAACTAGAGCCGAGGAGTAATGGAAACCAGCCAGCAGCATAACAACCCCCTTGCAGCGGACGGAGCGAAGATCTTGGTGGTGTAACAAAGGTTGCTTGCCGCCGCTGAAGGGGAACGTTAGCTGGCTCCGCACAAGGTCTTTTACACTCGTTTTGGAGGTTGATGGTGAGTGCCAAAGCGCTCAGGAGATTAGGGTTGTGACCGTCCTTTGAGCTTTGGGGTGGTGTTGCAAGACGCTCAGGAGATAGGGGTGGGGGCAATAGTGAGAGGCGATCGGGGGTGAGGCGAGAGGCTTCAGGAGGTTGTCGATGAGGCGGTATTGCGAGATTGTGGAGGCGTTGCTCAGCTAACAACCCCGGTGCAACGGATTGACCAAAGTCGCCTGGGGGGGGCAAAACCTGGGCAACCGCTGACCGGGAACGTTAGCTGGCTTCGCACCGAGTCCTTGCACTCGTCCTTGAAAGTTATCAGTCAGTGCAAAAACGTTTAGGAAGAGATCGCCCAGGATGCTTGTAGAAGGGCGATCGCAGCGATGGGTTAAGATCAGTAGACTGTTCGTCTAAGCTATTCATTCAGTCCAGGAAATACATCACAAATGACCTTTGCAGAATCTCGCAGTGATACCGTTCCAGTTCAGCTTCCAAATGGGGCTGTCGTTAAAGTTGAGGTGTCCAGTACGGGGCGGGAAGATGTGGGGTTTGATGTGAAGCAGTTTCAGCCCGTTGCCGATGCGATTGAGGGGGTGGTGCAGATGATTGCCGCTCCGATCCAGAAGGTGAAACCCAAGAAGGCGACGGTGAAATTTGGCATGGAATTGGCGCTTGAGTCAGGGCAACTGACAGCGGTGATAGTCAAAGGCTCTGGTAAAGGAAATTTAGAGATTACACTGGAGTGGGAGAGTCAGCCAAAAGAGTAGGCGATGAACCAGTTAGAGGATCTGCTGCAACAGTGTACGGTGAAACTCTCCCTTTCAGGTCAACCGGATTGGGGGACGGGATTTTTTGTAGCTCCAGGATTAATTCTCACCTGTGCCCATGTGGTGCGGAAAGCGGCTGATTTGCAGGTTACTGTTTCCTGTCCAGCATGGCAGCAACCTCTATCGGCAGTTGTGAAGGCGAAAGCAGACAACGGTAAAACCCTTGATATAGCTCTCCTTGAACTACTTGAGTTGTTGCGTGATCATCCATGTGTGCTCTTGGATGAGGAGCCAGTCGCGATCGGTCAAGCACTTTATAGCTACGGCTATTTAGAGTCCTACACTAATGCCGCCCCCGTGCGTCCAGTTAATGAAGGGTTAACGGGAGATACGCCACCCTTACTCAAACTGCAAGGCGCACAAATTGAGAAAGGGATCAGCGGTGCTGCATTGCTGAATCTAAAGTCAGGTAAGGTCTGTGGCATAGTCAAGGAAACCCGCGATCGCTCCTTTGACCTGGGTGGAGGTGCGATTCCGACTCGTGTGATTTTGGGGCAGTTCCCTGAGTTACGCGAACTCCAGCAGGCGTTTCATAGGCGAGATCGACAATGGGTAAATCTGATTGCGCAACCCATAATTGACTCCTCAATTGAAAAGAACCAGGCTCAGCCTCAAGTTTCGAACAACCGAAGCTTCTTTGTTCTTGATCTATTTACTCCCAACTTATCTAAAAGCGAACAGTTAAGCTCTCACGAAAAAAATCGCTTTCGACAAGCACTTTTAGATAGAGTTAGGAAGTCTTGGATCAAAGGGATTTTAGAACAATCACTTTTTAATCAAGTACAAATTGAGTTAGGACTAGAGCGATGTACTAATACACTCTCACTAGACTATGAGGTTTTTGAACAACTGCGGCAACCGTTACCTGAAAAGGCAAAAATTAGCGAAGAATTTTTTGATCAACTAGGACTAGGAAGATCCTTACTAATTTTGGGGGAATCTGGCGTAGGCAAAACAACAATCTTATTGGAACTGACAAGAGATCTGCTTAGCAGGGCTGAGCAAGATATAAGCCTACCGATTCCAGTTGTTTTAGCCTCTCTTCCTGGTCAAGACAGCCTCTTGCTGATTGGCTAGTAAAAGAACTGAACAAATCACCTTATGGGTTTTCTCCATCAATCAGCAGAACATGGCTAGGAGAGCAAAGACTATTTTTGTTACTCGACGGCTTGAATGAGATTTTCGACAAACAAAATCAAGAGCTTTGTATTGAAGCGATTAATGAGTTTAAGCGGCAATATAGTCTGGTTGATATTGTTATCTGTAATCGCATCGATAGTTATGAAAGACTTACTACTCAGTTCGATTTTCAACATGACAAAGTTTTCATCAATTCACTAAGCTTAGAACAAGTTGAAAGTTATTTGAATCAAGTAACAGGTTTAGAAGGAATCAGGTCAGCGTTCTATACAGACCTAGTTCTTCAAACTATCGCCAGGACACCTTTAATGCTTGATGTCATGATTCTCGCCTACAGGGGGGGATCTGTTGATGAACTGCTTTATCTAGATTCAGAAAAGCTTTGGGAGCGTTTGTGGGATACCTATGTTCAGAAAGTTTGGGGACGAACAAAGGGAACTTCATACTATTCAAGACAACAGGCGATGAACTGGTTGATTTGGCTGGCGAAAGGAATGAAAAAATCATCGAAAATATTTTTGATTGAAACATTACAGCCTGATTGCCTTCAAAATTCAAAGCAAAAGTATGTATATGGTTTTTTGTCACTCTATACTTATATTTTCCTAATACCTTTCCCTTTAGCCCACGTTGTTGGAGTATTCATGTTTCCGGAATCTCTTAAGTTTGGAGATTTGGGTGATATGCTTTTTGCTTTTGTGATGTTTATTTTATTTTCATCCTATTTCACTGCCTACATTTATGAGGAAGACAAAAATCTCAAGGAACAAAAGATTGCGACTGTCGAAGTATTGAGTTGGTCGCCGAAAGATGTAGGAAAATGGTTGGTTGATAGTTTGATTTATCCCTTTAGAATCAGTGATCAGTATCATGAATTTAGAGGATATTATGCCTCTAGTGATCGGTACATATTGGTTCATCCAATTTTAATGACTTTACTGTACATAGTTACTCTGCCAATCTTTTTGCCTTTCATATGGACTATTTTTACCGCTATTTCACCTTTCATGGGAATCAGTATTTCAAAATTAGAGAGAAAAATAGAGCCAAATCAAGGTGTTTGGAGATCCCTGAATAACTCCATAATTGGGGGCTTCGTTGGTGGATTGACAGGTGTGTTAGTTGGTCAATGCCTCATCCTTTCCTTCTTATGCATAATCTATCTAAGTGATCTGCTAAACAGTACAAATGGGATTGCTGAGTTTATTGATATCAATATTTTTGTGAAAACTGGCTTGATATGTAGCTTGATTGGTTTGTATCTCGGCTGGCTCTTCTATGGAGGAGCATCCGCTATTCAGCATTTTATTTTGCGCCTAATTCTCAATAAAACTGGAAAAATCCCTTATAACTATTCTCGTTTTCTTGACTGGGCAACCGAGCGATCATTTCTTCAAAAAGTTGGTGGTGGCTATATCTTTGTCCATTCATCGCTGATGGAACACTTTGCTCAGATGAAACAAGATTCTCGAAAATTCTAGGGAGGCTGGTTATGTAACTTGAGGACTATTTTAATTTTTTGACGCAATCTCGAAGACAGCGTATAGGCAAAGGAACTCTGACCTACCTCGATAAAATTAGCAAAACCTCTGACCCAGGAACTTGAATCATGCAAATTACTATTGACCTACCTGACAATCTATCCCTCACAGAATCAGACCTGCGACGAGAAGTTGCGATCGCGCTCTTTCAGCAAAACCATATCAGTCTTGGTAGAGCCAGCAAAATAGCAGGAATTTACATTATGGACTTTCAAAAACTGCTTGCAGAGCGCGGTATCTGTGTTCACTACGATGTGGAAGACATTGAGCAGGATGTTCAGCACCTGCGCGATCGGGGTTGGCTATGATCGTCGTCAGCGATACCTCTGCCCTTTCCAATCTTGCCATTGTCGATCACCTCTGGTTGCTAGAAGCCATTTACCAAACGGTGATCATTCCTGACGTTGTTGCTAGCGAACTCGCAGCCGCCAGCAACCCTGCCATCTTAGCCATTCTCCAACTGACCTGGATTCAAACCCAACCCCTCACCAACTCCGAACTTGCTGACCAACTTCAACAAGACCGAGGACTAGATGCCGGAGAAGCCAATGCCATTGCGTTGGCATTTGAGCTACAAGCCGATGATTTGCTCATTGATGAACGCTTGGGACGACAAGAAGCTATTCGACTTGGGCTGTCTATCATTGGTATCTTGGGTATTCTGCTCGTGGCTAAACAAAGAAGCCTCATCCTTCAAGTTCAACCCGTTATGGATGCCTTGATCGACCAAGCTGGTTTTCGTGTCAGCCCCCAGCTATACCAGAGGATCTTAGCCCTTGCTCAAGAGCCTTAGTATTCGGTGAAAGATAAGCCGAGGTAGTCTGTGGAGAAAGCCAGCTAACACTGCGTGGCAGCGGACGGTCGAGAGCTACTGGTATTGAGTTTAAGATGGTCTGCCGCCGCTGCACTTTACCGTTAGCTGGCTTCGTTTCCAAACCTGAGCAGTTTGCCTAGATCATCTGTGAAGGAGCAATGAGGTGCAAACTGACTTGGCATTCTATACAACGCTAATATTTAGTAGATAGTATTTTCAGAGAAGGACTAGCAATTCTGCATGAAGCGATCAGTGTCTTCAGTTCCAACCTTCGATTCAATGCTCATTCCTACAATTCAAGCCTTACAAACCCTAGGAGGGTCTGGAACAATTGAAGAAATCTATGAGCAAGTCGTGCAACTTCTTAATCTTCCTGATCAGGTTTTGGAAATCACCCATGGCAGTACATCTCAAAGTGAGGTTGAATATCGACTGGCCTGGAGTCGCACCTACCTTAAAAAGTATGGTCTCCTAGAAAACTCAGCGCGAGGAGTCTGGTCATTAGCCTCAACTTCTGTTAATCCCGATAATCTTGATGCAAGAGAAATTGTGAAGGCGGTTCGAGACGTTGATAAAAAGAAATCGATTGTCTCAGAGCCTTCTGATGAGCCTTCTGAAGCCATAGAAACATCAGACGAACTTGCATGGCAGCAGCAGCTTCATCGAATGTTGTTATCGCTAGATCCGAATGCTTTTGAGCGACTGGCTCAACGCTTGCTACGGGAGTCCGGTTTCATTCAGGTGCAAGTTACAGGCAAATCTGGTGATGGTGGCATTGATGGAGTGGGTATCGCCAGAATTAACGGGTTTCTGAGTTTTCATGTGCTTTTTCAGTGCAAGCGCTATCAAGGATCAGTTACAGCGAGCCAGATTCGGGATTTTCGAGGAGCCATGCAAGGACGCACTGATAAGGGATTACTGATCACAACGGGTACGTTCACTAGAGATGCCATCAAAGAAGCCACTAGAGATGGCGCGCCACCTATTGACTTGATAGACGGTGAGCAATTGATTCAGCGGTTGAAAGAGTTAGGGCTGGGTGTGAAGATAACAATGATCGAATCCGTTGAAGTCAACACTGACTGGTTCACTAAAATCTAATGTGGTGAGTATTAATATGACTACAACTCTTAATAGGCCGTCTTCGCTGATTCATGAGATCCAACTTGAAAAGATTGACGACTGGAACCTATTCAAATTTAGTGAGTCACTGCAACTGCGAATGGAGAGCCTATTAGAAAAGAAAAAGGCTGACCAAATGACTTCTGATGATATTGCCGAATTGGATGTGATCGGAGAGTTAGATCGTATTTTCACTCATATAAACGCTATGCTTGCAGCTCAGAATATCAATCAGTGATGGACTTAGGCAAGCGATTCGAGAGCGTGCCAAATATGTCTGCGAGTATTGCCATTCACCGGAGCGGTTGAGTGCCAATCGATTTACTATTGACCATGTTATTCCAAAATCTTTGGGTGGTTCTGATGAACCTGATAATCTCGCACTTGCCTGCCGTCGCTGTAATGAGAGGCGATACAACTTTGTAGCTGGTGTTGATCCAGAAACTCAGGAAATTGTTCCTATTTTTAATCCTCGCCAGTATAAGTGGGCGGAGCAATTTGTCTGGCTAAATCAAGGCGTTGTTATAGAAGGAACTACATCAATTGGTCGCGCAACCTGCCTTCGGCTTGATTTGAACGATACTCGTTATCCAGAGGAAGATTCCACTCAAGAAACAAGGCGGTTTTGGATACAGACCGGATTGCATCCCCCAGCAGATGATCCGTGCAAAGATTGAGTACTGTGCTTGCCAGCCAGCTAACACTGCGTTGGTGCGGACGGAACAGAGGTTATCTGTTGAGAGTTCAAGTTTATTTGCCGCCGCACAACTTCGCCGTTATACGGCTGAGTCCTCTGTGGGGGCGTACCGAGAGGTTATCTGTTGGTGTTTGATGTTAAAGTAAATCTCAAATTCTAATTGGGTAAACAGTGAGCGTTGACAATATTGTTAAGCTGCTTGATGCCGTTACAAAACTGCTAAATGTCCTTATCTGGCCAGCAGTGCTTCTGTTTATTCTGATCCGATTTGGTCGAGACTTGCGTGATTTCTTTTCAAGTTTGGGTGAGTTATCCCTGAAGGGAGCTGGATTTGAGGCTTCTTTAAAAAGAAAACAGGCTGAAGTTTCTGCTGCTTTGGCGGCGGCAGCAGCGTCTCGTTCTGATGGAGATACAAATCGTGAGAGTGCTGCAAAAGAAGCAAAAATAGCCGCAGATATTGTTTCTGAAGTCGTTACACCTCGCGTTATCAGACGTGCAAGTAGGTCAACAGTATTGTGGGTTGACGATTGCCCCAACAACAATATTTATGAACGTCAAGCACTTGAGGCTTTGGGTGTTAATTTCGTACTGGCAACATCGACAGAGGAAGCACTGAAGAAAATTTCTCGACAAAGATTTGACGCTATCATCTCTGATATGGGACGACCTCCTGATACCCATGCAGGCTATACGCTCCTCGATCAGCTACGGTCTAGTGGCGACCAAACTCCGTTCATCATTTATGCCAGTTCAAGGAATCCAGAACATGTTGCAGAATCACGTCGTCATGGTGCTATCGGATGTACGAATAATGCAAATGAGTTGTTTGAAATGGTGCTGTCTACGTTAGGTCGCGCAGTATAACAATTCGGGTGCAGCGGATTGAAGGGAGCCGCTTGGGTGAGATGCAGAGGGATCGGCAACCGCTGACCCGAACCGTTAGCTTGCGAAGCCCCATGAAATTTGATCGCGATTTTGATGAAACAGCATCAAATACTATTAAGTCGAGCGAGGATTGAAATGAAGCAGTGGGTTAGTAGTTAGTAACAGGACGCGATTTTTTCAACATAACTCTTTGGAATCGCCATAGATACGCGATCGCTGCTGCTGCTAATCCGATGTATGTTCCAATCCAAACACCTACGCCTGATAAGGGAGTATAAAATCCCAGTAGATAGCTTGTCGTCAAGCCAATGCCCCAGTAAGCGAACGTTCCGAGCAACACTGGAATTCGAGTATCTTGCAGCCCTTGTAAAACACCGTTCGCTGTTCGTTGTAAGCCGTCTAAGACCAGTCCAAAAGCCGCGATCTTCATGATCGAAATGCTAATGTCTACAGCATTCGTATTAGCTGGATCATTCAGATTAAGATACAGGCCAACGATTTGGCGAGGATAAATAAACAGCACGATTCCAGTGAGCAACATAAACGATGCTGCCAACCCAATGCTGACAAATGCCGCTTGTCGAATCTGTTCCCAATCTCGTTGACCAAACCATTGCCCAACTCGAACAGTTGCAGCAAAAGACATTGATAAAGGAACCATAAATAGGACGATTACAGTCTGAGACACCACTTGATGGGCTGCTAAAACTGGTGTTCCGAGTGCCCCCATAAAGAAGCTAACCGTTGTGTACAATCCATATTCCAACACAGCAGCAACGCCAATCGGCCCACCTATCCAGAGTAGCTGTTGAAGAATTTTTGGTTGCAGGTGATGGAGAGAGTCAAACAGCGAATACTCGTGGAGGGGTTTGTGCCAAAGCATATAGACTAGCAACGACAAAAACATAACCCAATGAGCGCTGATACTCGCAATCGCTAAACCTGTAATTCCTAGTTCTGGAAACCCAAACTTCCCAAAGCCTAAAACATAGTTGCCAACGATATTAAACGAGGTTGCAGCGATCACAATGAGCATGACAGGGCGTGCTTTGGAGAGTGCAACAATACAACCTCTGAGTGCAGCAAATGCGATCGCTGGGAACAAGCCCCACGCCATCACACTTAGATAATTATCTGAGAGAATTACCGTTGTTTCAGCTTGCCCGAACTGGCGCATCAATCCATCGAGATGAGCAATAACCTGCATTCCTGGAATCGATAACAGTAGAGCGATCCACAAGCCTTGACGAAGTAATTGCCCAATTCGTTGAGTTTGTCCAGCACCATAAGCTTCTGCAACCAACGGACTGACACCAGAGATCAATCCTACTCCAGTCATCATGAATGCCATAAAGATGATTGTGGCTAATCCACCTGCTGCGAGCACATCTTGCCCCAGCCAACCCATCATTACGGTATCCACAAATCCAGTCCCAGCCTGAGCAACCTGGGCACCTGCGAGGGGAACTGCCAATTTGAGAAATTCACGGGCTTCTGCTTGAATGCTGAATTGACTTGGAAGACCTGTCATGGCATTGACCTAAAGAACTAAAGTAGCGAAATACGGCATGACGAACTTTCCCCAGAGCGATGCTCTAGAGCCACAAATGGCCGATCAAAACTATTCGGCAAACACCGAATAGACGCAAGAAATTGACAGAATTTTAGGGTTGTGCCAGTTTTAGAGCTGTCTCAATAACTTGCGATCGCAACGGGTCTTGCAAAGGCGCAAAATTATGTAAATGGGTTAACCACAAACCGTCCATTGCTAATCGAATCACCGTAGCGACTGCGGGGTCGAGTCCGCTAGACATGATCCTCATATGGCAATCTTGCCAAAAATCACGCATTGGCTTTAGCAATTCAGGATTGGTGAAATTTGCTGCCAGCAAGTTGAAGTGAAGCTCATAATTTTCTTGATCGTCGAGTGCTGACGCTCGAATATAAGCTCTAACCCAATGTCCTGGAGTATCGGGTGCTAGATCTTTTGCAAGTTCCTGCTGCAATGCTTCAACGAACTTGTCTAACGCTTGCTGAACCATGCCAGCAATTAAAGCCTCTTTGGTTGGAAAGTGATGCAATAATCCACCTTTACTCACACCTGCCTCGCCAGCCACCGCATCTAAAGTGAGCGCGTCAACTCCTTGCCTGACGACAACTTTATTTGCAGCCTCTAGTAACAGTGTGGGTTGAATGGACTTATAGCGAGATCTTTTCGCAGAAACCATGAACTTTAAACCCGCAGATGATATAACTCTCAACGCCTGAATTAGCGGTGAATTTTAGAACAATCAAACCGTCTGGCTGGTCGGATATTCAAAAGATACCGTCTGGTTGGTCGGATGTCAAGCTAACAACGCCCATGCACGCCGACCGCCGAGAGTTCTCGGTTATGGCTCAGAGATTATCTGCGGCGGGTGATGGGCAACGTTAGACTGCTCAGTTTACCAGCGGGATGCAGGCAGTGGTTGATAGTGATGATAAATAAAATACAGCATTTTCAAGTCCATGAGGTACGGAGTTTTTGTTGGAAGCCTCGCAGAGCGAGGCTTCCAACAAAAACTCTGGTTCTATTTCAGGGTAGAGCACTGTAAGTACATTTAGATAGATGAGCCACAACAAACGGTAAGAACTACTGGTTCCAACTATGCTGAAGAAAAAACACCAGCTAACCGAAGAGAAAAGGAGGCAGATTGAGGCAATTGCTTACAAGCTTTTCCTGAAACGTCAACGATCGGATCAATCGTATGACCCACAACAGGCAATGCAGGACTGGATAACAGCAGAACAGATCGTTACCAATCCGTTCAAGCACACGCTATTTATATTAAATCAACCTCTCATCCGAACAGAAAAAGGGTTAGAAGCTTTGCTGTCATGGCTAAAGCAGGCGGCCCTACTAGAAATCTTAGGAATATTAGGCAATCTGGGATTGATTGTTGCTGTATTGACTTATCTTGGGACAGAGAAGCAACGACGAGATATTGAGGTCTATACCGCTTGGCAAACAATAACATCCTCTTATGGGCAACCAGGAAACGGAGGGCGAGTGCGTTCGCTGGAATTTCTCAATGCTTCCCCTGGAGCAAACTGGCGACGACGAATTTTTCCCTTTTGCTGGCAACAGGGTATTTGCTTGTTATGGCAACCTGAAAGTTTGGCTGGGTTAGACATATCGGGAGCAAATTTAACTAGAATTAGTTTAGAAGGGGCTGATTTATACCGAGCAAATTTAGAAGGAATTAAGCTGTACCAGGCGAATTTAGAAGAAGCCTATCTAGTAGAAGCTAATCTGAAAGAGGTTGATCTATTCCAAGCTAATTTGGCCCAGACTCGTCTAGACCGGGCAAATCTGGAAGGAGCATACCTACAAGGAACTAACTTAGAAGGAGCCAACCTACAAGAAGCTAATCTGAAAAAGGCTGTTTTAGTCAGTATCAATTTGGAAGGAGCTAATTTACAAAAAGCTAATCTAGAACAGGCTAGTGCGGATCAAGCCTATTTATCTGAAGCAAACCTAGTAGACGCCAACCTGTCGATAGCTAGCTTGCAAATGACTGATCTATCGGAAGCTGACCTACAGCGAGCTAATTTGCAACGGGCTCTCCTAATAGACGCCAATTTGTCAGGAGCTAATCTACAAGGAGCTAATCTACAAGGAGCACACTTGCAATACGCAAATCTGTCAGGAGCTTACCTGTCAGGAAACAATCTATCGGGAATCAGTTTGGCTGTTGGTAATAATTTATCTGAAGCCAACTTGGCTAAGACTGATCTGTCGGGAGCTGACTTGCGAGGAGCTAATCTACAAGGAGCAAATTTACAAAGAGCCAATCTACAAAAAGCTAGTTTAGAAGGAGCCAACCTACAAGGAGCCGATTTGTCCAAAGCTAGTTTATATCAAGCAAATCTGGAGGGAGCTAACCTGCTAGGAGCTAATTTGGAAGGCTCTTTTCTGTGTGAGACAAGAGTACCACCAGGAATTGATTTAGATGGAGACAGAGACTGCCTTTTCAATTTCGAACTTCCTGTGGCTCCTACCGACACCATCCAGTAAGGCTTGATTAGGTCGTAGTCAGGATATGTATAATTTAGACGTATGCTAAGGGCGCATATCTTAATTCTTGTTTATATTTGGCAATATCGATTGCCGATCTAAAAGGTATATTTTCCACTATTACTTTAATCAATCTGTCGATAAATTCCTGAGGACGTACCAGACTACAGATTTTAAGCCAAATATAGTCGCAGTCTAACAATACCCATGCACCCGACCGCTGGGAGCTTCTCTGTAAGAATTTAGAGGCTATCTGCGGCGGGTGATGGGCATCGTTAGACATCAAGGTGAACATGACAGAAGAACCAGACAAACCGAAACGCAGAAGCAAGGTGCGGGAGCGTGCAAACGCAATCAAACCGTACCTGTGCAAGAACCTGATTGCAGTCCTAGAAGATCCCCATGACATAAGAAACATTGGGACGGTCATAAGGAACGTAAACGCATTGGGCGTAGAAAAGGCTTACGTAGTAGACCCTAGAGGTGCGTTACCGGATGACTGGCAGGACATGAGGGAAAAAAGATCACTGTCCAAGACTTCTGTATCGGCAATCAAGTGGAGTTTCGTCAGGCGCTTCGATAGCACCGAGGCTTGTTTGGCACACCTAGAAAAGAACCGCTTTGTGTCCATCGTTACATCTCCTCACGTAAAGGGAATGAAGAATGAAGTCTTGGATGAGGCGGATTACACCATCTATACCAAGCTAGCGGTATGGTTCGGTAATGAAGCCAGAGGCATCAGTGACGAAGCGGTAAAGCGAAGTGAGATGTGTATAAGCATCCCTATGTTTGGCATGATTGAGAGCCTAAATTTAGGTACGACATCGGGAATCGTTTTGTACGAAGTTACAAAGCAACGTCGTGAATATCAGAAAAGATATAGATGGCGAAATAAGCGGGGCGAGAAAAGTGATGCCTAACAACCCGACTGGAGCGGACTGCCGAGAGATTATAGTGATGTTGCAAAGTTTGTTTGCAGCCGCTCAACCGGAACGTTATGCCGCAGGTTGGTGTGCGAGCCAAATTATGAGCAATGTTTGGGACAAAGCTGGTGTAATTCTGGGCGGACTAGGTTTGATTGCAGCAATAGGTGCTTTTGCTACACCAGAAGTCAGGTGTTTTTTCGACCTGCCATCAGAATCGTGTTCGCCCGTTCCAGAGCAAGAGCCTGAAGTTACCCCCACACCTACCCCCCCACAATCTGTATCTGTGCCAGCACCTACGCAACCTACACCTCAAATTTCTCAGGCGGAGGTAGCCATCGTTTTTGACCCTCCATCAAATGTCAGGCAGTCCCCGAATGGCAATTTCCTATGTTCAATTCGGGAACGTACAACGATTAACATCTACGGTTCAATAGGTGATTGGTATTACACTGATATCTGTGGCACGATGGGTGTAATACATTCTGATCAAATCACTTTTCAGCCTAATTAGGTTTTCGTCAGAGTAATATCGAATCCATGAATGAAAGTTAAAGAACTGATTAAGCTTTTAGATGAGGATGGATGGTATCAAGTGCGGATGCGAGGAAGTCATAGACAGTTTCACCATCCCAGTAAACCAGGTACAGTAACAGTGTCAGGTAAGCTAAGTGTTGATATTCCTCCTGGTACATTGAACAGTATTCTTAAGCAAGCTGGATTGAAGTGACATGAGTCAGAAATTGCGATACATGGTTGTTATTGAGAAAGGAGAGACAAGTTATGGCGCGTATATCCCAGACTTGCCAGGTTGTGTGGCGGTTGGCGAAACACGCGAAGAGGCTCTAGAACTTGTCAAAGAGGCAGTTGAGTTTCATCTTGAAGGCTTACGTGAAAGAGGTGAATCGATTCCTGAGCCTTGTTCTTCGGGTGAATTGGTAGACATTGTAGCCGCATAACAATCCGCTTGCACCCGACCGTTGACAGGCTATCTGTTCCACATTCGAGGTTATTTGCGGCGGGTGAAGCAGAACGTTATGCGGCTTAGGTTATTGGTGTAGGCACAACCGAAACATTCTTTGTTAGTGTTCAAGGACTAGCTAGCGTGAGATTTTCGTTGAGGTCGTGCTTTGAGGTTAGTTATGGAGCGATCAGTGATAGGTTTGTGTTTGTAGACGGTTGTACGAACCCCATAACCAATTCTCATGATTACAGGGATCTTACTTATTCTTATTACTTTAGGTGGAGTGTACTGGTTTGTCCTTTACCCAACCCAAAAAATTAGAAAAATCAAAAATTGTGTTGTTTTAGAAGTTGATGGGGCTGATACTCGTTATTCAGATTTGCCGTTAGGCAAGTTGGGTGTGTTTTATGAGATTAACGAGAAGCAAAGAGTTCGAGTTGTCTTTCCAAAACTGACACCAGAAGGTGATGTTCAATACATCTACTCGTGGCATGATCTTCAATCTATTCATATTCCAGGTCGGAAGAAAATTAATGCTCAAAATAAGGCAAATCTTAAAGCAGCCCAAGAGCTAGCATCACTTATCAAGGAGCATCTTCAACTTGAACTAGAGATTTTGAATTTAAGAGAACAGTGGCAAAAAATTAGTGATCTTCTTGATTTGGTAGCCACATCAGATTTTTATGCTAGCCAACAGGAAATTTATGAACGAGCTTTGTTTCAGGTTGAGAATTTACTGAGTAAAGCAGAAGATTTACAAGATGTGTATGTTCGCTTTATCAGAGAGGCATTGATTGGTAATAAAATCGTAGGGTATAATCCAGACCTACTGCTCGATGGAAATGTAGGTATTGATAGTCAGTACAAAGTGGTTAGGGCAGAGTATCAAAGAATGAAAGACACAGCGACAGCCTACGCCGAGTTGCTACGTACTCGGCAAGTCTAACTTGCAGCGATCGCCGCATAACAACCGTGGTGCAGCGGACTGTTGCAAGCCGCTAGTGCTGAGTTTAGAGCTACTTGCAGCCGCTGACCACGAACGTTAGGTTGCCTAAGTTATCGGTTAGGACAGTACATAGAAATTGTTGATGAGGACAGTAGATTTAAATAAAACAGCTATCAACTTGCATTTTGAACCTCAAGCTCAACTGCTCCATCGGTTAACGCTAAAAACGAATCTGCTGTGGAACATAGGAGTCCAATATTTACATCAAACGAGAAGTAGTCGGGTGCCCATGTTGGAAGCTGAAGAGTATTACCGAGAACCAAAATAGAATTTGGTCTTACTTGAGTTTGAAGTTGCCGTCTGTATCGATACTCCGATAGTTGCCCTACACCTAGCCGAATACGTGGTTGAAAATTTCGACGATTGATGGTCTTAATCTCGAAAATCGTTTCAAAACCATCCTTCTCAGCAAGTAGATCAACTGAGTTTGGATCATCTGCTACATTGTAAGAGAGTTCTGTCAGTCTAGTCGCAAGTCGCGCAACAATTTCTTGATGTTGGCGCGTTTTATCACGCAATCGTAATCGACCTTGAACTAAACTTTCAACATTAACAGTGACATCTATATCAACTACTTCAGGAATACTTGGTGAGAAGGGTCTGAGATTAATTTCTGACACTTCTGCAACTTCAGGAGGACTATCAATTTCATCAAGCAACTCATGATCAGGGTAGTTCTCTGAGAGATATTCCTGGCTACGTAACTCATCTGGTGTTATCCATTGAGATTCAATGCTTGGACTACCAAAGAACCCATACCAAGCTAAAGCATTTTCAAGCTCAACCGAACTCTGTGGTATCCAAAAAGTTGCTGGATCAGTATGAAAATCTAAGATGGTTTGAAACTGCTCAACTTCTGCTAATGCTGTGGATGACAAAGAGATTCTATTGCCTTCTTTAATAGCAAAATCACCTTGACCTAAAAACTGAAACCACTCTTGAACATCTCGCAGTCTTCGCTTATCTGCATCGGATGTATCACTTGTCTGTCTCAGTTGCAATAATCTTGTGTAAGCCTCTTGCCAATCGCTATTACGGATCGTTGGCACGAGTGCTAGCAGACACTCACGGGTATCTAGGGTTGGAGAAGAACCCTGTCGATACAGTTCAATCAGAACTTGTAGAATCAACACTCCTGGTTTTATCAAAATTCCTGAATTGACATCCAACTCCGTTCGATTTGCTGGAATGCTGATTCCCGCTTGTGATAGTTCTCCCCTTACCGCAGGAGATATATCTGTCTTATGTCCATTTGGGTATTGGTAAGTAAGAACTTGAGTAGAAAAAAGTTCAGAGTAGCCAATCGTACCATCGATATACATTAACCCGATTGGCGTTAATTGTGGCTGTTTAATATATCTTGTCGAGTAGATTAGACCTAAATCAGGCAAAATCTGCTGATAATCGCGCCAAGCATCTACTTGACCAGAATCTGCTCTAACATTTGGGGTGAAAATCTCTTCAGCGACTAGAGCTTGGTTAACTAATGCTCGGTAGTTAGGATATTGCCTGAACCGATATGCCGATTCAAGAAGAGCAAAAACTTCCCTTGAGTTTACTCTTCCCATATGATGATTGAACGACCAAGAATATCCTGGATAGGGGAGTGTCAAAACACTAACTCCTTTTTCTTCAGGGTTTTCAGGGTAGTCTTAATAGATTTTCCGACTGCAAGGGCAAGCAATGGAGGCACAGCATTACCAACCTGCCTATACTGTGCTGTTGAGGTTCCTAAAAATTTGTACCAATCTGGAAATGATTGAAGACGTGCCGCCTCTCTAACAGTAATATGTCGGGGCAGATATGGATGGATATGAGGTCTACCCCCTCCAGCTTTAGAACCAACTAATACTGTTCCTGAAGGTCTTTCTGGATCGATTCTATCTGTATGGTCTACTTTGTCTCTTCCACCTTGAGGAATCTGCTCATACCGAGTGCGTACCCTATCCCCATGAATACGAATGTCATGGTTTGGTAAACCATCAACGTTTTCTAGAGCAAATTTTGCAGGTATCCAGTCTGGTAAGTGCTGGTTGAGCAAATCTAAACTTGATGGATCTCTATATTCAGGATTAGGAAATGCAAATTTAATAGGCTGACGGAAACCCACCACAAATACTCTTTTTCTGATTTGTGGAACTCCATAATCAGCAGAATTTAGAGTAGAAGTGTAGATGTCGTATCCAGTTTCAACTTGAAAATGGTAATAGAGTTTTTCCCAATCCTCACCGCCATTAAGAGTTAATAATCCTGGAACATTTTCAAAGACAAATGCTTCTGGCTCCAATTCATTAATAAGACGGATATAATCAAAAACAAGTTGTCCTCGCAAGTCTGAAAATGAGCCTCTCTTGCCTAAAATACTGAAGGCTTGACACGGTGGACCTCCCGCTATAAGGCTTATTCTCTCTGCCTTAATAAGCTCTTTAATTTCTTGCCCTTTCAAATCTCTGACATCTTTAGCTTCTGTTATGCAGTCTAGGAAGTTATAGGAAATGGTATCGCAATAATACTGAACTTCATCATTTGCATATCTAAAATCAAATCCTGCTAGTGATAAGCCTAGATCTAATCCCCCACCGCCTGAAAACAACGAAACTGCCACAAACTCTTTGCTCCTTCTTTGGGGCAAGCGTAAAGCATTTAGAGCGGTAAGATGAGAGTTCATCAAAGTTTCAAGAGCTTGTTGTACAAGTGTTCTGGGTATGTGATTATATCTTAAAAAGTGACGTTCGATGCCTTATTTGTAAATCAAAGTTGCGTTCGGTATAAAAACGTACAATAATTCGATCGACTGATTAGCGACGGCAACCTAACAATTCAAATGCAGCGGACGGACGAAAGTCACTGGTGTTGGGTTCGGGGTTATCTGCCGCCGCTGATTTGAGCCGTTCGCTTATGAGGAGTTGTGATACCAGGGTAAGCGCAAGAAAATTGCATCCAAAGTGTGCATTGGCTTTCGGGCGATACGGACGTGGCTGAAAGCTTCATTCTTTCGTTCTCACCTATGTCAACAGCTTGGCTCTATTGACATGGAAGTGGCTACTATTCTCAATAAGGCAGTCTTTATCGATTCTTGCGCTTACCCTGCACCAGATAGCAGTTTCTCCCTTTCTAGCAAAAATCTCAGCGATCGCCGTGTAGCAACCTATGTGCATAGCCCTCTAACCGCCAGAATTATAGGCTACCAGAGACCTGAATGTTCAGTAGCGTTTTCAACGGTGTGACCATGACTATTGCTCAGATTTCCATTCGTCTAAATCGGCTTTTTCTAGCTATCTTCATCACCTTCGTCGTGGCGGATACCTACCCTCATCCTCACCTCTCAAATGGTGTCATTGAATCCACGTTGATTTACCTGCACACAGCGCTGCATCAGGATTCTGTCTCCTGATCCGCTTCTGAAACTGCGGGTTGTGGTGTCTCAGCCCGTCGCCAGCGGCCAATATCCCAGGTGCTAGTATCCCAGGGGGTAGGGTTCAGGCCAACTAGAGTTTGGCTGACGCCATTGGCGATCGCCCGTCGCACTACCGGGAGCACCGCCACATCCTCAGCCAGCAGCTCGTCCATCTGCTGAAACAGCTCAGCTCGCTTCTGGGGGTCGAGTTCCTGGCTGGCCGCTTGCCACAGCGCGTCATACTCCGGGTTGCAGTAGCGGGCATTGTTAGGTTTCTGCCAGTTATTAGCCTGACTGGCAATTTCATCGCAGATCCACCAGCTCATATACACTTCTGGATCGGGGTTATCGTTGCCAACGTTGTAGGTCTGCAAGTCGGCATAGAAGCGGTTAATGCTGTTAGTCTGGGCTGGGTCGGCTGAGAAAAAGTCATCTACCCGCACTCGCTTAATCTCAACGCCGATGCCGATCGCTTCCAGGTTAGCCTTAACAATGGCCTGCATTTTTTGGCGCACCGGATTTACTGAGGTTTGAAACACGACATTCATTTCAACCCCATCTTGGTCGCGGGTGCCGTCTCCGTTGGTATCGCTCCAGCCAGCCTCTTCTAGCAGCGCTGCGGCTCGGCTGAGGTCGTAGTCAGCGCTGATGCGCTTGGAGACATAAGGGGCGGGGGCAACTAAAAGCTGGGCCGTGGGCTGCCCAGTTTTGCCGTAGAGTTTTTCAGCAATAAACTGACGGTCGATGGCATAGCTGATGGCCTGTCTTACCTGGCGATCGCTCAAAAACGAGTGCGGATTTTCAAGACTCGATCGCTCCCCGCTGGCTGTTTCCCGGTTGGGATCGGTGGGATTTAGCATAATCCGCTCCACCGAAGCGCCCAAAGTTGTGACCACTTCTCCACTACCCTCGGCTTCAAGTTCATCTAAAGTTTCAGCCTCAACCTGAAGATTGTGGGCAAAGTCGGCTTCTCCGGTCTTCAGCACCGCCCGCGCCGCCGCATAAGGGGCAATGCCGCCAAAAATATCCACCTGCTTAAAATATGGTGGCTCCCCCCAGTAGTTAAGATTGCGCTTAAACACTAGGTGTCCTGACTTAAAAGACTCTATCTGGTAAGGGCCTGTGCCCACAGGTTCAAAGTTTGCTGGGGCCTCTCTGGCCTTGAGGCCGTTATAGTCAGCAAAGATGTGCTGCGGCAAAATCACGCCGTTTTGCCCGGTAAAGGGAAGCGCCCAGGCCGGATTGGGCTGCTCAAAGGTAATCTTGACGGTATGGTCATCGATCGCTTCTACGGCCTTAATCCCTTTGTAGTATTGGGCGGTGGCAGCAGCAACCTCGGAGTTATGCACAAACTCGTAGGTAAAAACCACGTCGGCGGCTGTGAGCGGCTTACCGTCTGACCAGCCTACATTTTGACGCAGTTTCCAGATCACCGTGCGCCCATCCTCAGCTACGCCACCGTTTTCCAAGCTGGGAACCTCAGCCGCCAAAATCGGCACCAGCTGTCCGGCAGCGTCGTAGCTTGCCAGTGGCTCATAGACAATCCGGGCCACCTCAAAATCCTGAAAACCCGTTGCTAAATGCGGATTCAGCGATTCTGGAATGCGGGTATAGAGCAGCCTCAGCGTTGTGGCATCAGCAGTAGCGCTCTGCTCTATCACCGCTGGCGTGGCAGCAGTCGGGGTTGACTCTGTAGCCGACTCAGTACTACAGCCTGTCAGCACAAAGCAGCTCGCGATCGCGCCTAACAGCCCCAACGATTGGGGTATTGTCCTTCGGCGAGAGTCTCTAGAGAATCTAAACTGTCTTACCTGAGCCATTGCCCACCCATTTTGACAAGCCGTTACTACGTTAGCCTGTTTAGAAGTCGAGTGTGCGCCTCACAAGTTCCGAAAAAACCTGAGATATTTTCCGGATACGGCATCAGTCGAACGCAATAAAGGAGTGGTAGATGCACCCTGAGATAAATCCCTGGCAGTTGTTGGGGATTTTTTTCTTAGCAGCCAGTGTGATCAAAGTTCCGAATCGGGAGCTGCAACTGTGCCCGTATCAGCACCTCCATCGGCTCCAGCAGAGTCAATCAGCGGCGTCAGTTCATCGGTGGCAGGGTTCTCGCCTAACTCTCGCAGAATGGGAGGAGCACTAGGGGGCGGATTTTGCCCAAATACGGCTTCTAAAGACTGCTCTAGAGTTGCAGCCATAGCAATGCGGTTTTGATAAACTACAATTACCCGTGCCAATATGGGCAATCGATTTTGCTCGGCCTCCAGATACAGCGGCTCAACGTATAGCAGCGACTGCTCAATTGGAATCACCAGCAGATTTCCCTGATTCGCCCGTGACCCTTGAGTATCCCAAAGCGAAATCCGCTGCGAAATTTGTGGATCCTGATTGATCCGAGCTTCGATTTGCTCAGGGCCAAAGACCAGCTCTTGCTTAGGAAAGCGATAGAGCAGCATCTGTCCGTAGCGATCGCCGTCTGAACTCGCCGCTAGCCAGGCGACTAAGTTGTTGCGCTGGGCAGGAGTAAAAGGCCGCAGCAAAATAAACTCAGCGGACTCCTGAGCCGGCAGGCGCATGATCAAGTAGTAAGGCTCGACCACCTGCGACTCTTTAGCATAAATCTCGCTCGGTGCTCGCCACTGGTCTTCCCGGTTGTAGAAAACCTGCGGATCGGTCATGTGGTAGGTCATGAGCTGATCTGACTGCACCTGATAAAAGTCCTGCGGATAGCGAATGTGCTCTCTGAGAGCAGGCGGCAGATCGTCCAGCGACTGAAACATGTTGGGAAAGAGCTTGCCCCAGGTTTGAATAATTGGATCGGTGGCATCTGCCACATAGAAATTAACCGAGCCATGATAGGCATCAACCACAATCTTGACTGAGTTACGAATGTAGTTGAAGTCATAGCTGCCCGGGTCAGAGTAGGGATAGCGGGCGCTGGTAGTATAGGCGTCAATGATCCAGTAAAGGTAGTTGGGTTCGTCTCTCTTGATGACAGCTTCAGGTGCTTTCTCAATATCGGTTTGGTCTACATCAGCGACCACCAGATAGGGATCGGCGTCAAAGCGCAGAAAGGGCGCAATAGTTTCGATACGCTCTTTAATGTTGCGGCGAAATAGCAGTCGCGTATCAGGCGTGAAGTCGGCAGTGAAAAGCATCTGCCAGTCGTTTAGGTGTTTGGCAAACAATAGGCGCTGCCACCAGCTGCCAATGGTGATACCGGCCCGTCCGCCGTAGGTGTTGTAGACGTTATCACTGCCGCTGGGATAATCTAGCTCTTCTACGCGAGTTCGAGTCATCACATAGGTATCGGTGAGTTCGCCAAAGTAGATGCGCGGTTCCCCCACCGGAATGCTGCGCCGGACTACTTCGCTGCTGGGCACATGGGCAATATCTTGAATGAAATAGTCGGGCAGTCCGCTGTCAGCGGCAGTATTCACCGGACTGATGGTAAAACCATAGCCGTGGGTATAAATTAGGTGCTCATTCACCCAGGTTTTAGCTTCAGTCGGAACCTGTTCATAGTTAAGCTCTCGGGCTGAAATCAGCACCTGACGGCGATCGATAGTGCCGTCATCGCGGATTAACGAGTAGCGATCGACATCGGCATCTAAGAACTCATAGTAGAGCCGAATCTGCTGGAGCTGACGGTTGCTCTCCAGCAGGGGGCGCGTATCCCAAACTCGAATATTGTTAATTGTCTGACTGTTTTGCTCTAGATCTTGTAAAGTCAGCGCGTAGTCAGGCTCAAAGAACTCTACCTGAATATTGTCTAGGTCAAAGGCAGAGCGCGTAAACGCAATCGATCGCTCTATATAAGGCCGCTCACGCGCTAGCTCATTGGGCTGTACTACCAGCCGCTGTACAACAACGGGGGCAATTATGCCGCCCAGCAAAACCAGCAGTCCATAAACGCTAAGTCCCCAAAATAGCAGTCGCAGGGTGGGGGGATGTTTTGAGATCGGGGGCAAATAAGCGTGCCGGTGATGACCCACCTCAGTCAGCCACTCCAGCAGACTGCCAAAGCTAACCGACCAAAAGATCGTGCGCCACAGCATCACCAAGGCTAAGCTAAAAGCTAAAAGACTGAGTCCGGTGTTGACGGGTAGGTTAACGTGGACGCTAGTGTAGCTAGCTCCATAGGTGACTCCCTGGGTAAAATACAAAAGCTGATAGCGAGTGAGCCAATGTCCAAAGCTGGTTGCCAGCAGCAGGCTCCCGGCTAAGCCATAAAGATGTCGCTGCTGTACGGGTAAAAATCGGTAGAACCTTCCCTGGCTGAGGCTTTTCCCTGAGAGCAAATAGATTAGCGTCACCATAATCAGGGAAAAAAATAACAGTCCGGCCAGCCAAAACTCCAGCAGTTCAGCAACGGGTAAGCGAAAGATATAAAAGCTGATATCGCGCTGAAATACAGGATCAGCCTGCGCAAACAAGGTGGGCCTGAGAGCCGTCAGAAACTTAAGCCACTGGCCAGACATCACCAAGCCAAACCCAAGGCTCATCAAGACAGCCGCGATCGCGCTGAGAAGCTGCGGCAAAATGACAAAGCCAACCGCTACGACCAGCAGTAGCACCCCCTGCCAGGGAGCGGCAGCAAGCTGGCTCAACAATACCTGCACTGCGTCTGGTTTGATCCAGAGGGGGGTGGGCAGGCTGCGGTTGTAGATGGTGTTACTTGGCTGCCAGTGACTGGCCGCAGTTTGCCCTGGTAGAGCAGTTGAACAGCCATCAACAGCCCTAGACCCAGCCCGATTAGCAGCAGCCAGCGCAGCCCGATGCCCTGACGAGAACGGCGATCGCCTTCAACTTTGACATAGGCCCACTTCTGCGTCAGCCATAGGTTTCCGCCCAAAACCCCTAGGCTGGTCAAGCAGAAAAATAGCCCCAGGCTGATCTGTGTTTTTAGCCGTAGCCAAAAAACAGACAGATAATCAACTTCCTGAAACCACAGCCCTTCTGCCCAGAAAAACATGGCAATGTTGAATACTAAAAAGGTAGTCAACATCAGGGTCGCCCATTTCAGGTAAGACACCTGACGCCTAGACACTTTGCGATCGCGCAGCATAAGGGTTCACAGCAAAGGAAAGACGGTCTCATCTGCCTGCATTCTACCGCTCAGCTCTATCTGGAAACGAGACTGTAGTTCATCAATCTGTTTTAGTTCAGCCAAAGTTACTCGCCGATCGCGGCTACCGACTCTTAGCCAAAAGATTTAATATCAAATATATGGAGGCTTTTAGCAGATAAAAATTTTGTAGGGCAGGCAGTGATAAATCCAGAAAATCGGTTTCTGTATAGTCTAGGGCTGCTGGCCCTGCTGTTTTTGGCCTTTTTGATGATCCAGGCGCTACTGCCTTGGCTGCTGGCGCTAGCGCTGGGTATTGCCACTTCTTTAGCCTGGAAACAGCGGCGATCGCAAACCCGCACTGAAGAGAGCCAGCTAAACAAAATTTTTTATGACCTGCTGCGTCAGCACGAGGGCCGCATCAGTGTCTTAGACTTTGCCATGACGGCCAACCTCAATCCCCAAGACGCCAAAGCTTACTTAAACATCCGAGCTAAAGAATTTTCCGCTCTGTTTGAACCCACAGACTACGGCGATGTTCTCTACCGCTTTTATAGCCTCACCATCCCGGCACCGCCCAGTTCACAGCCTGAGCAGCCCCAAACAACAACGATGCTAGAACCCGATTTGAGCTTAGCGCTGTCCCCTGCTGCCCTGGCCCGCCGCCTTGATCTGTCCGTTGAAATCATCCACCGCCGCAAACAGACTCCCGATTTTCTGGACTGGTCTAAACGCCAAGATCCACAAGGCACTGGCTGGCGCTACTCCCTCAGCGATCGCTGTTTTTACCCAGTCGAAGCTCTAAAATAAGCTGTTGGCGGCTTTTTTGCAGGGTGATGACAGAATCAAGTCCAATTTTGAGCGATATTAATCAAATCCTTCAGCGTTTCGCTCACTTCGGCGTCCATTTAAGCTTGACTAGAATTGAGCGGCTCCTGGCAAATTTAGGCAATCCCCAAAATCGAGTGCCGATCATCCACGTCGCAGGCACCAACGGTAAAGGCTCTGTCTGTGCCTATCTATCTTCCGTGCTGACCCAGGCAGGCTACCGGGTGGGCCGCTACACCTCACCGCACTTAGTCAACTGGTGTGAACGGATTTGTATCAACAACCAGATGATTATGCCAGAGGCGCTGCGATCGCGCTTAGAGACCGTTATTGCTGCCGTTGCTGCCGCTGAGTCTACCCCAACTCAGTTTGAAATATTCACCGCAGCGGCCTGGCTGCACTTTGCCGAGGAATGTGTAGATATCGCCGTAATTGAGGTCGGCTTAGGCGGTCGCCTAGATGCGACCAACGTTTGCGATCGCCCCTTGGTCAGCGTCATTACGCCCATTAGCAGAGAACACTGGCAGCGCTTGGGGCCAACTGTAGCCGATATTGCTGGGGAAAAGGCCGGAATTTTGAAAGCCGACTGCCCCGCCGTGATTGCACCGCAGCCAGCCGCTGCTGCTGCGGTCTTTCAAGCGCGACTAAAAAGCCTAAACTGTCCAGCTGTGTGGCCCCAGCCAGCCCAAGATTTAGGCGAGGGCCGAGCGCGATATTTGGGCACACAGACTCAGATTGACTACTCACTCTCGCTCTCAGGCGCACATCAGCTGGTGAATTCGGCGGTGGCGATCGCGGCTTTAGAAAGCCTGCAGCAGCAGGGCTGGGAGATCTCTGAAACTGCCATACAGCAGGGGATGGCCCAGACCCAGTGGGCAGGGCGGCTGCAGTGGACTGACTGGGTGGATGCAGCAGGCAAGCGTTACCCGCTGTTGCTGGATGGCGCTCACAACCCGGCGGCGGCGGTGGCGCTGCGCCAGTATGTCGATCAGCTCGGGGCCGACTGTGCTTCTACAACCGCAACCTGGATTATGGGAATGCTGGCTACCAAGGATCATGCCGATGTTTTTGAGGCTTTGCTGCGTCCCGGCGATCGCCTTTATCTGGTATCTGTACCCGGTCATCTTTCGGCGAACCCAGTGCAGCTAGCTGAGATAGCGCAATCTGTTTGCCCTAAGCTATCCCTGTGTCAAACCTCAGCAGACTTGATCACAGCTCTACCGGCTGCTACCCTGTTTCCAGGACTCAGGGTTTTGTGCGGTTCTCTCTATCTGGTGGGCGCTTTTCTTCAAGAGCTGTACGGCCCGGTTGAGAATACCCAAAACCCAGGGGGTTAAGCTGACAAGTACGAATATTTGCCCAACCAGCCAATAATTTATCCCACCTGCTCAGGCATTCAGGATAGACACTACTGCAATAACTACAGGCTTTGGGTAGGCTTTGAAACAAACCCTGGCTAGGGCCAAATTTCCTTGGCTATCCCTGGCCTAAAATTTCGCGGCTCATTTCTAAAATAGGGCAAAAAAGCTCGGCTTCCTGGGGCGAAAGAAACTGCTTGACAACGTCTTGCATCACCACATAAGTGGCATTACAGCTGCGCTCAGCCTTAAAGGAGCGCATAATCGTCTGAAACCAGAGCAGCATTCGCTCTCGGAACGTGTCTGGATCGTCAATTAGCAAAGCCGTCGCCGCGTAGCGCAAAATGCGAATCGTATCTGTCTTCCACTTTTGAGTCAAATCCGTATTGCCATTTTTGAGCAAAGAAGCATCAATCGCCTTGAGCTTTTGGTAAACCTGCTCGATAATCTTGGCCTCTGCTGCCTGAATCTTTTGGTAAGCGCCAAACCGCAGACGCGCTGTTTTTAGGTAGCCTTGCAAAAACATCAGCTCGTTATCGGTGGCGTAACGTCCGTCAGTATCAAGGCTTAGCTGGCTTAGCTGGCTTAGCATGGCAGATGGCTCTATATTCAGGGCAGGTGGCTATGAGGGCAGGATACCCGCTCAGGCAGGCTGCTTCACGCAGAGGTAAAAAATACTTTACTTGCGATCGCAGGGGATTGACTAATAACGAGTCATGGTCGGATCAATTTTGTCGGCGTAAGCATCAATGCCGCCTGTTAAATTCTTGACCTGAGTAAATCCTTGAGCAATCAGCCACTGACACATCTGCGCCGATCGCATGCCGTGGTGACACATCACTATCGTTTCAGCGCTGGGGTCAAAACGAGCCTGAATCTGCTCAGCCCACTGCTTAAACTGGCTCAAAGGCAGATGCTCAAAGCCTTCAAGTCGGGCGATCGCCAGCTCGTTGGCCTCACGCACATCAATGAGCTGAAGCTCTTCAGCCTGAGCTAAGCGCTCTGCCAAGGCAGCTACATCAATTTGACCCATATTGCCAGAAGCGGTCATTGTTCTTTTACCTACAGCAGTTCACTTCAAATCTAGCAGCCCCTGCTCTTTTAGCTTTGGGTTAAAACGCAGATCCATTTGTACGCCCCGCTGTTTGAGCACTTCTAGAACCTCAGCCTCAACTCGACGCGCTACTTGCTTCAGCAGCTTAGTCTGACCTAGCTCATCGGCCTGCTTAAATTTTTGCTGTTCTTCGTCAGTCATGGCTGGCTTAGTATCCACTGGCTGATTCCAGCGATCGGCTGCTGACCCATTCCCCTCAGGGATTTGCCCATTCTCTGCCATCCAGGCGTCTTGAATACCTTCTAAAACTGTGCGACTGGGCCGCTCGATGGTTTGCACCTTGACCCAGTAGCAAGCGGTAGGCTGACGCATGAGATGCTGCTTCAGGCTCAGGGCAACGTCGCGTGAATAACCTACGTACTGGAGTATCTGAGCCTGATCACAAAATAGCGTAAGTGCCCACCTTGCCCTGGAACTGGTCAGGAATCTGGCCGCTCTCGTCTAGATAGGGCAAAGCCTCAAGCTGGGCTAACACAGGAATCGAAGTCTGAGTCATGAGTTTGTATCGATGCGCCGATAGATAGCGCACAGACGGCTAGGCTGAAAAATCTTAGCCTTGAACATAAACGGCGGCGGCACGTTGATCAAAATGTGATCCGGTGACTCATGATAAGGCTCAAATTCTGCAGGCATTCCCCTGGGAGTAGCTGAAGTGTAAGGAACTGGCTGAAACAGCAGCCCGGTAAAATCAACTTGGTCAAACCCGCTCTGCTGGCATACCTGAGCAAGAAAAGCAGCTGCTTTGAGCTGCTCAAAGAGAGCCGCCTTAGCCTCGGGTACTAGAGTGAAGTCGCTCTCATAGCTCTGAACAATTCTTAGGCGCATTGAGATAAAAAGTCTGTGCCTGCTTGTTTAGCCTATAGTGATTCCTCACTGCTGTCAGCTATGGAGCAACCTTCGTCCATTAAGAATCTTGAATGCTCAGCCAGATTTTAGGGTGCCTGAGCAGGGTCGATGATGTATTTAGAAATCTCAGATTTCGGCAGAGGTTCTACCTTATTTTGATGTACCAGCGCCCGGTAAATTATCGCCGCAGTGCCACCTCGGCTAATAGGCTGATTGGGATTGAACAAAGTAGGGTCTGGGTAGTTTACTATCAAACCCGCCTGGGTCGCTAGCGCCACCTCATCGCGGGCATATTCAGGAATTTGATCGGCATCTGCATAGTATTCACTCAGCTCTAACTGAGCTTCAGCTTCGGCGTCAGGATTGACTGCGTTGGCCTGAGCTGCAGGGGGAGCTGCCTGAGCAGGGGGAGCAAACAGCTGCATCATCGCTGTTGAGGCCAAGGGAAACATGAAGCGACTAGGGGCATTTTGACGGACTGGCTGCACAGTCGCTGCCGCTGCGGGAACAGTCACAACGGGGGCATCAGCTTCGTTTAGTCCTAGCCCCTCTACCAGCGCTACGATCGCGTTGGCGCGGGTGATTTCAGTCCGTGGCTCAAACTCGTTGGGTTCGGGTGTACCCATAAAACCCATCTCATAGGCTTCTGAGATGGCGGCGTTAGCCCAGTAGTCTTCGGGGACGTCGTCGAAGGTGCTGGCTTGGGGCAGCGATCGCACTAGCTCAGTGTCAAAAGCCTGACGAATGACAGCGGCATATTCATCGCGGTCTGTCGGCTGTTCGGGTCTAAACGTGCCGTCTGGGTAGCCTGTAAGAATATCATCTTGGCTGAGCTGCTGAATAAAGGGTTGCGCCCAGTAGTCAGCAGGAACATCAGGATAGGTAGTCTGGGCCTCAGCAGACAGCCAAAATAAACCTGGTACAGCGGCGATCGCAGCCACCCCAGCAATGAGTCCTGTTACCTTGCCAGTAGACCAATCTTGTTCAAACATCATTGCAGCAATATCTCCGGTAGCACTTCATTCCTTGATTGGTAGTCGGTTGAACCTGTTGAACCTATAGATCACCGTGTCCGATCGATCACGTCTGGAGAACCCTCCTGACGCACATCTAACTCTTCATGGCGTAGCGTTTCACGGGCTGTCACTACGTCCTGTTCCACTTCTTTACGGATATTGACCTCCTGACGCACAACAGGCTCTTTACGAATGTTGGCCTGCTCTTCATAGACATCCATGTGAGTCACTTCTCCATCCTGAAAGCTGCCCTCAGGAGCACTTACGCGGGTTGCCCCTGCAACTGACTCAATCTCAATAACAATTTTTTCTTTTTGTACAGGTACAGAGGCTTCAGCTTGCTCAGTCTCAATTCGCTTGCTCACTCTGACTTCGCCTGTTTTTTCACGGTGCTTGCTAGCGACTAAACGCTCTTCGTAAAGACGTAGTCGGCGGTGATCCTGATCGTTCATGGCATAGAAATCAGGCTCTCGATCGTAAACATCAGGTTCAGGTTCAGCAGTGGGCTGGCTGACGGGCGTAGGAACTTGTGCAGGAGGCTTGCTCACAGGCATAGCTGCTGGCTGCGAAACCACATATCCCTTCATTCCGGCTTGCTCTACAGGAACCGATATCTCTACCGGAGCGGACATTTCAGCGCTGGGTGCACGGTAGACCGTGCGTACTCTTTCTTCATAGCTGTGGTCAACCAGCAGGTCGTCACTGTATTCAGGCAGGTTCTCCACCTGCTGCTTGGTCAAATCAGTCGCATATATACGGTTGCGGTTGGGATCATCCACACAGCGCCCAATTGGTAACAGAACATTCTTACCGGAGAACCAAGAACCCGTATTGAGCACAAGGTAACGAATTCGGCCTGATTCATCCACCAAAACGTTGTCAATATTTCCCACTTTTTCGTCGCCTGATCTGGCATAGACGTCAACACTCTTGACATCATTACCGTCAAAGAAGCGATCCTTATAGTCTGGATAGAGATCTTTGATTTTGAAAAGTGCCATAGCAATGCCTAAATGATGTTGACAATTTTGAATACTGCATCTGATTTTGTTACACCCACATCTGCGTTTTCATCTTTCAAGAGAGAGATAATTGACAATTCTTAAATTTGTTACGCAACTACACAAAGCAAAGCGATAAAAGGCTAACTGCTTTTATAAGTCCAAAAGCTTACGCCAAGGGTAGAGTTCCATTTCTGCTCAAACTTATAGGATGAAGAGCATATTTTGATTTGAGCAAAGATTCTCATTACTGTAAAGCAACAAATCAAAGCTGCAACAGCAGTAGGTTAAAAACTTCCTTGGAGCTAGAGGAGCTAAAAGATGGCATACGCAGAAGGATCCGATGCACCCTATTACAAAAATCCTGTTCCCCCGCTTGTTACCCCCGTTGTTGAATATCATGACCGTGTTCGTTGGGGTCCTATTTTTGCCGGAATTGTAGTTTCTATTGCTGCCCAACTGGTTCTGAGCGCGTTGGGTGCGGCTATTGGCTTAACGGCTGGGGCCAGTGGTACCGCCGCCAATACCGTTGGACTGGGTGTTGGTATTTGGGCCATCATCAGTCTGCTGATTGCTCTGTTTTTGGGCAGCTGGGTGATGGCCAGTACCTGCGGCCCTATGAACAACAAAACTGCAATGCTCAACGGTACGATTTTGTGGGCCACGACGCTGGCAGTCAGCGCCTGGTTACTGGCTAGCGGCGTCTCTGGCACCTTTGGTATTGTTGCCTCCAATGCTGGCGAGGTTGTTGGTCAGGTTCAGCAGCCCGGCGGCCTTTCCCTACCTGACCCCAGCGCTGCTGTTCCCAACGTAAACCCTGAAGAAGCTCAACAGTATGCCGCCAATGCTGCTAAAGCAGGCTGGTCATTTCTGTTTGGTACACTTTTGGGCTTAGTAGCTGCCCTGATTGGCTCTACTGTCGGCGCTCGCAAACCCCGAGTACGCAGCACTGAGTCAGTGTCTAGCTAAGCAGTGTTTATGAGCTGGGCTAGTTCTTAGTGCAAGGCCCAGCTTACTGGCCTGTAGTCAACTTGACCACCAAGAAAGGACTCTCCAAGGAGAGTCCTTTCTTTAAAACTTAGATACGCCGTCTAGCGTTCGCAATTTTCACAGGCATTGCTTCTTGTCAAACCTATTTCTGCTTACTATGCATCGGTTATCAAAAGATTCAAGTCTGTTTTTTGTTAAACAGACTGCAAACTAGGATAACTATAGCTGTGATTCTCTCTGTCGATAGAGACTTTGAGAGCAGATATATCTCTAGTGGAATATTACTAATCTAGAGAAGCTTCGTATGCTGTAGGTGAAATGCTAATTATGAGGTTTATCTTATGGCTTTAATGAGATTCAAGGATGCCTATCCCAACTCTCGTGAAACATTCGGAAATAATAATGAGATTGCTCATTTTGATGAGTACAGCGTCTATACTCGCGGCGATGAAAAAGTCGGTTCTGTATCAGATACCTTGTTTGAAGACGCTACTAGCAACATTCGCTATTTGATTGTTGACACTGGCTTTTGGGTGTTTGGTAAAAAGGTTTTGCTGCCTATCGGTCTGGCTCATTTTGATTATGACCAAAAGCGTGTTTATGTTGATGGTCTAACTAGAGAGCAGGTGGAAGGTCTGCCTGAGTATACTGATGACATGACCATAGACAATGACTATGAGGAGCGCGTTCGTAGCGGCTATCGTACCCTTGGTGACAATCGTAGTCGCCAGTTTATGGGTCAAGAATATGATGCCGACGAATACAACGCCTACCCCGGCAGCGCCGCCTTGTACGGTGCGACTGAACCTGCTGTAGGCACTTCTGCCGCCGTCACAGGAACTACGGGTATGGCTACTGATACTGATGCTGATCTGTATGACTATGACCGGGAACCGGGCATGTATGCGATGGACAGAGACGCTCACCAGCCTATTCGTCTTTATCAAGAGCGCTTGATTGCGGATAAGGATCGCTTCAAGTCGGGCGAAGTCGCTATTGGTAAGCGAGTCAAGTCTGAGACCAAAGAAGTGTCTGTGCCCGTTGAGAAGGAGCGGATCGTCATTGAGCGCACTACTCCCACTGATACCAAAGCAACAGCTAATATGCCTGACTTCCATGAAGGCGAGGTAGCCCGGATGGAAACCTATGCTGAGGAAGCTGATATCCACAAAGAAGCGTTTGTGCGCGAAGAGGTTAACATCCGCAAGGAAGTTGATCGTGACACTGTAAGCGGTCGTGAAACCATTCGCCGCGAGGAGTTAGACATTGATACTGAAGGCAACCCTAATGTAACGGGACGGTAGGCTAATCAGTCATAAACCTGAGGAGCTGGCGAAACTGGTAGGACGCTGACTGACTGGTGGAGCGCAGTGAAACTTAACGCCAACAGCGGTTTTGTTGGGTGCATCAAAGCTTCGCCCAATCTACGGCAAAATCACAGGTTCAAGATTTTTGTCAGTCAACCAGGTTAGGATGTTGGCCCCAAGCACTTTGGAAACACAGTGCTTGGGGCTATTTTTTGATTAGACTAAGCACATTAGCTAATTTTTTTAATCTGACGGAAGGCTATGCAGTCTGTTCGTACTCTGCTTAATATTACCATCAGCTTGATTTTGATCAGCTTTATTGGCCTAAGTCTGTTCCGGCTGGTCGTATTTTTCCTCGCTGCTCAGAACCTGGTTTAACTGCTGAGTAGTCTGTCGGAATCTCTTTTCGTCGTCAGCTATGCTGGTTTTCTCAGTTAACCATCCCTTGTAGAATCAGGAGATGGTAAATCCTAATCAATCCCCTCAGATTCCCAAGTGTGCCTGGAGCCGTCCGCTGGGGCAGGGCTGGCAGACGTACTATGTGGTTCGATATGCCAGCAATCTAGACGACGGGCCTTGGCATGGGGCACCGCTGGGCGGATTTGGGGCAGGGTGTATCGGGCGATCGCCCAATGGAGACTTCAATCTCTGGCATCTCGATGGCGGCGAACATGTTTTTCAAACTTTTCCGGCCTGTCAGTTCAGCGTATTTGAACAGAGCGCCTCTGGAAATACTCACGCCTATGCCCTCTGCACCCAGCCGCCGGAGCAGACACTGTCTACCTGGCAGTGGTACCCAATAGATAAAACTGGCACCTATCACGCTCTCTACCCCCGTAGCTGGTTTACATATGAGAACGTGTTTGAAGCCAGTTTTGTCTGCGAACAGTTTTCACCCATCTGGGCCAACAGCTATCGGGAGACTAGCTATCCGGTTGCGGTGTTTGAGTGGACGGCGCACAATCCTACCGGTCAGCCGCTGACGCTGAGTATTTTGCTGAGCTGGCAAAATATGGTGGGCTGGTTTACTAATGCTAACAAGTCGCCCGAGGTGCAGCAGCGAGACGACGGTAGCCCGTTCTATGACTACGTGCCGCGATTAGGTCAGAGTACGGGAAATTTTAATCAGCTCATGCAGTCAGGTGAAGCTACAGGCTGTCTAATGACGGGCAGATGGGCTGGGGTCGAGGCTGTACCTGCTGAAGGAGACGGCCAGTGGGCGATCGCCACGTTACCCCACCCCGATCTAGAAATTTTTTGCCACAGCCGCTGGAACCCAGCCGGAGACGGCAGCGATCTGTGGTCAACTTTTGCTCAGGACGGCTCTCTGGAAGCCTGTAGCGACGAAACTCCAGCCGCAGCAGGAGAGCAAATAGGCGGCGCGATCGCAGTCCGATTTACCTTACAGCCCGGAGAAACCCGCAAAGTTCCTTTTGTGCTGGCCTGGGATTTACCCGTAACAGAATTTGCCGCTGGCATCTCGGCCTTCCGTCGCTATACCGACTTCTTTGGCCGCTCGGGGCAGGCTGCTGAAGCGATCGCTCAGACAGCGTTAAAAAACTACCCCACCTGGCAGCAGCAAATTATTGACTGGCAGCAGCCGACTCTGGATCGCTTAGACCTGCCTGACTGGTTTAAGATGGCTCTGTTTAATGAGCTGTACGACCTGACCAGCGGCGGTACCCTGTGGACAGCCGCCACTGCAGCCGACCCGGTGGGGCAGTTTGCCGTGCTAGAGTGTCTCGACTACCGCTGGTATGAGAGCTTAGACGTGCGGCTGTATGGGGGGTTTGGCCTGCTGATGCTGTGGCCACAGCTAGAGAAGGCTATTTTGCTTGCCTTTGCTCGCGCTATCCCAACTGCTGACGAGACCCCCCGCGTTGTTGGCTACTACTACACAATAGGCGTCGAGAGTCCGATGGCAATTCGCAAAGCCAGAGGGGCGACGCCGCACGATCTAGGTGCGCCCAATGAGCATCCTTTTGTGGCCACCAACTACACCAGCTACCAAGACTGCAACCAGTGGAAAGACCTCTCTAGCGATTTTGTCTTGCAGGTCTATCGGGCCTATAAGCTCACAGGGGAGACAGATACTGACTTTTTGGCTGATTGCTGGCCCGCGATCGCTGAAACCCTCAAATATCTTAAGCAGTTTGACTACGACAGCGACGGCATCCCTGAAAACGGCGGCGCTCCCGATCAGACTTTCGACGACTGGCAGCTCAAAGGCATTAGCGCCTACTGTGGGGGACTGTGGCTGGCGGCTTTAGAAGCGGCGATCGCCATTGGTGAAGCGCTCCTAGCTCAGCAAATGGGCGCTGGCAACTTACCAATTCTGCTGGCTCAGTATCAGCGCTGGCTCAGTCAGGGGCGACGGGTTTACCACCGCAAGCTCTGGAACGGTCAGTACTACCGCCTAGATTCTGAGAGCGGCTCAGACGTCGTTATGGCCGATCAGCTCTGTGGTCAGTTCTTTGCGCGACTGCTGGGACTCCCAGACATTGTTGACCCCGAGTATATTCAGCCTGCGCTGGAATCAATTTACGACGCTTGTTTTGTCCGGTTTAACAAATACGCAGCTAGCCACACAGCTCCGCAGAATCAAAAGTTTATTGGTACCCAGACGGGTAACTTTAGCGCCACTGGTTTAGGGGTCAGCATTGGTGCAGCTAATGGCCTCCTGCCCAACGGCTTTCCCGAGGATCCTGAGGGTACCCACCAGCTTGAGGTCTGGACGGGGATAAATTTTGGTCTAGCCGCTTTTTTTGCCCAGATGGATATGAGCGATCGAGCACTGGAAATTACCGAGGCTGTGGTTCATCAGGTTTATGAACACGGCCTGCAGTTTCGTACCCCAGAGGCCATTACCGCAGTCGGCACCTTCCGCGCCTGCCATTATTTACGACCCATGGCAATCTGGGGCATTTATGGCATCCTCAGCGGTCGTTTCTAAATCTGGAAGTACGGTAAAAACCCATTCAACAGGTAGCTAAAACCGAATTCCTTGTTTTTAACTGGCTCCTATTATAAGAAGCGTAAGGAATTAAAAGAAAGGCCGCTCAAAGCGGTATAAACCAATTTACAGGAGGAAAACTATGTCTCTTGTTCGTTTAACCCCTTGGCGTGAAATTGACACTCTCCAGCGTCGGATGAATCGGATGTTTGAAGACGCGCTATCCCCGACTTCTGCTGAAGATCTCAACGTTTTTGCCCACGCTCCAGCCGCCGAACTGAGTGAAACAGATGAAGCCATTCATCTCAAGCTAGAGATTCCTGGCATTGATGCCAAGGATCTCAATATTGAGGTTACGGCAGACACTGTTTCAGTCAGCGGTGAGCGCAAGTCTGAAGAAAAATCTGAAGCTAACGGCGTCACTCGCACCGAGTTTCGCTATGGCAAGTTCCAACGGAAAATCTCCCTGCCTGCACGGGTACAAAATACCGATGTTAAGGCTGCTTACACAGACGGAATCTTGAACCTGACGCTGCCTAAAGCCGAAGAAGAAAAAAACAAAGTTGTGAAAATCAACGTTGGTGAAGCCACGGCTTAGATGCTTTCAAGTCAAGCCTGAATTGATTTTAGCTAGCTTTTGCCCGAACTTAAACGTTCGGGCTTTTTGTGGCTTAATCATCTCGCAGAGTGTTGACTTCTTCTTTGTATAAAAGCTGAATATCAGAGCGCAAGGCGCTGCGAAAGCTACCTTTCGCCTGCCAGATTTTGTTTAACTGTTCTTCAGTATATTTTCCATCCGCTTCTGGCTGCTGTCTCAAGAGCTTTCGCAGTTGATAAAGGGTTTTAACAGCGCTGGGAGACAGCAGCAAAAAGCCTTTGTACTGTGCCATTGATCAAGTTTAATTAACAAATTACTAAAGTACTCTTGAGAAATCGTCTCTGCTTGAGAACCCATACGGGACTTACGCAGCCCATCGGTAATAGCGATCGCTTCTGGATAAATTTCTAACCTGGCGTTATAGAGCTTGGTAGTCATATTTCTTTGCAGTTCCTGCTCAAAGCGATCGCGCTCTGCCTGCAAAGCATTTTTATTAGTCAGGTATGAAATAGCCGCGACGACCAGCGATATGATCGCAGCGATCGCAGCACTTAAAAGACCTACCAGCAGCTCCATTTTTTAACCGCCAATTAGTTAGGTTTGCAACTGCAGCTATTATAGGGGCGCAATAGATTAAGGCTGCGGCAAACTGAGATAGGCCAAACAATCAAAATGTGCTGCACGGCAGCATGGCTTTGCGATCGCTACAGACTAGAAGGCGTCAGCCGTAAGATATATTGTCTGCCGGGTGTCAGCGTTACGATAGCGCGGTCATTGTTTCGTGACGGCTCGATCAAATTTAGCAAAACTTCTGCCACCTGCCCTACCATCGCCCCTTCCGTTGCATCCCTTTCACTGCCGCCTAAAAGACTGCCCACGCTAGACCCTAGAGAAACCAGTTGCAGGTTAGACCTGGGGGGAGGTGCAGCCGCAGGGGTTTCAATCCGGCTAGGCGGCACCGTGGCGCTGGTGGCCTGCAACGGGATGAGCTGACCATTTACCAAAATTGCCTCAGTCACAATTTGTATACCAGCATCAGCAGGGACGAGTCGAGCTTCAATGGGGCAGTCTGCAGCGATCGCAACGCCGCCCGTTCGGTAAAGAATAGGCTCAGCTAAATAGAGCATAAAGGGCACTGCAGCGCCCTTTATGGCGCTGAGGTCAAGTTCAATTTCCTCTGGCACTCTGACAACGATAGCCTCGTAGTCAGTGACAACTGCGGCTAGAGCTGCAGGTTCAGTCAAGAGGGTAGGCAAAACTTCGATCTGCGCTACGGCTGTGTGTGTGAGTACTAAGACGAGCGTAGGGGCTAACCAGGCAGATGCATTCAGGGTAATCATAAAAGTGGAGCATCGAAAGGGTGTGATAAATCCACCATGACCGTCCCCTTATGTCTGCGTCGATACAGAAAACTCAGGAGTTAAATTTTGTTTGGCTTCAGAGGTCAGTTTTGTTCAGGTACCCCTCAACTTCTATACGGGTTTGAGCCGACTAGCGCCGTAGTCAGGTTTGTAGTCGAGTTATTTATACTCATTCCCCAAAAAGTCTATCTTACGAACGCTCATCACTCTATTGACCAGAGGCTCAATTTTTGCATCTGCAGAGGCAACAAGCTCTCTACTCAAACAGGCCAGTGTAAGCTTAATAATTATGGCTGATTGACAAAAATTGTGGGAATTAGCGTATGGAGGATCAAGAACTAGCAGTACTTCTAGACGATCTTGAGTCTGACCGAGTTGAGCGTAAAGCGTCAATTTCAGATGGGAAAAAAATACGACAGGCAATTTGTGCTTTCGCAAATGATTTACCAAACCATAAAAAGCCTGGAGTTCTTTTTGTCGGAGTCAATGACAACGGTACCTGCGCTAGTTTACCGATAACAGATGAGCTGCTGCTCAGCCTTGCCAATATTCGCTCTGAAGGAAAAATTCTGCCGTTTCCAGTACTACAAGTGAATAAACGTACTTTAAATGGTTGTGAATTAGCAGTCATTATCGTACAGCCATCGGAGGCTCCCCCAGTCAGATTTGACGGACGCACGCATATTCGAGTTGGCCCTAGACGTGCAACCGCTACACCTGAGGAAGAGCGTCGGTTAAATGAAAAACGTCGATTTAGAGATTTACCCTTTGATCTACAACCCCTTTCTTCTACAAATCTAGACGATCTCAATATTGAATTCTTTCAGCAATCTTATCTACCCTTCACTCTGGCACCAGAAGTGCTAGAAGAAAACCAGCGATCGCTTAGTCAGCAGTTAGCCTCAGTCCGGTTTATCACTCCCGAGCCAGAACTGTGTCCTACTGTCTTAGGAATTCTGGTTGTGGGCAAAAACCCTAGACAGTTTATTCCTGGCCACTATGTTCAGTTTCTAAGAATTGACGGTCAACAATTAGGCGATCCGATTAAGGATCAAAAAGAGATCAGTGGTTCACTGCTAGACATTCTTCGGGTTCTAGATGAACTGTTGCAAGTCAATATTTCAACTTCATCAGATATTGCTAGTCAGCCTCTTGAAATTCAACAGCCAGATTATCCAATCGCAGCCCTACAACAGTTAGCTAGAAACGCAGTCATGCATCGTTCCTATGAACAAACAAACGCTCCGGTGAAGGTCTATTGGTTTAGCGATCGCATTGAAATCTCAAATCCAGGGGGTTTATTTGGTCAGGTTGACCGAGACAACTTCGGACAAGGGGCAACGGACTATCGTAATCCTCACCTAGCTGGAGTAATGAAGGACTTAGGCTATGTCCAGCGCTTTGGCTATGGCTTGCCGCTAGCAAAGCGCGCTTTAGAAAAAAATGGAAACCCCGCACCAGAGTTTATTGTCGAAGATTCCTATATAGCAGTCATTATCAGGAAGCAATTATGACCTCGCCAATTATTGCCTTCTTCAACAACAAAGGAGGCGTTGGAAAAACATCTTTGGTCTATCATTTAGCCTGGATGTACTTTGACTTAGGGCTGCAAGTAATAGCAGCGGATTTAGATCCCCAGGCTAATTTAACCGCAGCTTTCTTAGATGAAGATCGTTTAGAGGAGATCTGGGAGAGCAATAATCCCAATAGTTACAATACAATTTTCCAGTGTGTTAAACCCCTCCTAAGTGGCATAGGAGATATTGCAACGCCGAACCTTGAAAAAATAGAAGATGGATTAAATCTTTTAATTGGGGATTTACAGCTTTCTGGATTTGAAGACGAATTATCTTCTCAATGGTCAGACTGCCTTGATCGTAAAGAACGAGCCTTCAGAGTAATCTCAGCTTTCTGGCGAATATTGAATCAGGCTGCCTCTGCTAATTGTGCCGATGTTGTCTTAGTCGATTTAGGGCCTAACTTAGGAGCCATTAATCGGGCAGCTTTGATTGCTTCGGACTACGTTGTTGTTCCACTCTCGCCAGATCTTTTCTCATTGCAGGGACTCAAAAATCTTGGTCCAACCGTAAGACGCTGGCGGGAAGAGTGGCAGGAGCGTATTCCTAAAAATCCAGCCCCAGACCTGGCTTTACCTACGGGAAAAATGCAGCCTGTTGGCTATATTATTCTCCAGCATGGTGTTCGATTCGATCGACCGGTGAAGGCATTTCAACGATGGATTGAAAGAATTCCTGATATTTACAATACTGAGGTTATTCAAGAAAAAGACCAGAGCGTCTTACCCCCAGCCAGCGATCCAAATCGTTTAGCTCTGCTTAAACACTATCAAAGCTTAATGCCAATGGCGCAAGAATCTCATAAGCCCATTTTTCACCTCAAACCCGCTGATGGCGCGATCGGCTCTCACACCTATGCTGTGAGGAATGTATATATGGACTTTAAGGAGCTAGCTCAAAAGATTGCTGCTCGAACTCAATTATTACTGCCTGATTCTGAAGTATTTAATCAATCAGAATTGAAATAGTTTAACGGCAGTATGATTCTGCAAAAGTCTGGACGAGTTTTCAACACTTACAGAATTTGGTTCGTATCCTAAACTAACAACGCCTATCTAAGCTAGCGGTAGCCAAATTTCAAACTGACTGCCCACATCCGCAGGCGGTTTTTCCTGAGTGAAGGTCTGCGATCGCACGTAAAATTGTCCCCCGTGCCTACCTGTAATAATGTGATAGCTGATGGCCAGACTAGTTTCTTTCATCATTCGTTTTTCTTCGGCAAATCCCTGTTGCACCTGCTGCTCAATCTCAGGGCTTAAGCCAGGGCCATTGTCACTAATTTGCAAAACAACCCAGCGGCGATCGCCATCCTCCAAACACTGCACTGGACTAGAGCATAGCCACGTCCTTAGCGTCAGCGTTGGTAAATAATCAGCCTGAGCCGAGATTGGCTGGCTAAATTCAGCCGCCAACGTGCAGCGGATTGTTTGCTCTAGCAGCGTATCAACCGCGTTTGACAAAATATTCATCAGTACCTGAGCCAGCTGTCCGGCAAAACAGGAAACCGGCGGCAAACGGCCATACTGGCGAACGATATGAATAGACGTGTCTAACCGGCTCATCAGCAAGAGCAGCACGCTATCAAGCAAATCATGCAGGCTAGCAGGCTTAGGATAAACCTCATCAATGTGACAAAAATTTTGTAAGCTAGCTCCTAGCCGTTTGATCCGAGCAGCTCCGCTGCGAATGCTAGCCAGCGTTTTAGGCAAATCTGCTTGGAGATAGCTGAGATCGACAGCGGCTGCAAGCTGCTTAACCTGACTTGGGGGCTGAGGACAGCAAGTTTCATAGGCAGCAACTAAGGCCAAGAGCTGCTGCCCATAGCCCTCTAAATGTGCTAAGTTGCCCCAGATGAAACTAATAGGGTCTGAAAGCTCATGGGCGACGCCATCGACCAAACGCCCTAGAGCTGCCATTTTGTGACTTTGCAGCATCTGCGCCTGCGCCCGTTCGTAGCGCACCTGGGTTTCGATGCCCCGAATTTGCCAGTAGGCCACATTCAAATCGGCAGCGCTAAGCAGGCGGTAGACATTTTGGCACTGCACCACCAGCGGATGGTGCTGACACTCTGGCGATCGCCGCAAAGCCTTTTGAGCCGCCGTAATGATTGTGGTCTGCGCCGAGACCATTAGAGCAGGCGATCGCGCATAGCTGTGTAGTACGCGCAAAGGCTGCTGTAAGAATAGCTCTAGCCCTTGGGGCCGCAGCAGATATTCTAAAAACGTCTGCCGCGAAATTAGACCCAGGAGCTGTCCTTGCTCTAGCAATATGGCTCCCGGCAAATTGGGATAGCGCTCAAAGCACTGGGCCAGCTCCCAACCTGCGCCCTCAGCCTCAACCTGTAGCTCAAAAAGCGGCAGGTCTGAGACGACTGAGTCAATCTTCAAAGCAGCACTGCTAATCTCTAGCTGCTGCAGAACCAGTGCCCCATCAGTCAAAAATCGGTTTGTCGCCATTAAATCTAGGTTGCGATCGCCGTTGCTCTATGATGACCAGTCTAGGGAGCATCAGAACAGTAAAAGCCGATTGTCTCGGTTGTAATTTACATTTTTCTTTACCAGCTCTCAATCCTACTGCAAACTTAAAATTCAAGACTTATGCAATTTTCTGGTATGACTGCCCTTAAATCTGCGCTGAAAGAATGGTCTGTGGCGGTAGAGGCGCTAGCGGCAGGAGACACGCTGCTGCTGCTGCGCAAAGGGGGCATTCGTGAAGCAGCAGGGCAGTTCACAGTGCCTTACTCGCGGGTGATTTTGTACCCCACCTACGAGCATCAACAGCCCGATTGGCTCAAGCCCAAATATGCCCAGACCGTGAAGCCTGTGGCCTCTGGCTGGCATCCAGAAACGATCAGCCTGCGCGCTTGGGCCGAAATCGCAGATATTTTTCAAGTTAGCGAACCCAGCAGCCTAGATGCCTTGCAGCCTTTTCACATCTGGCAAGAAGCGTTTGCTACAGAGCGATTTAAGTGGAAACCGCAGCAGCCGCTCTATGTTTTGCTGCTGCGGGTCTATCGGCTGGCAAATGCTGTCGAAATTCCTTATCACTCCAGCTATAGCGGCTGTCGCTCTTGGCTGGAACTGCAAACGGCGATCGCCGTTGATCACTCGTATCCGGCTCTCAGTGAATCAGACTTTAATCAGCAGCGCCATCGCCTTCAGGCTTTGATGACAAATTCTGACGATGAAACCCAATCGGCAGTCGAAACTCTCAAGCAGTCGGCCTAGTGCAGCGTCAACACTTAATTTTAGGGTGATGCATAGTTCGTAGTTAGCGCTGAAGCGCTAAAGCACCGACTACCAACCCTAATTTCTAGCCGTGACAATGCACTAGTTTAAAAAATTCTCAGTCTTCAAGCTGGCTTAGCTCAGCGCCGTCACGAGGTGCTCAATCTGGGCCTGGGTATGCGTTGCCATCACTGTCAGGCGCAGCCGACTGGTCGGGACTGTGGGCGGGCGCACCGCTGAGGCAAAAATTCTGGCTTGGCGAAGCTGCTGGCCCAGTTGCAGGACGGTGGCCGCATCAGATACCTGCAGGCAGACAATAGCAGCGCTGGAGGGCAGCAGTTTGAAGTCTGCATTTTGGCAGGTAGCTAGCTGCGGCCCCAAAGCGTCACCTAGAGAGTCACGCAGAGAATTACTGAGAACTTGCAGCCGCTGACGGCGCTGGGGTTCAGCTTGCATAACGGCGATCGCCGCCAGAGCCGCTGCCGTATCTGCAGGCGACAGTCCTGTAGTGTAAATCCAGGTGGCGGCTCGATTGCGCAAATAGTCAATCAGCTCAGCCGTGCCTGCCACATAGCCGCCTAAGCTGCCCAGAGCTTTACTCAGCGTGCCGACTTGAATCAGCGATCGCTGGTACAGCCCCAGTGTTCGACGCTGCCCGCCCCGGTTGCACCCAATACCCCGGTCGCGTGGGCCTCATCCACCAGCACCATGCAGTCGTACTCGGCAGCTAGGTCTAACAGCTCCGGCAGCGGGCACAGGTCGCCATCCATGCTGAAGACGCTGTCGGTAAGCAGCAGACAGCGGCGGTAGCGATCGCGCTGCGCTTCTAGATTTTGTCGCAGATCGATCAGGTCGCAGTGACGGTACTCTGCGATCGCTGCCCCGCTAAGAGCCGCCCCATTTCGCAAGCTGGAATGATTATACTGATCGGCTAAAATCAGGTCTTTTGAGCCGACCAAGGCCGCAATCGTGCCCAAGTTGGCTAAATAGCCACTGCTAAACACGAGGGCATCTTCAGTTTGCTTGAGCTGGGCGATCGCCTGCTCTAGGTCTCGGTGTAGCGGTCGGTGGCCACTCAGCAGGCGAGAACCGGTGCTGCTGGTGCCGTAGGTTTTTATGGCCGCGATCGCCGCCTCAGCCAAACGTAGATCGCCTGCCAGTCCTAGGTAGTCATTGCTAGCAAAGTTAATCAGCAGTTGACCGTTTAGAGTAATCACCGGGCCAGTGCCCTCTAGGGACTGTACGGCTCGATATCGATGCGCTCTATGCAGCGTATCAAGCGACCGGGTGATCCAGCCATAGGGATTTTTCATGTCGGCTAGCGCACTGGCAGATCTGGAATCCAGGCAAGGGGATCGCTGAGCGCCTCGATGCCGCCCTCCTCAGAGAACGTCACTACCAGTACATTCGTCCGCGATCGCCCCACGTCTAAATAGCCCGATGCCCACGAGTCAAAGCGGGTAATGCCAGAAATTTGCAGGTAGTAAGCACCCTCTGGCAAAACCAACTGCTCCCGGCGATTGAAATTGCCGTGCCGAATCACCCTTTGGCCGTTGAGGTAAACTGTCGCCCAGTCACTGCCTAGAGCCACAAATTCGACCACTACCTCGCGGACTGGCTCAGCCTCTATTCTCCCTGGAAAAATAATATTAATATCGGCCCGTAGCTGAGCGTCGAGCGGGAGGACGAGCTGACCCATAGGCACACTGGCTCTGGCAGATGACCCGGCAAGCTCTAGAGCGGCGATCGCCAAGATGCTCAAAAGCGATCGCCCAATTCTCTGTTTTGTCTCTGGCATTACCGCTGCCTCACTGCCTCTTCTCTATTAGAGTCCATTTGTCCCAACAGAGTTTCCTCACTGTAACGTCAGCAAGCAGCCGTCACCTGGTTTCAGATATTAGATCTCAGGTATTACTGGCGAGGCCCTAATCCTACTTCCCCTGCGTACATAGCCTGCTCACCCAGCTCGTCTTCGATACGCAGCAGGCGGTTGTATTTGGCGACTCGCTCACTGCGGCAGAGCGACCCCGTCTTAATCTGACCGGCCCGACTCGACACCGCCAAATCAGCAATGGTAGTGTCTTCGGTCTCACCAGAGCGGTGGCTAATCACTGAGGTATAGCCTCGACGAGTCGCCAGATCAATAGTTTGCAGCGTCTCCGTCAGGGAGCCAATCTGATTCAGCTTAATCAAAATAGAATTGCCTGCCCCCTGCTCAATTCCTTTTTGCAACCGGGTGAGATTCGTGACAAACAGGTCATCACCCACAAGCTGAACTTGACTGCCTAGCTGAGTCGTCAGCTTTTGCCAACTGTCCCAGTCGTCCTCATGCAGGCCGTCTTCAATCGACACAATCGGATAGGCGCTAACCAACCCGGATAGATATTGAATCAGCTCATCTGGTGAGTGAGCCGCACCGTCGTAGGTATACTGGCCGTCCTGATAAAATTCGCTAGCTGCGACATCTAGGGCCAACGCCACCTCTTCACCCGGCTTATAGCCAGCCTGCTCAATCGCAGCCACCAGCAGATCCAACGCCGCCTGGTTTGACTCCAGGTTGGGCGCGTATCCCCCCTCATCGCCCACGCCGCCCAGCAAATTCTTCTCGGCCAGCACCTGGCTCAGCGTCGCAAACACCTCAGCCCCCCAGCGCAGCGCCTCTCGAAAAGAAGACGCCCCAATCGGTACAATCATGAACTCTTGGATGTCTACATTATTGCTGGCGTGAGCACCGCCGTTAATCACGTTCATCAGCGGCACCGGCAGCATGTTGGCCAAGGGGCCACCCAAATAGCGGTAAAGCGGAATTCCCAGAGCCGCAGCGGCAGCTTTGGCATTGGCCAGCGAAACTGCCAGAATAGCGTTGGCTCCCAGCTTAGATTTATTGGCAGAGCCGTCTAAGTCAATCATGGCCTGATCCACAACCATCTGCTCTAGTGAATTGAGGCCGATCAGTTCCGGGGCGATCGCTTCTTCAACATTTTCTACCGCTTTGAGCACCCCTTTGCCCCCATAACGGCTGCTATCGCCATCGCGCAGCTCGTGGGCTTCAAAGCTGCCAGTTGAGGCTCCGCTGGGTACCTGGGCCAGTCCGGCAGACCCGTCAGCTAGGTAAACCTCAGCTTCAATCGTAGGCCGCCCTCTAGAATCTAAAATTTCGCGGGCTCGAATGTCTTCAATAGCAGTATCAATTGTGTCAATCATCACTCTCTCCTCATTAACGGCATGACTATCAGCAGATTCGTTTTCAAGGACTCACTCCTCTGCAATTATGCCTGTCTTGCGACTTTTGTCCCAAAATAGGAGGAAGTAGCCAATCGTCAATTATTGTTGAATAACTATGCGACTACTGCACACCATGTTGCGCGTAAAAGACCTAGAGGCTTCTCTGCGCTTTTACTGCGACGTTTTGGGGATGAAACTGCTGCGTCAAAAAGACTACCCAGGGGGCGATTTTACGCTAGCCTTTGTGGGCTACGGCGAGGAAGCTGACCACGCCGTCTTAGAACTCACCTACAACTGGGGACACGACCAGTACGAACTCGGTGACGCCTACGGACACATTGCTATTGGCGTAGACGATATCTATGGCACCTGTGAGGCCATTCGCAACAAGGGCGGCAAAGTTGCGCGTGAACCCGGCCCGATGAAGCACGGCTCTACGGTAATTGCCTTTGTCGAAGACCCCAACGGCTATAAAGTAGAGCTAATTCAGCAGGGCACACCCGGTTCTGCCAGTAGCAAGTCAGCCGCCGCTTCTCAGGCAGTGAGCTAGCTTGCAAAACACTTAAGAAGTAAAAAATTTGAGAAGTCCGGGCGATCGCGTCATCCGAGACTTCTCAAATCCGCTCTCAACGGTTAGCGTTAAAAGAGAGTAGCCTTTGGCTTACCGCTCGCCTCTTTTGGAAGAGGCTGGGCCAAATTGATATACTAAAGGCCCCTTAAAAACCCTTAAGTTTTGTAAAACCTAAGCGCGGTAGTTTATCTTTCATTTGTCAACCCTATCCCCAGACCATGCAGCCAACCGATCCTGATAAGTTTACCGACAAAGCATGGGAAGCCATTGTTGAAGCTCAAAATGTGGCGCGGCGCTTTAAGCAACAATACCTGGAGGTCGAGCATGTGATTGTGGCGCTGCTTGAGCAAGAAGGGTTGGCCCACTCTATCCTGAAGCGGGTTGAGATTAACCCAGAAGTCATGCTGCGAGAGCTGACGGTTTTTTCTCAGCGGCAGGCCAGAGTCAGAGCAGCCGGAGACAGCAATCTCTATCTGGGCCAGAGCCTCGATCGCCTTTTAGATAAGGCAGATTCAGCCAGAGACAGCTTAAAAGATAAGTTTATTTCGGTTGAGCATTTGCTATTGGGCTTCGTAGAAGACGAGCGCTTAGGGCGGCGGTTGCTGCGAGGGTTTAATGTCGGTACGGCTGAGATCACCACGGCCATAAAGACTGTGCGAGGCAGCCAGACAGTGACAACCCAAAATCCCGAGTCGCGCTACGAGGCTCTAGAAAAGTACGGACGGGATCTCACAGAACAGGCCAGAGACGGCAAGCTCGATCCGGTGATTGGCCGAGATGAGGAAATTCGCCGGGTCATTCAGGTGCTTTCGCGCCGGACTAAAAATAACCCGGTGCTGATTGGCGAACCCGGAGTAGGAAAGACTGCGATCGCCGAAGGACTGGCCCAGCGCATTATCAATGGCGACGTGCCCGAGTCTCTAAAAAACCGTCAGCTGATTTCCTTAGACATTGGTGGCCTTATTGCCGGAGCCAAATATCGCGGCGAGTTTGAAGATCGGCTGCGATCGGTGCTGCGCGAGGTCACAGAATCCGGCGGTCAGATTGTCCTCTTTATTGACGAGCTGCACACCGTGGTTGGCACTGGGGCCGGACAGGGCACGATGGATGCGGGTAATCTGCTAAAACCCATGCTGGCGCGGGGAGAACTGCGCTGTATTGGAGCCACTACGGTAGACGAGTATCGCAAAAATATTGAGAAAGACGCGGCCCTAGAGCGCCGTTTCCAGCAGGTTTATGTGGGCCAGCCCAATGTAGATGACTGCATCTCAATCTTAAGGGGACTCAAAGAGCGCTACGAGGTGCATCACGGAGTCCAGATTTCTGATTCGGCTTTGGTGGCCGCCGCCACGCTGTCAGATCGCTATATCAGCGATCGCTTCTTGCCTGACAAAGCCATCGATCTGGTAGACGAAGCTGCTGCCAAGCTCAAAATGGAGATTACCTCCAAACCTGTTGAGCTAGAAACCATCGATCGCCGCCTGATGCAGCTAGAGATGGAAAAGCTCTCTCTAGAAGGCGAAGGACAGGCTGCCGGGGTCGCTTACCGCCCGGCTCAGGAGCGCTTAGAGCGCATCAAGCAGGAAATTGCCGAGCTGTCAGAAAAGCAGCAGGAACTCAACTCTCAGTGGCAAACCGAAAAGCAAACCCTCGAAGCTATCAATACGCTCAAAGAAAAAGAAGATCAGCTGCGCCTGCAGGTTGAGCAGGCAGAACGCGCCTACGATCTCAACAAAGCAGCTCAGCTTAAGTATGGTGAGCTAGAGGGGGTTCAGCGCGATCGAGAAATTAAAGAAGCAAAGCTGACTGAGATTCAGGCTCGGGGCGAAACCTTGCTCAGGGAGCAGGTGACTGAGGCTGACATTGCCGAAATCGTGGCTAAGTGGACGGGAATTCCGGTTAACCGTCTGATGGAGAGTGAGCGCCAGAAGCTGCTGCTGCTCGAAAATCATCTGCATCAGCGCGTCATTGGCCAAGACGAAGCGATCGCCTCCGTGTCTGCCGCTATTCGTCGCGCTCGGGCCGGGATGAAAGATCCTGGACGTCCCATTGGTTCCTTCTTGTTTATGGGGCCAACAGGGGTCGGCAAAACTGAGCTAGCCAGAGCTTTGGCCGAATTTCTCTTTGATGCCGAAGATGCCATTGTCCGCATTGATATGTCTGAGTATATGGAAAAGCACGCTGTCTCGCGGCTAGTTGGGGCACCTCCGGGGTATGTCGGCTATGAAGAAGGCGGTCAGCTATCTGAAGCAGTGCGTCGCCAGCCCTATTCGGTCGTGCTGCTGGACGAAGTCGAAAAAGCGCATCCTGACGTGTTTAATATTCTGCTGCAGGTGCTAGATGACGGTCGTATTACCGACTCCCAGGGGCGCACGGTAGATTTTCGCAATACTATCATCGTCATGACCAGCAACATCGGCAGCGAACATATTCTAGACGTGGCGGGGGACGACTCTAAATACAGTGAAATGCAGCGACGGGTGACAAACGCTCTACAGGGGCATTTTCGACCTGAGTTTCTCAACCGGGTAGACGATACTATTCTCTTCCACCCGCTCAGCCGCAGTGAACTGCGACAGATTGTCAATATCCAAATCCGGCGGCTGCATCGTCTCCTAGCCGATCAAAAAATTACGCTGGAGCTGTCTAATGCTGCCCTAAATCACATTGCCGAAGTCGGCTACGATCCGGTCTACGGTGCGCGTCCGCTCAAGCGAGCCATTCAGCGAGAGCTAGAAAACCCAATTGCTACAAAAATTCTTGAAAATGCGTTCACCGAAGGCTCAATTATTCGCATCGAGCTGAGCCACGGTACGCTCACTTTTGAAACCAAGCAGCCTCAGGTTGCCGCTGGGCTAGAATCCTCACCTCAGCCTGTCTCCGCAAAGACCTGATCAAGCGTTTCCAGCAACGATACCTAGCTCAGGACACGAAACTCGTAAGTCAGATCGGGTAATCTAAACACAACGATGTTTCTACAGAGCAATGCGGGTAGACGATTCATCTCACTCACGGGTATGGCAGCAACAGTCTGAGCTGCGATCGCGGCTGTTATCCCAGTCAGAAATCGTCAGCATCACACGCTGGCAATTTTGCAGCAGCTTCAGGTTCAGAGTCAGGCGTTAGCCATACCCTTACAAATCATTGTGGTGGACGACGGCTCTACAGACGGCACGCCTGCGCTGATTAAAGCTCAGTTTCCCCAGGTGCATCTGCTGGCAGGCGACGGCAACCTGTGGTGGACAGGTGCGATCGCCCAAGGAATGCAGTATGCTGTCGAGCAGCTTGCCAGTGACTATATTGTCTGGCTCAATGACGACATTACGCTGGCTGATGATTTTGCCCGTAAACTACAGCAGGTTTGCCAACAAAACTACGCCCAAAAAGCGATTATAGGCGGCATTGTCCGGGAGCAAACGCATCTAGACTGGGTTGTCTATGGCGGCGTTCTCAACAGCCAGCTAATCAATAGCTTGGAGCAGTTTCAAGATCAGGCAACGCTGGATGTGCATACGCTCAATGGCAATATTGTCGTTATGCCAGCCCAGCTAGTCAGAGATATTGGCCTGCCCGATGCTAAGCGATTTCGGCACTATGGCGGCGATTATGAATATATTTGTCGGGCCAGGGTTAAAGGGTACAAAATTCGTCTGACCCGTGAGTTACAGTCAACCACAGATTTTCAAATTGCCGATGTTAAACGCCATATGCCGCTGTGGCTCCAAGCCTATCTCAGCCCCTCATGGGCCTCAAAACGTCAGGTTTTACAGCAGCTTACCAACCTCAAATCGCCGCAAAACGTGCAGCACATGGTAAACAGCATTTACCGCGATCGCCCCACTATCCCCCGCTGGAAATACCTGATTTTTTATCTGCGCAAAGTGACCAAGCTCTTGCTGCATGAGTTTGTTCCCACTCGTATTCGGCAGCAGCGGGCAGTAGACTATCTGCAGCAGCACAATGTCCCCAAGGCGATCGCCGACAAAATTCTGTCGGGTCAAAAGTTATAATCACAGCCCCAACCTCTAACGAGCTGTTGGGAGGTTGCTTTTATCATGGCTAGGAGTTTGCAATAGCCACCTGCCCAAAGCTGGGAGCTGCGCTGCTAGCGCGAAGATTATGGAAGTTAGATAAGCCAGGACAGCGCTGGCATTCAAAAAAGGCGGCAAAAATAAAGGCAACAAAATTAGCAGCTTACCCCGCGTATTGACCTGATTGTAGAGATAGAAGTATAAAGGTAAATGCCACACCAGACCCATAATCCAGGCTTTAGGATTGAATAAATTTAGCACATTGATAAAGCCAAAGAACTGATAGTTCTGATTACATTTGCGGGCAGCAATAAAGAAAAGAGCTGTCAAAATAAGGCCGCAAACAATAGCGCCTGTAGATGAGTTTTTAAGCAGCGGATTCATGAAGCCGTTAACAAAATCATGGCCCAGTCTTAAATCAGGCCCATCAGCCGATTCTACAATATTCTTAAAGACTCCCTGCCCGTGCAGATTAACTGGAGTTGAACTGGTAATTGGCTCAAAGACGCCAGGAAAAATACGAGTTAGAAAGTGGCGATAAACAGTAAAGCCAAAGTAGGGCAGCGGTAGGAAAAACAAAATAGCTGTGTAAATTGAAGACCTTAAAATGAAAGCAAAATCTCGCTGAAAGCCATAGTAAATTAGAACGCCCAGCGGAATCACTTTAATATTAGCGGCCAGAGCTAAAAATAAAGCAGCCCAGTGACTTTTACCTTTTTTCTGATAAAAGAAAGTAAGCAGTGTCAGATAAAGCACAACTAGATCAATCTGGCCTCGCTCAACTGAAGCAATGATCGGGAAGCTACAGGCCGTAAATAAAACAGCTTCGCCCTTAAGTGAGAAATCGCCATACCTGATCAGCTCAAAGCAGATAAGACCTAAACATATCAGAATAATGGCTGTAAAAATAATTTTTGCGGTTCCATAATCAAACAGAGCCAAAGGCGCGTATAAGAGTGCAGCAAGCGGCGGATACCTTAGCCCTGAGTTGGGCTGATCTTCAGCATTGACTGGGCTGTAAAACTCTGGAAAGCTAGAAACGTGATTGATGTAAGGATCCAGGTGATATAAAACTGACTTGCCGGCAACATACGAAGTTCTAAAATCAAACTGATAGGTTTCAAAGGCTAACGCAATCGAAAAAATAAGCGGTAAGAAATAGAGCGAGTAGTTTCTAGAAAATATCGTAGCTGCGATCGCTGAAATTTTTCCATAGCAAGCCTTCACCAAGCCAACTGCTCTGTTTAGAGGAACTGATTGATTTTATCCTGATTAAGGCCAGCTATTTAGTTTTCCTCGGCATCTTGTACAGCCTGAATCGCTACGAGAAGTTCTTCTTCTCGATCTTCAAAGTCCGTCTCTAAAATTTCTCCCATATCAAAAGAAAGCTGTAGCGCCAGCAGCCGCTTTTGCAGGTTTTCAGTATTATCCAGTTCAGCTTCAGCCTGCTCTAAGAGCTTTTTAGCAATCCAGGTTACACCAGTAAAGGGAGCCGCAACCGGGGCCAGCAGCAGTTCAAAAATCATAGTTTTACAGGGGGGTGAGTTGAGAAAAATTATAGGGTGCAGTAAAGCTGTTGTAGCGAATCCGCAGGCGCTCCTCAAAACGAGCGTCCAAGGCTTCAACCGCCTGACCAAAAGCGATTTCTTGATCCCAAGGAATTAAGTAGGCAGCATTGTAAATCATGGCGCTCGTCATTGGATCATTTTCAACTCTCTCTACGGACAAGGGGTTTAAGACTGCTTGAAATACCTGAACAATAGACAGCTTGCGCTCTGCCATCGCCTGCTCAACCGCCTGTCCAATGCCGATTATTTCTTCCATGCTGAGCTGTTTTCCCTGCAGGCGATCGCGCTCGGCCTGCAAAGCTCTATTTTCTATCATTAGCGCTTCTAGCTCTCGATCTGGCTCCCAAAGCACTTTGACGCTGACCTCACGGTGACCCTGTAATTTTTTAAATAGCTGGTTAAGGCGATCGCGATTAGGCACTAACAGGTCTTGGCGGACAGGTTCCCACGCTTCGGTAATAAGGCCAAACTGTAGCGGCAGTAGAGTTTGAAAACCTGCTTGCATAGCTGCTTCTAGCACGCGCTCATGACCTAACAAATTGCGACGGCTAGCCAGGTAACGCTCTTGCTTGGCGATCGAAAATAAAAACGTAAATTCTCCAATCGTATAGCTGTCAATAGGCTGGTTATCCAGTCCGGTTAAAGATAAATGCTGGGGGCCAGGCGCAGGAAAGAGGCCATATAAATAAAGTCGTTCACCCATCGTTAAGTACCTGAGTTAGTTTGATTTTGATGTCAGGACAAGCTGCAGTTTCGCTTGAATCAGGTTAATCTGAGCCAAACCCAAATCGACTTCGCCTTGTACCACGACCCCTGTGTTCAAGAGTCGATCCAGAAGTTCAAGGATGGTTGGGCTTTGCGACCGTTCACCGGGGTAGTAGCTACCTGCCTGAGGCAGAAGCGTACCGATTTCGCCCAAATCCAGGTTGAGATCAGCCGGATCAATCTCAAAAACTTCACATAGCCGAATAACCTGAATTTCTAGCTGACGTAGGCTCTCAGCCGCACGATCCAGTTCAGTTTCTGCTAGCTGATCGGCCTCCATCCGACGGATGATTTGAGCTTCCATTAGCTGGCGAATCAGCTCGATCAGAGTCAACAACAGCGGTGCCAGTCCTGCCTTTGAAGGGGTTTGAGTAGGTACAGTTTGATTAGGCTGAAGCGACATAGACATACGCGGTTTTCTTTAGGTTTCGTGGGCGGGGGGCACTGCTGGAACAGACTGAGCTGCTCGTAGAGCCTTTAACTCTGATTCCAGGCTTTCAAGCCGAGACTGAAGCTGCTGATTGGTTTCTATGAGCTGGCGCGATTGGCTGCCTAAATGTGGATCGCTTTCCCACCAGTTAATGCCAATTTCTCTGGCTTTATCTACTGAGGAGATCAGTAGCCGAATTCGAATGCTGAGCAGCTCAGTTGAGCCGACAGATACAGAAATATCACCTGCAATCACGATGCCCTTGTCCAGCACCCGTTCTAAGACATCTACTAGGCTGGAGCCTTGAGTCGCGGTTGTAATTGATTGGCCGGATGCGGGGCGGGAGGAAGTCCCAGGTAGCATTATGTCTGCCTCTGTGCGGTACGAACTTTATAAACCGAAGGAGCGCCTGAGTTTTGCTTGTGCAATAGACCTTTCTCGATCAGAGTCTTCAGGGCATTAACGACCTGAAAGCGACTCAAACCTAGCGTTAGCTCAAGCTCAGCTAGTCGAGCTGAGCCGACCTTTTGCAGGTGTTGGTAAACAGCCTGCTCGTGGGTAGCCAACAGCTCCGGCGAAACAGCTTCAGCGATCGGTGAGATTTCGGATGTTGTTTCTGTGGTAACGAGATGCAGACTCTGTGTGGGTAGCTCAGTTAAAGATTGCTTTAGGCCGGGATCTGTAATTAACTGATTAAAGATAGCGCAAAGCTCTCTTGTGGCCTCTGTCAAAGACTGCTCAGAGCGAGCTAGTAAGACATCGCCACAGATTTCCCGAAATTCTGAATTTTCGGGCAGCATGTCAATGTTGTGTTCTTGACAGACAGTGCTAATAATTAAGCAGGGACGTAGGCTTGAAATGCTGTCTTTAGCCATTGCTGACTGAAAGTTTTTAACAATATGAATGAGGAGAAGCGCTGAGTCAGCATCAATTCCAGTTTTTCTAACAACAATTTGCTGTTGAGTCAGTTCATCTGGCTCCGGCATATTGATAGTCACTAGCCGATCTAATAGCGCGTCTTGAGTACCATGAACGCCGCAGTATTCTTCAGGGTTAGAAGTAAAAATAGCCCGAAACTGAGGATGCACTCGAATGTATTCGGGTCGGCTATTACTAGGAGGTAAAACCAAAAGCTTTTCTTCTAGAGCGGAGAGCAGTACATTGTTGACCTCTGGGCGAGAACGGTTAAACTCGTCATAAACCAGAGTAAATCCTTCACGGCAGGCCAGCGTCAGGCGAGAATCTACCCAGTTATGTCTCAGCTCGTCTTCGACTTTAACAACGCTGTGAATAAAGTTATCCACAACTTTTTTTCGGGTATAGCCTAGCTGATTGCCAATCAGGTCAGCCGTTGTAAACTCATCGTCTCCAAAAAGCACCATGATTGGGCGACTCAGCAAGTCGGCTAGATGTAAACCCAGAGTGGTTTTGCCCGTTCCAGCGGGGCCACGCAAATGAACCGAATAGCCTGATTGCAGGTAGCGCAGGGCGCGTGATGATAGTCGCTCAACTGCAGGGGTAGAGACAAAGTTATGAGGGCGGGCTTGAAAAACGGTAGTCACAGAATAACCTCAGCTAGCTGGTAACTGCGATCGCGCCGAACTATAAGCTGCTTTTGCATCAGCGATCGCAGAGCATCGACAGTTTGAAGACGATTAATTTTTAGGGCACTCTCAATTTCGCCAAGACGAGCCTGATTTTGAGTTTGAAGATACTGATAAACGGCTTCTTCAACTGCTTTTGAGGATATTGCTGAGAGATCTAAAGGTGTTGTCGCTGCCGCAGCTCTTAAAGGGGAGCTAACGCGGGCCTGAGGCACAGCATAGCTGTCACGATCTAACGCGGTAGAGCTTAGCGCTGGAGCTGTTCCCCAGACCTGATGAGTCAAGGCTTGGCGGTAAGCGACTCGCTCGTTTCTAGAAATAGCCAAGGCTGAAAACAAAGTTTGTATGGCAGCAATTGGCTTTTGCCGATCCGCAGCTAGCCTTTGCCTGAGAGCGAGTGCCTGTTCTTGACGCTTCTGGGCGATCGCACAGAGAGCCATGCCGACATCAACCTGCAGGTCGCCGACTAAAGCCGATAGATTTGATCTAAGAACCTGGCTATTTTGCGATCGCACCCGCCCATACTCAGCGAGTCGCTGCTGAATTTTTGGGCCTGAGACTTGTCGCTGCTGCTGGATCTCAATGAGCCAATCTTGAGTGGTCGCCTGCTGCGCTTGCCAATTTTGCTGCCGATAGTGCTGAAGCTGAACTGCTGCAGATTGCCGCTGCTGTTGCCAAGCAGATAGCGTCTCTTGCACCTGCTGCTGTCGGATTAATCTGGTTTGCTGACGCTGTTTTTTTTGTGCTGCCCACTGATCTTGAAGTGCGGCCATAGAATCAATCTCCTGATTGAACCCCTTAATTACGAAATCGTTAAAAACGGACATCACCCGCTAGTCAAAGCACCTCAAATTCTCTATTTGGCTCTATTGTCTATAGCAGTCTTAAATTATTGGTGAGAGGAGGAAGTTGTGAAAGGCTTTTCTCACGAAAAAGTCCTTTCACAATCCAAATAGGCCAAATAGAATAGCTACAGCAGGAGATGTTTGATCAAACCTGGAGAAGCACTAAACGGCAGGGACAGCGGCTTGGGCAGTCAGACCTACAGCCTCAGCATATTTGAGGTAGGTGTCTACAGAAGCAATTACGATACGAGCTTCAATTGCAAGCAGTTCGATGCCCACTAGGGAAACCCGTACCCAAGCATCTACAACGATACCTTTATCAAGAATGCGATCGACGACTTCCGCCAAGCTAGAGGAAGAGTTTACTTTTTCAACAGCCATAGTTTTTGAACCTTGTAGAGAGTTGAGATTATTGTGAGTTGTTAGCTGTTGGGATCGATCCCTAGCATTAGCTCTGAAGCTACCTGATTTAAGACAGGTCGAACTGCAAAGCATTGTCAGGTGTGTGCACAGTAACAGTCTACCCAGCTTGAATTTAAGAATTGCAAAAGTAGCCGTATTTTGAGTACCGCAGCATTCGATGTGCTGCATAGTTTGGAAAATATTTAAGAATTCACAGGGAATTGTTCAACTAAGCCAAGCGCCGCACCATAATGCGGCTCATCGCCAGGTAGACGAATGCCTCACTGGTTTGCGGCAGCACTTCATAATCTTTGGCTTGTTCTGGTACCAAGTCTCCGGCTAGGTACCTCAACGCAGCTCTGCCGCCAGACGAAAGCTTAACCCTTGAACGGCTTGCTAAACCTCACCAAAATCTCTGGGGCTAGCTCTTCTGGCCTGATGCCCCTCTCAACCTTGGCAAGCTGCCGCCTGCTCAGATGGTCCTCCCAGGGAGCAAATCTCAGCAGCTTTGGCTCTATCTTTTTCTGAGTTGGCACAAAGGTCAACATAGGTTGAATTAGACAAAGAGAAACTCAGCACTAGCAAGGGTTTCGCTAGATTCTGCTAGCGCTGCACTTAAATTATGAAGCTATCAAACTGGCGAAGGCAACTGCATACCGCCAACTTCGTTAAACAAAGAAGAACGATTGACGACTGCTGACAGGGGGCCGTCAACACAGGCTAGAACCTCTCCTGAGGTTCTTTGGCGAATGCGGGTACCAGAGTTGATGCCTCTACCAAACCCCAGAAAGTCAGGGAGATTCAGCGGCACACCGTTGATTGCACCTCCCTGAATGTCATCAAACAGAAGCTGGCTGTACTTCAGGCTATCGACTAGGGCAAATTTATCGACTGCGGCATTAAAGTCAGCAATCAGGTCTGGCCCTTCGTTTCTCAGAGTTTCTATGCCAGTACTGCACTCGGTCTGCAAGACTACCAGATTAGCTCTTGAGACTCCACGTGTTGTAAATGTCCTTGAGGATTTGGGGTGGGCCGGGGTCTATCGCTGGGATAAAAGTAAAGCGGCAAAGTGCTGGATAGAATTCGTAGTAGTCATCTGGACTTGGATTTTCAGGATCATCGAGTGCTAGGTCTACGTTTGGTGATTCTCTAATGCCTTCATAGTTTCCCCATTCCTCGCGCTCTAAGAAACGATACTCGTAGACTACCTGATAGCTACCTGATGGAATGTCAAACGGAATAAGATCTATACCTTCTATTCCAAGGGCATCTTCGTCTGCTTTAGAAAAATTGTAATTAGTCACAGCAACAAGAAAGGCTAAATGAGAAAGCCTCCAGGAACCCAAGAATATCCCGGCAAAAGAGTAGGCGGTGAGCACCCCGATGAGGCGATAAGTTCAAAGAGGTGGTCAACGGCAT
>JAAUQI010000093.1 GCA_012032345.1 Leptolyngbyaceae cyanobacterium RM1_1_2 | reverse complement strand
ATAGCGGCTTGCGGCTGAGGCTGGTAGAGGCCGAAACAGAAATCACGTCTGGATGGACAGCAAATCCGCTCAGCCAGGTAGTTGAGCCTTTCACGGCGTTTTTAGGCCAGCCCTGCTCGTTGAGGCTGCCGCTCACAGGTCGATTGGCATTGCCCGCCGAGAAAATAACCACGCAGCCTTTGCCGCTGCGTCCCTGGGTAGCAGCTTTGGTGATGGCGTGGCGCTGCCGCAGCGATAGGGGAAAATAAATGGCGGCAGGCGACCAGCTCGCAGAGATTACTGCGGCCCCTTGTGCAACCGCCCAGCTAAAGAGCTGCTCAATCGACTCGTCATCTAAAAAGCCCGTGGTTTGGATGGGCATGAAGGCACAGCCCGGAGCCACCCCCACCACCCCTAGCCCGTTTTCCTCTGCGATCGCAGCCCTGCCACCGCCGTGCCGTGATTTTCGGCGGCGGTTGTGGGCGTTGGCAGGGCGTCCCGCTGCTTTAGATCTTGAGGGGCCACTAGCTTGCCCTGTCCTTGAAAATCGGGATGATCAACGTCAAAGCCGTCATCAGAAACGGCAACGACGACCGAACGGCTGCCTCGCGTTAGCTCCCAGGCCGACTCGGCTGAAATATGGGAGTTGGGCACCAAACTTTGAGCGCCGCCGCTATGAGACAGGTGCCACTGCCGCGCATACAGCGGATCTTGAGGCCGATAGAGTAAATCGGTTTGAACAATAATGTTAGGCTCAGCCAGCAAGACCTGGGACTGCTCGGCTAAGCGATTGGCAATTTTGATTGGGTTCTCAACCGCAGCCGCAGTGGTCTCAAACACAAACGTGTTAGGAATACCGTCTACTGCCTGCTGCTGCCGCAAGCCATAGGCCGTCGCTACCGCTGCGATCGCTGCAGGAGCTGTCTGTGGAGTAAACTGCACCGTCATTTCTGAGGCTAGATAAACCAGAGTTTGGGGACTAGCCAGCAGCCGATAGACGTGGCTAGCAAAGGCAACTTTAGGCGATCGCCGAGCCTCAGCCATCACCGTTTCTAACTGACGGGGCAGTACTTGCCATTCCAGCAAGCGCCCAGAGGCAACTTCTCGCAACGCCTGAGGCCGTAGCTGTGCCTGCAGCGCGCTCAGGTCACTCGCCGCTAGGGGAGACGTCGTAAAGCGATCGCTGAGCTTCACCAGCAACAGTTCTTCCCCCCCTCGCTGCAAGATCAGATCAACCTGCCTAGCCATAATTTCCTAGAAGTGTTCTAAAAGTGCTATCGGGAACTCCACCCTTCACCCGTCAGTCTACAGGGATCTGGCAAGACCCCCTGCCCTCTCGTTTATACTCCACCCAGGCCAGCGCCATCAGTCAGACCGAGCGAGATAAACGATCAATTGGTTCAGCAAACATGTTTGAATTGACTAATGCGCCCTCTGACCAAACCTGGATTAACGAGGCACTGAGAGGATCTCTCTGATAAGCTGATCTGCCCACCAAGCTAATCTACGGAGCAGATCTGTCTGCCGCTGCCGAAATACAAGGTTACGTAATGACGAACCCCACTATGCTTAACCCCCGCATGTTGATAAACAGACTGAGTTTTTGGGTTGCCTTAGCCCTAGCGGTCGCGCTGCCGACCTCAGCCAGCGCCCAAAGCGACCCCTTTGAAAGCTCAGCAGACGATAACTCTGGAATCACAGAGGTGTTGCCTCAGTCCAGCATCCTGCTCAGCATTGGCTCTAGCGAGCAGCTTATGCAAGAAGCTGAAGCAGCGGTCGCAGTGCAGGACTATGGGACGGCGATTTCTAAGCTGCAGGAAGCCAGGCAGCTACTGGGCCAGCTTTCTGGGTTTTACCGGGATCTGTCTGAACTGTTTACAGGCATTGATAACCGCATCAGCGACAGCCACCGTGACAAAGCCTTGGCTACGGCTCAAATGCGCGACGAGGCAACTTTTCAACTAGCTCTGGTGCACCGCGCTCAGAACCAGCCAGAGCTGGCCGTGCCCCTGCTGATTGAAATTGTCCGCAGTCAGCAGCCAACGCGCAACCTGGGCCAGCGCGCCTATCAGCAGCTATTTGAGCTTGGCTTTGTAGACGTACCCTATCCTAGAAATCAGGCTAGCGAATCAGCTAACTAAGAAGCCGTCTATTTTGGAAGCAATTTCGCTAGACTGAGCAGGTACAGACCGAGTCAATTTTGCGCATTTTATCTTGAGGAGCAGGCATGATTAGCCCCGATCAGGTTGAATCAATGATCCAAACCGGGCTACCCGACGCCGACGTGGAGGTGCAAGATCTCACAGGCGGCGGCGATCACTATCAGGTCACGGTGGTTTCTTCTGCCTTTGAAGGCTGCAGCCTGATTCAGCAGCATCAGCTAGTCTATAAAGCACTGCAGCAGGCGATGTCTTCGGAAGCCATCCATGCCCTCTCACTTAAAACTTACACCCCTGAAACCTGGACTGCGGCTAACTAAAAGTCAAAAGTAACTTGAATCTATCCCCATAGGCATTATGACTCCTGAACTCAAAACTAAAATTGACGCTCTGCTGGAGCAAAACCCCGTTGTTGTCTTTATGAAAGGCTCTAAGCTAATGCCCCAGTGCGGCTTTTCTAACAACGTGGTTCAAATTCTCAATATGCTAGGCGTTCCCTACGAAACTGTTGACGTTTTGGAAAACGCCGATATCCGTCAGGGCATTAAAGAATACTCCAACTGGCCGACCATTCCTCAGGTTTACGTCAATGGTGAGTTCATTGGCGGCTCTGACATTATGATCGAGCTTTATCAAAACGGTCAGCTACAGGAAATGGTCGAGGTGGCGATCGCCTCTTAGCCTACCTGCACTACTAGAGCACTTATCGGGGCAGGACTTCTCTAGTTCATCGCTAGGGTGGGCACCGCCTGAGTGACAAAAATTCCTCGCGTAGGTTGGGTGAAACGAAGTGAAACCTAACGCCGACAATGGTTTTATTGGGTTGTGCCAAAGCTTCATCCAACTTACAGAAAAATTGCGGGTTCAAGAGTTTTGTTAGGAGCTTGGCAGGTCTAGCTACATCTAGCCTTCAAATAGCTAAGCCTTCCTCAACAGAGTATTTAGCTGTGTGGTGGCAGGTGATCTGCGCCGTTACAGGTGAAAAAATTAGAGTCCGCCCGATCAGTAGTAGTCTGGCTCAGATTCTGGAACGGCAAAATTGGAAGTATCGTGCAGGAAGCGGATCACATCTTCTTCTAGGCGGTGGACAAGATAAGGCTCTAGAGCATCAGCGTGGCGGAGCGCCGCTAAATAGCCGTCTGTGAAAAGGCGCAGCTCGTCTCGATTGCGATAGCCTCGATTCCACTGCTCGACGAGGGCATCTGTAATGCGTTGATAGTAGCGAATTGCGCGAGCGTCTTGAAGCATGGTGAAGTTTGGGCGACTCTAGCTAATCGAGCAGGGGATAGGGAGATAGAGAGCTGAAAAATTTCAAAACAAGTCTGAGCTAGTAGAACCATAGCGGAAACTGCTTGATGCTTTGAAATCATTTTCTTATCTACACTTGATCCCACTCTATCAGCTTAGCCAGAAAAGCCGGGGTGTATATTTAGACAGATTTATCGCTTGATTAGGGGCTATTGAGCACGGCGTAACGGCAGTTACAAAATCATGACAACCGCTTTGATAGGCTAAATGTCAGGTATCAAGCTGTTTTGCGGAACCAAGTAGAGCTGGTGGGTTCACTTCGTATTCAAATTGTCGAAGGCAATCCTCATTTGCGATCGCTGCTGAGCTGGCACCTGCAGCAGGCTGGTTACTGGGTTGTACAGTCATCAGATATTGCTAGAGGCCGCGATGCCTTTCAAAGCCGCTGTCCCGATTTGGTGATTTTAGATTCAGAGCTTCCTGACGGGGATGGCTTAGAGCTTTGCCGCTGGATGCAGCATCAAAGGCAGGTTTTAGTTTTGATGCTGTCGGCTCGTACCACTGAGGCCGACGTGGTGGCAGGCTTAAAGGCTGGGGCTGACGACTATCTTTCTAAACCCTTTGGGATGCAGGAGTTTTTGGCTCGGGTTGAAGCGCTGACGCGGCGCAGTCAAAAAGCGATCGCCCCTGCTTCACTGAGCTACGGAGACCTCAACATAGACCTAGTTCAGCGGCGGGTGCGCTACAAGGAGGAGTTTATTGATTTGACTCCTCAAGAGTTTAGCCTGCTCTATGTGCTCACCCAGGCGGCAGGTGCACCCCTAAGCCGCAGCGATTTGCTCAAGCGGGCCTGGCCCGATGCCATTGACAATCCTCGCACCGTAGATACCCATGTGCTTTCGTTGCGCAAAAAAATTGAGGTTGATCCCCGGCAGCCCAATATCATTCAAACCGTCCGCAATGTGGGCTATCGCTTTAATATTGAGCGCGTCAGCAAAGAAGCTCAGGCTATCCGCAACCCCATCATTGGCGCTCAAACCCCAGCCATACTGTCAGCTTCGATCGCCCATCAGAGCTAAGCTTCCTGCCACTCGTCTTGATCTTGCTGCTCGGCTTGCACAATGGCCTGACGCATCTGGGGCCAGTCTACGGCCGCAGCCAGCAAGTCTTGAATAATTTTTCCCTGCTGCAAATGCAAAATTCGACTGCAGGTGCCTTCGAGTAGCTCTAGCTGATGGTTAGCTATTAAGATTGTTGTCTGCTGCTGGGCCAAGGATTTGAGCAGACTCATCAGCCGAGTGCCATTGCCTGCATCTAGAGCAGAGGTTGGCTCATCTAGCAGCAGCACTTTAGGTTCTATAGCTAGCGCCCGGGCGATCGCCACCCGCTGGCGCTGACCGACTGAGAGTTCTAGCTCGGTGCGAGCCAGCCAGCTTTGAGGGATCTGCAGCCGCTCCAGCCAGGTTTGAATTCGCTTTTCTATCTGCGATCGCGCTAAGCCTCGTAGCTGTAGCGGATACTGCAAGGCTGCTTCAACGGTCATGTCGAGCAGTTTTGGCTCCTGAGCCACCAGCATAATCTGCCGCCGTAGCTGAATTACCGGGATCTGGCGCAGGTTTTGGCCTGCAAAATACAGGCTGCCCTGACTGGGATCGCTGAGGCGGTTAATCAGGCGCAGCAGGGAAGTTTTGCCAGCCCCCGAAGGCCCTACCAAGCCGATCAGCTCTCCTGCTTCTACCGTAAAAGACAGATCTTGCAAAATCTGAGCGCTGCCCACCGTCGCCTGCAGGCTCACCTGCTCAAACTGTAGCTGCGTCAAAATCTTGCTCCCGCTAGGCCATTGCGATCGCAGTCGAAATTGTCCAGCCGTCCATCAGCAGCAGCAGGCAGGTTAGCCCCAGCAGGATCAGATACATCCACGGCTGAGACAGCGGGCGGACATCCCGGGTGTCAATGGCTGTTTTAGCTTCTACCTGACGCACCAGACGAGCAAATCCAGCAATTCGCATCGGCAGCAGATATGCCTCTTCTGCCTGACTGACAAAGTAATAAACCAGCCCACCCTGCCCGGTCGAGCGAGGCTTGAGCGCCTTAATCTGATTCCAATCAAGCCGCCAGCCTCTCCTCAAAAAGAGTTTCACCCAGGCAGGATAAGTCACCTGAATGCCTGTTTCAGTCGTGATTACCTGCTCGCTCAGTACTCCATAGAGCACACAGCCCCCGATCGCAATGCCAATGGCCAAAGTGCTCGCAGGCACGGCGGCAGCAGTTACCTGCGCCAGAAAAGGTAGAGGCGTCATCAGCGCCAGATAAAACGTCAGCAGCGTTATCCGAACCAGAGAAGAGATATAAAAGACGTCTCTGCCGTTGGGAATTGCCGTCAGCGGTGGACTTTTAACTTCAGAAGAATTCATGGCTTTTCCTCAGGCGATATCCGCAGCCATTTTACGGCAAATATTTTTGAACGACCTGCCAGCCCGTTAGCGTCACCAGCATAAACGCACCCAGCAAGATGACGTTGGTACCCACATGCAAAAACGCACCCAGGGGCGGCGAGGACTGATAAACCTGGCACTGCCAGCGGAGGTCAGCACCAGCGCCACTACGCCAATTCCAGCCGGGAGATGAGCCGAATGCCCCAGGCTACTATATTCGCCCAGCGTGCCCACAATGCCAATAGCCAGCAGCAGCAGCACCAGCGCCACCATGATCCCGCCAATAGCGTAGTGTAGAGGGCGTAACCAGCGAGGCCGCGATCGCTGCGTTTGCCGCGCCCAAGAGATCCAGCCGCCGCTAGCTGCTAGCATCAGGTAGGCCGACAGAGTAAAGCCCATCGACCAAGCTGCAATTCGCCAAAGCCAGAGAAAAGAGGGTAAGTCCAATGTGTGTACAGGTAGCTGTGGAAACTTATTTCCTAGCGTACACGACAGCATGAGCCAAGTAGCCTCATGCTCCTGAACCTATATTGGTTCTATTCGGCAGAAACCGCTGCCATGCCTGCTGCAACCGCTTCTCGGACTGGCGTAGCAGGAACCTCAGGCGCAGGAGCATCAACCCGCAATCGGCTGCACGGGACTGTATCTGACAAAATGGAGCTTGCCATCATGCCCGTATGAATCTCTAGCTGAGCGGTGGGAAGGGTCTCAAAAATGAGTCGCTGACCTGGAAAAACAACCCGCTCAAAATACCAGTTTGGAACGTTGGTAATTCGAGCGATCTGAATTTTACTGGTCGCGTTTACGTAGCAGCATAGAATGTCACTGCTGCTTTCGGGTGGCAAGGGATCAAGAATTTGCGCCATAGGGTTACCTGGAACTTAGCTGCTCGCATCACTACTGCCATCAGGTTAGCATTCAGCGATCCCGGCAGGCTGTAAAGGCGACTACCAACGCGGTCTTTTGCTTAATCTTCTGGCAGCATACTTAGCGCTTTTTAATAATTCCCCCAATGACGTTACATCCAGCTCAAGCAGTAGCCAGCCGATTTAGCACTATGGTTCGGGTCTCTGCTGTAGCTAAAACTGGTCGAATGCTGAAGAAGAAATTAAATATCCTGATTTTTGCATCAAAATCTCACAGGCTTGTCAAAACGCTACCAAAATCTTCTGAAAGTCTTCCTGGCATAGCTTTTGGTGAAGCCAGGGACTGAGTCACATCTGGTATGGGGGATCGCAGTCAGCAATTTTTTGCCCATGACGAATTGAAATTGCGGTCTGAGTATGAAAGGTGAGTGTTATCGTGAAGATATATAACTTTCTCTAAGGCAACAGGGCGCTTTATGGAGCTTAACCCAGCGGATGGCGTCGGTAGGCGGTCGCTATCTGCTCAACCCTGAGTGACATCGGCTGTCTATCTGCCTGCGCACAGTTTTGTCAAACCCATCTGCTGCTACCTCACGGACTCAGGTATTCGCCATGAACGATCGCATCCTTTATGTCCGCCTCCCGTGCAATCCTATTTTTCCGATTGGCGTTGTCTACCTCGCCGATCATGTCCACAAGCTTTTTCCCGCTGTTGAACAGCGCATCTTTGATCTAGGTACGATCCCGCCGCTAGATTATGGTTCGGCTTTAGATGCCTGCGTCAGCCGATTTCGCCCAACGCTGCTGGTGTTTTCATGGCGAGACATTCAAATCTATGCGCCCGTTGGCGGACGCGGGGGCAACCCGCTACAGCACGCCTTTGAGGCGTTTTATGCTCGCAATCCTCTGGTTAAGCTACGGGGCGCTCTAGGCGGGCTGAGGGTAACGACTGCCTACTACAGTGAGCTGTGGCAAAATATGGGTTTGATTAAGCGGGGCACCCGTCAGGCTCGTCGCTATCACCCCGAAGCTCGGGCAGTCGTAGGGGGCGGGGCCGTCAGCGTCTTTTATGAGCAGCTTGGCTCGATGCTGGCTAAAGGCACTATCGTCTCAGTCGGAGAAGGCGAAGCGCTGCTAGAGAAAATGCTGCGGCGAGAAGATTTTTTAGATGAGCGCTGCTACATCGTGGGCGAGACTGCTCCCCGCGATCGCATGATTCACGAGTGGCCGACCGCAATCGAAAAAACGGCCTGCAACTACGACTATATTGAGCAGATCTGGCCTGAGTTTGAATACTACCTGCAGGAACAGGATTTTTATGTTGGGGTGCAAACCAAGCGCGGCTGTCCCCACAACTGCTGCTACTGCGTTTACACAGTGATTGAGGGCAAACAGGTGCGCATCAATCCTGCTGACGAAGTGGTGGCTGAAATGCAGCAGCTCTACAGCCGAGGCATTCGCAACTTTTGGTTCACCGATGCCCAGTTTATTCCGGCGCGGCGGTTTATTCAAGATGCGATTGAGCTGCTGGAAAAAATCTTAGCCGCTGGCATGAAGGACATTCACTGGGCTGCTTATATCCGGGCTGACAATCTAACGCCAGAGCTGTGCGACCTCATGGTCAAGACCGGCATGAACTACTTTGAAATTGGCATCACCAGCGGTTCTCAAGAGCTGGTGCGAAAAATGCGTATGGGTTACAACCTGCGTACAGTCCTGGAAAACTGCCGAGATCTCAGAGCGGCTGGGTTCAACGATTTAGTTTCGGTTAACTACTCGTTCAACGTCATTGACGAGCGGCCTGAAACTATTCGGCAAACAATTGCCTATCACCGGGCGCTGGAGTCGGTTTTTGGTCGAGAACAGGTTGAGCCTGCTATCTTTTTCATTGGCCTGCAGCCCCATACCCACTTAGAGGACTATGCTTTTGACAAAAATATTCTCAAACCGGGCTATAACCCGATGAGCGTCATGCCTTGGACAGCCCGCAAGCTGCTGTGGAACCCAGAACCTTTAGGCTCCTTTTTTGGCGAAGTCTGCCTGCAGGCATGGCAGCAAAATCCCAATGATTTTGGCCGCGAGGTGATGGATATTTTAGAAGCCCGTTTAGGTAAATCGGCCTTAGAAGAGGCGCTGTCGGCACCGATTGAACCTTCAGAGCGATCGCGCGCAGCCGTAGTATCAGCAGAGTTGCGGTAATTTTTAAGACTTGTGATTGCTCAGGCGTATTACACTGGTTCTATTTGAGATGATGGGAGTAGGCAAACTAAAAGTGGGCGGTAGCAGGCACGCAAAGCTATGTTAAAGGGATCAATACTACGACAGCTAGTTGACAAACACCGGGCAGATACGGTGGCTCAGGACTCGCTCAACTTTGGTGTCTATTACAAAAATACGCTGGTGGCGCTGTGTCACGCGCTGGAAGACTGTATTTTAGCTCTGAACAGCCAGCCCCTGGTGATTTCAGCCTTTCAACAGGGCAAATGGTATCTGCAAGAGGCCGATCGCTACGGCGCGATCGCTGAAAAGGCCAGCCAGATTGCCATTATGGCAGCGGCAGACACGGGGTTTCACGACCATCTAACCGGACAGCGCTCTAATGTTGCTCTAGTGGAGCTTGATCCCAGCGACCCGGTAGCGCAGGAATGGCACCTGATTATTTTTGGGCCAAGCTACACCGCGATGGTGCTTTGCCAGGAGCTATCAGAAGAGGACTACGGCATTCAGGGGCAGCCCGACCATGATTTAGAACGCAAGTTTTACGGCTTTTGGACGTTTGAGCCTGAGCTGGTGCGGGAGACCGTGCAGCTAGCGATCGCTCACATCGGCAAGTATCAGCCCGAGCTACAGGCTCAACTGCAGCAGCACTATGAGCGCATTGCTCATCAGGTGAGTGAGGTCTCTACCGTAGACGGCTTAGGCAGCGTGGTGTCTCGTGTCGTTGACTATCTGCGCTCTAGCCAGGCTTCTTTGTTTGGGGCGGATTCGTTTAACTTTGTTGAAGCACTGGACTCCAATCTGGTGTCTAACGAGGTTCAGGCTTTCTTGCGCATGGCCCAGCTAGCTGACCTGGCTGATCCCACCAATCCCTATGGCGCGACTGAAGTGGCCTCTCTAGCCGAGATGATAGGACAGCTCATTGACCTACCCGCTTGGCAGCTTCAGCGACTGCGATTGGCTAGCCTGCTGCATCGCATTGCGCCTTTACCCATGCACCAGACAGTCAACAATGTGGGGCCAAGCTGTCCGCTGGTGCCGGGGGCACAGGTGCTGAGACGGATGCCGCGACTGCGGGCGGTGGCTGAGATTATCACCCACCAAACTGAATTTTGGGACGGCTCAGGTCAGCCAGCTCATCTCATCGGCGATCGCATTCCTCTCGAATCTCGAATATTGGGACTGGTGGCTGCTTTCCAGGAGCGTGTAGCCACTCTAGAGAGAAACCAGTCTAAACACCACGCTCAAGCTGACGCTAGCGAAATTTTTGCATCAGCGCTCAAAGACTGCCAGTCTGAGCAGGGCACGCACTGGGATCCAAAACTAACCGAAATTTTGGCCCTGATTGTGCGGGGACTCCAGCAGGGGCTGAGCCTGCCCAGCATTCCCACTAAAGTGACGATGGGCGCGGGCCTGCTCCATCCCGATGCCGATGTTGTGTCTGCACCAGCTCAGTCAACCTCACCGCAAACTTCTTAACTCTCGTGACCTTGCTCATGGATATTGCTGCAGTTCGTTCCGGCCAGCTCACTAACTTAGCGGGCGTCAACTTAGATGATGAAGACCTCTCAGGCATAGATTTGGCAGGTGTTCAGCTGGCGGGTGCGAGCCTGATTGGGGCTGACCTAAGCCATACCATTCTGGCCCGCGCTCATTTAGAAGGGGCAAATCTGATGGGGGCACAGCTCGTCAGTTCTGATTTACGCGCCAATCTCTGGGGCGCTAACCTGATGCAGAGCGACCTGAGCGGGGCTGACCTGCGGGGGGCCAACCTGCGAGGCGTCAACCTGATGGGGGCCAGACTCACAGGTGTCTAGCTTGGCGGGAGCTTTTTGAGCGGCGTGAATCTAATGGGGTTAACCTGCACCGGGTTGACCTGCGAGGTGCCGACCTGC
>JAAUQI010000030.1 GCA_012032345.1 Leptolyngbyaceae cyanobacterium RM1_1_2 | reverse complement strand
AGCAATCGGGCCTGGCACAGTTTCAATTTCAGATGGGATGATAACGGGCTGCTGAGCTGCGGCCCCCGCCTCGGTTGCAAGGCTGATGACTAGGCGATCGCTGATGACTGGCGCACCTCACCCACAGGTGCAGTGCTAGTTCCCGTCACGCTCACCCGGACGCTGTTAGCATCAAGCGGAATAATCTCAACCGAAGCAACCCCAGGGGCTGGATTATTTTCAAAAAAGCGATCGCCGCTTGGCAATCGCAGCTGAGTATTTACAAGATCAGCTCGAAACTCGTTGCCCAGATTAATTGTAAAAATACGGGGCTGATTGCCCGCTTCTGTTGCCATCACCAAGGCCAATCCCTCAGCAGTTGAGCTGATCTCAACTTCGGTAATGATTGTAGCCGCAGCATAGGCAGGCTGGGTTGAGATCGCAACGACAGCGCTGCTAAGAAATAGGCTGACAAGTCCAAAGTGGCGTTTCACAGTTCACTCCTTCATTAAAAATGGCAAACATGGGCTAGAACAAGAGACATCAAAACAGCGACATATTTCAAGCAAGGCTTGAAATACCTTAGCCTTCGGCAGGCGCGCGTCTTCAGCTGCGCCTTCGGCAGGTGTACCGTCTTCAGCTGCGCCTTCTTCTGGAGGCGGCGGCGGCGGTTCTGGAACCACTGTCGGATCGCCTACGGGTACTAGTACTTCAAGCGTAAAGGTTGTATTTAGGGGCCGAAAAAGTCCTTTGACATCTTCTTCGGAAATATCTGAATCCAGAGGAGCAATTTGTTGCTGTAGGTTGTTGATCAAAACCAGCGGCTCTAAGCGCTCCAAATTGCGAATAATTGCTTGGGTTTGACCGTATAGACCCTGAATACCGACGCTGATGGTTTGTCGCTCAAGCTTACCAGCTAGTTCTGGCCCTAGCGACTCATCTTGAACAATGGTGGCCTCTGAAGGATTGAACTGATACAGCTCAGCCTCATACCAGGAGCGCAGGCTGGGATTGGTTAGGATCTCGTTGAGTACCTGCTGAATTTGTCCTTGATTAAACCCAAACTGCTGCAAAACGTTGGGGACGTAGAGCGCTCTAAGATTATCTTCAATAATTCTGTTGAGATTGCTGTTGCTGTCTTTTACCAGTCGGTTAGTGTCTAGCAGCAGCGTATCTAAACTTTCAGGGTCTCCCAGCAAGCCGTAAAGCTCAACGCGCTGCTGAATTGCCCGATTTAGCGAGGCTCTTAGTTCCTCTAAGTTCTCAACGCTGGCCTGCTGCTGCTGTAGCTGAGTTTCTTTTTGAGCAATAGTATCTTCTAGCGCTTGTTTCGTAACTTGAACTGGCTTTACCAGATAGTTGAACAGGACAAAAGCACCGACGATTCCCAAAATAGCAATCAAAATTCCCTGGATACGAGGATTTAGCTCGATACCAAAGGCGACTGGATAGCTGGGAGCGACTTCTAAATCCTGGTCATTCTCTGGAGAAATGAAATCTTCACTGACTGTCATGGCTCGGTGACTCCTGTTTCTCTGATGGCATCAATGCGGCTAACTAACCCAACAGTGCCATTACGGTTGAATTCCTCAATCAGATCGGTTGCAGGTAGAGAAGTAATGTTAGCCCGTACCGTGTAGTCAACCAGGCTCTCTCTCTGGTTAGCTGGGCTACCTGGACAACGTCCGTCCTCTGCGGGTAGAGGATCCTCTTGAAGGTTAGCTCCGGTTAGCTGCACAGTCTCACCGTCTAACAAACCAGAGCGCTGGAGTAATAGCACAAAATCATTGACATCATCAAAAGAGCAAGCCTGCCCTTGAATCTCAATCCCCCCGGCGGGCGGGGGGGCAGCCTCTGGTTCATTGGGTGGAGGGGCACCTCCTGTCTGACTTAAAGACTCAACTTGAATGCGCTCAGGTATACGATTTTGCAGCTCTCTTAGTAGAGACGACCAGGGTACAATTTTGTTAATCAGGGTGACGATCGCCTGGTTTTCGGCTTCAACAATGCCAATCTGAGACTGAATGGCGTTAACCTCTTGCACCTGACTTTGTAATTCGCTGATTTGGGCGTCAAGTTCTGATTCCCTGGCCTGCATCTGACGGATCTGCTGCTGCAGCGCTAGCCAATACCCCCCCACTCCGGTTAGAGCCACAAGCGCCACCGCCAGCCCAACATAAAGTGGACGGCGATCGCCTACAGGCGTTGCCTGCACTGAGCGAGCTTTGACCTCAGCAGGTCTGACTTCACGATCGTTAAGAAAGTTAACATCAATGCCGTACATAGGCTATATCTCCCTCAGCCCTAAACCTAGAACCGTCGCTAATCCAGGACGCTGGCTCATTGGCACATCTTCTCCTACATCCAGGGACAGTGCTGAAATTGGATCAATTTGACTAGTCGGTAAGCTCAACCGCTGGGAAAAGAATTCATCAAGCTGACCAATTGAACCGCCCGGCCCGGCCAGTAGGAGCTGAGCCACTTCCATCTCATCTTCTTGGTTGAGATAGAAGTCAAGCGATCGCCGCAGTTCGTCAGCCAGTTCTCCTAAAACCCTCAGCATTGCGGCTGTTCCAGGATTTGATCCCCCCATTTGGGGAGACCCCACGCTGTCCATTGAAATCGAGGGGACTGTCATCCCCTGCAGCAAATCTGTATTACGAGAAGGCGGCAGATTCATGGCTCGGCTCAGCGCGCTCTGAATCTGATAGGTGCCAATAGGAACAGTGCGAGAGAAATGGGGAATTCCATCTACCACGATAGAGATCTCCGTGCTCTCAAACTCAATATCAATAATGGCGGCGGCTTCCTGCGGCGTAAACTGCCGAAGCTGTTCGCGGATTGTGCGAATCAGAGCAAAGCTGCTGGTTTCCAGGACGTTGAGCGCCAGGCCAGCCTGCTGAAAGGTCTCAATATAGCTATCGGTAATCTCGCGCCGGATAGCGACCAGCAAAACTTTAACTTTTTCAATCCCATCTTCGTCCACGAAAAAGCCTAACTTTTGATAGTCCACATCGGCTTCTTCACGAGGAAAGGGTAGATAAAGACTCGCCTCCTGATTGAGTACCATTTCTCGCAGTTCCTGATCGTCTAGCTCAGCCGGTACAGGAATAACGCGAGTCACGGCCCGGCCTGGAATTGCGGAGGTAGCTCGTCTGATTTTGAGCTTGCTCTCTACCAGTGCGGCCTGAATGGCCTCGGCCACAGAAGCAGAGTCTCGAATTTCTCCTTCTTCAAAGGCACCTTCAGGAACCTCCACCGAAGCGAGTGTATCTAATCGAATTTTTTGCCCCTGCTTGCGCAAACGCGCGATGTTGACTCGCTCCGGTGTTAGCTCGACACCAACGCCCCGCGATTTTCTCGAAAATAGAGATTTGAGAGTGTCCACGGCTGTTCTGCTATCGCAATGAGTGAAAATCTAAAGCGGCTTGAAAGTGAAGAAAAATCGCAAATTACCCAAGGTGAATTGTGAGTTTTCGGGAATTGTGCTAACGCATGGTACACAATTTAGGTCAGATTGGCTACTTCTACCCAGAAAAAACAAAGCTTAAGGAAAATTAAAGGTTATACACCGTGAATTTACCCGGCTTCTTTATGCCAGCACTTCCCCACACCCTGACGAAAAATCAATGAATTTTTATCAGCGATAGTACACACAATTGAGGGAATTGAGCATAGTTTTTTGCAAAAAGTTCATTTTTTAGGTAACAACGCTGAGATGAGTACAGTTTTTCCGTCTGGATCTAGCGAAATTTGGGGCGAAGTTTTGGGCAAAACTTGGGGGCCACCGCTTTCAGATTTTGCCCAGCGAATATTGTTGCTCGGCTCGGGTGAACTGGGGCGGGAAGTGGCTATTGAAGCTATGCGTTTGGGCCTAGAGGTCACTGCAGCCGATGCTTACGCTCATGCCCCTGCTATGCAGATCGCTCACCGGTCTTACGTAATCGATATGCTAGACGGCTCAAAAGTTCGCTGGCTAGTCGAGCAGGTAAAGCCCCAGCTGATTGTGCCGGAAGTTGAGGCGATCGCCACTGATATGCTGCTAGACCTAGAGCAAGAGGGCTGGCGGGTGATTCCGACTGCCCGAGCTACGCAGCTAACCATGAATCGAGCCGGTATTCGTCGTCTTGCCGCAGAGACCCTGGGCTTAAAAACCTCACCTTACCGATTTGCCACCACGGTAGACGAGTACCATCAGGCGATCGCAGCCCTCGGCTTCCCCTGTGTGGTCAAGCCTGTAATGAGTTCTTCGGGTAAGGGCCAGAGCACTGTTTACCAGCAGACAGATGTGGCTTCGGCTTGGGACTATGCCCACAGCGGCGGACGCGGCAGAGCTAATCGCGTCATTATTGAAGGCTTCGTAGAATTTGAAACGGAGATTACGCTCCTGACGGTTCGCGCACAAGACGGCACCTTTTTCTGTCCACCCATTGGCCATCGTCAAGTCGGCGGCGACTATCAAGAATCCTGGCAGCCCTGTGCTTTACATCCCGAAACCCTGAGACAGGCCCAGGCGATCGCCCAAAAAGTTACCGAGGCCCTCGGTGGCTGGGGAATTTTTGGCGTTGAGCTATTTATTGCCGGAGAGCCACAGCAGCCACAGACCGTCTATTTCAGCGAGGTCAGCCCCCGCCCGCACGATACCGGCATGGTAACGATGGTGAGCCAAAATATGTCTGAATTTGAGCTGCATGTGCGGGCGATCGCAGGTCTACCCGTTGGCGAGATTTGTCTGATCCAGCCGGGGGCATCTGCGGTAATTTTGGCACCGGGCAGCAGCGAAAATCCACAGTTCTCCGGGGTGGCAAAAGCGCTGCAGGTTCCCACAAGTCGGCTACGGCTCTTTGGTAAACCGCGCTGCCACCAAAACCGCAGACTGGGGGTGGCCTTGGCGCTGGGAGATACGGTAGAGGAGGCCAGAGCGAGGGCGACCCGTTGTGCTAAGCAGGTACAGATCATCCTCTAAAAATTTCTTCAAGCGCTTTAGAATTTTTGTACGGCTTGTGAGTCTCCCACAGTTTCCTGCCGCCCGCTGGCTGAATCTAAAAAATTGATTTAGAAGTGAGCGTGCTGAAAGCTGTAATCATCGGTACTCTATTGAGAACGCTGCTAAAGATACTGCTAATTCCTGCTAATCCCCCAAATGGCTATTTTCAAATTGAGACGTTGGATTCGCTTTGGCTGCCTCGCGGTTTTGGGTCTGCTGCTGAGCTGGCTGATCGGCTGCAGCGCTAATCCCACCGATCAGGCGGCGGGTTCAAACGCTGCTGGAAAAGCCGAGGTTGAGTTTTGGACAATGCAGCTACAGCCCCAATTCACCGATTATTTCAATGACTTAATTACTAACTTCGAGACAGAGCACCCGGATATTACCATTCGCTGGGTAGATGTGCCCTGGGCTGATATGCAGCGCAAAATTCTTACTGCTGTTTCAGCCGGAACCGCCCCCGATGTGGTCAATCTCAACCCTGACTTTGCCTCTCAGTTAGCCAGCAAAAACGCCTGGTTGCCCCTAGATGATCGAATTTCAGAAACTGATAGGCAAAAATATCTGCCCAAGATCTGGCAGGCCAGCACCCTGGATGGCACCAGCTTTGGCATTCCCTGGTATCTAACCACCCGCATTGCCCTGTACAACCAAGACTTGTTCCAGCAGGCAGGCATCAGCCAGCCGCCCAGCACTTACGCCGAACTCGCAGAAGTCGCCCGGCAAGTCAAAGAGAAAACGGGCAAATATGCTTTTTTTGTCACCTTTGTCCCTGAGGACGCCGCTGACGTGCTGCAGTCTTTTATTCAGATGGGAGTGCCCCTGGTAGATGAACAAGGTCAGGCAGCTTTTGATACCCCAGCTGGTCGAGCTGTTTTTCAGTACTGGAGTGATCTCTATCAGCAAGGTTTGCTCCCTAGAGAAGTTTTGACTCAGGGACATCGTCGCGGTATCGAACTCTATCAGGCGGGAGAGACAGCCATCTTAACCTCTGGTGCCGAATCCTTAGACTCTATTGCCACCAATGCTCCGGCCATTGCCCAAGTGACGGCCAGTGCTCCCCAGATTACGGGCAAAACCAACAAAAAGAACGTAGCTGTAATGAACCTGATCATTCCTCAGGCCACCGATCAGCCAGACGCGGCCCTGAAGTTTGCCCTTTACGTCACCAATGACGCCAACCAGCTAGCCTTTGCCAAAGCTGCCAATGTTTTACCCTCAACCCTAGTGGCTTTAGAAGACAGCTACTTTACCGACCTGCCCGCTGAGGCAACTCCGGTAGACAAAGCTAAAGTCGTCAGTGCTGCACAAATGGCAGATACTGAAGTGCTGATTCCAGCTATGGAGGATATCAAGACTCTGCAAAAGATCATTTACGATAATCTACAGGCAGCCATGCTGGGTCAAAAAAACGTTGATCAAGCCGTCAGCGATGCGGCTGCCGATTGGAATGATATGCGCTAGCGGTTAGGGACAACACTTTTGTGCTCTCGTTGTGCAGTATTGACTGTAGACAGGTCATACTAAAAACAGGAGCCATACCTGCTTTAGCTACTGTGTGCTGGGCGTTCAATACGAAAGGTTAGTTCGCTCTAATTTTTGGGGAGTCTAATCTTAGAATTTGATTAGCTTGCGATCGCTTATGAGTTTGCTCTAGGCGCTTTCAAGCGATCGCCTTTTTCATTCTTGCTTTTGACTGTACGAATCTCCACAGACCTTACCTCTGACCTAGCTGCTTGAGACATTATGGTTGTCACCACTGATAATAAAACTCCCTTTCTAGCTCAAAAAAGTCCGAAGAAACACAACCATTACAGTCTTTCAGACTTTTTCCAGTTTCATGCTGACACAGGTATCGTGACCGATTGGAACGGTGGCCGCAACGTTTTAACTAGTGAAGATTTCATTATTGGGCTGCAAGAAGGTTTAGAAGAAGAAGTCGGAGAAGCTTCTTCAGCCATCATGTACACAGTGGGCCTGGAATGGGGCAAACAAGACTCCCTCTTCTTCAACAAGTGGTTTGAGCGAGAGTTTGGTATGAGTCCCCGTCAGGCCAACCTGATGTTTTTGTTAGAGACCTGGTGGTGGCCGTTCACAGCCCAAGGCTGGGGCCGCTGGGAAGTTGACATGGCTGACCGTCAGCAGGGATTTATGTTTATTAACCTGTTTGATTCGGCTGTAGCCCGAACCTTAGGAGACGTAGGCAAGCCAGTCTGTCACCTGTACGCAGGACTGTTTGCAGGCTTCTTTACGGAGATGGTGCGTAAACAGCTGAACTGTATCGAGATTCAGTGCTACTCAATGGGAGAAACCTACTGCAAGTTTCTGCTGGGTGGTAAAGAACGCATTGATGCTGCTTCTTTTTGGATGACGGAGGGCGCGACTGCTAGAGATATTGAGCAACGCCTGCGCTCAGGAGCAGAGGAAGTATGAATTTGAGCGGTTCGGTTCGCAACGGTAAAGGCCAGGCAAAAACTTTTACTTGGCCGCAGCAAACCGTTCGCCAATTCTTTAAAGCCTACTCTTGGGAAGGACAGCAGCCGAGCCAGACTCTTTTGAGTACAGCAGATGAACAGCCGCTGACTTATTTCTGGAGCAGCTCGGTCGGCAGTTTTTTTGGCACTTTTCCCTGGAAGGGAATTTCAGAAGTTGCGGCCCCTTCGCCTTCGCCTTCTATTCAGCCAGAAGCCTTAGACTTTGAAAGCTTAACGTTGGAGGCTTTCGCTGACCTGTTTTAAGTTTTTGGCGATCGCCTCGATCAGGCAGCGTTCAGAGTAGCCAAGTAATTGGCCTTTCAGTTTATGTCAACTGCCCGGAGTCCACTTATGAACCAGCAGCTTATAGCTCTCTTTGATCAGCCGGAAAAACGCTACCTCAACCCAAAAGAACTCAGCAGTTTGAGCCAGTACGTAGCGTCGCTGCCAGAGCGCATTAGAGTTTATCGCCTACTGCGAGACAATGAAGTTAAACTGATGCAGCAGGCCGTTGATAGCTTGCAAGCACAGTGCTCACAGATTTCAGAAAAACAGCTAGAGAGAAGCACCGTTACCGGGCTTTTGATCTTACGCTACTGCGCTATGGCGATGGTATTGGACGACGCTACTTTTGTAAAACAGCGGCTGCAAGGCTGGCTATCGGCAGTTCAGCTTGCTTACGAAACGGTAAAAGTTGATCAAGACCTTCATGAAATGCTTAGACAACAGTTGGGACGTCAGTTTACTGCCCAGCAGCTTAGTTTGCTAGAGCCTGCTCTAAAAGCTAGCCAAGTACTCTTAAGTCAGCCCCCAGAGAAGCCTCAGGCGATGGTTGAAGCCGCTAAGATCTAAGACCTTTTGACTTTCTAAATAGCTATTTTTAAGCGGATAAATCATCCCATGACCACCATAATTTCTGTCGCTGATCTTGTCGCTGAGAATCGTTTACCCGGCAACTATTTTGCCAGTGATGTCTATGTTCGAGGAACACTCGAATTTGGTCTACTGGAAAATCGACGAGGTAATCGTCTATTAGCCCTGCCCGAAACTCTCATCAAAGGGATTTATGCTGGGCTGGAACAAGAAACAGGTCAGGCATCGAAGCTGGTGCTTTTGAACTGTGGGCGCTGGTGGGGTAAGAACTTTTATGCGCGGTTTTGTGACGAGCTCAGCGACTTTTACAAAAGACCGCTAGCTGATTTGACGATGGCAGAATTTTTACAGGCCCTTCAGCAGTGCTGGCATACTCACGGCTGGGGCGGCATTAATTTAGATCCGGCTTACCAGTCAAAAGGGTTTCTGGGCATTCAGATTTTTAGCTCTCCCTATGCTCAGTACGCACCGCCGTCTCAGCAGCCTGTTTGCTATTTAGAAGCGGGTATTCTACAGGCTTTTTTTGGCCAGCTTACGGGTCGAGAACTTAGCTGTGTCCAGCTCACCTGTGAAGCGCTAGGAGCCGATTATAACTATTTTGTCTTAGGTTTGGAGCATCGCTTAAAACCCGCTGCTGCAATGGTAGCGGCAGGTAAGTCTTACACTGAGGTTATGGCTGCGCTGAGTCAACAGTCCTGAAGCTGCTGGGGGATGACTTGCAAAAACATTCTCAGTATCGCCTGCTAGGACTGGTCGGCCAAGGCCAGTTTGGGCAAGTTTTTTGTGCTGTTCATCGTCGCAGCGGCCATCTTGTTGCCCTCAAAAATCTTAGCCGCGATCGCCTGTCTACCCGTAAATTTCTGCGTGAGCTGCGTTTTTTGCTCAGTCTCAAGCATCCCAATATTGCTGCCTGCCATGCCCTGGTTCATACCAAAACGGGGCGGCAGCTAGTGTTGGACTACTGCGAGGGGGGAACGCTCAGAACGCTGGTTGATTCGGCTAGACAGCAGATGTCTCAGGTGGAGGCGCTGCAGCTCATGCTGGACGTTTTGCTGGGGCTAGAGCAAGCGCACCAGCAAGATATTATTCATTGCGATATCAAACCTGAAAACATTCTGCTGCGGATTACTCCAGGGGGCTGGCAGGCACTAATTTCAGATTTTGGCATTGCTCGTCTCAATCAGGAGTCAGCCACCGAATGGAGCAATACAGGTTCACCTGCCTACATGGCCCCTGAGCGCTTTTACAATCAGTACTCTAAAGCTTCGGATCTTTACTCAGTTGGCATTGTTTTGTACGAGCTGCTAGCGGGCTATCGTCCTTTTACCGGGACGCCCCTAGAGCTAATGAAGGCTCACCTGAATCAGCCCCTCAGCATTCCAGCTAATCTATCTTCAGCCCTGCAGGCAATTCTTGCCAAGGCGTTACAAAAGCTGCCCGTGCGTCGGTTCCGCACGGCGGCAGACATGCAAGAAGCTATCTTAAGTGCGATCGCAGACGGTTCTCAGCAATACTGGCTAGATGACCTATCACCCCAGCCCTTTTCTCCACAGGCCATCAACACCACGGCCAAGCTGCTACAGCGCTCTACTGCTTTAGCCTGTCTTTCTGAGGCTACCGGGTCTGCTACAGACTTAAAGACAGAAAACTGGCTGCTCAGCGGTGGGCCGCTGGGTTTTCAGTACGGGCTACTTGCTTTAGATACCAAAACTAGCTTTGCGGCTGAGATTGTTTCTCTGCCCGAAAAAGTATGCTCAATTGAGCCAATAGCAAGCGGCCTGGGTATTGTGACGGAACGTCACGTTTACTGGGTTGACCGGCAGCAGCTATCGGACAACCCGATCGAGCCGCTGGCGATCGCAAACTTCACTCAACCCTGCTACGCAGCCTTTGTCCAAAATGGCTGGTTGGCGGCAGCTACTGCTGCTTCGGGCAGCGGCAGCGGTAGCCTGCTGATTCAGCAAGTGCCCCAGGCGTTGGCTGCGCCCCCTGCTGGGACAGAAGCATGGGCACAACAAAAAGACACGCCAAAACGAGAGCTGTCTCACGCCATCGAAAATATCATCACTTTGATCCCGCTTGATGTTCATCACTTCGCGCTGATCGCCGACAGCGCTGTCCGGGCTTCGACCTACTTTCACATATTTACTCGCAAAGGAACCTGTCTGGGCCAGATCCGCTTGCGTAGTTGCCTGACTCAGGTAATACAGACTGTCATGCCCTACCGAGTCATTGCCTTTGAGCAATCAGAGCAATCAGAGCCTCCGGCTTTTCTAATTATTGACCTGAAGCCATTTCGAGTTTTTCGCAAGCGAGTGGCGATCGCCCCTGTTTTAGCGACTGCCACTAGCTGGGGCTACATTATCGTTGACCAACAGGGTCAGATTTTGTTCTGGGATCGCAATATTGAGCTGATTGGGACTGTTCAAGGCCCCAGCCAGCCCACCGCTCTGCTATCGCTATCCCCCCATGAGATGGGTTTGGCTAGCTGGGACGGAACCCAAGCCTGGCTTCAGCGTATTGACCTGCGCCAGCTGGGGTTAGCTCTGCTCTTTTAGCTTCTACTGCAGGTCTTCGACCCAGGCCCGTAAGCCACTAGCAGTTAGCCTTTGAACGACATCATCGGCAGTAGCCTGATCCTCAAACGCGCCTGCCTGCATCATAGTTTGGTCGCGGTAGCGGATGCGAAAAGCATCTGGTACCAGCGATCGCACCTGAGTCTGGGTGGCCTCGTCAGCGGCCTCAACAATGACTCTGTAATACAGCCCGAGCGCCGTTGCCCGTGAAGGAGGCGGCGGTGGCCCAGCAGCGCTACTGCTGGGGTCTGCTGATACAAACACATAGGGAACTCCCCCACCGCTACCAACCGGGATATTGGGGCTAGGCACCAAGAGTAAATCGCTATTGGGGACGGCAGGTAGGCGAGCAAGATCGGCAGGCAAGGCAGGCAGAACGGCAGGCGGAACGGCAGGCAGTGAGGCAGCGCCAGCAGGAGCAGCATTGGCAGCAGGTGGAATTACCGCTAGCTCAACCACCTCAGGCTGAGTCGCTGGTGGGGCGGTTATGGTAGTACTATCTGCGGCTGTGGCCGTCACCAACGGGTCGGCTAGCTCACCAGAATTCTTCTGACCTAGACGGGTAAAAATACGCTCCCAGTCGGGTTGCGCATCAATTGTGACTGGAATTTCAGACAGCTCACTGGTTCCAGCCGGAGACACGGCAATTTCAATTCCTGTGTCAGGAGTTGCGGCATCACCCGCAGACACGGCTCCGGCCTCAAGACTTTCGTTATTTCTGACAGACCCCACTGGAATCTCGACGGCGGGTTCTACAGGCTCATCCAGCCGAGACAGCAAGGCAACTGGTACTGTCGGTGAGATGACGGTAGCCGCCGCCGAGGGGACAGCCGGAGTGGCTAGTGAGGCTGTTTCCGCTTGATTTGGAACAGCTGCTGGGACGGCTGCTGGGATAGCTTCAAGCGGTGAGACTGATACTGGCTGAGGCAGACTAGCCGCGATCGCGCTGGTAGCAGGGGCTGCTGCTCTAGAAACGGGCGGGGCTGTCACAGCTAGATTGTCAACAGCGGCTGGAGGCAGACTAACGGCTGATGCCTCTGCTGGTGCCGTTGGTTCAGGGGGGGTAGCATAACGAGCCGTTGCTAAAGTAGCCGAATCACCAAACTCAACTAGACCATTGCGGCGGTTCTGAGAAATATCGTTATTCTGCAAAACAGGCTGAGCGCCTGCCAGCAAAACCACACCTTCTCGATTGCGGACGATTTGATTGCCAGTAATTCGCGGCGTGGCGCTCTGTGAAACCGTAATGCCTGCCCCTGTCTCTTCAAAGCGGTTGTTGTAGATTTCGGCCTGATTTTCTCCATAGATGACTACGCCTGCGATCGCATTGCGATAGAAATAATTACCGCTAATGGTAGGAGCACCTGTTCCTGCCAGAAAAATACCTGAGTGCCCACTGCCTGAAAAGACATTTTCCAAAACGACCGGGCTACCCTCTTCAATCCATAGACCGTGACCTTGAGGGTTGGGATTGGTTACCGTTACGTGGGCCAAACCAGCGCGATCGGCCGCCACAATTGCCACGTTTTGCGTCGATAGTTGGGGGCTGACAAACTGGCCGCCTCCCTGAATCACCGCCGTGTGTCCGGCTGAGGCAGGTGCCCCTTGAACAGTAACGCCCGGTTTGAGCCGCAGCGGGAACGTTTCACCGGATGCCTGATTATAAAGTCCAGGGGCAAGCAGAATGATCGTGTTGGGCTGAGCTATCTGCAGCGCGTAGGTAATGGTACGCAGGGGACGCCGCTGCGCACCGTTGCCTTGGCTATCACTGCCTGCAGTTGAGTGTACATGTAGCACCTGATAGCGCCCTGTGGGCAGCGATTCGGGTTGTAAATCAAACTGGCCGTTGGGCCTTGCCTGAGCGGTTGTTTCCTCTGCTTGAGCCATGATTTGGGGCTGCAAAAGTCCCCACGTCAGACTTAACAAAAGCAGCTGGGTAAAAAGTCGTTGCGCTATAGCCATCATGACAGCAGTTGTCTAATCGCGTCGGGATTTCGCCAAATTAATACCTCAGATATTACTGGCTAAGCACTAAACGTTAAAGAAGTTAACTAAAAGCATTGGCTGGCTGGCCTCGACTTGGCCCACAAAAGATCATCGAACCCTACTGTTGCAGGAGTTTGCGCGTTAACTTCGGCTGATAAGATAAAAATGGCGGGTTGGGCCTGGAGCAGACTAGATAGTGCATATTTCTTCTGAGCAGAATCACCTAGGCGGCAGTGCCTCTAAAAACCAGGCAGCGATTTATCGAATTCTAGACGCTAATTTAGATCGTGCTAGAGAGGGGCTAAGAATTATCGAAGAGTGGTGTCGCTTTGGCCTGCATCAGACAGAATCTACTCAGCAAGTCAAGCATCTACGCCAGCGTTTGGCAACCTGGCACACCGCCGAAATTCGCGCCGAGCGCAACACGCCCGCCGACCCGGGGACTCGCTTAAGCCATCCTCAAGAAGAAAGCCGTCTTAGCGTGCAGCAAGTTTTGCAAGCAAACTTCTGTCGCACTCAAGAAGCCCTAAGAGTTTTAGAAGAGTACGGCAAGCTCATTAGCCCTGAGATGGGAGCAGACTGCAAACAGATGCGCTACCAGGTCTATACCCTAGAGAGCAGTCTCGCGGGCTACCAGCGCTATCAGCGCCTACAGCAGGCTCAGTCTTACCTGGTGACCTCGGCCCATGAGCGTTTGCTAGAGACGGTTGAGGCTGCCCTGGCAGGCGGTATTGCAGTCGTCCAGTACCGAGAGAAAACGCTAGACGACTGCGATCGCCTACAGATTGCCCAGCAGCTCAAATTGCTCTGTCACCGCTATAGCGCTCTGTTTATTGTCAATGACCGGGTCGATCTAGCCCTAGCGGCTGACGCTGATGGCGTTCATCTTGGCCAAAACGATTTGCCGATTGAGTTTGCCCGAGAGATATTAGGTGCTAATCGCATCATTGGCCGCTCGACCACAAACCCAGATCAGATGCAGCAGGCGATCGCTGCAGGAGCTGACTACATCGGAGTAGGTCCGGTTTATGCGACACCGACCAAGCCAGATAAACCAGCAGTCGGCTTAGACTACGTCAGCTATGCCGCTGCCCATGCCACCGTGCCGTGGTTTGCTATTGGCGGCATCAGCGTCGATAACCTAAACGAAGTGCTAGACGCTGGCGCAGAACGTGTAGCTGTAGTCAGAGCCATCATGGCAGCTGAGCAGCCAACGCTGATGAGCCAGTATTTTGTGGCTCAGCTACACCATCGCCAAACTCTCAAGACGTTACCGAAGACAGTTATTTAGATATTTAGATCCTGATGAACTCTGCTCAAAATCAGCTGATTCAACTTCAAGTTAACGGCAAAGCCCAGCACTGCTCTGCCGAAACCAGTTTACCCACTCTGCTAAAACAGCTAGGACTGAATCCTCGGCTGATAGCGATTGAGTATAATGGCGAAATTCTGCACCGACAGTTCTGGCCGATGACTCAGATGCAAAACGGCGATCGCTTAGAAATCGTTACTATTGTCGGAGGAGGCTGAGAAGCTTGAGAGCAAATGAGTTTAGCTCAAAAAGCAAGACCAAAATTTAAGGGCGGTAATCCCTCCAAAATTGCCCCTAAGCTGTGCCCAGGTAAGTTTTAAGAAACGATACATTATAAGTAAGTCAATTTCATAGCAGAGCCTCCCGCACCGTGCTCAAGGCTTCTACTGATTTAAGACATCTGATTAAAGGTAATCTGTCATGCCCAAACTGACAAAGTTTGTAAAGCCACTTTTGAAATCTCTTGCCGTCTTCAGCCTGATTGCCGTCCTGGTTTTGGGTCAGGCAGGCGGGGCACTTGCTGCTAGAGGCGGCGGTCGCATTGGCGGCGGTGGTTTTAGAGCACCTAGTCGCCCTTATGCGCCCCCTACCCGTACCTATCGGGGGCCGTCTGGCGGCGGTGGCTACTATCCCGGTGGCGGCTTTGGCTTTCCGTTTCTTTTCCCTATCTTCGGGGTCGGCGGCGGCTTTGGTGGTCTGTTCACAATTTTGATATTCATTGCGATCGCCAATTTTCTAGTGCGCAGCTTCCGCGACGCCAGTGACTCTTCTAGCTACGAAGAGACCTCCAATCCTGCCGTCTCTGTAGCCCGCCTCCAGGTTGGGCTGCTAGCCAATGCCCGTGAGCTGCAAGGCGATCTGACCCGCATAGCTGAAACTGCCGAGACGGGATCTACCGCAGGACTCACCCAGGTTTTACAAGAGGCGACGCTTTCCCTCCTGAGGCACCCTGAGTACTGGGCCTACGCGGCGGCTGAAGACAAGCAAACCCGCCTGCTTTCTGCCGAACAGGAATTCAATCGATTTGCCCTCACCGAGCGCAGCAAGTTCACAGGGGAAACCCTCTCAAACGTCAATAACCAGCTCAAGCAAGCAGATGCAGCAGCGGCTTTACGGGGTCAAAAAGCCGCAGATGATGCCCTAGCTGAAGCTCCTGGCGAGTACATCGTGGCAACTCTGCTAGTCGGCGTCCAAGGTAATCTCTCTCTGCCAAAAGTCAGCAGCCCCCAAGATCTGCGGCAGGCCCTCAACCAAATAGGCGCGATTTCTCAAGAAAAGTTACTGGCGGTTGAAGTCCTGTGGACACCCCAAGCTTCAGGCGAAACCCTCACGGCAGACGAACTGATTGCTGAGTATCCAAACTTAAAGCTGGTCTAACCTGAACTATCTGATCAGTTCAGGTTAGATCGACAAAGAGGCCGTCAAGTTGACAGCCTCTTTATTTTTTTGCTGAATCTAGCAAAATACCCGGTAATTTTTGATCATTTTAGGGTAGTCTCGTGCTACAACAAACCGCAGACCGCCTAAACCAAAGGCCGATAGAGGAACACAGGGTAATGTTGCTAGTACTGCTGACTCGGATTTTGCTGTGGGCAGCCCTCGGCTTGATCATCTGGTACGTTCTGCTGAAGTTTATTCCTAGAAACTATCTCACCTGGTTTGGGGGACTGATTTTTTTAGCACTTTTGGTTTTATCGTTTTTAGAAACAGATGATCCCACCATTACGATTATTTGGAACATCATTTCTTTTCCGCTCAAACCTTTAGGGGCTGCCATTACATTACTAGCGGTTGCTCTGAGCCAGGGTGTTAAAAAAATTGTCGGTAACCAGGTGGCTCTAGCGCTGGTGATTTTGCTAGTAGCCAGTATGCCGCTAGTGGCTCGTTTTTTGGTTGGACAAGCTGAGCAATCAGTGCAGCAAGCTTTTGAGGATCGGCGGACTCTCTGTGAAGATGTTTGTCCAGCCGATATCCCAGCCTTTGCCGATTTGAATGACGTGATTGCTGTTGTAGTTTTAGGAGACAGTGCAGATACCGTTAATCGAGCTGGCGAATTTCCCAGTCAGCTAGACAATGAGCGGCCTTTTAATGTGGGTCTGCTGCCTCGACTGATTTATGGCACTGAGCTACACCGAGACCTCCGTGACCGGGGCAATCGTCCCTTTTTTATTGTGACGGCGGGGTCTCGCTCTAGGGGTGAAGAATCTAGAGCTGAAAAGATCAGGCCATTCGGCAGCTACTGACCAACAACGGCGTTCCGGCAGATTTGATCCGTATAGAGAACTCAGGTAGCAACGCACGGGCTACCGCAGAAGACGTCAGAAGTTTCTTGCAAGAGCAGCAGTTATTCAATGCTAATAATGAGCCAAGGCCGCAGGATAACCGGGTCATGGTGATTGCTCCGGCACTGACGATGCGACGTGTGGGTTTGACCTACGAACAATTGGGTTTGCAGGTGGTGGCTCGTCCTACTGATTTTTACATTTCTGATGAGGGCCGCAGCGATAATCTAGAAGCGCGACTGCAAGACATCGTGCCCAGTGTCGAGGCGCTGAGGCTGACCACTCGCTACTGGGAAGAGTTTTTGTCTTCAATCTATTACTTCTTACGTAACTGGCTACCGCCTTTTGATGTTAGCTGGGGAGAGCTAGTAGAAATCTAAAACTGTCTGCCAGAGTGGTTTGTGGTCAAATTCGTCTAGGATGGGGAGACAGAGCCACGGCTCTACTGCCCTCTTGTATTTGGTCTATGGCGCGATCGCAACTACAGAAACTGGGGGCGTACCTCCGCCCACACTGGCGTAAAACCGCAGTTGGCATTGGGGCTTTGTTAATCGTCAATTTAGTAGGCGTCTCGATACCCTTGCTGCTTCGAGAGGGTATTGACGAACTGCAAGTCACCTTCAGCTATGGCCGGGTGCGCTATTATGTTTTGCTGATATTACTGCTGGCCTCAGTCATGTGGTTTATCCGCATGGGATCTCGCATTCTGATTTTTGGGGTAGGCAGACAGGTTGAGTTTGATCTTAAACAAAAAATCTTTGAGCATTTGCTGACGCTAGAGCCTGCTTATTTTTCTATCAACACAGCAGGAGATCTGATTAGTCGAGCCACCAGTGACGTTGACAATATTCGACGCCTCGTAGGCTTTGCGGTTTTGAGTCTGGCCAATACGCTGTTTGCCTATGCTTTTACCCTGCCTGTAATGCTAACTATCAACGGGCGGCTGACGGTAATGGTGCTGATAGTCTACCCAGTCATGCTGATACTGGTGCAGCTCTTTAGCGATCGCCTGCGCTATCAGCAGTTGCAGGTACAGCAGGAAATTTCTAACCTGAGTGAAATGATTCAGGAGGATATGAGCGGCATTGCGCTGATCAAAATCTACGCTCAGGAAGATAACGAACGCCAGGCTTTTTCCCAGTTTAATCAGCGTCTGCTAGAAGCTAACTTAACCCTGGCAAGAACCCGCAATACTCTATTTCCGCTGCTGGGAGGACTGGCTAGCATTAGTCTACTGGTGATTTTAGCTGTGGGGGCAGGGGCGATCGCCAGCGGTGCCCTTACCGTCGGTGATTTTATCGCTCTGATTCTTTACGTCGAGCGCTTAGTTTTTCCCACTGCGCTGCTTGGCTTTACCATCACTGCCTACCAGCGCGGAGAGGTCAGCATTGACCGGGTGGAAGCGATTCTCAAGGCCGAAGCCAAAATCAAAAATGCGCCTCGACCCGTCATGCTTGAGCCTCAGAAGCTAGCAGGCGAAATAGTTGCCCGCGATCTGACCTACACGTTTCCCGGCAGTGCTCATGCTGCGCTGCAGTCTGTCAATTTTCATATTTATGCTGGAGAAACTGTCGCTGTTGTTGGCCCTATTGGTTCTGGAAAATCTACTCTGGCAAATGCCCTCCCCCGCCTGCTGGACATTCAGCCTGGGCAGCTATTTTTAGATGGTTACGATATTACTCAAATTGTCTTATCTGATTTGAGGAAGGCGATCGCGTTTGTGCCCCAAGACAGCTTCCTCTTCAGCACTACCGTCAGAAATAACATCCGCTATGGTGAGCCGTTAGCAGAAGCATTAGAAGTGCAGCATAGCGCCAAGCAAGCACAGATGGACGAAGAAATTACCAATTTTCCGCAGCAGTATGACACGATTGTGGGAGAGCGGGGTATTACCCTCTCAGGGGGCCAACGCCAGCGCACTGCTTTAGCTCGGGCGCTGCTTACAGATGCGCCGATCCTGGTTTTAGACGATGCTCTTTCGAGTGTGGATAACCAGACAGCTACTAAAATCTTGAGGAACTTAGCTCAGGGAACCCAGCGCAAAACCGTTATTTTTATCTCTCATCAGATGTCGGCTGCTGCCGCCACCGACCGAATCCTGGTTATGGATCAAGGACGGATTGTACAAAGCGGCACCCACGAAATTTTAATATCCCAGCCAGGACTTTATCAATCTCTCTGGAATCAGCACCAGCTAGAAGAAGTTCTTCAATAGCGGTAGCGAAAGGCAGAAGGATGAATAGGATGCCGGTTGCATAAAGATTCAGCGATCTGAGTTTTCTTAACCAAACTGCGGTTTGCTACAGGCAAAAACCACCTGCTGTCTTACCATAAAAAATCCGCACCTAACTAGGTGCGGATTTTTGCTTTTCTTGATCTAATAGCTGCTTTAGCAGCCTTGCTTACTGAACTACTTCCATAATCTTAAACATGGGTAAGTACATAGAGATCAGAATCGAACCGACCATGCCGCCCAGCACAATAATCATGATGGGTTCCATAACGCTGGTTAATGCTTTGACAGACTGCTCAACTTCATCCTCATAGAAGTCAGCTACCTTCATCAACATTTGATCCAGTTCGCCGGTTTCTTCCCCAATAGAAATCATCTGAATCGCCATCACCGGGAAGACCTGGTGTTTTTGTAATGCCACACTGATCATGCCACCTGTCTGAATCTCTCGCCGCGCCTCATCAATTGCACCAGCAATGACGCTATTACCCGCTGTGTCTCGGACAATTTCAAGGGCTGTCAGGATAGGGACTCCAGAACGCGAGAGAGAACCAAAAGTGCGACAAAAGCGAGCGGTCGCAGTTTTCTGAACCAGGTCACCAAACAGAGGCATTTTGAGGAAAAAGCGATCCATCGTTTCTCGCCCGACCCGGGTTTTGTAGTACTGCCGATAGGCAAACACAGCGCCCACGATGGCACCGATCAGAATAGCGACGTAGAGGGGCGTCCTCAAGAAACCACTGATGCCTAGCATAAACTGCGTAAATACGGGCAGTTCAGCATCAAACTGTTCAAAAATATCGGCAAAGGTCGGCAGTAGAAAAACGGTCATAGCGATGAAGATCACTACCGCTAGAATACCTACCGTGACTGGATAAGCCATTGCAGACTTGATCTGGTTCTGCAAACGGTTAAGATCTTCAAGTAGCTTGGCTAAGCGGTTGAGAACTTCGTCAAGTACTCCGCCGACTTCTCCCGCCTGAACCAAAGCTACGTACAGGTCATCAAAGCACTGGGGGTGCTTGCGCATCGAATCAGACAGGCTGGTTCCCTGCTGAATATCAGCGTTAATTTCCTGCAGCGATCGCTTCAGTTTAGGATTAGGACATTCTTCTGACAGCACTCCCAGTCCTCTAACGAGAGCAACGCCTGCGTTAACCAGGGCAGCAAACTGCCGGGAAAAAATAGCTTTGTCCTTGACACTAACGCTAGTCAGTGAAGTCTTTAAGTCTTCAAAATCTATATTAATGCCTCGCTCTTCTCGGATGTCTTGAATGAAAAGTCCTCGCTCTTTGAGCAAATTCCGAGCTTCGTTTGGCGTTCCTGCAGCTACTTTCTCACGCCGATTGCGTCCAGCAGCATCCCGACCAGTGGCGACGTAGGTAGGCATAGCAATTGAAAGGTTCCGTAAGCTGTGATGGACAAATTTTGCGCTAAAGACCATGAGGTCTAGAGCAGCTTTAAACTAAAATCTGGTTGAGCAATACCTAAGTTTATCTCGTCAACCTATCATAAAAAATCTTGAACTTCCACGTCATACACAATCTGTGATCACAACTAGCTGTCAAAGACATCAGCTTTACCGGAAAAACTAGCGTCGCGCTCCGGCAGCAGTGCCCTGTCGCGCCGTATTTCCTGTAGCTGTTGTTGGAGTACTGCCGATTAAGCGCTGCAGTTCATCAGTTCGAGAAGACTTAGACATTGCAGATTCAAAAGATATAGAACCTGCTTTGTAAAGATCGGCTAGCGTTTTCTCCAGAGTTTGCATGCCTACTTTGCCGCCTGTCTGAATAGCACTGTAGATCTGCGCTGTTTTCCCTTCTCGAATCAGGTTGGCGATCGCGGGTGTGGCAATCATAATTTCCTGTGCCATGATCCGGCCAAACTCCCCAGGTTTAACGTTTTGCTTGGGAACTAGGGTCTGACTCAAGACAGCTACCAAAGAGTTAGATAGCTGAATGCGCACCTGCTGCTGCTGTCCGGGAGGAAAAACGTCAACCATGCGGTCTACGGTTTGGGCTGCAGAGCTAGTGTGCAAAGTGCCAAAAACAAGGTGTCCGGTTTCCGCCGCTGAAATAGCCAGAGAAATGGTTTCTAAGTCACGCATCTCGCCCACAAGAACCACGTCGGGATCTTCTCGCAGGGCGGCTCTCAAGGCATTGGCGAAGCTTTTGGTATCTTCTCCAATTTGACGCTGGTGGATCAGACTCTTAACTGGCTCATACACAAACTCAATCGGATCTTCAATGGTCAGAATGTGCTCTGCCCGCGTCAGATTGATGTTGTTGATCATTGATGCCAGGGTCGTTGACTTACCCGACCCCGTTGGCCCGGTCACCAAAATGAGTCCCCTGGGCTTTTCCGAAAGTTCCCGCACGATGTTAGGTAAGCCTAAAAGATCCATGCTGGGAATTTTGGAGCTTAAAGCACGTAAACAAGCTGCATAAGTTCCACGATCTTTATAGACATTGACCCGAAAACGTGCCAAACCCTTGACACCATAGGAGCAGTCTAGTTCCCAGTTTTGCTCTAGGTGCTTGCGCTGGGTGTTGTTGAGCATACTAAAGATGAGTCGCTGGCACTGCTCTGACGACAGCAACGGATGTTCAGTGGGGGTCAGGTGACCACTGATGCGAATATAAGGAGGGAGTCCGGTTGAAAGGTGTAGATCAGAACCCCCTCTTTCAACAACTTCTTCCATCAAATCTTCAATCATCAGTTCCATAGGTCTACCTCAATATAAATCTCAGGACTAGATAGTGGGCTATTAGACGTTATCAGGCAATGATGCTAGCTAAAACACCAGTTGAACACAAGGTGAAAGGCCACAGGCGACCACAGCAGACCTTAAAAGCGAGGCGTCAGGCAGTAGGGACAGTCTAACCATTCTTGCTTTAAACCTGCTCCACAGCAGCTACAGGTTAGCGAAGTCTTCCGTCTAGCTTTCAGTTCGGCTTCTAGACCTGTATCGGTAAAGGTAACTCTCTCAACCTCCTCAAGCGTGGTGTGTCCCTCTCGAACCAGGTTTAAGCTATAGGCCAAAAGCGTTTGCATTCCTTCTTCTACAGCGCTTTCTTTGATGCGCTCGGTAGGCGCACCTCCGGAGATTAACGCCTGCAAGTTTTCGGTAATACGCATCACCTCATAAACACCCACACGTCCCTTGTAGCCACTACCCTGACAGACAGAGCAAAGACTTCCGGTTTCTCTATTTGACTCTAGATTTTCGGTAGGTACCGTGTTGGCTTTGTAGAAAGTAATATCGGTTTCGGCTAAAGCAGAGGTTAAACCGAATCGTGCCAGTTCTTCTTGAGTAGGGTGATAGGGAAGGCGGCATTCTGAACAAACTCTTCTCATCAGGCGCTGAGCCAGTACGCCGATTAAAGAGCTTGAAACCTGGAAAGGTTCAATTCCCATTTCGTCTAATCGGGTGATCGCACCAGCAGCATCATTTGTGTGGAGTGTTGTCAGCACTAGGTGCCCTGTGAGGGCAGCCTCGATCGCGGTTTTTGCCGTTTCTGGGTCGCGGGTTTCTCCCACTAGAATGACGTCGGGATCCTGTCTTAGAAAAGCCCGTAAAATCGAGGAGAAAATCATGCCTTTCTCACGCAGTACCTGAACCTGTGTAATGCCTGGCAGCGTGTATTCGATAGGATCTTCTGCGGTGCTGATATTGACGCCTGGATCATTGCGCTCTGACAACATAGAATAGAGCGTTGTCGTTTTACCCGATCCGGTTGGCCCCGTCACCAGGATTAAGCCATAGGGACGAGCCGCCATATCTTGAACCGTCGTGAGCGTATCAGCATCGGTAATCAGCTTATCTAAGCCTAGCTGTGTTGAAGCATTGTCAAGAATCCGCAGCACTACTTTTTCGCCATAGCGACTGGGTAGTGTGCTAACTCGAAAGTCTACTTTGCGGTTTTGAAACACGCGCCGAATCCGCCCGTCCTGAGGCAAACGTCGTTCGGCAATATCTAACTCAGCAATAATTTTGAATCGAGCTGTTACTGCAGGAATAATTTTTTTCGGAAAATTTTGGGCAAAAGCCAGTCGCAAAACGCCATCTTTACGAAAACGAATTCTCAGGTAATCCTCTTGAGGCTCAACGTGGATATCTGAAACTTCTTCCTGGAGGGCTTTGACTAAAATTTTATTGACTAGCGCAATTACAGGCGCTGCCCCGGCATCTTCGAGGGCAACTCCTAGGTCAGCATCTTCGTCAGGAGCATCTCGGAGGTCACCCAAGTCAAGATCTTCAAGATCAGAGCGAACATCAACCGACTTTTCAAAGTCTTTTTTCTTCTCTAGTGCAACTTGCTCATCTAGAAAAGAGTTGAGGAGTCGCTGAAAATCATCAACTGTTATCACCCGTCGGCGTAAGCGAAATCCTTTAGGCCGGAGAATTCGATTGAGATCGTCTTGGGCTTCTAGATTCTCTGGGTCAACCATAGCCACTAGGACGGTGGGAGGATCTCCCTCTTCGGTCGATAGCGGAATCAATCGATGGCGGCGGCAGGTATCTACCGGGATTAAATCGTGAATTAGATAGCTAACCTGTGTTCCAGAAACGCTGCTTAGTTCGGGATCTAGCGACTCGACTCCGTACAAAATCTTCAGCTCAAAAAGCTGCTGCTTCTTATACTGACGCAGTAGCTCAGGTGAGAGTTGTTGTCCAGTGATCGACTCAAGAATGTCGGTAAGTGCTCGCCCTGACTTACGACTTTCTGCCAGAGCCTGCTGCATCTGCTCACCGTCTACATAGCCTGCCTGGACTAGCTTGTTGCTGAAAGGGGAAAAACTTCGTTGCAGAACGAGTGCACGCCGCTGTGAGGAAGAGTTAGTCATAGCTGGTGGAGGAAAATCATTAACACAGTATGCCCGTAAGATAAAATAGAATTGCAGGACTGAGAAGGCGGTCAGCAAAAGCTATCTCAGGCTTTAGCAGGGGAAAATGAGGTATCTATTCTATTTCCAAGATGATAGCCTCTCCCTAGAAGCTTCAACAAATTTTCTGGCCCTGCGCGAAAAGATGTCTGGCATACCCTATGGCTCCAGCTGCTACTAGTTTTGGATTAGTCGTGCCGGTAGGGGCAATCCACATCCTCCAGCCTCTTGCTGCAGGACTTAATATAGATTAATAGAACTGCTTAGGAATCAGTCTGGGCCAGCCTCATGCTAGATTTTGGTTGGGTTCAGTTTTCTACTACAGCACACATTGCTAATATTCAAAGTTTTCTGTTAAAAGTCGGGTTGCAAGAGTAATGATTGACGAAGCGAAACCAATGGACAACTCACCAGAGGCTATTTCAGGCAGTTCTGAGGTTGAAGAGCTGAAGGCCGAGGACGCTGCTGTGGAGATTGATTTTGAAGAACAGAATCTTCAAGCCACCAGCCCAGACGAAGCCGCAGCAAATACTACGGCAGATTATGAGACAGGTTACGAGGCAGAGGCTAACACTCAATCACAATCGGCTACTGCTGCCCAGCTTGCAGACCTAGAGCGTCAGGTTGCCGCTCTCAAAGCTCAGCTAGAAGACAGAACCGGGCAGTACGTGCGGATTGCTGCAGATTTTGAAAACTTTCGCAAGCGTACAAGCAAGCAGCGAGAAGAGGCCGAAGTCCAGATAAAATGTTCGGCAATCAGTGAGCTATTGCCTGTTGTGGATAACTTTGAACGCGCCCGATCGCAGATTAAGCCCGTCACTGAAGAAGAGATGGCTATTCATAAAAGCTATCAAAGCGTCTACAAGCAGCTAGTCGAGTGTTTGAAGCGGGTTGGGGTTTCGCCCATGAGAGCAGAAGGTCAGGAGTTTGATCCTAATCTTCATGAGGCAGTGATGCGAGAGCCTACAGCTGAATATTCTGAAGACACTGTTATGGAAGAACTCGTTAGAGGGTATCTTTTAGGCGATCGCGTTCTGCGCCATGCGATGGTAAAAGTTGCTGCACCTTCTGAAGACACAATGACCTCGGAGGAGAATTTGGACGAAGCTAGCTAGGGAACACTGCGGGTCTGAAGTGATGTAACACCGAATATTGGGCCTAGTCTGGGATACCATAACAGGAAAGCCTAAGCCCCCTGGTTTTTTAGTGTTTAGCGTCATAACTTCTGCGATTTAAACAGTAATTGTATATATGGACTTGCTTTTTACAAACTATCCTGTCTTTCCCTGGTGTATGAGCTAAGTTTGATTAGCAGCACCTCCATCTGTCTCTCACGCAAATTAGCCACAAGCTATGGGAAAAGTAATCGGCATCGATCTAGGTACAACCAACAGTTGTGTTGCCGTGCTAGAAGGCGGTAAGCCAACTGTTATCACCAATACAGAAGGGGGGCGGACAACCCCCAGCATTGTCGGCTTTGGGAAAGCCGGAGAGCGCCTGGTAGGACAGCTTGCTAAACGGCAGGCCGTTACCAATGCGGAAAATACGGTCTACAGCATTAAGCGTTTTATTGGTCGGCGTTGGGATGATACCGGAGGTGAGCGATCGCGCGTACCTTACGTCTGCGTAAAAGGACGGGACAGCACTGTTGACGTCACCATACGAGGGAAAAACTACACCCCCCAGGAAGTCTCGGCTATGATTTTGCAGAAGCTGAAGCAGGATGCTGAAGCTTACCTGGGAGAAGAAGTAACCCAAGCCGTTATTACAGTTCCTGCCTATTTTACCGACGCTCAGCGTCAGGCAACCAAAGATGCAGGAACAATTTCCGGTTTGGAAGTCTTAAGGATCATCAATGAGCCAACTGCGGCCTCTCTTTCCTACGGCTTGGACAAGCAGGATCAAGAGCAGACCGTTTTGGTCTTCGATTTAGGCGGGGGAACCTTTGATGTTTCAATTCTGCAGCTAGGCGATGGAGTTTTCGAAGTCAAGGCAACTTCTGGAAATAATCATCTAGGCGGGGATGACTTCGATGACTGTATTGTTACCTGGATGATCAAGAATTTTCGAGAGCAGGAAGGAATAGACCTGTCAGCCGACCGCATGGCGCTACAGCGATTGAGAGAAGCTGCAGAAAAAGCCAAGATTGAGCTGTCCAGTATGTTGACAACCCCTGTCAATCTGCCTTTTATCACGGCAGACGACTCTGGGCCAAAACATTTGGAGATGGACTTGTCCCGCTCTCAATTTGAAGAGCTAGCACGCACCTTGGTCGAAGCTACCCTAGAACCTGTAACACAGGCTCTAAAAGATGCGGATCTTTCTCCTGACGAGATCGATCGAATTATCTTGGTGGGTGGCTCTACTCGGATGCCCGCTGTGCAAGAGGCGATTGGACAATACTTTAACGGCAAAACGCCCGATCGCTCCGTCAACCCGGATGAAGCTGTGGCTTTGGGTGCGGCCATTCAAGCAGGCGTTTTAGGTGGAGAGGTTAAAGATCTGCTTCTGCTAGACGTTACGCCCCTGTCGTTGGGAATTGAAACTTTAGGTGAGGTCTTTACAAAAGTTATTGAGCGTAATACGACCATCCCAACCAGTAAAACTCAGGTTTTCTCAACTGCAACTGACGGTCAAACCTCAGTGGAGGTTCACGTTCTCCAAGGAGAGCGAGCGATGGCAAAAGACAACAAAAGCCTAGGTAAATTTCAGCTAGCTGGAATTCCGCCTGCACCTAGAGGAGTTCCTCAAATCGAAGTTTCCTTCGAAATCGACGCTGACGGAATTTTGCAAGTAGCGGCCCGTGATAAAGGCACAGGTCGAGAGCAGAGTATCCGCATTACCAGCACGGGCGGATTGAATCCGGATGAAGTTGAACAAATGCGACGCGAGGCGGAACTGTTTGAGAACGATGACACCCAACGCAGGCTGCTAGCTGAGCTTAAAAACAGAGCTGATAACCTGTTTTACAGCTACGAAGCCACTCTTCGAGATAACGCTGATATTATTCCTGAAGAGGTCAAGTCAGATGCGGTTGAAACGGCCTCTGACTTGAGAGCCGCAATGAGCGATCGCTCGATTACGCCAGAGGAGTTTAAGCTAAAATTAGACGCCCTGCAGCAAACTCTCTTTACGATTGGTGCCACCCTATATCAGCAGGCTAACGACTTTGAGGATGGCACGTATTCAGAAGTAGATCAGGGAGAAATTAATGAAACAATCGGTTCTCCTGAGTTTGCTCAGGATACTGCGATCGCAGATATAGACAATCTAGTCTTTGACGACCAGCCAACAATAGCAGCCGACTACGAGTCTATCGAGGAGTGATAATTGTTGAAACTTAGTGGTCATAGACTGTCATCTGTCTCTAGAATATTTGAATGTGCCCAAGTTTAAAATCTTCAGCAGCGCTTTATGGCTCGTGATTACTATGACATTCTCGGCGTCTCACGGAGTGCGGATCAAGACGAGCTGAAGCGCGCTTATCGGCGTTTGGCTCGTAAGTATCACCCTGACGTCAATAAAGAAGAAGGGTCTGAGGATCGCTTCAAGGAAATCAACCGTGCTTATGAAGTGCTTTCTGAGCCAGAGATTCGTGCCCGCTACGACCGCTTTGGCGAGGCAGGTGTCAGCGGAGCAGGGGCTACTGGCTTTCAAGATATGTCAGATATGGGTGGCTTTGCCGATATCTTTGAGAGCTTTTTTAGTGGCTTCTCCGGGGGGGGAGGACAGGGCGTGCGGCGGCGAGGGCCAGTTCGCGGCGACGACTTGAGGCTAGATCTAAAGCTCGACTTTGAAGAGGCGATCTTTGGCGGCGAGAAAGAAATTAAGATTAGTCATTTAGAAACCTGCTCCAACTGCAGCGGTTCTGGCGCTAAGCCAGGAACTCGCCCACGCACCTGCTCAACCTGTAACGGTGCAGGTCAGGTACGGCGGGCAACCCGAACGCCTTTCGGTAGCTTTACTCAGGTATCAGTCTGCCCAACCTGTAACGGCACTGGTGAAATGGTTGAGGAAAAGTGCGAGGTCTGTGGCGGCAGCGGCCAAAAGCAGGAAGCTAAAAAACTCAAAATCACCGTCCCTGCCGGCGTTGATAATGGTACGCGGCTGAGAGTTTCTGGGGAAGGGGATGCAGGTCGTCGTAACGGCCCCTCTGGAGATCTTTATGTTTACCTGTTTGTCAACGAGCATGCCGACTTTAGGCGAGACGGCATTAACATTCTTTCAGATTTAAAAGTTAGTTATTTGCAAGCTATTTTAGGCTGTCAGCTAGATATAGATACTGTAGATGGCCCAGTTGAGGTGCAAATTCCGGCAGGGACTCAGCCTAATACGGTTATGACTTTGGAAAAACACGGGGTTCCTCGATTGGGCAATCCGGTTAGCCGAGGGGATCATTTGCTAACGGTGCTGCTAGAAATTCCCACCAAGCTCAAACCAGAAGAACGAGAGCTGCTAGAAAAGCTGGTGGAGGTTAGAGGCGATCGCATTGGTAAAGGCGGCATTGAAGGCTTTTTAGGGGGGCTGTTTCGAGGATGACGCAGCCTATCGTAACCGCTCAAAATTTTGCCCAGCAGCCTGAAAACTCGCTAGATCTACGCGGCACTCCCTGTCCTCTAAACTTTGTCCGTACCAAGCTACAGCTTGAGCGCATGGCAGCGGGGTCACTCCTAGAAGTTTGGCTAGATGCGGGCGAACCGATTGAGCAGGTGCCTGATAGCCTGACGATGGCAGGCTATCAGGTTGAGCAGGTGCGACCAGCTAGCGACTATTTTGTCGTCCAAGTGCGCAAACCTTAAGCCTGTGGAGCTGTTCAAGCCAGGTTTAGAACCGCAGACAGGTTCAAGCAAAGCTGACCCGCTTTGGGGAACCGTTTTAGCAGTTCAGGCAAATTTTTACTTTGTTAAGATTGATGCTGCCGTTGCTGGCATCGCCAGTTTATCAATGGCTAAAAATAAGAACCAGCTGCTGTGTACTCGTCGGGCACGTTTGAAGAAGATGGGTCAGCGGGTAATCGTAGGCGATCGCGTCCGCATAGAAGAACCTGACTGGGAAGGTGGTCGAGGCGCGATCGCTGAAGTAGAGGTGCGCAAAACTTTTTTAGACCGTCCACCCGTGGCTAATGCTAACCAAATTCTGCTGGTTTTTGCTTTGGCTGATCCTGATCCAGAACCCTATCAGCTCAGTCGTTTTTTAGTTAAAGCGGAATCAACGGGTATGGCCGTTTGCGTATGCTTCAACAAATGCGATCTGGTTGCGCCTACAGTGCAGCAAAGCTGGCGCGATCGCCTGCAGAACTGGGGCTATCAGCCTATCCTGAGCAGCGCTCAGCAGAGGACGGTTCTAGCTGACCTGCAAGCGCCCTTACAGGACACAATTACAGTTGTTTCTGGCCCCTCTGGAGTTGGCAAGTCCAGCCTGATCAATCAGCTTGCTCCCCAGCTCGATCTGCGTACCCGTCAGGTATCGGGAAAATTAGGCCGAGGCGTCATACAACTCGCCACGTTGAACTCTTCGAGCTACCCGCAGGCGGCTTCATTGCAGATACGCCCGGATTTAACCAGCCAGATACTAGCTGCTGCCCACAACAGCTAGCTCAGTTTTCCCAGAAATTCAGCAGCGTTTACAACATCGTGACTGTCAGTTTAGCAACTGCCTGCACCAAGATGAACCCGGCTGCGCTGTTCGTGCCGACTGGGAGCGCTATGACTACTATCTAGCTATGCTTGACGAGGCGATCGCCCAGCAGGTAGTTTCGTCCCAGCAAACCAATAGTGAGTCAGTCGTTAAGCTTAAAACCACAGGGTCAGGTGTTCAGGAAGAACCTAAACTCCAGGCTAAAAAATATCGTCGTACCTCCCGCCGCAGCCACAACCAAGCCCTTCAGGATCTCTGCTTAGAGCTTACAGACACGGCTAGCAGCTTAGAAAAACTAGAAGAACTAGCCTTAGATGATTAGAGATCGTTTGAACCTACATTCTGCATGTTGACAGGTAATAAGAAGTCTAGGTTAACGTAGGCTGAGGAAAGCCCTCAAGCAACGGATAAAGCCTGTGGAGATAGAGAATCTAGATCATCTTGGCCTAGTAGACAAACTAGGATTAGTCGAGCTAATCAACCAGCGATTGGGCTGTCACCCGCTAGAGCATATCAGCGCCGGACAAGTGCTCAAAGCGATGATATAGCGATCGCCATGTTGGTTAGGACATTTTCAGAGTGCCATACTTGCTCTATGAGCTGCCTGAGGTGTCTTAACTAGAATGGCCACAGCTATACTGAACGGCTTGGGCTTTGTCAGCGCGCCTTTGTACCTCTTCAGCTAAAGCTCTCGGTTAATGCTTTTGTATTTTTCCTGACGGGCGCTGGCTGCTCTCAGATGGATCTTAGGTCTGACTAACAGAAAAATTACAACCAGCGGCACACAGAACAAATAAAACGGGTAGGCAAACAGCTCGATTGAAAAGCGCTCGATCGCAAACAAATTTAGCAAACTAGCTGAGCCAAAAAACAGCCAGGGCAAAACATCTTCGCTCTCCGGGCGTAGATAAGCCTTACGAATTGTCGGCAGCGCCCCCAGAAAGTCGATCGTCAAACTAGTAAATAGGGCAATCAGCGGAGCGCTAAAAACCCACCACAGCACTAGGCTAATACCCGCCCCGGCTAAACAGGTTAGATCAAAGCGATTGCAGCCGCCCTCGCCATACTTTAGCGAAACCAGCGCAATGATCAAAGGACAAACTGCTGCCGCAATCGGCACCCAGATTTCGTAGGTAGCTCCCAAGGAGCGATAGCTAAAAACTAGGATAAGGCCGACTGCTACCCAAATCCACCAGGTAGCCCGGTTAGGGCGAGTTTTGCCCTGATAGATCGCAACCAAATAGGGAATAAACCCTAAGACATAGATACCCCCTGCTACTAACCCCAGCAGCATTTGCCAGTTAGACATTTTTAATAAATCCAAGTGTTTTTGTTGTCAGCGATCGCAACTGCGGCTAGTAGAGCGTGATAAACGAAACATCAACCGCACCATAAAAGCGCTCAAAGCTAAGATGTCCATCCGCTTCGTCGGCATCTCCCTGACCTTTTAACAGCCGCACCACTCGAAATCTGTGATAGTTGGCTAGCTGATCAGAGAGTGTGATATAGCGGCATACATCTGCCTGATTGAGCGCTTTGTCCAGCCGGGGTAGACCGTACCAGGGACAGGTCATATCAGCATGATGAGCGCTGTGATAGCCAAAATTTAGCAGCAGCAGGTTCAGCCCAGCCCAGCGACGAGAAATCAGGTTGGAAAAAGTGTGTGCCTGCTCATACTGAGGCGCTCGGTAGGGCAAAACAGAGCCTAGCGGGAAGCCTTCGTAGTTATGCTGAAAAGCATCTGCCCAGCGCAGCACGGTAATCATCACGACATAGGAAAGCAGATAAAGCAGCAGTGCCTTAAACGACAGCGAGACCAAGCTCACAAAAAAGGCTAGCCTCAAGCCAAACACAGCGGCTATGCGTCTGCGCTCCCGGTTTTGAGCTGCCTGCCACAGCAGGTAGATACTGCGCCAGCGTGCCCAAAAAGAGACTACTGGCAAGTAGCACCACTCTAATGCCAGCACAGGCAGCCTCAGCCATCCGGGCAGCTGTCTAACTGCAGCCGGAATATCGAAGCGATAAAAGTCAGCATGGTCAGTATGGTGCTGGATATGCTGAATTGCTAAAGCATCAAAGCCGTAATAGCAAGCGCCATTGAGCCAGCCCATCAGTTGTCCCCACTGAGCGTTATGACGACGCGATCGAAAGATCGTGCTGTGAATAAACTCATGGGTCAGGTAAGCTGAAAAAATCAAACTGTGAGCCAGCAAAATAACACCCACCCCACTGAGCCAGCTATTAAAAAACAGCAGAATAATGCCTATCACATAGCCTATGAGGGTATAGGCGATCGCGGCAGTATTCAAAAAGATACGGGTGGGATGTCGAGCCGTTTTGGCAGTAGTCAGTAACGTAGCCATGCTTTGATCGGGTGAATAAGAGCAGAGTGCAAACCTAGATCGAAACTGTTGCTTTTGCTTCGTAGCATTGACGTAGCTCAAAACATTCTCGGTGAATTTCTTGAAACAGCCTTTGTTGCAAGCTGACAAACTCATCAAAACCTTGCAATGCCCACTCTGCGATCTGCTGTTTTGGCTCAGGCCGACACTGTGCTACCAGGTTTAATGCCGCCAGAGCATAGTTAGAATGTTCTACCTCAACCCCTGCGCCCTGATATCGACTGTGAATCACAATCCAGCACCAAGGGTGAAACTTATGGCCGTCAATATTGCCAGAAGCGGCCTGCTGCAGATAGCGATCAAAGCGGGTGCCTGCAAACTCGTAGCGAATTACCTGGTCGATCAAAGCGTACTCGCGATCGCCCAAAATTTCAGAAGCCAGATGAAAGCCCATACCGCGCACTAGCGACTCAATACTGCCAGAAGTTCCCTGATAGCCAGCAATTAGGCTTTGCACTAACTGCTCTAGCCAAATGGGAGCCGCTATCTGATTGCGCTGCGCTGCAGAAAGATTTGCATAGTCACCAACCGTCTTCAGCGTCAGCTGCGCCAAGGCTCGATGAGAAGGATTTTCGTAAGTGCCTTCGTCAGCAGCAGCCGTGAGAATCTTTGCGGCAATTTCCATACCGCGATCGGATTCTTCTAAAACCGCTGTGTCAGGCTGCAAAAACAAATAGCGAGATAGGCCGATTGAATTAGCCAAACGAGAAATCATGGCTGAGGCGTAGCCGTTAAAATAGGTATAGCGATGAAAGAAAAGATAGAGGGCGTTAGGAGACTGAGCAGCCTCTTTGATCGAGATATGAACGGCGCTATCGAGCGTAGCAAAATCCAGATTTTGCTCAAACAAGTCTGTAGAAAAGTAAAGCATTATTAATCCGAGTAGCAACCTAAGAGACTTGAATGTCTTGAAAGCAAGATAATCCCTACTTCAGATCCAAAAAAGACGTGTAAACACTTAACTTTACCGAAGTCTGACAAAACTTTTGCTAAAATTTCATATAAATTTTTTATTTATTTACATCTAAATCAGCTAAATTTAAGTATATTTACTGAGTTACCACAGATTGCTCATACTCATAGCAGATGAGTATAACCCTCTCGAACTCAGACTTTTTAAGATTTTATCAAAAGCCTACACCCTGATTGGCTGACAAAAGTTTCTCGCGTGGGTTGGGTGGAATGAAGTGAAGCCCAACACTAACAACGGTTTCGCTAGGTTGTACCCAAGCTTCATCCAGCCTACAGCAGAATCACAGGCTCAAGAGTTTTGTTCGTCAGCTAAACCCACACCAGTCACTGTGAAAAGTCTTCGGTGATTACCGACGGTATAATCAATTGCACACATTCAGTTCAGTATCGAGAGCGTAGGCAAGAAGCTGCTAGAGTTAACCGTTGCGATCGCTAGGGCAGCTAGTTCACCACCCGGTTCTCTGTTTGTCTAAAGTTTTTTTGCTGCTTCAGTAAGCTGGATGATGTTTTAGCTAATGAATCTCGCTACAGATTGGGTGGGAGCAAGGCACATTGTTGACTCTGACTTCGCTAGCTGCCGCGTGCGAACTAGTAACCTTTAGAGTCCCTGTGTCTAGAAGTTGCTTAACTAAACTTTGCTCTTCGATATCAAGCTAAGCTGGCTGGCTGATAGCTTTAGAGAGATAGTCAGATGCTGCTTCTACAACCGCGATCGCATTTTCATACATCATCCGAGTTGGCCCCAAAATGCCCACGCTGCCAATGGGGGTGGCATCACGGCGATACATAGCAGAGACTAAAGCACAGCTCTTCATCGGCTCAATTGGATTTTCCGAACCAATCCAGATCCGCACGCCCGGATTGGTGTTTTGGGACATTTCCGTCTCAAAAATTAGCGGCCAAATTTGCTTTTGCTCCTCTTCTAGCAGCTGTACGATAGCCTGGATCTGGTGCGACTCCGAAAACTCCGGCTGCCTCAGCACCTCAGATAGGCCGCTGATCATAATTTGGGTAGAAGCAGGCGACTGACGATGCCGTGAGAGACTCACAACCGCCTGCCGCAGTGTCTGCGCATACTGCTGAAACTTCTGGTCTAGCTCGTTCCAGTCCAGCAGCGTCACCTCACTCAGCGATCGCCCCTTCAGATGAGTATTTAAGAAGTTAGACAAGATTTTCAGCTCCCGGTCTAGCTGCTCAGACGACCCAGTAGCCTGCTCTACAACCTCAGGTAGCTGAATCAAAATCGACTGGGGGCCGTAGCAGTCAAGCATCACAATCAGCAGTCCCTGCCTGGGACTTACCTGCACGAGCTGTATGTGGCGCAGCACGGCCTGATTTGCGTTGGGTAGCGTAATCAAAGTGACGTAGCCGCTCAGCGTCGATAAAATTTGGGCCGCGCCCCGCAGCAGCGCTTCAAAACTACAGCCTTCCCAATCAAGCTGCGTATGCAGCAGCCTGTCTGTCTGCCGTCCGAGCTGCTCAGACGGCTGAATTAGCTCATTGACATAAATGCGATAGCCAGAGTCAGAAGGAATCCGACCCGCTGAAGTATATGGCTGATAGAGTAAGCCTGACTTCTCCAAAAAGCCCATAGCGTTGCGAATGGTAGCTGGGCTAACCTTGAGATCATATTCATTGACTAAAGATTTAGAGCCAACGGGTTCGGCTGTTTCTACATAGCGACGAATGGTCGCCCACAAAACCTGCTGCTGTCGGGCACTGAGTTTTAGCTTAATTTGCATAAGAACATACTAAAGCGATCCCTTGTTCTATTCTGACTACTTTATCAGATGCCCAAAATCTATCTGTTAGACAAACAGCCCCGCCCTGATGTTTGTAACCAAAAAATTAGGAAAGCAGCTAGATTCCGCAAGAATACGCATTTGCCTTCATTATGATTTTAGTGGCTTACTAAGCTAATAGTCAGTACTTTGACTAAAATATTCGCCCACTTTGAAGCTGCTGCTGTCTTCTAGCTGTCTTAGCGTTGAGCGGGTGATGAGTTTGCCAGTCTCGACTAGGGTTTCACCTGTGATGGGGTGGAGTAGATCTTGCTCAGCCCGACGCCCAATCAAGTCCTCAATATCCTGCAGTGAATTGACATACATTCCCGGTGGCAGCTCTACCACAATTCCCTCTCCCTGCACCCGCGCCTGACAGGCTAGGCGCGAATTTTGGCGACAGGAAGTGATGATCTCAAGCGTTCGCTGCTCTCGACGGTTGACCGGTGTTAGCGCCTCCATGCCCTCTTGAACGTAGATATGGCAGGTCGCACACATACCCCGTCCGCCACATTCTTTAAGGACATCGAGATCCTTGTTGAGCAGGACTGAAAGCAAATTGCTGTTAGTCTGGACGCTGCTTTCTTGGGCGATGGGTTCTAGCCGAACAGTCTTAGCCATGAACGAGTTTTAAGAATATCTAAAAGGTTTGGAAAGTCAGGGCGTCAATCAGCTAATTCAGGTGAAAAGAGTCTAAGCCTCGAACAGTAGTCGGTAAAAGTTTGAACCGATACCGTTTTTCAGTAACTCAGGATAGTTGCGAATGATCTTGGTGCATTTTTCAGCAAATGCTGCCGCCCATAGCTGCACCCAGGCGTGTTGCTCAGGGCTGAGCTGACTGTCAGATTTTCTGTCAAGTTTGAGAACGATAGCCCCTTTACGATTGATTTCAAACTGCTGCAGCCAGTTTGAATCTTTTGGACGAGCTGATTTGAGCGCATTAGCTACTACGATTTTGCCCAAATACCGGGCGCTAAACTCACTCAGGTGATTGAGCGCAGCTAAAGTCTCTGCCAGCGTGGGGAGGGCAGAAGCGGCTATGCCCGGATCAGATACTGGAGCCGATAAATAGGATGAGGAATTTGCTGCGGCTTGGGCAGGTTCGAGAGTGGGTTCAAGTTCAGTAAGCACTGTATCGGCGGCAGCGTCCGAAACCTGGTTTTCTGTCGGCGCTAAATTAGCTGCTCCTGCCAGCAGCTGAAAAGTAGCGACAGCATTATTGAGATCATCCTGCAGCGAGGCTTTGAGTTTGGAAATTGCTGGGTAATAGGTGTGAGCAATCAGGTTCTCACGAGCCAGCACCATTAAGATGAGTCCCTGTCTGAGTTTGTAGATATGAACCTGGCAACCGACAAACTGAAACGAAAAAGACTGGAGGTCAACGGGTGTGGTCTCGACTACCTGCTGAATTCCCTGGGCGATCGCTTCTCGCTGCTGAAAATTTAGGATCTGCTCAACGCCACAAAAATATGGGCGCGATCGCCCGTCCATTAGGGCAACGCCCACAATTCCTGGTAAATTCAGAAAGTCCTGAACAACCTGGCGTTTCATAAAATCTTTAGGTTTCGTCTTAGCCTGTTTCAGCAAGTCCGAATAACAAGTAATCTAGGGATTGCAGGGCAATCATCTGAATCTCGCCGTCATTGTCTCGTTGTCATTCTCCGTAGGCTTGTCTAGCTAGAGCCTGATCGCGTCCACGCTTCTTCAAAGTTTACCCATGTCGCCTACGTATTGTGTCTCTGTTGAACTTTCGAGCCTTCTTTAACTTCGGGTTAAGCAATTATGTCTGACCTTCCCTTTACCCTCGATCAGCTTCGTATTCTCAAAGCAATAGCTGCTGAGGGAAGTTTCAAGCGAGCTGCGGACAGCTTGTACGTATCTCAACCAGCCGTTAGCCTGCAAGTTCAAAACCTGGAACGACAGCTAGACGTTCCTTTATTTGATCGAGGGGGTCGGCGGGCACAGCTCACGGAGGCAGGGCATTTACTGCTGAGCTACGGCGATCGCATTCTAAGCCTGTGCCAGGAGACCTGTCGTGCGATCGAGGATCTGCAAAATCTACAGGGGGGCACTTTAATTGTAGGAGCCAGTCAGACGACAGGCACTTATCTGCTGCCTCGTATGATTGGACTTTTCCGCCAGCGTTATCCCGAGGTGGCAGTACAGCTACACGTACATTCGACTCGCCGCACTTCTTGGAGCGTCGCCAACGGACAGGTTGACTTAGCGATTATCGGCGGTGAGGTTTTGCCAGAGCTGCAGGATGCCCTCGAAATTATCCCTTACGCTGAAGACGAATTGGCGCTGATTATGCCGGTTTTTCATCCTCTAGCCCATCAGGAGATGATTCAGCGGGAAGATTTGTATAAGCTTAAGTTTATTGCTTTAGATTCTCAGTCTACTATTCGCAAAGTGATTGATCAGGTGCTGACGCGCTGCGGTATCGAGACCCGACGGCTGAAAATTGAGATGGAGCTGAATTCTATCGAGGCGATCAAAAACGCGGTGCAGTCTGGATTAGGCGTCGCTTTTGTCTCCGTCTCCGCTATTGAGAAAGAGCTGCAAATGGGAGTTCTACACCGAGCCAAAATTGAGTCAGTGGTGGTGCATCGAACCCTCTCTGCTATTTTTAACCCTAATCGCTATCGCTCCAAGGCGGCTGAAGCTTTTACCCGAGAGATTTTGCCTCAGTTTACCAATCGCGTCTTAGACTTTAGTAAAAATAGTAAAAGTAAAACCAATGGCAGTAAGGCTGCGCCTAAGGTGGGAACAGAGGCTGGTGAAGCAGCCGCTACGGTTGTTGATCAAAGCTTATCTAAGGCAAATGCTCAATCTCCTCCTGGTTGAAAATCTTTGTAGATGATGAATTCTCATGCAGCTGCATTGCACGCGCCCAAGCTGTCCAAGACCGATTAATACTTTTGCTGATCTAGATACTCCCGCTACGCTCAAGACGGTACAGCAAAAGTTTTGTGTCGCCTGTGGCATGCCCCTAGTGCTGGGTAGTCGCTATCTGCCGCTCAAGCTGCTGGGCAAAGGCGGCTTTGGCGCTGCTTATTTGGCCTGCGATCGCTACACGCCTACCATGAGACAGTGCGTGGTAAAGCAGTTTCAGCCTTCGGGTAATCTCAGCCCCGAGCAGCTAAGAGTTGCTCAAGATTTGTTTGAGCGAGAGGCGCAGGTTTTAGAAGTTCTCGGCGATCGCCATCCGCAAATTCCTGATTTGTATGCATTCTTTCCGCTGATTGTCCCTGGTCTAGGGACGACTCAGCAAGAAGAGCTTTTTTATCTGGTTCAGGAGTTTATTGACGGCCAGGATTTAGAGCAAGAGCTAGAGCAGCAAGGAGCGTTTTCTGAAGCAGCTGTTTTAGAAATTTTGAGCTCAATTCTCAAAGTACTCACCTTTGTCCACGAAAATCACACCATTCACCGCGACATCAAACCTTCTAACATCATGCGTCGCAAGGACGGCAGGCTGTACCTGCTAGACTTCGGGGCGGTTAAACAGGTAACGCAGGGACAAAGTCAGGGGGCTAAGTCTACAGGTATCTACTCAATGGGCTTTGCTCCGCCCGAACAGATGTCTGGCGGGGCGGTATATCCTTCAACTGATCTCTACGCCTTGGCCGTAACCTGCGTTACTTTGGTAACGGGCAAACCTGCTGGCGACCTGTATGATTCTTACCGCAATACCTGGGATTGGCAACAGGGCATACAGGTCAGTCCACGTCTAGCCTCTGTGCTCAATCGCATGTTGAAGGCAGCTCCCGATCAGCGCTTTGCTTCTGCCAAGGAAGTTCTGCAGGCTGTCACTCAGGTACCCCCCATAAGACAGTCGCCGTCGCCACAGAGTCTTCCCTCTGCGCCGCCTGTTACTCCCTCACCGCCAGCCTCATCCTCACCTGCTCCACCCCCACCGCGATCGCCAGCCTCGCCGTCACCAGTACAAGCGGCCACCGCTCCACCTCGATTTTCGCTATTGGAAACATTGGGGGGAGCTGCCTTTACCGGGTTTGAAGGGGGACTCGCAGCAGTCGCATTAGGTAGCTTTTTAGGAACGACACTGGCTGGCAGCGGCGCATGGCTGTTGTTTATGGCAGTTCTGGTTATTCTGCAGTGGCGGCGTGTTATTGAACGGGTTGACCTGCTGATTGTGGCTGCTATCAGCCTCGGTATCGTTCTGATATTACGGGTTTATCCCTGGTTGACGCTCTTAATCCTTGCTTTAATAGCGGCGTTGGTTATGGTTGCGATCGCCACTGTTTTTTGGCTAGTCTATCGGATCGTTTCCAGGTTTTTCTAGGGTTTTCTCTGATTAGACAAACTTATGACTACCAAGAATGAAACGCCAGCTTTGATTACGGCTCTTGTAATAACAGTGGGACTCGTCGGGGGTGGGCTGTGGTGGCTTAACCGCAGCGGCACGCTAGATCTTAGCAAGCTAGCTCAGCAGCCTCAAGATTCTACCCAAACTTCGGCCCCCTCGCTCCCTAAAGCTGTTGATGACTTTGCCAGTGTGAGTGATGTGCCTCAGGGCCTGTTTAACTACGGGGGCAGCACCACTTGGGCACCTATTCGCAGCACTGTCGATTCAGAGATTGAGACGGTCTGGCCTGATTTTGAGCTGCGCTATGTTAATCCAACGGCTAAGCCGCCTAGCTCCGGTGTGGGGATCGCTATGCTGCTCAACGGCCAGCTTTCGTTTGCGCAATCGTCTCGTTCACTCAGAACTGAAGAATACGAGCAGGCCCAACAGCAAGGCTTTAGCCTCCAAGAGATTCCAGTCGCTATCGAAGGCATTGCGATCGCCGTGCATCCAGACTTGCAGATACCCGATTTGACCCTAGACCAGCTTAAAGACATTTATACCGGGCAGAGTACTAACTGGCAGCAGGTGGGCGGGCCAGATCTGCCGATCACGCCCTATTCGCGCTCTACCGAGGGCGGTACAGTAGATTACTTCATAGATGCCATTTTAGGGGGTGAAAACCTCGGCTCAGTAGTTCAATTTGTCGATGATACGACGCTTGCCCTGCGGGAAGTCTCCAACAATCCTGGCGCTATCTACTATGCCTCGGCCCCAGAGGTCGTTGGCCAATGTACTGTACGTCCTTTACCGGTGAGACGAGTTGACGACGAGCTAGTCGCGCCGTACGTAGAACCTTTTGTTCCTCTAGAAAACTGCCCAGATCAGCGCAATCAGCCCAACACTGAAGCTTTTCGAAGCGGACAATATCCCATAACCCGGCGCTTGTTTGTGGTAGTGAAACAAAATGGTCAAAGCGATCAGCAAGCAGGAGAAACCTACGCCCAGCTCTTGCTGAGCAATCAGGGACAGGCGCTGTTAAGTCAGGCCGGGTTTGTACAGGTGCGCTAGAGCATGGGAGTGTTTGGGAAACACCACAATATTTTTGACTCTTACAGCATAAAAACACACTTCTAGCCAGTTGACTTTTAGCTAGCTTATACTGGGCCTATAGAATTTTACGGAAAGTGAAACCAGCGCAGCTATCCAAAATGGCGGCTAGTTCGAGTCTATCTTAGGACAGATTTTCGAGGGGCTGATAGCTGGATTGCGTAAGGTTACGGTTGCAAATTCTGGATTCCAAACAGAACGGCAGTAGAATTTACGTATTCTCACTGAAAAAAAGACTCATTATTTTCCTGTTTCCAGCTGAGCAAGTCAGTAAAATTAAGCTTCTGTGAAGTTGGGCTAGATGACTTCGCAGATCTCAATTTTCTCGGATAGATTAGATGAAAACGCCCAAGGTTAGATGAAAACGCCTAAGGGTTGTCTGCGCACATTCTGGGTACTTTTACTGGATTTCTATTTAGATAACGCTTAAACGCTTAAGGGAGCAATCATGAGTTTCAATCGAAGTTATTTAGTGGCCTCTGTGGTCACGATCCTTGCTGGGGCAACTGCTTTGCCTGCCCAAGCCGCCAGCTTTACAGCTACTGATGCAATCGGCGCAGGTTGCCCTGCTACTAGCAGCTGTGAAGTCAACGGATTTACGCTGGATGTTCTCCAGCCAGGTGGCTACAAGCTCACTGGAAAGACAGTTGCTGGCGTTGCGGGCATCGGTATTTCTCCTGACGGAACCCTACTGGGTGGGCCTACTGACCCCTCCTTTGGAGAAATTGATGTCAATGAGGTTTTGAAGGTTAGCTTTGCTGAAAGCGTAGTCAAGTCTATTGACCTCAGCTTTCTTTTCCTGAGCAAAGCGAACGGTGGTCGCTTCGATGGCCTCAACGAAGTGGCTCAAATCACAGCCAGCGACGGCACTGTGGGCACTCTTTCAGTTACGGGTGATGAAGATGATTTTGGCGCTGTTTGGAGCCTAGCACCAGATTCTGTCCTCAATCTGTCTGCACCTACGTTTGATGGCGGGGCTTCTTGGCGAATTCTGAATCCTTTCGGAAACACCAAGATTTCTTTCTTTGAACTGACCCCTGTTGACAGCGCACAGTTTAGCGGCGACCGGGACTCTGACTTTGCGCTGACCGCAGTCGCTGTTCCTGAACCTACTGGCTTTGTAGCACTAGGTTTGGTGGCAGGGGCAGGTACACTGCTGCGCCGCCGTGCTCGTCATTAATCAGGTGGATTTCCCCCACCGCTGACGTTTTCATTTCAATTAGATTGCCCCCCCAGAAGTGAATAAAGTCCATAACGGACTTGCCAGGAGCCAAACTCAGCTCATCGAGTTTGGCTCCTTTTCTCTTGTGTCGGGGGCATTTTTTTAAGAAACTCAGGATCAAAACATCGCCATTACCCGACTGACAGGTTATAGATAGAGGGAAAGCACTTAACTCTACGGCTGCTCATGAGGCGGGATAATTCTAGAACCATTGCTCAAGAGGTTAAAGCCCAGTTGCTGATTCTGGGTGGGTTTGTTGTTTTGATGTGGGTTATAGAACTAACTGATGAGCTGATTTTTCGAGGCAGCTTAGATCAGTACGGCATTCGTCCTCGCAGTTTGATTGGTCTGCGAGGCATCTTGTTTGCTCCTTTTCTTCACGGTAACCTGGAGCATCTTTTGGCTAACACAATTCCCCTGATTACCCTGGGGTGGTTTGTGATGCTGCGAGAAATTAGTGATTTTCTCTGGGTGACAGCGATCGCGGGGCTGAGCAGCGGCCTGGGCACCTGGCTAATTGGTGACCCTGTCTCGGTGCATATTGGGGCTAGCGGTTTGGTTTTTGGCTACTTCGGTTTTTTGCTGCTGCGGGGCTATTTTGAGCGCAGCATTGTCAGTGTGGCCGTCTCTCTGCTGGCGTTTATGCTGTACGGTAGCCTGGTCTGGGGCGTTTTGCCCAATCAGCCTGGGATCTCGTGGGAGGGGCATCTATTTGGGTTTTTGGGCGGCATCTTGGCGGCTCGGCTGTTGGCCCGATCCAAAAAGTAACTTGACTTTGGGCAGAGGTTTTTGGGAATTGGGAATCTAGCCTCTATCTATCAGTCTCCACCTCAATGTTGATTTCATCTGCCTACAGAGAGCGATCCTAGTCTTTGGAAAGAAGTTTTATTAACGCCTCAGCCTTTATGCTGTGTGTGGCCCAGAATCTTCTGAGCCGCGATCGCCCTTAATCGCTTTTAGCGCAAATCCCTATTTCTATGGCTCCAATGACGTCTTTAGAGCGCAATCGTGAGATTTCACGGGTCGTGCTGGCTGTTTGCATGATAGTGGCTGGAGCGCTTCACTTTTTGGCGTCTGAGCCATTTGTCAAAATTGTTCCCGACATTCTACCCTATCCGCTGGCGCTGGTTTACATCAGCGGTGTGATTGAGATTGGCTTGGCGATCGCCTTGTTAATACCCATGCTGAGTCAGCTTGCCGCCTGGGGGCTGATTGCTCTATTTATTGCAGTTTATCCGGCCAATATCAATATGGCGCTCAACCATATTCATCTAGACGGCGTGCCCGATGGCAACTGGTTCCACGCGATTCGACTACCGTTTCAGTTTGTGCTGATTGCCTGGGCTTACTGGTATACCCGTCCTGACAGTTTAGAAATTCAGGCTTCGATTGTGCCAAAATCCTAACCAGATAATTTGCGGGCACCTAGAGCACCTTAAAAAATACGACGTTAGAACAGCGGTCATGATTGTAAACTTAGTTGATACAGGCTGGGAGGTAATTTATCACCGCGCCCATGCCCTGTTGGCAGCTCAGATTGCCGGATACTGGAATTTGCAGGCAGATATCTCTTACATAGTCGAGATTATTTCTGCTATTTCGCACCACGACGATTTGGAGAAGGAATGGGAAGGCGATCACCTCAGTGAAGCCGGAGCGCCGTTGGACTTCACCCTGGACGGCAAGCTCTGTGTCGAGGATCTGCGACAGCATATCAATAGTGCCCGCTACCGCAGCCGCTGGGTAGCCTTGCTGACAGCAATGCACGTTAGCTTTTTGAATGAGGGCAGAAGAAAAGACTCTAAAGACCTCGATCGCTTTCTAGATGAGCTAGAACAGCAGCAGCAGGCGTGGCTTCAAGAAATGAGCCTTGAACCTGCTGAGGCCAAACAAGCCTACGCGCTGATGCGCTGGTGCGATCGCCTGTCGCTGATTCTCTGTCGGCGTAATCTGCCGGAAGCCCAGCGATCGCTAGAAATTACCCCTGGCCCAGACCAGCAGGGCTACACTGTCATGCAGCGGGCAGATAAAACCGTCACGGTTGAACCCTGGCCGTTTAAGCCCCCAGAGTTTACGGTTCATGTAGATGCAACCTATCTCAAGCAGATCGCCTTCAAAGATAGTCAGGAACTTGTCGAGCAGTTGCAGAGCGCCCCTGTAAAAGCGCTTGTCTGGCAGTTGGCAAAATAGCACTGTGGAAAATCCTACCTATCCTCCACAGCTTGAATCTCTGCTTTCTCGGGAGCAAGCTCCGGCAAAACTTTTTGCTCAGCTGCTGCCTGTCTTGGGTGATGTTTTGGCCTGCGATCGCTGCTTTCTCTACCTGCGCCATCCTGAGAGTCGCCTGGGACAAGTGCCTTTTTGCTGGCGGCGCAGCGACAGGTTCACAGACGTGACCGATACCGAATGGAAAGTCGAAGACCCTGCCGCCCTTGAGCAGCGAGATCCGCTCTTTGCCGCCGCTCTTAGAGGAGAACATTCGATTTTTATTGAAGATGTCGAGACGGCAGATCCAGCCGTTGTCAATCTAGAATTTGAGCGGCAGCATTTTGGCCATCGGGCTTTGGTTCATGCCCATCTGGTGTCAAACGACCAGCTTTGGGGAATCTTGCAGCCTTGCAGTTTTGAGCGGCCTAGACCCTGGCAAGAGCTAGACAAAACCGTTGTTATTCAAACGGTGCAAAAAATTACCCCCCTAGCTGTCAAATATGTTGAAACTCACTGTCCGGCTGCAAATCTGACTCCTCAATAGTCTAATAGCCCAATAGCGCTCGAAGACAATTTTCTATGCCGACTGTTTGACATTCCCCTGTAGTATGAAAGTGCTAAGCGATCGCTAAGTCAGCGCCTGTATTAGCGCTCACTCACAATCGCATATTGCACTTTTGATCAAGCTGGGTATCTCAAGCATGACAGCCATAAGCACAACCTCAACCATGCCGACCTTTTGCCAGGGAATTCGATATTTTGGCGAAGCTGGGCCAGACTTTGAAACCTATGGCAAAACCCCTGCGATTGCTGAAGGCAAGAGCGCGATCGCTAGCCCGACTGAGGCGGCTGCCGTCTACCAAACTCTGTTGGCTGCCGATGCCCTGCGCTACCTGACTTTGCAAACCACCGCCACAAAAGCTTCGGGTCATCCTGGCGGGTTTGCCAGCATTACAGAGGCGATCGCCGCCTTGGTGATGCTAGGCCATAAAAATATTGTCACTGAAGTCGGCCATCACGCCCCTGGCTTTTACAGCACCGTTTTTCTCGATCGCTCCCTAGAAGCGATGGGCATTGAGACAGTGCAGCAGCTAGGCGAACGCTTTCGAGAAACCCACGGTCTCCTCGGTCACCTTTCAGGTCAGATTCCAGGGCTGTTAAGTCCGGCGGGGCCGCTAGGGCAGGGGCAGCACTTTGCTATGGCCGGCGCTAAGCTGCACCCGCAGGTTCTGTTCCCGGTCACGATTGGTGACGGGGGGCTGGGGGAACCCTACATTATGAGTAGTTTCGGACATTTCAATACGGCCTACCCAAACGTCACTAACTTTTTGCCCGTGCTGGTCTGGAATGGGTTTTCTCAAGAGCACCACAGCATGGTGTCTACTCAGAGCAATGAGCGCATGACCACTTACTGGCGCGGTGGTGGCTTTAAGGAAATCATCTTAGTAGATGCCAAAGACTACGACGATGCCGACCAGTCTGGCGACTACGTAGATAGCACTGCCTTTTCACTCAGGCAGCGGTTAGCCTTCACTCAGGCCGTTTTAGCGGCTACCGATCGTGCTGCTAAGTCTGCTTTAGGCGGCACGCTTACCGTTCTGATTATTAAGCAGCTCAAAGGGGCTGGAGTCCACAAGCGGGGCGCTCAGGCTCATAACCTCTACGCTGGCGACACCTTAGAGAAAGACTATATTGTTGCCGCTCTCAAAGAACGGGCCTTGCCTGCCGCAGCCTGGGAGCTAGTGCGGACTAATTTTGCCCGCTCAGGCGGTGGCCCTGCAGCTCAGACTGCCGTCACTGAGAAAATACTGCCGCTGCCTGATTTAGGAGACTTACCGCTGCAGGAGTTTAGCGTTGGCGGCGATAAGCAGGTAGCAACTACGGCAATGGGCGCTTTAGCCGCCTATGTCGGTCAGCAAGACGCCAATTTTGTGGTCACAAACGCAGACGGCAACGCGGCTTCTGGCATCAACAATATTAATCAGGCGCTTAAGATCGTTCACCCCACCACCGACGATACCTACTATCAAGGCCCCCAGGGACAGGTCTATGAGCCGCTGAGCGAAGATGCCTGCTCGGGGTTAGCCGCTGGACTGGCTTTATTTGGCGCTCGCACTCTCTGGTGTTCCTATGAGTCTTTTGCCATTAACGGTTTACCGATCTGGCAAACAGTCACCCAGGCAATGGCAGAGCTGCGTCGTCCGACGCCGTCAACAGTGGCGCTGTTTACGGCTGGGGCACTGGAGCAGGGGCGCAACGGTTGGACACACCAGCGGCCAGAAATTGAAAACTATTTTGCCGCTATGATGCGCAATGGCAACGTTTTCCCCTTGTTTCCGGTAGATGCCAACAGTATTCAGGTCTGCTACGAATGGGCGATCGCACCAGCAACAAAGGCGTCACGATTACGGCCAGCAAATCTCCTCTGCCTGTACGCACAACCCTGGAGCAGACTCGTCAGTCTTTAGAAAAAGGGGCCATTACTCTGCAGACCCTGGCCGGTAAACAAACTGTAGTTTTTGCTGTGATTGGCGACATGACGCTGCTGCCGGTGTTTGAAGCCGCCGAGCAGCTAGCCCAGCAGGGCATTGGCTCTCGTATTGTGGCTATTGTCAGTCCCCGCCGACTCTACCGCCCGACTGACACAGCCTGGGACACCTGCTCAGAAGCAGACGGCCAGTTTTTAGACGATCCGGAATTTTCTCAGCTATTTGGCGCAGATGCACTCATAGGGGTCACAGGCGGCTCTAGCGCCACGCTAGAACCCGTCATGCTGCGCAGCACAGCGCCTAGAGATGTCTTTGCCTGGAAACGAGGTGAAACTGCGGCCAGTGCAACAGCCATCATGGCCTTGAACGGCCTGACAGCGGAGAATTTTGTGCAGCGATCGCTGGCTCTTCTTGGCTAGAGCGGCTTCTGTAGCCACTGCACAGCTTTGTTTTTAGAGGACGCTGTCCAGTTCTGAGTTTGGGCGCAGCAGCGTGAGCGTTGCGAGTGAGCCTCAGCCTAAATCCACCCAGCCGAATGGTTCGATTTTGAGTTCGGAAGTTCTACAGAATAAGCGTTTTGAGCATTCCATTTGCAGCTTGAGTTAGAGGATGGGTAGTAGAGACGTCTCTACCTGATTACTGGGCAGGTTCAGCTTTGATGACCGAGGTTTGACTTGGGTCTAGAGTCAGTATCAGCGCCTGGTCTGCTGCTTTGGCCTTGACTGCTTGCCGATAAACAGCATAGCCAGTGGGCAATGTTTGCGTAGCTGCGGCTGTAGCAAACCCAATCTCGTAGCTGGCTGACTTTACCAGTTCTGGGGCAGAACGCCGCTCACCTTGGCGCTGGCTGGCCTCAAGGACTTCTACAGTAGGCTTAGGCGGTAGCTGAGGCCACCAAAGCCCTTTGTCGTCCGGGCCAGAAGACACGGCTTCTGGCTGCACGCCGTTGCTGTTGACCAGTGAGGCTGATTCAAAGCTTTCTTGCCGTAGCGCCTTAGGAATATCAGCTTGTCCCTGATATTCCACCTGCCAGGTATAGGTCGTGATCGCTCTAGCTTCATAGCGATCGGTTGTGATTTGGAGGTCGGCTGCTAAGCGATCGCAGCTCACCAACAAGGACACAACTAGACCTGTGAAAGCTAAAAGAAATCGATGGTTTTTAGCCATTTGATTTTAAAGGAACTAAGAATGGTGATAGTAGATTTTGTCAAAAAAACCGGATACGTCAAAGCTTTGAGAAGTGTGACGACTGCCGACTTTAGATTAGCTGTAGCAGTTTTCTTTAAACAAAACAGACAAATGCTTTTGTTCCTTGCAATGTTAAGTTTAGTTACCGTCACTCCCTAGCTATAGATTTAAAAGCCACGAGTGAAATCAACCCGCAGTGCCTAATCAGGCAGAGCCAAAACGTTTTAATGACTTTGACAAAGCGTACTTTTAAGAAAATTTACCTGTTTTTAAGTAAACCTTAGGTTTACTTAAAAAGCCATTTCGTTCTTTTAAGCTTGTTAGAGGATGTCTTAAAAGTCTCCTGTGAGGTATCTGCGCTATTCTAATTCCTCTTAGCAAGGGGAGCTTCCTAGCCAATCCCCCCTGCTAAGAGGAGCTAGGGGAGATTTCTGAGTGCTAAAGGTGACAGCATATTCTTTTTCAAACAACCTTGCAATCAGATATTGTCAACTGACGACGGCAGTGAAGGACAACGCGGTCTACAGGAAATAAGTTGAAGAACTTTAAATGACTTAATTAAAAGTTTCGTATTGTATCTTTATTTGACCGCTGAAAATTTGTATTGACGCATGAAAAACACGAACTCAAAGAGTATTAGTCAAAAGTATTTGAATTTTTTCTACTCTCTCTACTCGCTATTTTCTTTACTGTACTTGATCAGCCAGACTCAGAATGAAGCGCACTCAAGGATATATTCTTCTCTTAGAGCCGCCCTGTGAAGATTTGGAGCTGGTTCAGGCCAGCTTGGAGCGTTTAAGCTGCCAGGTTTTTGTAGCAGATACTGTTGATCAAGCGATCGCTCAGGTCGATCAGTCGGTTCCCTATCTAATTATTTTGGGCGGCAGTCAGCAGTGGTCGCAGCCCCTCATTAGCAAACTGCGGCAAAAAACTAAAACTCAAACCGACGTTACTATTGTGGCACTAACTGACTCTAACGAGCCAAGATGGCTGCACCAGGAAGATAACCCTGGCCTAGATGGTTTTTTGGTAAAGCCCCTCAGTGGGGATGTGCTAGATTCCCTAGTGCAGTCAGCTTGGGCTAAGCAGGGGTATCGCTAGGGAAGGGTTGCCAGCCGCTGTTAGCGACTAGCTCTCATAGCAAGCAAATTAATGGCTAGTACAACAGGGTTTAGAGTCTGTTGTACTAGCCTGAAGGGTTTTGAGCCAGCAGGTTAGGTTTTCCTGACTTTGACGGTCTTATTTTGCCTTCAATCGGAACATAAAAGCAAAAGAGCCTGATGCATTTTTTGTTAAACCCGCTACAATCAAAAAATCTCGGCTCTTTCAGAGTTTTACTTTCCCCTGTAGCGCTTGTAAAATGCGATTTGTGGGACGTTCTCTGAAGGGTTTGTTAAGCTGAGTTAGGCATGATAGTTCTCTGGAGAGGAGAAAATCTGACTTTGGAGGGATGCTTAAAATCTTTTTTGTCCTGCCAATGCGCTGGCCAAAGCATGAGCGGGAACAGATAGGGCGTTAGGTATCAACACCTTGACTTTAAACTTTGAACGACAAGGAGCATGAGGAACGCGGCATGACCCAAGCGAATAACGTACTCGGAACCATTAAGCCTGGGAACGAACTTGAACTCTTGCTTGATAATGATGGGGACGAGGGTTTTGATCCTCAAGCCGAATCAGAGCCGACTGCAAAAGCAGCTAAAGCCAAAGCATCGCGCCGTCGCAGTCAGGCAAAAAAGAAGCACTACACAGAAGATTCAATTCGCCTTTACCTGCAAGAGATAGGACGTATTCGGCTATTGCGGGCCGAAGAAGAAATTGAGCTGGCCCGTAAGATTGCGGATTTGCTTGCTTTAGAGCGAATCCGAGAAGAGCTGATAGATGCGCTAGAGCGTGAGCCCAATGATTCTGAGTGGGCACAGGCCGTTGAGATGCCTCTTCCTGCTTTCCGCCGTCGTCTCCACATCGGCCGTCGTGCCAAAGACAAGATGGTGCAGTCTAACCTGCGCCTGGTAGTTTCAATCGCCAAAAAGTATATGAATCGCGGTCTTTCTTTTCAAGACCTGATTCAAGAAGGCAGCCTGGGCCTGATTCGAGCTGCTGAAAAGTTTGATCACGAGAAGGGTTACAAGTTTTCAACCTATGCTACTTGGTGGATTCGTCAGGCTATTACCAGAGCGATCGCCGACCAGTCTCGAACCATTCGTCTGCCTGTTCATCTCTACGAAACCATTTCCCGAATCAAGAAAACGACTAAGCTGCTTTCTCAAGAACTGGGTCGCAAACCTACCGAGGAAGAGATTGCCACCCGGATGGAAATGACGATCGAGAAACTGCGCTTTATTGCCAAGTCAGCCCAGCTGCCGATCTCGCTTGAAACTCCCATCGGCAAAGAAGAAGATTCGCGCCTAGGCGACTTTATCGAATCAGACGGCGAAACGCCTGAAGATCAGGTTTCCAAAAGTCTTCTGCGGGAAGATTTAGAGAGCGTTCTAGGCACCTTGAGTCCCCGTGAGCGTGATGTGCTGAGGCTGCGCTATGGCCTAGATGACGGTCGTATGAAGACACTAGAAGAAATCGGTCAGATCTTCAACGTCACTCGTGAGCGCATTCGCCAAATTGAAGCCAAAGCGCTGCGAAAACTACGCCATCCTAACCGCAACAGCGTGCTCAAAGAGTATATTCGCTAGTTTTTTATACTCCCTAATCCCTAACCTAAAAGGATGCAGTCAGAAAGACTGCATCCTTTAGAGCTTGTTAATCTTTATTAAAATTATTTACTCAAAAACTTTATGTTTTGAAATAGACACTTCTGATTTTTGCTGGTACACTTGTTCTTATTAATACACGCTGCGTTTAACACGGTGGTTACATGGAAGCTTTAACTGAAGCTCAGCAAGAACTCTATGAGTGGTTAATAGACTATATTCGCCGTAACCAGCATTCGCCCTCTATTCGTCAGATGATGAAGGCGATGGGGCTGCGATCGCCAGCGCCAATCCAGAGCCGTCTCGACCATCTCAGAAGCAAAGGCTATATTGACTGGACTGAGGGCAAAGCGCGCACTATTAGAGTCTTAGATGAGGCCAAAGGCGTCCCTATTTTAGGCGCGATCGCTGCAGGTTCTATGGTTGAGGCATTCACTGACACGATTGAGCGCCTCGACTTGGGGATTCTACCGTTAAAACCCCAAGACTTTGCCCTGCGAGTCAGTGGTGACAGCATGATTGATGCGCTGATTGGTGACGGAGATGTGGTCATTATGCGTCCTGTTAATGATCCATCGGCGATCAAAAACGGCACTATCGTTGCGGCTCGGGTTGAGAGTACGACTACGCTGAAATATTTCCACCGCAAAGGCGAAGAAGTAACGCTGAAGCCTGCTAACTCCAGCTATCCACCCATGTGTTTTGCCGCAGACAATGTGGATGTACAGGGACGCCTAGTAGCTGTTTGGCGGGGCTATGATGCCACCCTAGCGGGGTAAGCCAGTTTTGGCGGCTGATTTCTCATTATTGCCCTGCTGATCTAAAGTTTTGCAGGCAAAAGCGTTTAACCTTGAGCTGAGGGACTGTTGCCGTAATACACTATGATCTGGCTTTGTAGTCAAAAGCTAGGGCAGATCTAAGCATCACATCATATTTAATGAAGTTCCGTTTCTTCGTCTCGACGCTGGCGGCTGCGGCTGTAACTATCTTTATTTTGGGAGTTGGTAGCTGGTTTGTCTGGGTGGCACAGACGCCGCTAACGCTCCTACCAGGCGTAGAAGCTGCACCTGAGGCAGCGCTTTTTATTGACAAGCGATCGCCGGTTATGGTCTCCCTCATGGTGCCTCCTGAGCGCCTAGCTGAGCTACGACAGATATTTGCCGCCCCCCAGCAGCGACGTCAGGCAGCTCAAGATATTAAAGGCTTGCAGGCAGGATTGCTGAGCCAGACAAATTTAGACTACGAGCGTGACATTCAGCCGTGGATTGGTAGCGAGATCACCTTCGCTGTTACCAGCCCAGATCTAGATCGCGACGGTGAAAACGGGGTTCAGCCCGGATATCTACTAGCGTTAGCCAGTCGAGATGGCGAACAGGCCCGTCAGTTTATGCAGGTGTTTTGGCAGAAGCGGGCGATCGCTGGAGAAAATCTGGTCTTCGAGCAGTATGCCGGGGTCAAGCTGATTTATACAGCTGCCCAAGATCAGATTGCCCCCGGTTCCTCAGACTTGGGCAACTCCCTGCTGGCGAGTGCGGTTCTAGGCGATCGCTTTGTTTTATTCGCCAACTCACCCACTGTTTTACAACAGGCAATTAACACAGCCCAAGCAAATAATCTTAACCTACAGCAGTCGCCTTCCTATCGCCGAGCACTGGAGCAGCTTCCCGAGCGGCGCTTTGGATTAATCTATTGCGATTTTCGTCAGCTTTCTGACTGGCTAGTAGGGTTACCAGATATGCCCGCAGCCAATCGTACTCAGCAAAGTATCGATAATTTACTGGTCAATTTGCAGCTAACCACACAGGGTCTAATCGCAGACACGTTGCTAACTGCCGCCGCTGGCCAAGCCTTTGAGCCTAGCCAGCCAATGCTTCTACAACCCGCCGCCCCGCTACAGCACATCCCTGCCAGCGCACCTTTTACGGCTGCAGGCAGCCATCTCAGTACCTTAGCCGCCCAGATTGGCAACGGCTTTAGTGGCTATTCGGCTGTTCAGCAGGTGGCCGAACCACTGCTAGAGCAGCTTCGTAGCCAGTGGAACATCGATTTACCCACCATACTTTCAAGCTTTGGTACAGGTGACTACGCGCTAGCCTGGCTACCGGGTACAGAGCCGTCTCGTTCAAACTGGCTTTTTGCCATTGAAAACGATGAGACTACGGCTAACTACCTAGCAGCCCTTGACGAGCGAGCACGTCAGCAAGGGCTTAGCGTTGGTACTTTGCAAGTTGGCGAACAGCCTGTGACTGCCTGGGCGCGCCTGTCTGCCGGGGCCAAAGCGGCAGCTGACGCTTTGACACTGCAGGCGGATGTTGTGGGTTTAAAGGCAACAGTCGATAATCAGGCAATTTTATCGACCTCGACTGAGGGCCTGCAAGAGGCATTGGCGGTAGACGACCGCTCTATTCTCAAGTCAGCAGATTTCAAAGCGGCGATCGCCGCTTTGAAATCTCAGAACGATGGCTACCTCTATCTCGATTGGCCGCAGGTGGGGCCGCACCTGATGCAGCAAAGCTCACAGTTACGCTGGCTATCTACGTCGTTTCAGCCCTTTCTAAAATACTTAAAGTCCATCATAATCAGTAGCTATGGCAGCGATGCTGATTTTCAAAGAGGTGGCATATTTATCCGACTAATGGAGTCTCCCTAGACAAGGCGGACAACATGACAGAAGTTGAATCGATTATTGCAGCTTGGGCCTCCGGGCACCTACCGCAGTCTGCTCAACTAAAGCAGCTCATAGCTTATGAACTGGCCAATTCCCGCCGTTGTCACGTCTGGGGCGTCACCTCTGAAACCGCAGCGGCCAAGCTTAAGCAAAGAGCGCAGGTTTTACAAGCTTTGGTGAGCGCTAATGTACAGCTACCTTTGGCGGGTCGCCAGTGGAGCGATTTGATCTTGTCATTCTGGTCATTGTGGCTACCGCTGAGTCTGTGGCTAGCTGAGACTCGCGCTTCTTTAGCGCGGCCTATGGTTCAAGGTATTTTAGGCGGTCAGGGAACTGGCAAGACAACTCTAACCCAAATTTTAAGTCTGATTTTACAACAGCTTGGCTATCGCACTGTCTGCCTTTCCATTGATGATCTTTATAAAACTTATGCCGAGCGGCAACAGCTACGGCAGCAAGATCCTCGCCTAATCTGGCGGGGGCCGCCGGGAACCCACGATATTCCACTGGGATTAAGCACGCTACAGCAGCTACAGCAGGCTGCTCCCGGACAGCCTGTTAATATTCCCCGCTTTGACAAATCGGCCTATGGGGGAGAAGGCGATCGCATCACACCCCAGCAAGTCTCAGATATTGACATCGTCTTATTTGAGGGCTGGTTCTTAGGCGTCCGCCCTATTGCGCCGGAGCGCTTTTTAGTATCGCCATCGCCTATCAACTCTGAGGCAGATAAAGCTTTTGCTAAGGACATAAACCAAACGCTTAAAGCTTATCTCCCCCTCTGGGAAAAGCTAGATCGCCTGATTGTGCTTTATCCTGAGGACTACCGCTTTTGTCAACAGTGGCGGCGACAGGCGGAGCATGATATGAAAGCTACGGGAAGAGATGGCATGTCAGATCAACAAATTGATCAGTTTGTGTCATATTTTTGGTGTGCGCTACATCCTGAACTGTTTATTAAACCGCTGGCGGAAACACCTGGGCTGGCCGATCTGGTCATTGAGATTAGTGCAGATCATACCCCATCAGCGGTCTACTGCCCCTAGAAGCGGGTACCATTTTTCTGGTAGGGGCAGTTAACTTTACTTGCACGGTAATTGTTTGAATCTTCAAAAAATATCATGAACGCATCGGTGAAAATCCTAGCACTTTCTGGAATTTTAGACAGCAGCAAGGCACAAGAGTTTCGGCAGCAGGTTGATGCTGCTCTTGATGAAGGCAACGAGATCCTTTTGGTCAATTTGAAGGATATCTCGTTTGTAGACAGCTCAGGACTGGGGGCGCTCGTGGTAGCGATGAAAAAGACTAAAGCCAATGAGCGCCGTATGTATGTTTGCTCGATCAACGAGCAGGTGCGAATGCTGTTTGAGCTGACTAGCATGGATCGCGTTTTTGAAGTTTTTAGCGATCGCCAGGAATTTGAGCAGAAAGTTCTCCAGACCCCAGCGGCGGACACCCAATAGTTAGGCTGTCAGGGCTGGTTGGCCAATCCCTTAGTCTGTAGTAGGGGTTGCTGAGAACCCTTTACCGCTGACATTTTTTCAAAGCATTTTAACCCAGGCCAATTTTCAGCAGTGAGAGATCATCTGGAAAGGTGTCTTCTGAGCGCAACGCTTTTACCCGGGTTAATACGTTGTCTATCGTCTGTTCAGTTCCCTTCTCACCCAGCAGAGAGACGAAAGAATAGAGATCGAGCGGCGCCACCTCTCCTGGATCTTGCACTTCGTAAATGCCGTCGCTAAAAATATAAAGATCGCTCTCAGGGGGAACCTGGGTTCGCTGCCAGATAAAGCGGCTGTCGGGCAGCATTCCAACAGGCATTCCGGGGGTTTTCAGGCAGTCAATTTTAATTTCACCGCCAGACTGAGTCACCAGTACGGCGGGAGGATGTCCAGCGCTGGCATAAGAAAGCTGCCGCGTGGCGTAATTGTAAACTCCATACCAGATCGTAAAGTACTTGTCATGCTGGTCGTCCATTTGAAAAGTTTCGTTTAAAGCCTGCAGCACTTTCTCAGGACGATAAAAGTTGACGTTGGGTAATGACTGAGAGCGCAGGACGTTGAGGACAGACGTAGACAGCAGTGCCGAACCGAGGCCATGCCCAGAGACATCTAGCAGATAGATCACGAGATAGTCTGGATCTAGCCAGTAATAGTCAAAGCAGTCTCCTCCTAACTGCCGCGAAGGAATAAAACAGGCTTCAATCGGCACTTTGCCCTCAAGGTTCGTCGGCAGCAGCGATCGCACGTAGTCTGCTGCTTCGGTCAGCTCGGCCTCTAACAGTTGTTTTTGAGTTTTGAGATCGCGGGTTAGCTGATGGAAACGCAGTCCTGCCCGCACCCGAGCCTTTAGCTCATTGATATCGACTGGCTTGGTCAGCAAATCGTCAGCCCCTGCATCTAGCCCCTTTACCCGATCCGCAGAGCTATCACGAGCCGTCAGCAGCAAAAAGAACGTAGTTGCCAGGTCTGGATTGTTTTTAACACCTCGGCAGACATCCAGTCCATTGGTAGACCCTGGTAGCACCCAATCGCAAACAATCAGAGCGGGGTCGATTTGCTCTGCTAGTGCTAGACCATCTGAGCCGTTTTGAGCGATCGTGACTATATATCCCTGGCCCTGCAATAGCCGCTGGAGCAAGCGCTGAGTCATCCTATCATCGTCAATCACCAAAATATGAGTCATAAACTAAGGCGTTGGGTAATCGATTTCAAAGGTCATAGATTACCGAATTTTGCGCTTTCGCTAAGGTATCATCAGCTAACGTTAGCCGACTGGAAAGAGAATGATTCCAAAGCTCAACAAAGTCTTTCAAAAAATAAGACTCTGCTTCGTCATCAGTCTCTGATGCCTCAGCTGCACTCGAATCGTGAAAATGAATGCGGGGCTTGACAATAGGGCTGCTAGGCTCTAAAAGATTAGCCCGGTAGCACCCTAATTCATCTACGTCTGAAAAACAATAAAGCTGATAGTAGTTACTGCCTGAAAGTTCTCGGTACTGAATCAAAGCATAAACATCCGCTGGACGCAGCTGAATTGTAATTGGTAGAGTAATTTGCTTCTGACTCGGCAGCAAAGAAAGCCGCAAACTCGTGCGGATGCCATAGTAGCCTACTTTATCGGCCTGTAGCGGATATTTACGATGACGGGGCTGAATCAAAGTGCGCATAAAGGTGGGAATATCCAGCGTTTCTTCGTTATAGGCGGCAATGGTGCTGATTAAGATATCGTAAGCAGGGACATTACCAATATTGAACAGGTCGAGCAGCAGCGATTCGGAGTTATCCTGCCCCCGTAAGTCCCAGTGCAGATAGGGGAGCGTCGTTTGCTGAAGCTGCTGGGTAAGCGCCTCACGGTACTGGGTCTGTTCCTGCTGTAGCTGCTGCAGCAGCCGCATTACAAACCAGGCATAAAACCCGGTCAGGCCAGCTAAAATCAGGTTGCTCAGCAAAATCAGGCTCGTCATGAATCAGTTAGCTAAGCCCATAACGGCTCGGTAGTGATGTGCCAGTTGAGCCGTAGCTGCATTTAGGGGACGTCGCTGCCACTGATTGGTGGTTAAGAACCGCTGACGTAGCTGGGAGATATCTGTGCTCAAGACCTGGCCCGCCTCGACTAGCTGTCGCCCTCTAACCCAAATGCTGTCTACAGAATTAACGGGACGACCCATAACCAGCAGCCCCACCGGATCGGTGGGCGGCAGCAGTGCCAGACTGGTGAGGTCATAGAGGACGAAATCAGCCTGCTGGCCCACTGTCAAAATTCCCAGCTGACTACTCAGGTTGACGGCTCTAGCACCGCCCTGAGTAGCCATTGCGATCGCCTGCGTAGGCGTGATCCAGTGCTGGTAGTCAGGTTCGGTGGTGTTGTGCAGCAGCGTGCCAATTTTGATGGCTTCTAAAATATCTTGGCTGTCGTTGCTGGCGGTGCCATCACAGCCAAAGGTGACGTTAATACCTGCCTGACGATATTGCAAAATTGGCGCAATGCCGCTGCCTAGGCGCAGGTTACTCAGCGGATTGTGAACGACGCTAGCGCCGCTAGCTGCTAGGACAGGAATATCTGCTTGATCTAACCAAACGCAGTGCGCCAGGGAGGTTTGAGGCCCCAAGAAACCCAGCCGACTGAGATGTTCAACCGCGCTATGGCCATACTTTTCGTAAGCCAAGCGCTGCTGAGCTTTGGTCTCTAGCAGGTGCGTATGACGACATAGACTATAGCGATCGCTGAGGGTAATACAGCCCTGAAACAGCTCGTCTGTGCAAAGCTGCAGCCCGGTCGGGCCGACCATCAGGCTAATGCCCTCTTCAGGACGGTGAAATTGCTTAATGGCAGTTTCCATCCAGGCTAAAATTTCGGCTGTACTTTGGCTGTAGGGCTGGTAGTCTGTTTTATGGTTACCTGAAGGTAGCCCTTCCTTTGCTGCTAAATCCTGGACTAAAGGCGCAACAAAGGCGCGAATACCGACTTCCCGGTAGCCTCGCACGACAGCCGCGATCGCCTCTAGCTCTTGACCGGGGGGCATTACCAGATGATCGATAACGCTGGTGCCGCCAGAGAGCAGGGTTTCAACGGCGGTGCCCAGAGCGCTTAAATAAATTTTTTCGGGAGTTAGATCAGGTGAGCTGTATAGCTCTGAGAGCCATAGCTCCAAGGGCAGAGGCGCGATCGCACCCCGCTGCCACATCTCTGAAGAGTGAGTGTGGGCGTTAAAGAAGCCGGGCAGCAAGAGCTTGTGAGTGGCATCAATTGCTTTTCCCTGCGGCTCTAAAGCGGCAGCAATGGCAGTAATTTTATCACCTGTAACCTGCACATCACAGGTTTGATAGCCAGTTTTGGTAGGAAGTAAGGCGTTTTGAATCGTAACGTTCACAAAGATTCTGTTTTGCTGTGCGACTCACGTTCAATCATAGCCTTGAGCGGACTCCAGCAGGGTTAAATCTTCAAAATTTTTGCCGTATCGGGGCCGTCCGCTGTCGGGTTTAGGTCAGGCTTTGAGATGGCTTGCCTTGAAAAGGTCATTAGGGGTCATTAGCCCTGAGGAGCAAAATCATGCCTTAATTTCACTCTCCTGTGGGATGAAGTCACATACCTGGCTCAGGCAAGATCTAATCAGATTTTATAAATGTTGGATATTCTCATGAACTCGCCCTCCAACCCGGTAGCCCCCCTTGAATCAGCGCTGATGCCCCCCGAAGTTGAGCAAGCCTCGGCTACGCTGCGACTGACGGGCTGGCTGAGCTTTTGGCTACAGTTGGCGATCGCAGTGGTCTCGCTGACTGTGCTGCTGCTAGCCATCTTTGGACGTAATATTAACGACGACAGCAACAGCGCTTTTCTAGGCATTGGTATCTTCTTAGCAGGCTGTGGCATTGCGGCTTTAGCCTTCAGCATCTTTCTAGCCTTTCGTCAGGTGCGCTACGGACGACGGCTGCGTCGCCCCGAGCCGGCCTTGCACCCCAGCAAGTCTGATACGCTAAGGCTGGTTGAGTTTTTCTTGCTGACCAATTTAGCCGGATTGGGCTTAGCTACGATTGGCTCAGAGGTAAGCGTGGGAGTGCTGCTAGCCAAGGCTATTTCACAGCCTCAAGGGGCGACTATCTATACGCCTGACAAGGTGATCCGCGTTTTGGATATTTTAGTAATTGCAGCTAACACCAACCTGGTAGCCGCCCATGCTATAGGCAGCGGCGCAGCTGTCTGGCTCTCTCGCCGCATCCGCTAGAATTCTTTTGAACTAACTGTCGCAGGTTTTACCTCCATCAGCTCAAAGGTTTGACATTATGGAGAGGCCAGATTCAAACTCCAAGATATCGACCTCGTTAGTCAGACAGTCTGCTTATAAAAGACTTATGGAGCGATCCCTGATGATGTCTGAGCGCCTATCTCATCCTGAAAGCTGCGTTCTGCCAGTTTTTAAGTCTCCCAGTGACTATCAGGCTTACCGTATCAGTCCAGCTGACACCAACCGCCTGGCAATTGTCTTTGATCCAGTCATTGCCAATGTGTCCTTGACCTACTGCGTTGAAATCTTTGATGTCGGTGGCAAAACTCCCCCTAACAGCCATCGCATAGCAGTAGAAATGTTCTTTGTGCTGAAAGGGCAGGGGCAGGCTAGCTGCGATGGCAAAAGCTTTGCAATTCGCGCTGGCGACAGCATCCTGGTGCCTCCAAGCGGTACCCATGTGATCGAAAATACAGGCCCTACGCGGCTTTATGCCTTGTGCATTATGGTGCCAAACGAAGACTTTGCCGAACTTATTCGCAGCGGTATCCCTGTAGAGCTTGATGAAGAAGATTTGGCAGTCCTGCAGCGATCGGACGCTCTGGTGCCCTGCTCGTAGTCAGTAAGCTCAGAATCCGAATATTGAATATCTCAACTGTGCCAAGGCACTAGCTCAGACAGGTAGGACTGCCGCTGTTTCAGGAAAGTAAATAGCCGAGCTGAGTAATCCTCAGCTACAGCCTGCTGAATGGACGCTCTAGCCTGCAGCGATCGCCGCCAGTTTTGCGCCTTTGGACTATCCTCAAAAACTCTAAACTCTGCGATTTTGTCGAATACATCAAAGTATCTAAAAATTGCTCCGTAGACAGCATCGACCAAGGAGAATCTTTGGCCTGCAAAGTAAGGACTGTCGCTGAGGTACAGCTCAATCCGGCTAAACTTTTTCACCAGTTCATGTTGCTTCTGCTCAAACAGCTCTTTGCTAAGTGCATTATAGAAGTCAGCAATCTCGTTGAGAAGACTAGAGCCAAACTCAATCCAGCTACGGTGTTTTGCTTTTTGCAGTGGATCGGGTGGATGCAGCGAACCTGGGGTGATTTCATCCAGGTATTCACAGATGACACCTGATTCAAACAAAACTTCCCCATTTACCTTCAGCAGGGGTACTTTTCCGAGAGGTGAAATAGCTCGAAACCAGTCGGGTTTAACAGACAGGTCGATGTAGGTGCGCTGATGCGGAATTTCTTTTTCCAGCAGCACAATCACGGCGCGCTGAACGTAGGGACAGAGAAGATGGCTGATTAGCTCTAAGTCAAGTATTGCAAATGCCTGATCTGGCTGACCGCTAGCATCTTTTGGGGCTAGAGAATTCTCATTTTTCTGCATCACACTTTCTCTGCATAATTTTTATACTAAATCCGACTTGTATACCCCCGAAATAGTATAAGATTGAGGGATGCCTAGACCCCTTCATCTCGAACCTCATTTTTCAGCCGACAAGCTCAAAGCGCGATATCGCGCCA
>JAAUQI010000001.1 GCA_012032345.1 Leptolyngbyaceae cyanobacterium RM1_1_2 | reverse complement strand
TGCTCCGTCAGGCTTGCGCCCATTGCGGAAAATTCCCCACTGCTGCCTCCCGTAGGAGTCTGGGCCGTGTCTCAGTCCCAGTGTGGCTGATCATCCTCTCAGACCAGCTACTGATCGTCGCCTTGGTAGGCCCTTACCCCACCAACTAGCTAATCAGACGCGAGATCATCTTCAGGCTATTAATATTTCACCTCTCGGCATATGGGGTGTTAGCAGAAGTTTCCCTCTGTTGTCCCCCTCCTGAAGGCAGATCCTCACGCGTTACTCACCCGTCCGCCACTAAGTACCCGAAAGTACTCCGTTCGACTTGCATGTGTTAAGCACGCCGCCAGCGTTCATCCTGAGCCAGGATCAAACTCTCCATATTATTAGAAAGTCTATCCAAACTCCCTCGTATCCGTTATCCTTATCCAAAAAACTAAGCTAACAACATCCACCACTTCCGTGGTAAACTGCCACTAACCTAATCAATTCACTTAAACGGGACGCTTAATTCGTCTCTGGCTCTCAAACTATTCTTATTTCTAGGTCCGGCTCGCACCACCCAGGTCTCACACTCTCGCGTTCCTCCCTCAGGCGCTTTACTAATATATCCCCCTAACTACTAAACTGTCAACTAGAAAGTGGGTATTTTTTGAGATCGGTGCAAGGCTCTGACAGATGGGAGGTTTGAGCGATCGCACTCAAAAAAACTGAGCGATTGGCCTGAGTTCTCTCAAAATTCTCTTTTAGAAATGTGGAGTGAGATCTGGTGCGAAATTAAACTTAGCCTGCTTGGGCAAGGCTTTTAGCAGAGCTTAAGTGATTCGCTCTATGCTAGAGACTACAGAGTTTAACCCATGAGCTTATGCTGCCTTCCTGGTTAATCCTAGATCCCCTGATACAGAGCTGGCTGCTTGAGGATATTGGCCGGGGCGATCGCACAACTCAAGGACTCCATAAAGAAAGGAGTCGAATGAGCAAAGCAGTATGGATTACCAGGCAGCCTGGCGTGATTGCTGGCCTAGAAGTCGCAGCCCGGGTATTTCAGCTATTAGATTCCAGGGTGACGGCAGCGGTCAGTCAGTCAGATGGGTGTGACTGTCAGTCTTCGGAAATAATTGTTCGCTTTTATGGCCCGCTAGAAGCCCTGCTTACGGGAGAAAGAGTGGCGCTAAATCTAGCCATGAGGCTGAGTGGCGTTGCGACCCTGACTCGTCAGTACGTAGCACAGCTCTCGGATGTTTCAGCTCAACTAGTAGACACTCGTAAGACGACGCCGGGGCTGCGTATTCTAGAAAAATACGCCACGCTGGTCGGCGGCGCGGTCAATCATCGCATGGGTTTGGACGATGCGGTAATGATCAAAGACAATCACATTGCAGCAGCGGGCGGCATTGAGCAGGCAGTTACTCAAATTCGTGCTAGTTTGCCCTATCCGCTGTCTATAGAAGTAGAGACTGAAACTTTAGAGCAGGTAAAGACAGCACTGGGACAAAAAGTAGACATTATCATGCTAGACAACATGTCGCTGGAGGAAATGAAGCAGGCGGTCGAGCTAATTCGTAAGTATAGCGATCGCGTCAAGATAGAAGCCTCTGGCAACGTGACGCTAGAAACGATTCGAGCAGTTGCCGAAACGGGCGTAGACTATATCTCTACGAGTGCACCCATTACGCAGGCGACCTGGCTGGATATTAGTATGCGGCTAGATCTCGAATAGGCCAATCTGGCTGACGATTAATGGGCTTTGCTCGCTGCGGTATCGGGACAGCGAGACTCTGTCTGCCGGTTTTGAACTGGCAGGGTTACTGTAAAAATAGTCCCCACGTTAGGTTGGCTCTCAAAGCTGATCTGTCCACCGTGGCGATCGACGCACTCTTTGACGATGCTAAGTCCTAGTCCGGTGCCAGAAATTTCTTTGACGTTGCTAGCTCGGTGAAACGATTCAAATAGGTCAGGCTGATCGGCTAAAGGAATCCCAATTCCCTGATCATGCACCTCAAACAGAACCTGCTCTGCCTGGTAGCGAACAGCCAAGCGGACAGGGCTTTCAGGCGCAGAATATTTGATAGCGTTGGAAAGCAGATTGGAGAGGATGTGGTGCAGCAGGGTTTCGTCTAGAGGGGTTTGCGGCATTTTTTCGGGAAGGTCTAGACGCAAATTAGGTGGAGTCGTGTAGCTTAGGCGCAGTTCTGCCAGTAGTTGCTGACAAAATTCGCCCAGATCTAAGCTATGGGGATCAAACTTCAGTTTACCGAGGTCGGCGCGGCTGTAAACTAGAACGCCTTCTACAAGCTCGTTGAGCTTACCAATGGATCTTCGCATCCGCTGTAGCGCAAATGCCTGTTTTTCAGGATCATTTGGACTACGCTCTAGCAGTTGTACAAAGCCAGAGACAACATTGAGAGGATTACGAAACTCATGGGAAAGGATGGAGACGAAGCGAGACTTGGTTTCGTCGGCACGCTGAAGTTCTAAGTTGGCCTGCTGAAGCTGCTGTGAGAGACGTCTGGCCCGTAGTAAGATTTCCAGGCGAGCCTGTAGCTCTATCTTCTCTAGAGGCGTAATCGCCAAGTCATCGACGCTTTGCCAGAGCTGTCGGGTAGCTAAATTTACGTCTGAACGAGTAATCAGCAGCACACAGGGCCAAAAAATCGGCTCAAGCTGCTGTCGCTGATTTTTTAGCCAGGGTTCAAGCTGACTGAATGCAGCACCATCTATTAGGCACAGATCGAAGTCACTGGCCGAAAGTGCCTGAATAGACTCTAAATCAGTCTCTATAGAAGGGGACACAAGCTGGTAGTTGCCTGTGAGCCACTGAGAAAGTAGGCGGCGGTTTTCTTTTTGCTGAAGTAGGAGTAGCAAACGGCTCATTGTTTGGGTAAGCAGTGATACTGGACTAGCTGAACTAGGTTTTGACGATTGAGCGGCTTGCCTAGGCAACCGCTGGCTCCGTGCAAGGAGCTGGTATGACTTATTTTTGGATTAGATTTAGGTGCCAGTACAAAGAAAATGATTCGGCGCTGCCTCAGGCGATCGCAGCAGTTCCATACTTGCTGATCAAAACCAGAAATATCAACTAGGGCGAAATTGACGACTGGAGAGTGCCGCAGCATCTGCTCAAAAGCGTGGTGAGACTGCGTTAGCAGTAATCGATAACCCAAAGGCTCTAGCAAGGCTGCTAGCAGAGCCTGATTGTGAGGATTGCGGGCAAGACTCAGAATAATGAACAAGTGCTTTAGAGGTTATTTGAGGTTGCTACAGCGTATCGGGATTATCAGACCAGCTAGGGATACCACTCAAGATGTTACGCAGCATACTCAGGGGTGCGCCTACTTTGATACCGTAGCGAGTAATTTCTAGCTCGCGTAGTGATTTTTCGTGGTCAGACAGCCGTTTTTTCAGCACACCGATTGCTTTGCGCAGTTCACCTTTGAGTTCTAAGTGCCTGAGAAAAATAATATTGTCTGCCAGATAGCTAACGCCCGTATTGGTAGCCCGAAAGGTACCGCCGACGATGTCTTCAACTTCATTAATCAGCAGGGTGGCTACGCCCACGTTCTGTAAATACTTACAGAGAGCATGAACGTGCCTGACGATATCGCCACTGCGGATGGAAAGCTCGTAACCTGAGAGGCTGTCGATCATGACGATTCGTGTTTGGTTATGCTCGACTTCCTGACGTACGAGCTGGGCAAACTCATCGGGAGTATAGAGCAAAGCTTCGATCTCAACTATTGAGAGCGTGCCCCGCTCGATCATTGCCCGCACGGGAATATTTATTTTTTCGCAGCGATGCAGAATGGTTTCTGTCATTTCTTCAAAAGTGTAAACAACAGAGCGCTCACCTCGCCCTGCAGCTTCTTTCATAAACTGTAGGCCCAAAGTTGTTTTTCCCACTCCGGTCGTGCCGGTCACAATTGTCACGGCTCCGCGTTCAACCCCCCCGTGCAGCAGCTCGTCAAGTTCAGGAACACCGGATGAAATGATTTCGGGCTGAAAAGCCTGCCGCGGCTCAACCGGACGCAGTTGAGGAAAAATAGCCATTCCTTTTTGAGTTAAGCGCAAAGAATGACTGCCTTCCATAAATTCGGAGCCGCGAAACTTAGTCACTGCCATCGTCCGCTCATTGTGTTCGTAAAGCAGGCTTAGTACCCCATCGCTAATAAACTTCAAATCGTCATCTGGGGCGCTCTGACTGCCTTCTGAGGTAAACAGCACAGTTGCGCCTTTTTGGGTGAGATAGCGAATAAACGAGAGGGCTTGCTTATGGAACTGAAATTCGTCTGTTGCTAGGTAGCGAAACTGAGTAATAGAGTCAAGAAAAATCCTGGAGGGCTGGAGTGAGTCAATCCGCTCTACGATTTTCTGTGTTGTTGGCTCCCGTTCTACGTCTGCTGGAGAAAGTATGTCGTAAGATTGCGATTCAGCGAAGAACTCTGGGGTAGGACTTAAATCTAAAAAGTCAATCTCTCGCAAGTCAACCTCAAGGAACTTGGCATTTTGGCGAATTTGTAGCTCTGACTCACTCAGGGTGATGAAAAGAGTTTTTTCCTGCTGAGCTACTCCTTGGGCTAAAAAATGCAGGCCGACCGTTGTTTTACCCGTGCCTGGGCCACCTCGAAGCAGATAGGCCCGTCCCGGAACCAAACCACCGTAGAGAACCTCATCTAATCCTGCGATACCCGTGGATACTCGCTGCTGCGACATGGTTTCTCCTCAGAAAATCGGCAGAACACCCTCAATTGCAACGTATTCTGCCCTAAAACCCTAAATTATCATTGATTGAAGCTGAGAATACTTTCAATACAGTCCCCAGGGCTGATGTAGGGAAATTGACAAAATTTGAGCTAAGAAAAGCTGCGATCGCTGCAGGTTATTTCTTAAGATGTCCTTGCAGGACTAGCCATAATAGCAATAGCTAAGAATTAACACCTACCCATGCCTGATCGCCCAATCTATTTAGACTGCCACGCCACAACGCCCGTTGATCAACGAGTGCTAGATACCATGATGCCTTACTTTAGCGAATATTTCGGCAATCCGGGGAGTAGCCTACATCAGTACGGATGGGAGGCAGAAGCGGCGGTGAAGCGATCGCGTGAAGCCCTAGCCCGAGGGATTAACGCCACCCCGGAAGAAATCATTTTTACCAGTGGAGCAACAGAGGCAAACAATTTAGCCATTAAGGGAGTAGCCGAGGCTTATTTTAATCAGGGACGACATATTGTTACGGCGCAGAGCGAGCATAGTGCGGTGTTAGATCCCTGCCGATACTTAGAAAAGCTAGGCTTTGAGGTTACCTATCTGCCCGTTCAGTCCAATGGGCTAGTAGAAGTTCAGGCCATAGCAGCGGCTCTACGAGAAGATACGATTTTGGTGTCTGTGATGGCTGCTAACAATGAAATTGGCGTTCTACAGCCTCTGGCTGAGATCGGTGCGCTCTGCCATGGGCGTCGGGTAGTCTTTCATACCGACGCAGCCCAAGCCTTAGGCAAGATTCCACTAGACGTGCAGGCGATGAAGATTGACCTGATGTCAATGACGGCGCACAAGGTCTATGGACCAAAGGGCATAGGTGCCCTCTATATCAGACGCCGCCAGCCACGAGTGCAGCTTGCGCCTCAGCTCCACGGCGGTGGACAGGAAAGAGGGCTGCGCTCAGGGACACTGTATCCGCCGCAAATTGTGGGCTTTGCTAAAGCAGTTGAGCTGGCGATCGCTGAGATGTCTGCTGAGTCAGAGCGGTTAGGCAGCTTGCGCGATCGCCTTTGGCAGCAGCTTCAGACGCTTTCTGGCATTTATCTCAACGGCCATTCAACCCAGCGGCTACCAGGCAATCTCAATATCAGCGTTGCAGGTGTAGACGGACGAGCTCTGCTGCTGGGACTGCGATCGGTCGTAGCGCTCTCCTCTGGGTCAGCCTGCAGCACCCACAAAAATGAGCCTTCTCACGTACTGAAAGCCTTAGGCCAGCCCGATAAACTGGCCTACGCTTCACTACGGTTTGGCCTAGGGCGATTTAATACCAGCGCAGACATTGACCAAGTAGCTGGGGCTGTAGTCACAACGGTTGAGGCTCTCCGGCAGGCACAGCCCACCCCGATGACACCGTCAGAAAAGAAGAGAACATCTAAGATAAAACAGTTTAGAAGCTAGACAGCCACCGTCTAAAAGAGCGTCGGACGTGCTGCAGGTGGGGCGCAGTCAGGTAAAGCAAGAAAATCAGGTTAGCGGTCTGCTCAAAGATCTGAAACTGCTGGGCGTGATAGCGATCGTCCCAGTAGCTGACGGCGCTGTGAAAGCGAGTCTGCCAGTCTAGGGGAAAGAAAATCAGCGGCCCATCATTCACATGGGTGAGGATGTCTACGCCGCAGTGCAGCAGACAGGCCACCAAAAACCAAAACAGCCAGCGCGATCGCGAGTCGATATTGCGCCGCGATCGCCAGACAAGGGCAATGCCTGCAAGCAAAACCAGAGGCGCATGCAAAAAGTTATGGCCGATAATCCACAGCGGATGGTGGAAAAATAGCTCGTCAAACATATAGCGAAAGGCATCGCTACTCGACCAGCCCAAAAAGTAGCGATAATAAATCATACCGCCGATTGATAGCAGCCATAGGGGAAGGTCTGGGGCTACTGAACCTAGCAGAAAGGCGCTTTTAGCAATAGGAATGCGCGGCTTTGCCTGCTCTAAAGCTGCTGTCATCAAAAAATGGGAGGGCGTATTCATCGTTCGACCCGGTATAAAATTCCTTGAGTATAGTCGTCAAGATTTTAGCCTGCCAAAAACAGTTGAGCGAACTCAGGTGTTAACGCTCAGAGAGGCTAATAGCTGGGTTACCCGCCGTTGAATTTCGTCGCGTACCTGGGGGAAAATTTCGGGTTTCTCGGCTGGATCTTCAAGCTGCCAGTCTTCAAAAACGGCCCGCGTGACCCAGGCAGGAGGTAAGTTGACGCCACAGCCACAGAGCGAAATCACAACGTCGAAATCTCCGGCCTCAAAATCACTCAGCGGTTTGGAGTATTGCTCGGTAATATCAAGGCCGACTGCTTTCATCGCTGCGATCGCCTCTGGCCTCACCTGACTAGCCTCTATGCCCGAACTGGTGACCTCAATTTTGCCCTGACCTAGCGATCGGGCAAAACCCTCAGCCATTTGGGAACGGGCTGAATTCTTTTTGCAAACAAACATGACGCGCTGCATTGACATCTCTAATACCTCTTTTTTCGGCAGTTAGCTTTATCCAGATTATCCAAGCGGGCGGCTACAGCGGGGATCGCTGAGGGTCGCTTTTTCGGGTTCGCGGGGAAAGTAAAAAGCAGTTCGTTTACAAACTTCTACCAGCACCAGCATCACAGGCACCTCAATGAGTACTCCTACCACTGTCGCCAAAGCAGCCCCAGAATTGAGGCCAAAGAGCATGACCGCCGTGGCGATCGCCACTTCAAAGTGATTGCTAGCCCCAATTAAGGCCGCTGGGGCGGCGTCTTCGTAAGCCATGCCGAGCTTTTGGGCCGCGACATAGGTAATCAAAAAAATAAAGTTAGTCTGCAAAAATAGCGGTACCGCTATCAGCAAAATATGCAGCGGATGGCGCACAATTAGCTCTCCCTTAAAAGCAAACAACAGCACCAGCGTCAGCAGCAGCGCCGAGATGGAGACTGGGCTAAGGTACTTTAAGAAAACCTGCTCAAACCAGGTCTTTCCCTTGTGGCGCAAAATCCAGGTGCGCGAGATCGCGCCTGCCAGCAGCGGCAAGCCGACGTAGATCAATACCGATAGGCTGATGGTCTGCCAGGGAACCACTAGGTCATTAGCAGCCAGCAGCCAGCCCCCAAGCGGCGCATAGAGAAACAGCATCGCTAAGGAATTAACCGCCACCATCACCAGCGTATGCCCCTGATTGCTGTAGGACAGATAGCCCCACATCAGCACCATTGCCGTACAGGGGGCAATGCCTAGCAGGATGGTGCCTGCAATATAGGAGTTTGCCAGCGTCACCTCAGCAGTGCGAATTAGCTCTGTGCCCATCAGCCAGGGCCGGAACAGCCATCCCAAGAAGAATTGAGCAAAGGCCACCATTGTAAACGGTTTGACCAGCCAGTTCACAACCAGCGTCAGCACAACAGGTTTGGGAGTTTGGGCGGCTCGTCTGGCCTGGGAAAAATCAATTTTGACCATGATGGGATACATCATGAAGAACAGGCAAACAGCAATTGGCATCGATACCTGATGAAAACTCAGGGCGTCTAACTGTTCAGCAACCCCCGGAAAGAATCTTCCCAGGGCGATCCCACCTATGATGCACAATCCCACCCAAACTGTTAAATACCGCTCAAAAAAACTAAGCTGTCCTCCTGCTGCTACGGCCTCAGGTCGCCCTCTTGAAGGATGTGTACTCATAAAGTGAATTCTTCAGTCAACAGATAACTGCCTAGAAAAATAGAGACTACAGATCTATCAAATCAAAAAAATTTGATTTGTCAAGCGCATCGATACCCAATCAGCTACTGATAGCGCTGCCGTTACTCAGGGCGATCGCTACAGATGCGAGCTGGCAGTATGGGGCTGAGACGGCGAAACTCACTGAGATACTGCTCTAAATGGACAAACTGAGGCAGGTTGAGACTGTAGTAAATCCAGCGGCCCTGCTGCCGACCTCTGACCAGCTCAGCCTCTTTCAAAATCTTGAGATGGAAAGAGAGTTTAGACTGACGTACCTCAAGGCGATCGCAGAGATCGCAGACACACAGCTCTTGCTCTCGCAGCAGCTCGATGATCTGAATGCGGAGCGGGTCAGCAAGCGCCTGAAAGTGCTTTGAAACTGCAATCAGATCAGTTGTCTTGGGGATAGCCATCAAAAAAACTTGTTAAAACAGTACGACCATAATAAATGACTTTAACGGCTTGACTGGCGATCGCCGACAAGTTGCTGACCGACCTGACTCAACACATTTTGCCTAGGCATGTGCCCTCATCAGCATCTATAAGTCATCTTTATTAGTCCTCAAACGTTGCCTGAATCAAAATATAGAGCCTGAGAGAAAGTTCTCTAGAGTCCCCAATTCCTGTAAATTAGGCACATTCCTCAGCATTTAGGGAGCAATGGCTGATGTCCGGCACAAATCTTGAGAAGCTTGCAGATGTCCTCAATAGAGCTAGCCAGCAGGGAAAAGCAGGCTTTGTCAGAATGCTCTGGGGCAACCAGTCTGAAGATGTGCAGTCTCAGCTGATGCCGTTACTTCTTTCTGAAGCGCAACAGGTGATAGCAACACCGCTAGAGTAAGCTGAATTTTGACCTGACAAAACCAGCTATAGAGATGCCATTGACCTAGAAGGCCCACACTTCATCAATGCACTGACTAGATCTTTAAGCCGAATGGGTTTGCTGACATAGTCATCCATGCCAGCATCAAGACATTTTTCGCGATCGCCCTGCATAGCGCTGGCAGTCATGGCAATAATTCGGGGCTGACGCTGCTCAGTATGCTGCTGACGGATTAGTCTAGTCGCCTCAAATCCGTCCATCTTGGGCATGTGAATATCCATGAGGATCACGTCATAAGGCTGCTTTTCAAGGGCGGCGATCGCCTCCAAACCGTTCTGGACAACTTCTGACTGATATCCCATTCTGGCCAGGACGTGAACTATTAGCCGCTGGTTTACTCGGTTATCTTCTGCTACTAGGATCTCTAGAGGGAAACGCTCGGCTAGCTGCTGATCAATTGGCTGGGGGTGAGTAGGAGTCTGGTGGAGCGCTAGTCCTCCAGTTAGTACCTGCACAATAGTATCGTACAGGTGAAACTGTCTGGTAGGTTTGTGTAACTGGGCGGAAAACAGGGATTTGTCAATCTCTGAAGTAGTCTCTAGCTGACGCAGCGGTAGCCCCATTGAGGTCAGCATAATCAACGGCAGAGTCTTACCTTGAGGAAGCTGGCGAATCTTAGCCGCCAGAGCTAGGCCGTCCATTTCTGGCATCTGCATGTCAAGAATACACAGATCAAAAGGCTCTAAAGTCTTTAGCAACCTGAGAGCATCTGAGCCTGAGCGAGCTGTTACAGACTCCATTTCCCAAGCCTGTGTTTGCAGTCTCAAAATCTGTCGATTTGTCTTGTTATCATCGACAATCAACAGACGCTTTCCGGCTAGCTGTGGTTCAGCCAAATCTACTGGATCCTGAATTTCAGCTGTCTTAGCAACAGGCACTTTAATTGTAAAGTGAAAAGTAGCCCCCTGGCCTGCTTTGCTCTCAACCCAGATTTGGCCTCCCATCATCTCACAGAGGCGCTTGCTAATGGCCAACCCCAGCCCGGTGCCACCGTAGCGACGAGTCGTTGAAGCATCGACCTGAGTAAATGAATTAAACAGCCCTGATTGCTTATCTGCAGGAATACCAATGCCAGTGTCAGTAACGGTAAAGTGCAGCTCACAAAAAGTATTACCTGTTGCAGGTTGCTCAGTCTGCGGCAATTCCCCAGCCGCAACGCGTACAACAATCTCTCCTTGCTCTGTAAACTTAACCGCGTTACTAAGTAAGTTCATCAATACCTGCCGCAGCCGGGTGACATCACCAACAAAGGCGACAGGTACATCAGGCGCAATAAAGGAGGTTAGCTCTAGGTTCTTAGCAACCGCATTGGCAGCCACGAGTTCTAAAGTATCTTCGACGCAGATACGGAGATCAAAGTACTGTTTTTCTAAAGTTAACTTATCGGCCTCAATTTTAGAAAAGTCCAGAATGTCGTTAATCAGCGATAGCAGAGTATCGCCGCTTTTCTGAATAATTTCAACAAACTCTCGCTGCTTTGGCGTGAGCTGAGTATCTAGCAGCAGCCCCGTCATGCCAATCACCCCGTTCATAGGCGTGCGAATTTCGTGGCTCATCATAGCCAAAAACTCAGATTTGGCCCGACTAGCCTCCAAAGCCTCCTGCCGTGCGGCTTCTAGCGCCTGATTATAGACTTCAATCCGCTGAGCGTGAAGCTTGGCCTCTAAAAGCACAACGACCTGATTAGCAACAGCTTTGAGGCCGTCAAGCTGACCTGTAGTCAGCTCTCTCGGTACAAAGTCAATGACACAGAGTGAGCCTAAGCGATATCCTTTTGACGACGTCAGCGGAATACCAGCATAGAAGCGGATATTGGGATCACAAAGTACCAAAGGATTGTCACTGACCAAGTTGTGAGCAACAGCATCCACCACCACAAACGGCTGATCGTCTAGAATCGTGTATCCACAAAAAGCATGTTCTCTAGGAGTTTCCGAAACCTCTAATCCGTAACGAGATTTGAACCACTGACGGTATTTATCGACCAGGCTCACAAGACTGATAGGCGTTTGACAAATATAAGCTGCAAGCCGAGTTAAATCGTCAAAGGCAGGTTCCGGTGGCGTATCTAAAACGGCATAGCGACGCAGTTCTGCTAAGCGTTCCTCTTCGTTAACAGGAATAGGGGCGGATGGCATTGAAGAATTGGCTCCTGGAAAAACTGATAACGATAGGTAGAAAGCCTAGAACCCATTCCATTTTCAGAGTAGGAAAGAATAAAAGGAGGCTTTAACACTTGATCCCTATCTACAGATACCTTAACGAGGATTTAATCGAGTTAAGCTGGCTTCTTGGGTGGTTTAGGCAATTTTTGCTTTAGATTCGTCCGCATACAGTTACTGAAAGAGTACCCATTCTGAAGTTGTGCCTGATTATAAGAGGTCGTTAGCGAACCCTGGCTCCGCGATAGCGCAGACCTTGTTTGTGAGTTTGGCCTTGGGCGAATTTAGGCATGTCGCCCTGATGGCCCATCAGAATAACGGAGTCATCTATCGCCAAATGAGTTTCTCGACCGGGGTGAATTAGAACTTCACCTGTTGCCCGCCGCAGAGCCACCGTGATAAACGTGCCCCTACCCCGTACTTCAATATCGCCGATGGTGCCGCCAACCAATGGCGAACTGGCTGTAATGGGTAGTTCATTAAGTTGAATGTCTAGTTCTCCCAAGAGTTCGTTCAGGCTGGCTCCTTTATCAGTTTGAGAGAGAAAATCAACTGCAGTAGGGTGAGTAATTAAATGGGCCATACGAATAGCGCCAATAGCGACCGGTAGAACGACATGATTAGCCCCCGCTAAACGCAGTTTTTTTTCAGTAGAAGGCAGCTTACCCCGGGCCAAAATGATTAATTGAGGATTCATTTCTCTAGCCGTCAGCGTGATAAAAACGTTAGAAGCATCCTCTGGCAAAACTGTGGAGAGCGCCTTGGCCCGAGCGATACCCGCTGCCTCTAGAGTGCTTTCATCAGTGGCGTTACCTTGATAAACCAGGTAGCCTGACTCTTGAGCTAGAGCAATGCGCTCTGAATCGTTGTCTAGGACAACAAACACCTGTTTCTCTTGCCACAGCTTATGGGAGAGCATCTGGCCCATCCGCCCGTAGCCGCAGACAATCACGTGGCCTGATAAATTTTCAATTTCCTGAATCATACGCTTGTTCTTAAAGACTCTGCGAAGTTCCCCTTCAGTCACAAGTTGCAAAAAGCCGCCCACAATGTAGGCAACTGACAGCACACCCGCTACGATAACCAGAATTGTGAAAATTCGCAGCTTTGCAGAATCTAACGGCTGAACCTCTCCATAGCCAACGCCAAAGATGGTAATGACAACCATATAGACAGCGTCTAGCAGAGACCATCCGGCCAGCACATAGCCATAAACAGCTATTACAACCGTCAGAACGAAGAAAACACTGCCTAAAATAATTCGTCGAAAGGGGCGGTGCATGGCGATCGCTAGCAATTTTCTATGATAACTATCTGCAATAGTAGAGTGACCTGTGGCGATCATTCGTACTGAAAACTGCAATTAGCCCAAGGCTGTAGAAAGTTGGTAAAAGCCGGTCGTGAAAGCAGGCAGAAGGAGCAACAGAGAGCCATGACGCGCTATAATATTTAGCTAAACTCGTAACGACTATGACTAAAGACTTTGCTGAAGCCCCCACTGGGGATCTAAGTGATTTAGAGGCTCAAAGTGGGCTTTTGTCTCAAAGATTAGGCTGTGTCTAAGCCGTTAGGGTAAAACTATATTATTTAGAAACCTGTCATGAGTCCAACCGTTGCGCTACCTGAAGAAACAGTTCAAAATCCGCTGCTAATCGGAGCTGGCTTACCCCCTTTTGAAGCGATTCAGCCGGAGCATATTGTGCCCGGCATGACGCAGCTATTAGACGAGCTAGCGCGATCGCTAAAGGCGCTAGAGGTCAATGTCACCCCCACCTGGGAAGATTTGGTAAAACCGCTGACCCAGATAAGTGAGCGCCTGAGCTGGAGCTGGGGAATCATCGGTCACCTCATGGGGGTAAAAAATAGTCCAAAGCTGCGGCAGGCTTACGAAGCCGTTCAGCCTAGCGTAATTCAGTTTGCAACTCAGCTGGGGCAAAGCCAGCCCCTCTACGAAGCCTTTAAGCAGATACGTGCAGGCAGTCAGTGGGAGCAGCTAGAGCCTGCCCAGCAGCGCATTGTTGAGACTGCAATTCAAGAGGCGGAGCTATCAGGCGTAGGGCTAGAGGGCGAGGCTAAAGAGCAGTTTAATCAGATTCAGCAGACCCTAGCAGAGCTATCGACTAAGTTTTCAAATAACGTTTTGGACGCAACCAAGGCGTTTAGCCTGACGCTGACGACCCCAGCAGAAATTGCCGGACTGCCGCCTAGCCTGCTGGCCCAGGCTGCCCAGGCTGCTCGTGAAGCTGGAGATGAAAACGCTACTGCCGAATTAGGCCCTTGGCGAATAACGCTAGACTACCCCAGCTATGTTCCTTTTTTACAGCATAGCCGTCGTCGGGATCTGCGCGAAAAGCTCTATCGTGCCTTTGTGACTCGCGCCGCCTCTGGCGACCTCAACAATACTCCTAACATTGAGCGTATTCTAGAACTGCGGCAGCAGCAGGCAACCCTGCTGGGTTACAAAACCTACGCTGAGCTGAGCATAGCCCGCAAAATGGCTCCTTCGGTCGAGGCAGTGGAAAAGCTAATGGAGGAACTCCGCAGCGTTAGCTATGAAGCGGCTAAACAAGATCTAGCAGATCTCGAACAGTTTGCCCAAGCCCAAGCCGCGCCCGAAGCCGACAGCCTGATGAACTGGGACACGGCGTTTTGGGCAGAGCGGCTGCGCGAAACTAAGTATGAGCTAACAGATGAAGAGCTGCGTCCTTACTTTCCCTTGCCCCAGGTTTTAGAGGGCTTGTTTAATCTGGCACAGCGGCTGTTTGGCGTTACGATTACCGCTGCAGATGGTGAGGCCCCCGTCTGGCACCCGGACGTGCGCTACTTTAAGGTAGCAGATGAGACTGGGAGCACCCTTGCTCATTTTTATCTTGACCCCTACAGTCGCCCGACCGAAAAGCGTGGGGGAGCCTGGATGGATGACTGTCTCAATCGGGGCAAGTTTGGCGAGCGGCTGCGGCTGCCTGTAGCCTATCTGGTTTGCAATCAGTCACCTCCGGTAGACGGTAAACCTAGCCTGATGACGTTTCGGGATGTGGAAACCCTGTTTCATGAGTTTGGTCACGGCCTTCAGCACATGCTCACTCAGGTAGACTATCCGGGTGCTGCTGGGATCAACAACGTAGAGTGGGATGCGGTTGAGCTGCCGAGCCAGTTCATGGAAAACTGGTGCTATCACCGCGATACGCTCTTCAAGCTGGCGCGGCATTACGAAACGGGTGAGCCTCTGCCGGAAGATAAATATCAGCGTCTGCTAGAGGCCCGTAATTTTATGACCGGGAGTGCAATTCTGCGGCAGGTAAACTTTGGCTGGCTTGATATTGAGCTACACCACCGCTACCAGCCAAGAGGTAGCGAAAGCATTTGGGACGTGCGCGATCGCCTGGCTGAAAAAACTACTGTCTTGAAACCTATCCCTGAAGATGCCTTCTTGTGTGCGTTTAGTCATATTTTTGCGGGAGGCTATGCCGCAGGCTACTACAGCTATTTCTGGGCTGAGGTACTGAGTGCTGATGCCTTTGCCGCCTTTGAGGAGGCGGGGCTAGACGATGAGGCTGTGCTGCTAGAAACCGGGCGACGCTTCCGCGATACGGTGCTGGCGCTCGGCGGCAGTCGGCACCCAATGGAGGTGTTTAAAGCCTTCCGGGGTCGAGAGCCTAGCACCGCAGCACTACTCAGGCATCGCGGGCTGGTGAGCGCTGCGTAGACTGAGACCGTTAGCTATGACCGGGAGTGGACTGGGGCTAGGGCTGGGACTGAGCGATCGCCTTTAGCTTCTAGCCCTGCCAATCCTTGCTTTTCGCTGACAAATAATTCCTGCGAACAATCAGTTAAACGGTTGATGAATGGTCTGGTTCACAAATTTGGTATAACAATAAATAAAAAAGACATCAATGACCCTGGCAAAAGCTGCGTCGATAAGCTTAGAAAAATTTCTGCAAATGCCAGAAGCTAAGCCTGCTAGCGAATACATTGAGGGTGGAATTTCTCAAAAATCAGTGCCCAAAGCTCGTCATTCTCGCCTTCAGGGTAAATTGACTAGCGTCGTCAACGAAGTGGCTGAGGCAAGTCAGATAGCCTATGCTTTCCCAGAGTTGCGCTGTACGTTTGGCGATCGCTCAATTGCCCCAAACATCAGTGTCCTGCTCTGGCAGCATATCGAGCTGGATGAAAAGGGCGAACCTGTTGATAACGTTTTGATTGCCCCCGACTGGGTGATTGAAATTCTCTCGCCTGAGCAAAGTGCAAACCGAGTCGCAGGCAACATTTTGCACTGTCTCAAGTATGGCTCTCAGCTAGGCTGGCTGATTGATCCTAGCGATCGCTCAGTTTTAGTCTTCCAGCCCAAACAGCAGCCAGAACTCTATTATGGGCAAGACTGCCTGATTGCTTTGGAGAGCATTGAGCTGGTTTTGAGCGCGGAGCAGGTCTTCAACTGGCTGAAAATGAGCTGATCTTAAAAGCTAGCTCATGCCATCGGTGCCCGCACCACAGACCAAGGCACAGACTTTTTCACCAGGGGCAGGCCGGTAGTGACCGCCGAGCAGCGCCGCTACTGAGGCCGAGCCGCTCAGCTCTGCGGCCACGCCCATTTCAAACCAGAGCCAGCGGGCCGCTTCATGCATCTCGTCGTCGCTGACCAGTACGATCTCGTCTACATACTGAGAAACGAGCTGCAAGTTGATCTCCTCAGTTTTGCGAGGAGCTAGCGTATTGGCTATTGACGTAATTTCAGTCAGCTCTGTCACTTTGCCACTTTGCACACTAGTTTGCAGGGTCGGAGCGCCCACAGGCTCAACGCCCACTATCTTAATACTGGGCTTTAGCGCTTTGGCTGCCGTACTGACGCCGCTGATGAGGCCGCCACCGCCGATCGCTACAACGAGCGTATCGATTTCAGGAACGGCTTCTAACACCTCCAGACTAATCGTGCCCTGTCCGGCAATCACAAACGGATCGGCAAAGGGATGAAAATAGGCAATCCCTTGCCGCTCTGCCAGGGCTAGCGCCGCTTGATTGGCCTCGTCCCAGTCGGCCCCTTCGATGATTACCTGTGCCCCCCACTGCTGCAGCCGCTCAGCCTTAATCGGTGGCGTATTTTCGCCCAAATAAATAGTTGTAGGCACCCCGGCAATCCAGCCTGCATAGGCCACAGCCAAGCCATGATTGCCCCCAGAGGCAGTGACAATGCCCCGCTCAATCTGCTCATCAGACAGCGATCGCAGCTTATTTAATGCGCCTCTGGCCTTAAACGCTCCTGTCACCTGCAGACACTCCAGCTTCAGCCATAGATGCTCTACCGCTGGAATCGGCCGCTTGAGAGCGATCGCTTGAATGACGGGCGTCTGGCGAATGTAGGGGGCAATCCGCGATCGCGCCGCTTGGACGGCCTCTAAGGTAACGGACTCACTGGTTGAAGTGATATTTGCGGTATGGATCACAGCGGTTGGGGCTAAGGTATTGCAGGTGGGTGGGCAAGCTGAGTTGATTCAATGTAGCGAGAACAAAGTTCATTCAGCCTTCCAGAGCCAGAGATGGCTCTAGACAAGTCTGTCGTAGTTCTAGAATTGACTTTACAAATCCGACAAACAGCGGATGAGGTGAATTAGGACGAGACTGAAACTCTGGGTGAAACTGACTGGCCACGAAAAACGGGTGATCTTGCAGCTCAATAATTTCCACCAGTCGCCCGTCAGGAGAGGTGCCGCTAACCACATAGCCCGTCTCTAAAAACAAGTTGCGGTAAGCATTGTTGAATTCATAGCGATGTCGATGCCGCTCATAGACTACTTCTTTCTGGTAGAGGCGACTGGCAATGGTACCGGGCTGCAGCCGACAGGGATATAAGCCTAGCCGCATGGTGCCTCCTAGCTCAACTACGTCCTGCTGCTCTGGCAGCAAGCTAATCACCGGGTTCGGCGTATTGGGATCAATCTCTGAAGAGCTAGCCTGACTCAGGTGAGCGACATCGCGGGCCCACTCCACCACAGCACACTGCATCCCCAAGCACAGCCCCAAAAAAGGAATCCGACGCTCTCGCACATGGCGAATGGTCTGGACTTTACCATCTACACCACGGGTGCCAAAGCCGCCGGGGACAACGACGCCATCAATGTTTTTGAGATAGGCTTCCGGGCCGCTGATCTCGATATCTTCTGAGCTAATCCAGCGCACATTTAAATCTGCATCAGAGGCGATCGCCGCATGACGTAGGGCTTCAATCACCGACAGGTAGGCATCATTGAGGCTGACGTATTTGCCGACAATGGCCACCTCAATCTTCTGGTTAGAGCGGTAGAGGCCATCGACTATTGCCTGCCAGTGGGTCAAATCGGGTTGCCGCTGCTCTAGATTCAAAATTTTGAGCGCCTGATGAGCCATGCCTTCTTTTTCCATAATCAGCGGCACTTCATAGATACTGTTAGCATCTCGCGCCGGGATCACGCACTCAACCGGGACGTCACAAAATTCTGAAATTTTCTCTTTAATATGGGACGCGATCGGTCGCTCACTGCGGCAGACCAAAATATCCGGCTGAATCCCGATCGATCGCAGTTCTTTAACCGAGTGCTGCGTGGGTTTAGTTTTAACCTCGCCTGCAGACGGAATCCACGGCACCAGTGTCACATGCATATACAGCACATTGCGCCGCCCTACATCTTTGCGAAACTGGCGAATCGCCTCTAAAAACGGCAGCGACTCAATATCTCCGACGGTGCCGCCAATCTCGGTTAGGACTACATCTGGGCTGGTGTTGCGCGCTACCCGGTGAATCCGCTCCTTAATCTCGTTGGTGACGTGAGGAATGACCTGCACGGTACCGCCCTGGTAGTCGCCTCGCCGTTCTTTGTTGATTACGGCCTGATAGATAGACCCGGTGGTGACGCTGTTGAGACGCGACATGGCGGTATCGGTGAAGCGCTCATAATGGCCCAAATCAAGATCAGTCTCAGCCCCATCTTCGGTGACAAATACCTCACCGTGCTGGAACGGACTCATTGTCCCCGGATCTACATTGATGTAGGGATCCAGCTTTAGAATTGAGACTGAATAGTTCCGTGACTTGAGTAAACGCCCCAGGCTAGCCGCGACGATCCCCTTGCCAATACTTGAAACGACTCCACCTGTGACAAATACAAACTTAGTCATAAATCGCCCGACTTCACCCAGACCGACGCAGCATCAACCCGTTAATTGTGCCATAGTCATTCGGGAGTGTGGCTGGCAACTCTCTATTACGGATTGTTAACATGGCCGAGAGTATTGCAGTCTTATCGGCTGATGGGTAAAAGGGCTAACCAGGCCAAGGGCGCTATGGCAATGAGACGGCTGAGGAGGTTTATATGCTAAGTGAGTTTCTCAAAACTGAAATTCTAAATAATCAGGTTTCTGACTACTTATTGGCGATCGCTATTTTACTCGGCGGCGTTTTAGTCATTAACCTGATTAAGAGCCTATTTCTCAGTCGTCTAAAGCGCTGGTCGAACCGCACAGCTACCGATTTAGATGATCGCCTAGTCATCCTAATCGAGCGCCCGGTGATGCGGCTGTGCTACGTTGGCACCTTCTATGTCAGCGTTCACAACCTGAGCCTGCACCCGATTTTGGCCCAAGCTGTTGAGGTTATCTGCATAATTCTGGTTACCGTACTGGGCATTCAGCTCCTGGGATCGCTGGTTGAATATAGTATTCGCATCTATTGGATTACCCGGAACCGAGACGCCGCCCTAGAGCAAACGCTGCACGCGCTGGTTCCGGCAGTTAAAGTGGTGGTTTGGGCCGTGGGGATTGTCTTTTTGCTGGACAACCTGGGCTTTGACATTTCAGCCGTGGTAGCGGGCTTAGGCATTGGTGGCGTTGCGATCGCCTTAGCGTCTCAGGGGGTATTGCAGGATCTCTTTAGCTACTTTGCTATTTTATTTGACAGCCCTTTTGAGCTAGGCGATTTTATCATCGTCGGGGATTTAGTCGGCACCGTTGAGCATATCGGCATCAAGACGACTCACCTGCGCAGTCTAGGGGGAGAGCAGCTAATTATTGCCAATACTGACCTGACCAGTTCCCGCATTCAAAACTTTAAGCGCATGGCCCGTCGCCGTATCGTCTTTAAGCTGAGCGTGACTTACGCCACCGGGGCTGAGTGCCTCACAGAAATTCCAGAAATTGTTCAAGATATCATTCAAAATATCGAAAATGTCAGCTTCGATCGCGCTCACTTCAGCCACTACGGCGACTTCAGCTTGGACTTTGAGGTCGTATACTTTGTCGAAAGCAGTGACTATAACGTCTATATGGACGCACAGCAGCAGATCTATCTAAAAATCAAATCTGCGTTTACCGCCCGCGCTATTGAGTTTGCCTACCCGACTCAGCTTGTACATCTCAATCAGCTTCAAACTCAGCCAGCTAATCACCCTCGTCACAATGGTCACGCTCCAGTTCAGGCCACAGAGTCGTAAACTCTAAACAGCGTGATTGAGGACATCAAGCGATGGGAAGAACCCAAAAAATCTTATGGGGAACCTTGCTAGGAGCTGTAATCGCTTTTATGGTGAGCGCCCCTGGTTTTACCCAGCAGTCGCTGTTTGTCGCCTATCCGCCTCCCACCCATGAAACCGTTGCCGATCGCATCTTCATTATCGGCACCGCTGATCCCAAAGCTGACGTTCAAATTAACGGCCAGACGGTAGCATATCGCAGCCCTGCCGGACACTTCGCCCCCACCCTGCCGCTAGAGCTGGGGGACAATACTTTTACCTTGACCCAGGGAGACGAAAACCTAACGCTGAGCGTGACGCGACTGCCCAGTAGCCCACAGCTCCCTGAGGGCATTGCCTTTGCGCCTGATTCGCTGACCCCAGCAGTAGATATTGCCCGTCTGCCCCAAGATCTGATTTGCTTTGGCGCGATCGCTCTTGATAATGCCACTGTCTCTGTCACCTTAGCCGGACAGAGCATTCCTCTATCAGCCCAGCAGAGCCTGGTTGAGCTACCGCCAAATTCGGCAGTGCTAACGAATCAAAACAGCCCCTATGTCATCAACAGCGCCGTTCAGTACGAAGGTTGCGTGTCAGCTCAGGCGATCGCCCCTCTGCCTGGAGCGCTCACCTATGGCAACAGCCTCATCTCCGGTGCCGTAGTGCCCACAGCCAGCGCCCCGAATCAAAACCTGGGCTATCCAGAATTTCAGCTCAGCCTCAACGGTCAAACCCTGAGCCAAACCGGCACAGGGCAGGTGACACTGCTGAGCGCTAGCCCTTTTCAAGTTGCCACCGTCACGGCTGAGGCTGGCGTCGCCCGGACTGGCCCTAGCAGCGACTATTCGCGGCTAACACCACTGCCCCGGGGGACTCGCGCCGCCGTGACAGGCCGAGAGGGAGACTGGCTGCGGCTAGACTACGGCGGCTGGATTCGCGCTGGTGAAACTGAGATTGCTGAAAGGGCTACGCCACCGCGATCGCTCATTCGCAGCGTGCGATCGCAGATCGCCCCTGGAGCCACAGAAGTCTTATTGCCGCTGCAGGTGCCTGTCCCCGTCAGCGTTGACCAAACTGCCGATAGCCTGACGCTGACGCTCTACAACACTGTGCCCCAGACCGATACTATTTTCTTCAATGATGATCCCGTGGTGGAGCGGCTAGACTGGCGGCCTGTGCTGCCCGATAGAGTGGCCTACACTTTTCAGTTCAAAACCGCTCAGCAGTGGGGCTACAGCCTGCGCTACGAGGGCACCACGCTAATTTTGTCACTGCGCCATCCGCCAGCTAGGGGAAACAGCCGTTTACCGCTGCAGGGAAGCACAATTTTGATCGATCCAGGGCACGGCAGCGCCGAAGATTTGGGCGCTCGTGGCCCGACTGGGTATCCCGAAAAAGACGTGACGCTGATTGTCTCTAAGCTGCTACGCGATCGCCTCCAAGCTCGGGGCGCAACCGTGGTGATGACGCGAGAAGGCGACGATGATCTTTATCCCGGCGATCGCGTAGCCATGATTGAGCAGATCGCGCCAACCCTGGCTCTTAGCCTGCACTACAACGCCCTACCCGACAGCGGCGATGCCCTGAATACGGCAGGGGTCGGCACCTTTTGGTACCACGCTCAGGCTCATGACCTAGCAGTCTTTCTACACAACTATCTAGCGGCAAAGCTTAATCGCCCTTCCTACGGCGTTTTTTGGAATAATCTTGCCTTGACCCGCCCCGCCATTGCCCCGTCCGTACTGCTGGAATTGGGGTTTATGATCAATCCCGATGAGTTTGAATGGATTACCGATCTGCAGGCGCAGCAGCAGCTCGCTGAGGCTTTGGCGGCTGGGATTGAACAATGGCTCCAAACCCAAGAATCGCGTTGACCATACCCAAGTCATGCTTTTGAGAGATCTCGCTTGAGCTATGGCGATCGCCTGCTTGACAAGGGTATCCTTAAGTCATGAGCGATCAACCAGCGCAGTTGCAAACCTAAGCACCCGCAGCCGCCGCTGGTACACGCTTATGGTGCCTCTACCTGTTAGCTCATCAACTGCAGTATTCACACCTCATTAAATTGCTAACTGAAAGCACCATAGGTCAGTCTTGTACTAGCATTGCTATGGCTACAAAGACGACAGAGAATTTCTATTCGTTACTTCAGCCGTTAGATCAGTTTATTGATCTTGCCAATCAGAGCAACTACGTCCCTGTGCCTGATGACTGGTATATCTTCATTACCGACATTATTGGTTCCACAGCAGCTATTGAGGCAGATAAATATAAGGAGGTTAACTTTTTAGGCGCAAGCTCTATCATTGCTGTTTTAAACGCGGTTCACAACCAGGAGATTCCATTTATATTTGGTGGCGATGGCGCATCTTTTATTGTTTCACCGTCAGCTTATCAGCTCACAAGAGATGCACTCTTATCAGTTCGTAAGCTAGCCTGTGAAGTTTTCGATATGGATTTACGGGTGGGAGTTGTTCCAGTTGCGCAAATTCCGCTTCACAGCCAGGTTCAAGTCGCTAAGCTTAGAATCAATTCCCAATACAGTCAGGCCAGCTTTACCGGAGGTGGCCTGACTTATGCTACTAAGCTAGTAAAAGAGAATAGACGCTATCAGCTCGAAATAACGCCTGAAACACCCCCGGCTAACTTAGAGGGAATGGAATGTCGCTGGCAGGACATTCCGAGTCAAGGAGGAGAAATTGTCAGCCTGATTGTATCGGCTACCCTAAGCGGTGGTAAATCTAGAGACAGCGTCTACCGGGAGGTCATTCAAAAAATTCGACTGATCTACGGGGATGATAAAAAATACAATCCTGTCACCAAGTCAGCCTTGAAACTAAGTTTTGGACTTCGACAGCTCAGCACCGAAATTAGGGCGCGATCTAGTTCTGTGTCGTTTCTACATCGCGGCTATTACTTTCTCAAAGTTCTGATTGAGAATCTTTTGGGATCGTGCTTTATGAACCTTGGCCTAACAGTGGGTAGGGTTCACTGGGGGGCTTATAAAGAAGACGTTTCAGCCGCGTCTGATTTTCAGAAGATTGATGATGCGCTGCAAATGGTCATTGCAGGAACATCTGCAATGACCCTGCAGCTGAACGAGTATCTTGAGCAGCAGTTTAAGTCGGGCTATCTAGCTTACGGGCTACACATTTCCAATCGCGCCCTGATCACCTGTCTCATCTTTGATCAGCGCGATCGCCATATTCACCTGATTGATGGGGCAGATGGGGGCTATGCGTTAGCGGCTAAGGCACTCAAAGAGCGGCTGCACCGAAAGTCTACCAACTGGAGAGCCTACAACCAATTGCTCAAGCAGAAAAAACCCAAGCAATAAGCCTCAAAACCAACTGTTTTATCTAGCTAGCGACTGAGGTAAGGTAATCTTGACTGCCTCTTGCTGCCTCAGCTTCAGAAACGATGAGCCTCAAACTACCGCCCTTCAAGTCATCTGCGCTGTTACAACAGGCGCTCACACACAAGTCTTACACCAGCGAGTTTCCTAAAATAGCCAACAATGAGCGCATCGAGTTCCTTGGGGATGCAATTTTAACTTTCCTGTGCGGCGACTTCCTCTACAAGCGGTATCCTGGCATGTCAGAAGGTGAGCTAACACCGCTTAGAGCTGCACTGGTGGACGCTAAGCAGCTCGGCGAGTTCGCCCGAATGCTCGACTTGGGCACTAAGCTGCACATGAGCCGGGGAGTAGAAGGCAGCGGTGGCCGTACCAATATGCGCTTACTGAGCAGCGCCTTCGAGGCCGTTGTTGGAGCCTACTTCCTGGACAGCGATTCTGACGTTGAAGCGGTTCGAGCCTACATTGCGCCTTTGTTCTCGCTAGTTGTCGATCAGCTGGCTATTGCTGTCCAGACGACTAACTACAAAAGCCGTCTTCAGGAATGGGCGCTGGCAAAATTTGGCGAAATCCCTCGATATGTCATCGCAGGACAATCAGGCCCCGACCACGACCGTCAGTTCGTAGCAGAAGTGTTTATTCAAGACACTCTGCATGGACAGGGGCAGGGACGCCGCAAGCAAGACGCAGAAAAAGAGGCCGCTAAAGCTGCCCTTGACAAGGTGGAGTGTAGGATTCAGCAGTCTACCCCGGCACGGACTCAGTAAAGGGTTACACTGCCAGTCTAAATTTGACGGGACTGATGCGATTCGAACGCATGACCTACCGCTTAGGAGGCGGTTGCTCTATCCATCTGAGCTACAGCCCCAAACAGTACGACTATACAACATTCACTTCGTGGGCTGGTAGAGATAGGTGCTGGCGATCGCGCTCAGCTTGAAACCCAGATTGAGGGCCAAGGGCCACCGCCGACTTCCAACCCGCAGAGAGTACTGGTAGCCTGCAAAAAAGGAGCGCGATCGCCTTTTTTTTTCAGCTTTAGCGTTAATTTTCCCCGCATTGTATCCCGACAGCAAAAAGCCATTCCCTCATAGGTGGGGGCACGTAGGAGCGTACCGGAAAGATCGGTTGTTCCCACCAGCTCGACCTGATAGTCTGCGGTTTCTGCCTGCATCTGCCAGCACCCCCACGGTTCAACCTGCCAGTTCACGCGGCCATTCCACGGCACAAACTCGTAAAACTGGCCCCGGTAGTGAATCCCCACCATTGCTACCGATTCCCGCCAGCCCAGTACCTGTCGGCGTCCGCCTCCAGCAGTCAGGGCTAAATCGCTCTGCTGGTCAAAAGCATTGCAGTTGAGCCAAAACCACTTCTCAGGAAATGCGCCGCCCCAGTTTTTCTCGCCGTAGGCAGGCACCTGGCTAAACTCATAGCGCTGCCCTTGCCATTCAACCCAGCCAGAAGCGAGACCGTGAGCCATCAGAATTTGCCAGCCCGGTTCAAAAATCTGAAACTGAGACAGCCATCCAGCTGTAGACTGCTGAGGTCCGACTGGATTTCCCCACCCATAAACTGGCTCGATCTGGTACTGCCAATGAGCCTTTTGTCCCGTACCCGGATCTAGCAGCTTGCCCTGATGCCAGGTTGCACTGCCCTGATAGCCTTCTTGAACCGCTTGCTCAAACTCATCAGGGGGTAAAAACCTGGCGGGCAGGCTAGCCGTTGCGTAGCGCCAGTGGCCCAGCCCTAGCGCCTGCGACCAGCCCCAAAACTGGCTGACGTCGGCGAAGGTGCGGCAGAGATAGTCGTCATCTGGCCCTAAAATTTGGGCACTGCCGCCGCTGTGGGATCCTCCTCCTGCCGGATCTTCGATTGAGTACATGAAGGCAAAGGTTTGGCCGACATCAGGCAGGGTAATGCGGTAGTACCAGCCTTCAAAAAAGCGGCGGCGGCTACCGTCCCAGTGATAGCCGCTATGGGGAGTCTGAAGAGAAGCAGTGGAATCCACGGTAAATCCAGAGTGGCGCTATGTCTACCATAGCGATTTGCTTAGCCAACGGGGCTCTTTGGGGGTTGAGTCAGGTAGTTTTTGGGAGTAGGGAAAAGCTCAGTTTCCTCTGACGGCTTCCTCTGGCTCAGGAGGTTGCTGCGATCGCGGCTCCAAGTCGGCGGTATTAAACAAATCAGCTAAGGTATCGCTGTCGGCCCCTGAGCCAGCTTTAGTTTGGGGCTTGGCTACGGGCAAATCAGGGCTGTAAACCCTAGATTGTGGAATCGCTCCCGAAGTGTTAAGCGCATTGGGCTGAGCTGGAAAAGGCGCAGTGGCCAGACCTGGCTGGCGGGGATCGGGCAGGGCTGAAATCTGAGGCGGTTGAGGAGCGGTGGCTGGAGCTTCAGGGGCAGCAGGGTCAAGGCCCGGAGCGCTGAAGTCAGTTTCAGCTTGGGGGACGGTGTTGGTGACTGCTGGCCGATTGGCTTCTAAAGCACTCGTCTCAGCCGCTAAAACAGAGGTTTCTGGAGGCGCGGTTGCTACAGGTGTCTCCGCAGGGGAGTTCTCTAGATCAACTGAGAAGATGAAATCAGCGGCTTTCGATTCTTGGGAGCTAGCTCCAATCTGGGCTTTTATCGGCTCAGGGACTAGGGCGACAGCCTCAGCGGGGGCAGCTTGCTCATAGACTTCAACAGCACGGGCAATCGCCCGCATCCGTCGCTCTTGGTCGCGGCTAATGCTAGAGACATTATTGCCTAGGCCCGGGGCGTTCCACCGCTGAGTATCAGGATCTAGAAACGATCGCGTCCGCGCCCACAAAATTGCATCTGAGCCAGACATACCCAGCTTTCGAGCTTCGGCTAGCCAATCCATATAGCCGCCTCGACTGAGTGCCGCGCGGGGAGACTGGTTAGCTAAATCCAGGGCATTTAGCTTTTCTGCCAGCGTTAGCTCAATGCTGTAGCCAGTCGCTTTTTGCTGAATAACTTCAGACTGAGCCTGCAACCGCTGGAGCTGCTTATCGTCGGCCTCTTCAGGAGACTGAGCGCCGTGCTGATAAGAAAACGTCCCTAGGTTCCATACCCCATTGCCAGGATCAACATGACCATAGAAAGCACTGGTACGCAAACCCTCTGGCGTCCGGGTTCCTTCAGCGCTGCCAACGGCCCGGGCCACCAAAGAGTCTGTACCTCCCTGGAAGAGCTGGCTATCTGAGGTACTGAGCGATAGCGGTGCTGGGGCTTGAGCAACCTCGACTGCCGCAGCAAGTACCGGGCTGGTTTCTAGCTCAAAATTCAGCGCCCCATCTGAAGCTGCAACCTGTATAGACGATTCGATCGGTGCCGGGGCCTGAGACGGAGGCGGCGGCAAAGCAGCTAGCCTGTCGGAAGCGATCGCCATTGGGTCAGCAGCAGCCTGGTACACGGACTGAGGCAGGCCCTCAAAGGAGCGAGACAGGGGAGGAGCCGCCGCCGCCGGAGGAATCGGCAAGGGGGCTGAGGAGGAGGCTGGCAGCGCGATCGCGGAACTTTTAGGTGGTGAACTAGGGGATTGGGGATGGGGAACGGCTGGCGGCAGGTCAAATCCCAGGGCGATTGCCTCCTTAGCGGCGGCTGCCTGGGAAGAGCTGAGAGTAATTGCCAGAAAGCTAGCAGCTACCAGTGAGGGGGACTTAATCACGGCACACTCCATAGAAAGCAAACAGAAAAGCTGTAAAAATTTAGTAGAACCTCATTGGCTGTATAGCTTTAGAGCAGCCAGTCGCTATCGCCAATCTCACCAGCTAGATTTTCAGAGGGCAGGCTGCAAGATGCGCTCCAGCACAGAACTTGATGGTTCGACAATGGCCCAGGTACCATCAGGCTGTCGCCGCAGAGTGGCAAAGTGCAGATAGCGTCCAGAGCCGATGGCTTCTCCCTGACTGACTGACCCCAGCTTAGGCCGTCGCAGACCGCACAGCCGAAACAGATAGGCCGGAACTTCTGCACTGGAAAACACAACGCAGTATTCTATGTCGGTAGGCTCCACATCACCTGGAAAAGGGGCGTAGACCTTGGCCCCGTCTAGCTCAATCGAAATGTCTCCTAAACTAGCGCTGACAAAATAGCCAGCAATGCGATCGCCTAGCTGCAGTTCCCAGGTTTGCTGCACTGGCACCGATCGCGGCGGGACAGAGGCTTTCATCTGGCAACCACTCAGGCTCATAGCAAGGCTCAGACTACCCGGTAAAAGATAGGCAAACGACAGCCGCCTAAGCCTTGGCCTCAAACTTACAGGCCAATGAGCCACCAGCCAGGTTAACCGACCTGAAACCCTATTGATGAAAATCGAAGCGATAGCCTGCATACTCATCGTTCTCGTAAAGAATCACTAGCCGAGTTTTGGGATCAAACTCTAGCGGATAGGCTTCTCGCTCTGCCACCACACCCGATCGCACGTTAAGCTCTGGTAGCTGGCAGTAGGGTTCTGAGACCACCTGCCTCACCCGTTCTTTGGTATCGCGCTCTGGAATTGCCAAAAGCTGTGCTAGGGTTTCACGAGACAGCCTGGCTTTTGCTTGCACAATTGTTTCGCACTCTTGAGCCGAGACTGGCTTTGACGGACTCAGTAGAGCTTGGACTCCTTGAAAATCAAAGAGCAGACCTACGATGGCAAACATTAAGCCCCCTGCTAGTAGAGGCTTGAGGAAAAAGGGGTGAGAGGGCTGAGTGTTGAGATTTTGCATGGCTGTGTTCTCGTTTAGATAGCTGAGCAAGCAGTGATGCTGTTCCGATTGAATCAGGCGATCGCAGTAAATCAGCAATTGGCCGCGTAGGTTAAAGCCGTCCGCCCACAATCAGCCCGGCAATGGCAATCAGCAGGCGATAGCCCAATGAATAGTCAGGCTTGGGGCATAAAACAGCGCGGTAGATAGCCCCAGCGCTGAAGCCCAACAGCAGCAGCATGAGGGGCAGACGCAGCAGCGGATTAGCCGCCAGCAAAAAGTTAATGCCGACGCGCACCATGGCCGCACCGCTAAACCAAATCACCGCGTCTAAAAACGTTATGGGGGAGGAAGCTAGCGGACGCTGTCCTCTTTTGGAGCGCAGGTTTAGCGATCGCCGCCACCGACTAAACTGCTGTTGCCCCCAGCTTTCAAGCGTTTGTAAAGCCTTGAGTGGCTCAGCTAGAATAGCCCCCACGCCCAAATCAGAGGCTGTAGTAGACTCTCCCAGCCAGGGCTGCAGGCCGCCACGGTGTCTGAGGCTCTCAGCCAGTTCGTAGGCATAGTGCTCTTCTTCTTGCAAATCCAGACTGCGGTAGGTAACGGTAAGATAGCCCTGGTGATCTTGCTGAACGTCTGGCACCAGAGCAGACTCAAACTCACACAGGGGTAAAGCAACTGCGGGTTCGTACCCCCCCCGAGCTGCCTGTTGCTTAAGATCTAAGGCGTAGCGATCGCTGAGAGATTTGAGCTTGAGCAGCGCTTCTGCCTGCGCCAGAGATAGCTGATTAACCTGCTGGGCCTGCTGCTGTAGCTGCTGCAAATACTGCGCCAAATCTACCTCAGGGACGGGTACAGCCACCGGATCTAGCTGAGGAGGTATCCTCAACTGCTGACTCGATCGCTGCCTTAGCGTTTCTACTGTGGTACGAATTTGGTCAGGACTTGTCTGGGGCAAGGAGACAGGCGATTGCCTACCCGTTTCTTTGGATCCGCCCGTCTCTTTAGGCCAGTAGGTATCTGAGCGGCCATTCCAGGGGAGGGTAGTGGCCTCTGTAGACAACGGCTCTTGCTGGAGAGACTGTAGCTTTTCTCGAATCGCTCGAAGTTCCATGTCAGTGTTATCCATGGCGGTTGATGGCGGTTGATGGCGGTGGGGGCAGAGCAGAAGCAGCTAGAGCGTGATAAAGTAGCTTTCTACCCAATATAGTACGAGTGTACTATATCTTTTGGCTTTTACAAATCTCTCTACAAGTTTCTGTAATCTTTCTCTCGGTATATTCCCTGTTCTCAATCACTATCTGATTGCTGTCTTGCCGGGTTCTCAGCCGCTGCTTAGTCGAGTCGCCTAATATAAGAGCTTAATGTCGGGCACTCTGAGGCGGTCAGATGCTACCGTCACAGCTACTCAGGAGATGATGAGCAATATGGTGAAGTCTGCCCAAAAGCTGCCTAATTACTGGAGCGCCCCCTCTGCTGAGCCTTCACCATACGCTGAGGAGCAATTCACGCGATCTAAATCCTGTGCTTATCACCTGCTACTGGGACTGTTTTTGGGAGGACAGGTACTGGTACGCGTGGTTCAAGGGCGCGTCAATCGTCGCCATGTGATGGACTATATGGTGGCGGCTGGCCCCCAGTCTTTGCCGCCGGTTTTGATGACCAATCTGTTTGCAGGCATGATTTTCACCATTCAAACTGCCCGCGAGCTGATTCGCTACGGGGCTGCTCATGCTCTAGGGGGAGCCTTTGCCCTAGCCTTTTGCCGGGAGTTAGCTCCAATTTTGACAGCCGCTATTTTAGCTGGACAGGTAGGCTCAGCCTTTGCTGCTGAGATTGGCTGCATGAAGGTAACCGAGCAAATCGATGCGCTTAAAATGCTGCGCACTGACCCGGTTGACTATCTGGTTGTTCCCAGAGTTTTGGCCTGCTGTGTGATGCTGCCTATTTTGACTATCTTGTCGCTGGTTGTGGGTATTGGGGGCGGCATTTTTGTAGCCCATCAGTTCTATGACATTGCCCCCGTTGTCTTTCTAGAGTCAGTGCGATCGCTGTTAGAACTGCAGGATCTGGTAATGGTCTTGGTTAAATCTACGATCTTTGGGGCCATGATTGCCCTGTTTGCCTGTAGCTGGGGGCTGACCACCACCACCAGCAAATCAGTGGGGGAATCTGCAACCGCCGCTGTCGTGACGACCTGGGTTTCTCTTTTTGTGGTGGATTTCTTTTTGTCGCTGACCCTATTTTCAGGCGTCCAAATTCACTAACTGAGAAGCTCAGCCGTCGATTGCTACGAGCAGTCGCTCAGGCACAGTCTTAAGGGTCGTCCTGATGCAGCAGTGTCAATCTTTTCAGCGATCGCTTTGCTGGTCTCATGCTGCTGGGGGACGTCACTCGTCATACCCCGTCCAAACGCCAAGGCTAAGGCGATCGCCTTAGCCAGCAGCAGCCTGTCGCTGCTGCAAAATAAATTCAGCGATCGCCAAATCTACAGGAGTGGTGATTTTGAGGTTGGTTTCTTCGCCCTCCACAATATGGACGGGCAGACCGCATTTCTCGAACAGCGCCGCATCATCAGTGACGTCCCAGCCCTGCTGCTGCCCCTGAGCGTGGCACTGCTTCAGCAGATCAACCTCAAACCCCTGCGGCGTTTGGGCTGCCCAAAGATGCTGGCGTTTGGGCGTGTCAATAATTACCCCCTCGCTATCGACAACCTTGATAGTATCTTTGACAGGAATAGCCGCAACTAACCCAGAGCAGGTTTGCAGCGCCGCAGCGCAGCGATCAAATAGGTTGGCTGTGGCCAGGCAACGTGCCCCATCATGGATCAGTACATGTTTGGCATTATTCGGCAATGCCCACAAACCACTATAGACTGAGTCTTGGCGGCGATCGCTCCGGCAATGAAAGTGACTGGCTTGGTCAAGGGCAACTGCTCGATTATTTGGGTCAGTTCGCGCCGATCGCCAGGTTGGCAAATAATGCCAATCCAGCTAATGCGCTCGGCTTCCTCTGCGGCCAGCAGGTTCCAGACAATGAGAGGGTGGCCCAGTACAGACAGCAAAATTTTATTGCGATCGCTGCCCATCCGCCGTCCCATACCAGCCGCAGGAATTAAAAAATGCACAAACTACCTCTTGAATTTGCTATGTGAATATAAAGTTTTTTTAATCCCACCCGACACCTCAATCCTCAGTCTTTCTGAGAAAATTGAGGGGCTTCTGTGGGGTGCTACCCGACATCTTTTGTTTAGCTTCCACTAAATTATCTGGCAAAAAGCGTAACCATATATTATGCGAGTACTGGCTTTAGTTCCCGGCGGGATCGACGACCAAATCCTGTTTTTCCCAACTCTCGACGACCTCCAGCAGGTCTATCCTAAGGCTGAAATCGATGTGGTGGTCGAACCCAAGTCTAAGGATGCTTATCGAGTCTCTAAGGTTGTTGATGAGACCATTCTCTTCGATTTTCAAGCCAGCAGTAGCCCGTCAGACTGGGCTAATTTGCTGGGTATTATCCGCGATCGCGAGTATAGTATCGTGCTCTCGACCAGCCAGGACTGGAGCGTGGGGCTAATGCTCTGGCTCAGCGGCATTCCCACCCGTATCGGCTACGCTAATCCCTCCAGCGGCATTTTTCTCACCAATTCAGTCCCCTTTAAGCCCGCCCAATATCAGGCTCACCTGTACCACGACCTGCTCCAGGGTCTGGACGTAACGGGGACAGCTCCCGCCACCAGCCTCAGCGTGCCTCAAAAAGATTTAGACTGGGCCGAGCAAACCCGAGAAAGCCTTGAGCTAAAAAATACAGGCTATGTAGTGCTCTATGGCGACCCGAACACGGCCCCACGCAGTCAGGTCAGTCGCTCATTTTACCCGGTTGAATCGTGGCAGGCGATTGTGGCAGACTTTCAGCGGCGACAGCCAGAGCTGCCCCTCGTGATTTTGCAAGACAGCACCAACGGCCTGCTGGTTAACGCCCTGAGCGAACTAGCTCCGGCAGTCAAAGTCATTCAGCCTGCAAATATTGGCCAGACGGCGGCGGTGCTAGCCGGAGCTGATCTAGTGATCTGCCCAGACGGCTATATTTTGCAGCTAGCCGTGGCGCTAAAAGTTTTCACACTGGCGCTCTTTGGCGATAGCACTCCGGCCAAGCGCCTCCCCCCTGTCAGCACTAGTGATTCTGATGAGGTCAGGTTTGTGGCGATTACCTCACTAAGCGATCGCGTAGCCGATATCTCAGCCCAAGATGTTCTAAAAAGAGCCTGGGGAGAGTAGTTACTGTCTTTCAAAGGTAAGAGTTTCAAAGCTTACAGCGATTCATAAAATTGATCTTTGGTTCAGTTTCAGGCTTCTCTTCTGCTCTTATACTGGAGTCAATTCTGCGCGATCGCGCAGAGTGATTGCTGATAACTTAGTTATTAATAAAGCTTTTATGGATCGAATTCGGGCACAAGCCTCTAAACTCTGGGAACTTATCTTTGCCAGCGAGACAGCTGCTGCTTATCAAAGAGCCTTAGCTTTAACCTGGGAAATCTTGAGAGAAACGGCTCAGCTAATCTGGCTGTTGTTCTGTCTGGTCTTTGTCCTGGTAGCTTGGATTGGAGAATACGCTAAGAAACTCGGCCAGAATTTTCGCAACTGGTATGAGCGTCTAGGTGAAAAGCCTGCCGAAACAGAAGAGGTCAAGCCCTTTTTCAGCTCGGCAGGGCAGTCAATCTTAGAAGCCAGCAGCAGCAGTGCTTCTTTTCTACTAGCTCAAGCCAGTGAACAGCTCGGTATTGAGTATCGACCTCCCAAGCCCAACCTCCCGGTGAGCCAGCCTCAGGCATCTGGCCCGCCGTCTCCTGACCCTGCCCCGGCTGGCGTATCCCAAGTATCAGGTACGGTGAAAAAATCTCCGCCCCCTGCCGATACCAGCATCGATAAAGTCTAATCAGTTCAAAAAACGCGCTTCTCATAAAGGCTGTCCTCTCAGGCAGCCTTTATGCTAGGTACGTTTTTGCTGAATACAAAGGTCGCTATCGGTCTTGAGGAGGAAAGCACCAGGCTACCACAATCAATCTTTGGAGGCAGCGCGTTTATATCTTTTTCCCCATACTTCGACAGCGCAAAGACGGCAAAGTTGAGGGTAACAAATCCTTTACAAGATTCAGATCATGAAAATTCCTTTCCTTCCAAACGTCAATCGACGTTGCCCCACAAGCCGACGTTCAAGTTGAAGCTACTGAAACAGGAACCGCAGCAGAAGGACAGACGCAATCAGGGGCTGAGTAAGGGCTGACTCTACAGGCCAAATCAGGCTAGATTTTGTAGAAGAATATTAATTAAGTATCTGTCGCCAGAAATAAGGAGTTTCCATGACCAGTCCAGCCACTGCTCAGACCGTTACACTTGTGCCCAACGGCCCTACAGTCCCGGCGTTGGGAATAGGCACTTGGGCCTGGGGAGACTCCCTATTTTGGAACTACGGCAAAGACTACGGTGAGACAGAGGTGCGTCAGGCATTTGAGGCCGCTGTGGCTGCTGGGGTTAACTTTTTTGATACAGCAGAAATCTACGGCTTGGGGAAATCTGAGCAGCTAATCGGACAGTTCCTCAAATCAGTCGATCAGCCCGTCTACATTGCCACCAAATATTTTCCCCTGCCTTGGCGCTTCAATGCTGAGGCTGTCGCCGAGGCTCTAACAGCCAGCCTCAGGCGTTTGCAGCTCCCGACCATAGCGCTCTATCAGGTGCATTGGCCTTTTGACTTTTTGATGAGCCAGAGGACATTAATGTCAGCCCTAGCAGACGAAGTTCAGCAGGGGCGGGTGCAGTCAGTTGGAGTCAGCAACTACTCGGCCCAGCAAATGCGAGCAGCCCACCAGTTCTTAGCGGCTCTGGGCGTACCCTTAGCGGTTAACCAGGTGCAGTACTCGCTGCTCCACCGCAAACCTGAGACTAACGGCGTGCTGGAAGCCGCGCAAGAACTGGGGATTAACATCCTAGCCTATAGCCCCCTAGCTCAGGGTAGGCTCACAGGTAAGTATACCTTCCAGGAAAATCAAAAACCGACAGGAGCACGTCAGATTGATCCCCGCTTCCAGCGGGAGGGACTGGTTAAGATTGAGCTGGTGGTCAAAATGCTGCAGCAGATTGGCGAAAACCATGAACGCACTCCGGCTCAAGTTGCGCTGAACTGGCTGATTGCTCAAGGTAACGTAGTTCCTATTCCGGGTGCTAAAAATGCAGCCCAGGCCAGCCAAAATGCTGGCGCGCTAGGCTGGAGCTTAACAGCAGATGAACTAGAGCAGCTCAATCGAGTGAGTCAGCCTTGGCGTTAGGGAATAGCGTTGGCTCAAGCTATCGGCTTAGCCAGGATAATCTTTGAGTTCAGATCAGGAGTGATGCCTTTATAGGCACTAGGATATGAGCGTATCGGTTGAAGGCTGTCAGGGCTACACTCTACCGATAAAGTTGTTCACGCCAGTCCATCAGCAGGATCTATCGGTGCAAATCGTCAAACAGACAGTTGGCTTAACGGTGGACGATAGCCTTATGCGGGTCTACGTCGCGGCTCCAGAACCGACCGGACAGTATCCGGGTATTTTGTTTTACTCTGATATTTATCAGCTGGGCAGACCGATTACCCACCTGATCGATCGACTGGCTGGCTACGGCTTTGTAGTGGCAGCTCCCGAAATCTGGCATCGGCTAGAGCCAATCGGGGCCGTGATTGAACCCGATGACCTAGGCCGACTGCGGGGAAATGACAATGCTCGCCGCACAGCGATCGCCGCTTATGACGCCGATGCCAGAGCTGCCTTAGACTGGCTCAAAGCGCAGTCTCAAGTCTTACCTGACGAGTTGGGCGCGGTGGGATTTTGCATTGGTGGCCATTTAGCTTTTCGCGCCGCTCTGCAGCCAGAGGTAGAAGCTGTCGTCTGCTGCTACCCGACCGGAATTCACAACGGCAAACTGGGCCGCGACACTGCTGATACCCTGGGGCGCGTCAGCGAAATTCAAGCAGAGGTGCTGACCATTTTTGGCTCTGCCGATCCCCATGTTCCACCTGAAGGCCGACAGAAGATTCTACAGGCCCTCGATCAGGCAGGCATTGTTCACAAAACGCTGCTCTACGAAGCCAACCATACTTTCATGCGCGATGACGGCTACCGTTACGACCCAGCGGCTACGGATATAGCCTGGAGCGAAATCATCATTTTCTTACGCAAATGCCTGGGGTAGGGGCTGCAGATTTATCGGTTTTCTCCACAAAACCCTAAAGACCGCCTGGGCCTTTTTGACTTCACCACTCGTCCAAAACTGCTCATGCCCCGGCTGAGCAGAGGGGTTTAGCAGTTTTTGCGCGGCCAGGATATTAGAAAGCTGGCGGGTCACGGCTGTTCCGGTATCTATTAGCGTTATGTTGGCCCCTACGACCTCATCAATCAGCGGACGCAGAAAAGGATAGTGAGTGCAGCCCAGCACCAGGGTATCGGCCCCGGCTACCAGGAGGGGCGCTGTGTACTGCTGAACTAAAAGGCGCGTGGTTGAGCTAGCAAGATCTCCTTTTTCCACTTGTGCCACCAAGCAGGGACAAGCCTGCGTCAGAATAGTCACCCCTGAGCCAAATCGCTCTAGCAGTCGCAAAAACTGGTCGCTAGCCAGGGTTGCTGCCGTGGCTATGACGCCGATAATGCCGGTTTTAGTGGCTAGGACAGCAGGTTTGACAGCAGGCTCTATGGCGATAATAGGAATCGTAAAGGTGGCCCGCAGATAGGCGACGGCGGCGACAGTAGCGGTATTGCAGGCAACCACAATCGCTTTGACATTTTGGCTGAGTAAGAAATGAGTCAGCACCAGTGATCGCTTTTGCAGATATTCTGGCGTTTTGGTGCCGTAGGGGACGTGCCCTGAGTCGGCCACATAGCACAGGTTTTCGTAAGGCAGGGCGGCTCGAATCGCTTGCAAAACGGATAAACCACCCACCCCAGAGTCAAAAACGCCAATTGGTGCGGAAGGGTTCATAAGGTTGCGGAGTCTCTGGATTTGCCTAAATTTTTTGGGATTATATCTTAATACAGGTTGCTAATAGAGGGCGATCGCGTCCTGACTTATCCAGATTTTAGCCCTGAGACAGGTAGCAGCGGCAATGAAACCCGATAAGCTCAAATCAGATCAGTTTTGCAGGATAAACCTATGGCAGACGCAAGCAACGTACTGGGCGGCAAACTCCAAACCTGCTGCACTTCGCCCATGACGGGCTATTACCGAGACGGTCTGTGCAGCACCGGGGCGGGTGATGTGGGCGTTCATGTCGTCTGCGCCGAGATGACCGAGGATTTTTGACCTATACCAAGGCCCAAGGCAATGACCTCAGCACCCCCATGCCAATGCATCAGTTTCCGGGCCTGAAACCGGGCGATCGCTGGTGTCTGTGCGCTAGCCGCTGGAAAGAAGCCTACGACGCGGGTGTAGCCCCCCCGGTAGTCTTGGAAGCAACCCACGCGGCGGCGCTGGAATATGCGTCTATGGACGAGATGAAGCAGCATTGCGTCTGAGCAGAGATAGTGAAAGGCAGAAGGATGAAGGATGAAGGATGAAGGCAGAAGGATGAAGGACGAAAGGATGCTGGTCACGTAAAGATTTAGCGATCTGAGTTGTCCTAACCAAACTGCGGTTTGCTATATCTAAAATACCTAAGGCAAAAGCGGCGGCTCTAGCGAAACTGTTGCAGTAACCAGCGATTCACGGTGCCGTCGTCTTGGCTTTGGCTGAGCCTGAGAGCTGCGGCAATTACTGGTACAGGAAGATCAGGCAGGACAAGCGATGTCTGAATTTGCCGACTGCCGCCATCAGCGATCGCAAAGGCGATCACTTCAGCCGCTGCCACATTGACAACCCAGTATTCCCGGACGCCTAAGCGCTCGTAAAGCAGCCGCTTTTGACCTAAGTCATCGCTCAGTGTGGTCGATGAAACCTTAATGGCTAAAGCCGGAGTACCCCAGACCTCAACATCTACTGGCTGATTGTTTTTAGCTGGACGCTGCACGTCGGGGCCGATGTAATAGGCTAAATCTGGCTGACATTCTCGCTCACCTGTTTTACGAAAGCTGGTATTGGTGAACGACACATAGGCAATCTCTTTTACCGTCCCGTAGAGGCTAACAATCGCAGCTAAGATCGAATTATCCTGACCATGAGCAGACCCGACAGGCATGGTTTCAATCCTCAGCCAGCCAGTGTCATAGTAGCATCGGGCTTTCTCTAGTTCGAGGCACTCTGGGATCGCCAAAAATTCTTCCCAGGTGGCGGGTATCCAGGTATCAGTGAGTAAATTTTGGGGTAGGGTGCCAACCATTGCTATTAATCGCTTAACGCTTGAACCGGGTTTGCTTAACTATCTAGCGCAAAAATTTGCTCTGGGGTGAGTTCGAGTCCTGCTAGCTCAGCCGACGCGATCGCCATCTGCTGGCTAAACACGCCGATTTCCTCATAGCTGTCTCCGCTCAGCGCCAGCACAGCTACCGTTTGCCCAACAGGATCTACCAGCCAATATTCAGCCACCGCGATCGCGGCATACTGCGCCCGTTTGTGAATATAGTCTCGGTCGTGGTTACTCTTACCGGGGCTGACCACTTCCACAATCAGGCGGGGGGGCGGCATATCGAGCGTAAGGGTAAGCCGCCGCTTCATCAGATTCAAATGCTCTGGTCTTAAGACTACTAGGTCTGGATAACGATTGGCCGCATCTTTGGGGCGTAAGACAGGCACTTGCAGTTCTAGAGCATGGATTCTAATTAAACGAAGGGGGACAACGTTGGCCATTACCAGCAAAAACTGCAGGTGGTTAGCAATCCAATTATTCGGTTCTGATTCTGGCGGCAATTTGACGAGTGCTCCCTCAATCAGCTCATAACGTCCTTCTAGCGGGGTTTCGTCGCTGTAGGTCAGATAGTCTTCAAAGGTGGTAAATTTTGCTTTGGCCTGGGTCATCGACCTGCTCTGCAAACGCTGCTTTTATCGTAGCTTGAGGGTGGGAGAGAGGAAGCGATCGCTCTCATGACATCGCTTTTTGGCTGTTTTGATAAGTGAGTTTATCGGGCGATCGCTCTGCGCTTCAACCCTCACCATGATCCCTAACTTTTCTAAAAAGTTAGGGGTCTGTGTTTTTGCGGCAGTGGTATAAAAACAGGCGGAATGGGTTGCTGACTGAGTGTAAAGAGCAACAGCAGAAACTTTTGAGGATGGCAGCCTGGATGAACAGCGAGTTCAAGCGTATGTGGCGTTGATTGAGCAATTGCTGAGCTGTCCGCAGGGGCAAGAAGGGGAGATTTTGCAGGCGAATGCAGCGCTGGTGGATGCAGGACTGCTGGCGGTGATGGAGCAGTATGCTGCATATTTGGAGGGTCAGGGCAATAACAATGCAAAGTGGCTGCGGGGATTTGCGGCGCAGTTAGCGCAGGCGTTAGGGATGGGGGCGGAGCCAGAGCAAGGAACTACCGGAACGGCTGAAGCTGAGGCTGCAACAAAGTTTTTGCTGGAGACGTTGCAACTCGTAGCCGATAGCCAGGGAAATCCGTAACAGGTGTATCCGGTATGGGCGCAGCAGCAGGAGCAGTTTGATACAACCTTGCTAGCAGTTTTGCCTCAGGTGGGAGCGCAATTGCTCACTGGAGAAACCGAGCGGCGGGTATTCATAGCGGCGGTCTTATACTGAATCCTCTTTGGCTACCCCCGATTAGGCTGGGCAAACACCGTTTGCCCCTAGGCAAGTCACCTATCTTTGAATCGGGGTTATACGATTCGGATTTGGTATTAGTTGAATTTGGCAATTTGATTCAGCAGTTTCCTTTGGGTAGCCGCTGGCTAAATCTGGAGCTAGGCATCGTCGCTTATGAGCAGGCGTTGACGGTGAGGACGCAGCAGGCGATGCCCGTGGAGTGGGCAACAACCACAATGAACCTGGCAACTGCCTACTTAAATCGCATTCGCGGCGACCGGGCGGAGAACCTAGAGCAAGCGATTGCGGCCTACCAATCTAGTCTGGAAGTATTTAAACCTGAGTTATTGCCTGATGACTGCCGTAAAACTGCCCAGAGTTTAGGTAATCTCTATAGCGACCAGCAGCGTTGGCAAGAAGCCATTTCAGTTTACGAAAAAGCCCTTCAAGCTTCTGAGATTTTGTATCAAAGCGCCAACCTGCTTGATGGCAAAGCCGCCGAACTAGCCGAAACCGCCGATCTCCCCCGCCGCGCCGCCTATGCCCTCGCCCGCAGCGGCAACCTGCAAACAGCCGCCGAGGTGCTAGAGCAAGGCCGCGCCCGTGGCCTCAGCGAAACCCTAGAGCGCGACAGAGCCGATTTAGCAAACCTAGAAAAGTCTGCCCCCGCGCTCTATAACCAATACCTCGACATCACCACCCAACTCCGCAACCTAGAAGCCCAGCAACGCGCCCACGCCACCAGCGCCACCAGCGCCGAAGAGCAAAACCAACTGCGCCAAAGCCTCACCCCCGCAGCCCACCGCACCGCAGCCATTCACCTCCGCCAAAGCCTCACCACCGTGATTGAGCAAATCCGCCAAATCGAAGGCTACGCCGACTTTCTCGATCAGCCCAACTTCAACCACATCCGCGCCGCCCTCCAGCCCGATCGTTCTTTGGTCTACCTCGTCACCACCCCCGCTGGCAGCCTTGCGTTAATCCTCACCCCAGACCAGATTACCGATCTCTGGTTAGACGACCTCACTGAATCCTCCTTAATGGAAATTCTGCAAGCTTGGTTTAACGCCTACGAGCGATCCCAAAGCGATCGCCAAAGCTGGTACGACGCGATCGCCCACGGTACCCAACAGCTCTGGCAACCCCTCATGGCTCCCCTCATTGCCCAACTCCAAGCCCTCAACTTTACACAAGCCACCCTCATCCCCACCGGCTACCTCAGCTTCCTCCCCCTCCACGCCGCCTGGACAGAAGACCCCAGCACCCCCAGTGGCAAACGCTACGCCCTCGACGACATCCACTTCACCTACGCCCCCAACGCCCGCAGCCTGACAGCGGCTCAAAAGATTCGCGATCGCATTGTAGGGGAATCTTTACTGGCGATCGACAATCCCCGCAATGACCTGCCCAACTCCAGCCGCGAAATCGCTGCCGCCACCGCCAGCTTCACCCAGCCCCAAGTGTTGCCACAGGAACACGCCACCGTAGACGCTGTTCTCGCCGCCCTACCCCATGCCAGCCACCTGCATCTTTCTTGCCACGGCACCGCCGACTTTAATACCCCCCTCAACAGCGGCCTGCTGATGGCCGACGGCCTGCTCACCCTACGCAACCTGCTCGATCTCAAACTGACTGAAGGGCCAAGCGGCGGCATTCGCCTCGCCATCCTCTCCGCCTGCGAAACCGGACTTCCCGGCCTCAAACTCGCCGACGAAGCCATCAGCCTGCCCACCGGACTGCTACAGGCCGGAGTTGCCGGAGTCGTCGCCTCGCTCTGGTCAGTCTCCGACCTCAGCACCATGATGCTGCTCGTGCGCTTTTACGACTACTGGCGCGAAGATAAGCTAGAACCCGCGATCGCCCTTCGCCAAGCCCAACAGTGGCTGCGCGACACCACCAATCGAGAAAAAACCGCCTGTTTTCAAACATTCCTACCGCAACCTGCGGGGCTACGCATGAGCCATGCAACTGCCGACCATCTCTTCAAACAGAAAAGTCTCAGGCATCCCGATGCCCAAGACTTTGCTCATCCTTTTCACTGGGCCGCTTTTAGCTATACAGGCATATAAAACGACTACGAAAAAATTATGCAAACCCGCGATCGCCCCATTGCCATTGCCAACCAGACGCTCAACACCCTGATTCGTGGACTGGGTGTTGAGTGTCAAAGCGTTTTGGCCTTGATCAATCAGCTCCAGCTACCGAATCTGACCCAGACCCAACAGGCTGAGATTCTGGCAAACCTGTTAGCTACTGCCATTCATCTACACAGCCACTGCGATGACGATTTTCAGACCCTAATCGCCAACGCCTGGCAGCTCTACCCAATACCGACGAACCCGAATAACTACTGGCATCCCCGGCTTAGCTGGCTGCGACGACGCTCCTGCAAAAACAGCAGCGTCGTCGCAACCAGATTAAACAACAACTGCGATCGCTCAACAATCGCGGCGTTGCTCAACTGCACTCATTAGAAAAAATTCAGCACTTTCAGCTCGATCGCCAGTGGCGACAGACACCTACAGCAGAAGATTTGCTACCAACCCACTTGGGCAACATCCTCCGCGCCGCCGAGCGCAAGCCCTCGGAAAAATACGGCCTCGACGCCGTCATTTGCTGGTCGCGGCTGTGGCTGCTATTGCCCGACACCGTCAAACAAGACCTACAGGCCGCCCGCGCTGACCTCAACACCGCCGCTCGTGTTTGGCTGTGGAGTATTTTGTTTTGCGGCTGGGCATTTTTGGCCTGGAACCCTGCTACCCCATTCCTGACGAATCTCTTAGCTCTGTGGCCGCTGCTGGGCCTGCTCTCGGTTGGGCTAGCCTATCAGTGGGCGATCGCGGCTGCTCAAACCTACGGCGAACTAATCGAATCGAAGCCAGCTTTGATCTATACCGTCACCTGCTCTATAAGTCTCTGCGCTGGCAGCTCCCCGACGACCCAGCCGTCGAGCGCCGCGTTGGGAAAGAGCTTACCCGCTATCTGTGGCGAGGATTTTGAAGGCTACTTTTAGTCTGGCTTGGGGGTGGAAGTGACAGCGGTACAATATTTTCATCCCATCCCCTCAAGGCTATGGTTCAAACCCCTGCCAAACCGCTGACCCTCAACGAATTTTGCAGCTACCGGAGACAAAACCCGCTAGCGAATTCATTGACGGTCAAATTATCCAAAAACCGATGCCTCAAGGCAAACACAGCACCCTCCAGGGCGATCTGGTACCCGCCGTCAATAGCGTCCTCAAGCCCCAGCGTATCGCCCGCGCCTACCCAGAACTACGTTGTACCTTTGGTGGCAGATCAATCGTCCCGGATGTTGCCGTCTTCCGCTGGCAGCGGATTCCCCGCGATCCTAATGGCAAAGTCTCCAACACCTTTGCCCTAGCCCCCGACTGGACGATTGAAATTCTCTCCCCTGACCAAAGCCACACTAAAGTCGTGCGTAATATTCTCCACTGTCTGGCTCATGGCGCTCAGATGGGCTGGCTGATTGACCCAGATGAAGAACTGGTGTTTGTTTACTTTAGCGATCGCCCAATTGCTGTTTTTGAAAAAGCAGGCGATCGCCTCCCTGTTCCCCCATTTGCCCAACCTTTCACCCTCACAGTGGGCGAACTATTTAGCTGGCTTGAAACCTAAGTGTCTGCAACACTTTCAGGAAATCCGCTGTGCTGGCCGCTCAAGACTCAAAGCGATCGCGGATTAATTCAATCCGCTTACGGTTAACGCCGAGATCGGACTTGCCCAGTCGAGCCGCCGATCGCACATGGATAACGGTTTCGCTGGCTGGGGCAAAAAATTCTACATCATCGACGAAGCCCATCAGCTTGCTGGCGAATTCGGCGTAGAGATAATCGTCTTTAGCGCTGATAATTTTGGCGTCTTCTGTAGACTCAATCAGCGTCTTCAAGCGGGCGATCGCCTCTGTGGCTGCACCTTTGTAGCCTAGGGGGGCGATGCTGTGTTCTTTGTCAGCGGCCTGACTGTTGACGCAGTTGGGAGAATCTGGGCAAGCTGATAGCTGGCCGTCTTTGACCCCTAATGTGCCGGGACGCTCCCCTGAGAAAGAAAATAATGACATGAATCGTTTCTGCTAAAGATAGACGCCCATTTTACGGGGAACGACAGCTAAAATCTAGCCGTGCAATCGCTAACCCTCGGGCTTAGCAACGACAGCAGCCGGAACAACTGAAAGCTTATACTGACCATTGCCGAGGTCGTTGTAAGCATTGGCAACTACTCGATAAAAGCCATCCTCCGGCACTGTAAGGGTGACTGAAGCGTTGTGATTGATGGGAGAAACGTCGTCGTTTTGGGCAATCCGCTGCCCCTGAGCGTCGTAAACCATTAGATAAGCGTCAAAGTCAGTACTTTCTAAAGTGATGGTCAGGGTTTGTCCGGCCCAACATTCAATCAGATACTTGTCGAACAGGCTGTTGTCCCCCAGGGTAGCGTCTCCGTTTTGCAGCCTGCCGCGCACCTGAAGCAAAGGCGGGTCAACCACAGAGCGAGTTTCCTGGGCCTGACCAACGGTTCCAAACAGGTTAGCCAGCGCGATCGCCAAACTGCCTGTAGCCCCAAACTGACTCAGCTTCATATAGCAACAGCTCTAAAATTACGGCAACCAGATATTCCAGAAAGACTGACCTCAGAGCGTCAAGACTACAGAGCCAAAAACTGTAGAGCATCTTTCAAAAACGTCTCTCACTCTAGAGCAAAGAGAGAGAAAAGGAATGTATCGTAGGCACCACCGCGCTCTTTAAATGAAAACTTTCAGCTAGCTCAGATGATGCTCTAGCCACTCAATCAGATCGCTGACCACCTGAGCGCGATCAAGATCGTTGTGAGGCTCGTGGTAGCCACCGGGGTAGACTTTTAAGGTTTTGTCCGCAGTGCCCAAATCTTCAAAAAACCGGAGCGCCGGTGCCAGCAAACTGATCTGATCGGCCTCGCCGTGAATCATCAAAACAGAGCAGCAAACTTTGCTTGCCTGATGCCTGATGCCTCTAATGGCCTTGAGAGACTCAGCTCCCCACCGCACCGTCACCGCACCATGCACCAGCGGATCTTCTACATACTGTTGCCGCAGCGCTGTATCTCGGGAAAGCAGCGTGGCATCTAGGTCTGTCTTAAACGTGAGTGTCGGCCAAATCTGAGACAATAGCCGAGCGATCGCTATTAAAACCGGATTGCCAAAACGCCCGGCAGGACAAATCGGGGTACCGCTAATCATCAATCCGGCCAGTCTTTTAGTCTGTAGACTGTAGTCAAGAGCAATCAAAGCGCCTAGGCTATGTCCATACAAAAAAAGTGGCTGGTGCGGATAGTCCTGGCAGATCAGCTGAGAAAAGAGCTGTAGATTAGTCTGATAGTCTTGCCACTGCTCAATATGGCCCTGCCGCCCTGGCGATCGCCCATGACCGGGCTGGTCGAAGCCAGCAACCAAAAAATTAGCTTTAATTAAAGGATGAGTCAGGCCCTCATAGCGTCCGCTGTGTTCGCCAATGCCATGCACTAAAATGACGACACCCCGAATTTTCGCAGGCAGCCAAACCTGGTAATACAGTCGTGTGCCTCTGACTGCTGTGAAATGACTATCCTGCCGCATTTTACTTATGCAACTTGTCCTCGAAGCATACCGTTACGCTATTGATAATTTCGATAAGTTCCTAGACGCATTGTTGCAGCATTTGTTACTCGTTGGCATTCCTTTGAGCATTGGTTTGCTGGTGGGTTTGCCCTTGGGTCTGTGGAGTGCCCGGTCGCAGGTTGCCTCCAGCCTGCTGATCAACGGCTTTAATGCTCTGCGGGTGATTCCTAGCTTAGCCATCTTGTTCGTGGCGATTCCCTATTTTGGCCTGAGCTTTCAATCTGCCGCGATCGCTCTGACCCTGCTGGTAATGCCGCCAATTTTGATCAGCACTGACGTAGCTTTCCGCAGCATCGACCCGATGATTCGAGAAGCAGCAGTAGGAATGGGCATGTCGGCTGGTCAGGTTTTGAGACAGGTAGAAATTCCTTTGGTGCTGCCTGTAGTTGTGGCAGGTATTAAGACGGCAACCGTAGAAGTAATTGCCAGCGCTACGCTAGCCGCTTTTATCGGCGCAGGCGGACTGGGAGATTTTGTGGTGCTGGGCTTCGCGGCCTATGACAATGCTATTTTGCTAGTGGGGGCTGTTCCGGTGGCGCTGCTGGCGCTGCTGGCAGAGATGAGCCTGAGCGCCCTGCAAAAAACCGTACAGCTACCCGGCTAAGGGGGTTTGGGGTTGCTAGGGTTTCGTTTCTTGAGGGCACCTCGATTAGTTGGACTTAGAGGCGAGAGTCGTCACCTTAGCCTTCAAACTGCTGGGTATAAAAGCTGGCGTAGCGACCCCTTTTTTCTAGCAGCTCTGGATGCGTCCCAGATTCGAGAATTCGCCCTTTCTCCAGGAACAAAATGGTATCAGCTCGACGCACGGTACTGAGACGGTGAGCAATAATAAACACCGTGCGGTTTTGCATCGCTCGCTCTAGGGCCTCTTGCACCAGCGCCTCCGATTCTGAGTCTAGGGCTGAGGTGGCCTCATCTAAAATTAAAATGCGCGGGTTGAACACCACCGCTCGGGCGATCGCTACGCGCTGTCGCTGTCCGCCTGATAGAGTTGCCCCTCGCTCTCCTACCCAGGTCTGATAGCCTTGGGAAAACTGGCTAATAAAGTCATGGGCGTTGGCAATTTTAGCGGCTAGCTGAATCGCTTCTGGGTCTAATGCAGGGCGACCATAGGTAATATTTTGGGCGATCGTACCAGAAAACAGAGTCGTGTCCTGAGGCACAACGCCGATTTGGTGGCGCAGGCTGGTGATCTTGACATCTCGAATATCCACGCCGTCAATTAAGATCTGGCCGTCGTGGGGCTGATAAAAGCGCAGCAGCAGGTTCATCAGCGTGGTTTTGCCTGCCCCAGAAGAACCCACCAACGCCACCACTTCACCGGGATAGGTACGCAGGCACAAATCTTGAATCACAGGCTGATTATCCGCGTAAGCAAAGCTCACCTGCTGAAACTCTACTTTGCCCGTGACCGTTGGCAGCTCGACGGCATCGGCTTTATCTTGCATTGAGGGGGCGATCGCCATCAGCTCAAAAATGCGCTCTACCGATGCCTCTGCCTGCTTAAACTCGTTGTAGTGCTGCGTGACTAGATCAATAGGATGGAGCAGCAGCGCCACCGCCGCCAAAAAGCTAACAAACTCTTGGGGGGCCAAACTGCCCTGGGAAATTTGCCAGCCCCCCAAAAAAACAGCAGCATGATACTGATGGCTTCTAAGAAACCCACAATCGGATACTGCAAAGCTTTCAGCCGCTCGGCTCGATAACGTGTACTGCGGTTGTGTTCGGCCTCGCGGTTAAAGCGCTCGACCTCATAGTCTTGTGCCGCAAAAGCCTGCACCACCCGAATACTGCCAAAAACTTCTGTCAGCAGGGCCGACAGGTTAGAAACCTGAGTCTGGCTGCGGCGAGACAAAATCAGCATCTGGCGGCCAAATTTGCTAATCAGCCAGCCCATCAGGGGGGCTAAGAGCAGCCCGGCCAGCGTCAGCGGCCAGTTGAGGTAGAGCATGTAAATCGGTATGGCAATGAGCTGCAGCCCCGAAGAGACAAACTGCTGCGACATTTTATGGACAATCTCACCCACGCGATCGATATCTTCGGTGAGACGGTAAGCTAAATCCCCAGTCTGCGATCGCTCAAAATACTTCAAACCCAGCTTGTGCAAATGAGCATACACCTGCTGGCGTAAGCTGAGAGCAACCTCCAGTGAGGCGCTGATCATCCAGATATTTTCCCAATACTGAAAAACGCTGCGTACTAAAAAAACAACCGTTGCCAGTCCCAGCCAGTGGGCAATTTTAGCCACATTGCCCTGACCAATATAGAGAGCTGCCTGACCCGCTAAATAAGGCAGCAGCAGTGTCATCAAGACATAGCCAATAATGCAGGCCCCACCTTTGGCAAATAGCCACCAGTGCGGTCGCAGAAAAGGCAGCAGCTGCCAGTAGCTAGCGCGAGTCTTCATGCCGGAGTAATTTTTCCTTCTTGGGCTTCAGCCGCCTGGGCCGCTGCGGCAGCCGCCGACTCTCCCAAAAAAACTAGCAGGTGCTGAGCAATTCGATAAGAAGCTCCCGGCGGGCCAAGTCGCTGACGACCGTTATGCTGACAAGCCTGAAGATAGGCTCTATCCTCTAGGGTTTCGGCTACTCGCTGAGCCGCCAGCTTTAGCGTGGCTGCTGTAGCTGGCCCCTTGCCCACTGTCTGGGCAGAAATCCCCAGCATCCGGGTTTGAGCCTCTGCGAAGGCATAGGTAAACTGCGGCCCCTCACCGGGAACCTGAATCACAGGCTTGCCCAGCGCCACTGCCTGGTCGGTAGCCAGCCCCGCCATGCCTAGCACCAGTGTGGTCTGACAAACAATATCGTTAAAGGCGTCGGGGTAACACAAAATTTCAGCAGCAGGTAGCTCAGCCAGAAATAGCCTGCCGTCATCACACTGCCAGCCCTCTGCCTCAGCTATTTCAGGGAGCTGCTGCATCAGGTCGGGGACGAGCGCCCCCCGGAGCTGTACTGGCTGGGCCTGCTGAAAAATCTGCCGCGCCAGTCGCAGCTGTAGCTTAAAATTGCGAACCGCCTCTGGTAGACGAGAACCGGGCAGCAGCGCCACCATCGGAATATTGGGCTTGAGCTGCAGGTCTTTGCCAGTGGGGAGCAGGCGATCGAGAGAAGGAATGCCGCCAAAGCGCACTTTTCCCAGGCCCTGTTTTCGCAGGTTTTCAGCCGTGAACGGATCACGAGTAAAAACGCTCAAGCAGCGCGGCGATTTCAGCAACCGGGAGATAATCGGCCCTAGGGCTAAGTTGTCTTCGTAGAGAGCTGACAGCGGTGAAATAAAGGAGACAAAGGGACGACCACTCATGTAGGCAAATGCCTGCCCAACCTGATCTCCCGTCGCGTGAACCAGGTCACAGGTCGGTGCGTATTTTTGTACGGCTCTGAGCTGCTGCCAGGTGAGATTGAGCAAGCCTGAGCGCATATCTTTTAGCAGCAGCAGCCGATTCATATAGGTGAAGCCGCCGGAGGGCAAGATCTGGGTAGGGCCAATAATGGGGATACCTATGCGCCGATAGGCTGCCCCTTTCCCCACAATGGGCATGGCCGCAATTTCAAGATCAGGGCAAAGCTCTTGCAGGGAGCGAATAATGTGGGAGGAGTGATTGTCCTCACCGTGACCGTTGCTGAGGAACAGTATTCGCTTAGGCATAGCGGCATTGAATCAAGAAACGAATTTGTGAAGGGCTAGATTTGGGCGATCGCACCGGTTAAATACAGCTTTTATCAGCCGGAATTAGTGCATTAGCAGTATACTGCGCGACGGTGGCTTAGCTGGAGTGGATGGCGATCGCAGCGAATACGTGTAGCTGCGATGAGGTGACAGCCCAACCCAGGATCTAACCTGGATTTTGGCCTATGCTAGGACTATACCCTGGCTCTAACTTAGCTCCCTGCGTTGCCTTCTTGCCCTTTGTCTGCTTTTGAATGCTCCATATCAAAAATCTAACCTATCATCCCGCAGCCAGCGCTGTGCCCATTCTCAAGTCCATTAGTTTTGAGCTGTCACCACAGCAGATGGGGCTGATTATCGGGCCGAGCGGCTCTGGCAAAAGTACGCTGCTAGAAATTTTGGCCGGGCTAGCGGCCCCCACCTCAGGTCAGGTCTTTTGGCGCAGTCAGGAGCTAAATCCTGAGCTGCTAAGACAGCTAGGCGGACTGGTGTTTCAGTTTCCGGAGCGGCACTTTTGTGGACATACAATTTTAGAAGAGCTGCGATTGGGCCACCCCGAACTGACCTCCGAGCGCATGAAACAGGCTCTTGGTGCAGTCGGCCTGGAGCATCTGGCTCTAGAATCTGGCCCCCACGCCCTCAGTGGCGGACAGCAGCGGCGCTTGGCTCTGGCGGTGCAGCTGATTCGCCAACCTCATCTGCTTTTGCTAGACGAGCCAACGGCTGGACTAGACTGGTCAATGCGGCAGCAGCTCATTAGCCTGCTGGGGCAGCTCAAAAAAGACTGGAGTCTGCTAATTGTCACCCACGACGCTGAAGAACTTGTAGGTTTAGCCGATCGCTGCTGGACGCTACAGCAGGGTGAACTACAGGTAGCTAGCGAGGGGCCAAAAACTCCGCTAGCCCAGCCGTCTCAGCCCTCAAGATGACGCCTGATCTACCGCTTCACTCTGATCTCTGGCAGCAAACTCTGGGCTGGCAGCCGTCTGAGTCGCAGCAGGCCGTCTTGCAGCAGCTCTACGCTGAGGTTTTAGCCGCTAATGGGCAGTTCAATCTCACCCGGATTACTGAGCCTGCTGATTTTTGGGAAAAGCATCTGTGGGATTCCCTGAGCGGCTTAGCACCGTGGCTAGATGTCAATTTTGCCTGGTCGCTGCCAGAGTCGCTGCGCTCTAAGCCGCTGCGGATGATTGATATTGGTACTGGGGCGGGGTTTCCGGGCATTCCGGCGGCGATCGCCTGTCCTCACTGGCAGGTAACGCTGCTGGATTCTACCCAAAAAAAAATGCGCTTTTTAGAAACCCTGGCTCAGTCGTTGAGCCTGAGTAACCTCAGCGGCTTAGCCAGTCGAGCTGAGATGATTGGGCAGCAGGTTGCTCACCGACAGCGGTTTGACGTAGCCCTAGCCCGAGCGGTGGGGTCGGCCTCAACCTGCGCCGAATATGCTCTGCCGCTGCTGCGCCTGGGGGGGCTGGCAGTTCTCTATCGCGGTCAGTGGTCTGAAGCTGACACCGAGGCGCTGCAGCCTGCTCTAGATCTTTTAGGAGGCACGATCGCCCACATTCAGCCCAGCACCACCCCGCTGACTCAGAGCCAGCGCCACTGCCTATACCTGCACAAGGTAGGGCCGACCCCCTCAGAATTTCCCCGTCTGCCAGGAATTCCGGCGAAGCTGCCGCTCTAGCCGCGATTTTTGATTGTCATAACTTCTACAATCTGCAGGGCTGTGTCGCCGGGGATTTCTAAAATTCGGTAGAGATCGTCTAGAAAGGCTTGCTCTTGCGAGGTGACGGTGCCATCAGCCAGCACCAAGTCGGTGGCGATCGCAAAGGCGGTTTCGCGCAGATCTTCAGGCAGAGAAGCTTTGGCCAGGGTAATGAGCTTGCCTGGGCCTTGCTGCTTGAGTAGCCCCAATAGCTGGTCAAGCAGGCGGTGCATCACATCTGTAGAGAAACTGCGAAATAGCTGCATCCGGGCCAGCGCCATCGTCATTTCTCGCCCCTCTTGCTCAGACAGGTAGCCATCCGCCGCGATCGCCACCAGCGCCACTGCTGCAAACGCCTCGGCAGGACTCAGCATTGTATTTGTGGTGTCTTGCTCTGTTTTGAAGACGCTATCAAATAGCCCCATATCCCTTCTCCTCCAGCTGCTTTTCTGGCTGCCTTTACATATTGCCCCAGTTTCCAGATAGCCTTGTTTTTTTTGATGATTGTTTGTTATTGCCGCGATGACCCAAACTGTCAGTGCGATCGCATTTTGCATGAGGCCGACATCAGCCCTCAAACCCGCAGCGTCGAAATTCAGATTAAGGGCTTAGTCTAGCAGTCTAGTCTAACAGTTTGGCCCACGTCTGGCGTCCAGCAATACCGTCGGCAATCAGGCCGCTGCGGCGCTGAAAGGCTTCGACAGCCATTGCTGTGCTGGGGCCATAGACACCGTCTGCAACCAGATTAAAACCTCGCTGCTGTAAGGCTTTTTGCAGTGTGACGACTGCTTCCCCTCGTAAATAAGGCTCAGCTAAAGACAGGGATTTGGCTTTGAGAATTTTTAATGTCTTAGGCCCAATAATGCCGTCGGGAACCAGGCCGTACGCCCGCTGAAACTGCTCAACTGTGCGCCTAGTACCTGGGCCAAAAATACCGTCAGCAGTGGTGACATAGCCTGCTGCCTGTAGCAGCCGCTGTAGTGCCAGGACATCATCGCCTTGCAAATAAGGTTCTCGCAGGTATAGCGGTCGAGTCCGCAGCAGGGCCAGGGTTTGAGGGCCGACGATGCCGTCAGGCTGCAGGCTGTTAACCGTTTGAAACCGCTTAACCGCTAGATCAGTGGCAGGGCCAAAGACACCGTCAATTAATACCCCTGCTCCTGTGCGGGCCAGCTCTCTTTGCAGAGCTTTGACGTCTTCGCCAAACAGATAGGGGGTAGCCAAGTAGAGCAGGCGATCGCCTGCCTGAGCAGATAGGGTCGGAATCGGCTGAGAACTTTTGACTGGGGTTTGGTCGGCTGGGGTCAAAAATAGGGCTGCTTCTGCCAAGCGCCGCCGCCGCAGGCCCTCTTCGACATGGGTGCCGGGGTTGCGGTAGAGCAGCAGCGCCGACTCAATTTTGTCCCACTCGCGGTTGCGTAGCACGCGGCTGATAGTTTCAAACCCCGCAGAACCATAGAAGGCAGCCCCCAGGTTATAAGCAAAGCTCAGCAGCGCCCCGCGCTGGTTGTCATTTAGCTCACCCCAGACCGGAATCCGCTCCAGAGACGATAAAAACTCGGTGTCTAGCTGGTAGATCAGCAAATTTTCAGCTTCTTCACGGGAGATCCGCTCCCCCAGATCAAAGGGGCGACCGTCTTGGCGTCGGGTACTGCCCCAGCCAATCGTATAGGGCTTGCCGCCGCTAAGCGGATCACGATAGGCACTGAGGTGAAGTCCTTCAAACTGCTTGATCAGCTCAACACCAGCCAACGGTACCCTTGCCATTGCGATTTGCCTTTACTGAATGGTTCCTGATAGATACCTCAATATTGAGCGTCTTTCCGTCTGTAATGCCCAATTTTAGAGAAAAGTAATTTTTCAGTTCAAAATCTGTCTCAGCTTCTTCTGCACGCGCTGAAAAAATAGTCTAGCCAGCCGAACGCGGGTCAGGCTAGGGATATCGCCGGGGTGCGATCGCCGATGATCAAAAAATAAATCCAGCGCTGCCAAAATCACCTGCAGGCGCTTGAGGATATTTTCTCGGCGATATTCCTTAAAAAACGAGTCGGGCAAGGCTCTTTGCACAGGGGATTGAATCACGCTGAGGATGCGCTCTACGTCGTAGGCAGTGGAATAGCCCGCGATTTTGTTACAGTTAAAGCCTGGATCTAAATAGTCGGCCAGCGCCCCATTAATACTAGAAAATACCTGACAGCCACAGGCCAGCGCCTCCATTGGCGGTAGCCCAAAGCCTTCGCTGACGTTTTGCTGGGCCCAATATTCAGCAGAGTCGTAGAGATAGACTTTGCTGCGGTTAAACAAGCCGACAATATCGTCTACATAGGCATCTAAAATTGTTACCTGGCAGTGCTGGCTCAGGGCGGGTGCCAGCTGCTTGAGCAGGTATTCTGAAGATTTGCGAGTTTGCAGCAGCACGTCAATATCCCGCGATCGCCCGTAGTTGCGAAAGGATGCAGAAATGCAGTTGGGCAAATAGAAAATTAGGGCATTAGGGGACTGCTGGCCCCAGTAGCCCATTGAGTTGCGGCTGACGGTAATAATCGGGATTTCAGGCGGCAGGGGAAAGCCATACCCGGCACTGTGGGCGTGATAAACCACGTTATGGCCGCGCAGGGTCTTGACCAGCTTAGGCACATCAAAGCCCCAGCTCACCACAAAAATAACCCCATCCAAGTTGTCCTGCCGCAGCACATCTGGCAAAAATAAGGTGTCAGGTTCTTGCTGGCGGTAAGTAACCAGGGCCGCATCGCCAAGGCTCTGAACCAGCTCCAGGGTTTTTAGCTCAGCCCAAAGCCCACCACAGGCAAACTGGCCGCTAGTGCCCGGAACCAGAAAGTAAAGCGATCGCCCCATAGAAATCTCCGCAAAACCCAGCGCCTCAGGTGCTTTCTAGGTGCCTTTGTAGGATAGACACTCACATACGCTATCAGATTAACCCTAGCTGACTGACGGCATCACAATCTCAACCTGAGAATCCCGCAGGGCATCAAGAAAGGCGTAGACGGCTGGCGTGTGCAGCGCCTTTTTTAATAGCGACGCCCCAATCGGTCGAAACATGCGAAAGGGCAAACGACAAACCTGTACCCCTTCTGGAATAGGCTCTGCGGCCAGCTGCGGCAAAATAGCCACGCCGAGTCCCTGCTTGACCATGCTGGTCATAGAAGAATCATGGCGAATTCGGTAAGCGACCTCACGCGGCGGGCTGAGCTGAGCAAGCTGCAGCCGAATCCGGTCAAAACAGCTACTGTGCTGAGAGGCAATCAGCGGATATTGGCCCAGGTCTTCTAAGCGCAGCTGAGCATTCCTCAGCCCTGCTGAAGGCGGCAAAAGCGCAATGTATTCGTCTTCAAAGATAGGCACAACCTCATAGTCCCCGCCGCAGAGGGCTTCGGCTACGCAAATGTCAACCTGGCCCTGCACGAGTGCCTGCTCAAGCTGGCGCAGCTCGTCAAACTCAGCAATAGACACTGAAATGCTGGGATAGCGGCTGTGGAGCTGGGCGATCGCTTTGGGCAAGACATGGGTGGCGACGCTGCGAAAAGCGGCAATCCTGACCGTGCCACCCTGCAGTCCCTTGGTCTGGTCGGCTGCGCTAGCCATGTCCTCTAGGAGGGCTAGCACCTGCTGCGCCTTGGCGGTAATGCGCTCACCCACTGGGGTCAGGCGGGCACCATGACGGCCTCGCTGCAGCAAAATAACGCCTAGCTCATCTTCTAAGGTGGCGATCGCGTGACTGATGGTAGACTGCGTCACCTCCAAATTCAGGGCCGCCTCGCTGAAGTTGCCCCGAGCAGCTACGGCAACTAATGCTCTGAGCTGAGATAGCTTTAGCTTGAGAGTCATTGCTTTAGGAAGAACGAAGGGCGATCGGGTCAGCCAGCGCCAGAAAATGCCTCTAGCCTGTGCCCCCAGCCTGTAGCCATAGACTATCGCATCTATTCATAGAAGAGACATCGATTTTGTTCATAGAAGAGACATCGATTTTGTTCATAGGAGCTATGCATTTTATGCTTTGGCACTTTCAGGCTAATTTCTTAGAGTAGTCCTAGAAGCAATTAAGGACTGCAACTGCACAGGCTGATCTATCTTAAACGCTTCAAACAACCACCACAAAATGGTGCATAGACAGGAGGTTTTCCATGACAGGCTATACTCGCTACACTCACGAATCACAACTCGATCTTAACCGCAAACAGCTAGAAAAAACCCTCAGTCGCCCCCAGCCGCGTCCGGCTCAAAACGCGATCGCTCAGCTACTAGCCCAGGCAGGCACTACCCTGCTAAACCTGATGACTCATGGCGATCAGCCCCGCATCTCTGTAAGAGAAGTCAATGGTGCAGAGATTTGGCACGCCTACGATCCGGTTTCCAATCGTAGAGCCGTTTTCAATTCTGAAGAAGCGCTTAGATCCTGGTTAGAAGATCGCTATTACCAATAGCTTCAGGCAGGTCTACAGATTTTCTGATGATAGCAATATCCTCAACTGCAAGCCATCTTGCTGACAGTTATGCGGCAAAACGCAAAAAGCGAGGTAGAAATTTCTACCTCGCTTTTTGCTGACTTTTTACCAGAAGGGTGAGCTAGGCGCTCTGCCACAGGCGTCGAATCTGGCCGGGCAGAACCAGGCTCACTTCCTGAACCAAAGCTGCTGACAGGCGAGGCTTGAGCGCCTGAAAGACAGCCTTGACCACATCTGCGGGCATAACCTGCTTAGATAAACCACTCTCCTGCGCAATCCGAAAGAGAAAAGTATCGTCCTCAAACTTGAGCGGCGGACGCAGACGGCTCAAAACGGATACCACAGGATTCGTGTCGCGCCAGAGAGCGGCAATTTGTTGACTGTCGCCAGCTTCAGCGTCGCTCTCTATTTCTGCTGCTACCCGCTGGGCTGTCTCAGTCGTCATCAAATCTCGAACCGTGCGAAAAACAACTTCGATGACGTCACGGGCGTCGTAGAGATCTTCTAGCCCCCCCTGCTCCATCACCTGCATCAGAAACGCAGAGGACTTGACTGGGGGGGTAGTGGGTGAAATTTGAATAGGTTTAGCTTCCATAACTGTTTTGTGAGATTTTCGTAATACTTCTTAATAAAAGCGTAACGCGATCGCGCAAAATAGGCCAGCTATTTCGTAACTCCGTCGCTGTTTAAGACCGATTTTTTGAATCCCAGCTACAGATAGGGCCGCCAAAATAGACTGCCTCTAGGCAATTGCCAGTCTGCTAGGCAACACGCTACGCAGCATATTGGAGAAGACCGCCACATTCTTCGGCTTCGATGATTTCTCTGCCTGTATTAAAAGTATCAACATGCTTAAAGCTCAAAAAAAGGGCTGGTGCCGATATTTGTAAAGTTAATCTCTAGGAGTCAATCGCCATGTCAATGTCAATAGCAAAATTATTACCCTCTATTGGAGCCTTATCTCATGCTGACAAGTTTTGGCTAGTGCAGTTGGTGTTGGCCCAACTGGCCAGGAAGAAGGTATTAAAGTTGACGACACACAACAGCCTGCTGCCCCTTTTGACCCGCATCTGTTTTTTGGAGTTACCCACCAGCCCAAGCAAGTCATTGACGACTACTTAGCAAGTGCCCGTGAAGGTTGGCGCTAATGACTTACTTAATCGACACCAATATCGTCATTTACTATTTCAACGGGTTAACAGACGACGAATCCATCCACACCATACTCGCCGATAGCTTCAAGATTTCGATTACCAACAAAATTGAGTTTTTGGGCTGGGGATAGTTTGCAGCCGATCGTGGACTGTACACCCAAGCAAGGGAATTCATCAGCTATGCCACTGTATTTGACCTGAAAGATGCGATCGCTGAACAGGCCATTCGGCTAAGACAGCAATTTAAGACCAAAACACCAGATGCCATCATCGCTGCGACAGCCTTAGTCAACAGCTTAACTGTTGTTAGTAATAAAGCATCAGATTTTGGCTGTTTAGGTGTGAAAACGATTGCTGTAAACACTAAATAAGCCTAACCCAACCCCGTATCTCTCATGACCTAAAACGGACTTCGTAATCACTCCGCTGGGAAGTGTGGCTATCCCAGCTCACAATGCTATTCTCTTAAAAAATCAAGCTTTCCGCTGTGCTGCTATGTTCAAACCGTTTCGTCCGCTGCTTTTGTCTTTGCTAGCTCTGCTGACAGCCTTTGGCATCATCGCCTGTCAAGGCACACCGGAGGCAGGTGGCGGTGGTTCTGACAGCAGCGATCCAATTCGAGTTGGCTCAAAAGATTTCACCGAACAGCTCATCTTAGGAGAAATGTATGCGATCGCCCTGGAAAATGCAGGTTTTGAAGTAGAGCGCAAGCTCAACCTCGGCGGCACCCCGGTAGCGCAAGCGGCCTTAGAAAATAAAGAAATCGATCTCTACCCTGAATATACGGGCACAGGCTTGCTAACAGTTTTGAAGCAGCCGGCAGAGAGCGACCAGCAGGCCGTCTATGACACAGTTTCCCAGCAGTACCAAGAAAAATTCGACCTAGTCTGGCTAGAACCCGCCCCAATGAACAACACTCAGGCCCTGGCTATGACTCAGGCCCAGTCAGAGCAGTTGGGCATCAAAACTATCTCTGAAATGGCCGCTCAGGCCAACAGCTTGGTCATGATCGGCCCACCGGAGTTTGAGATACGAGAGGATGGCCTGGTCGGACTGAAGCAAGCCTACGGCAATTTTGAGCTAGAGGCTTACAAGGCGGTTGATGCCGGACTGCGCTATCAGGGACTCGTCGATGGCGAGGCCGATGTAGCGGTTGCCTTTGGTACCGATGGAGAAATCAGCGCTTTTGATCTGGTGCTGCTGGAAGACGACAAAAAACTGTTTCCCCCCTATCAGGTGGCTCCTGTGGTGCGGCAGGAAACGCTAGAGGCCAACCCCAAAATTGCCGATGTCCTCAACGGACTGGCCCCGCTGCTCACAGATGAAACCATGCAGCAGCTCAACTACGAGGTCAGCAACGGCGGTAAAGAACCCGCTACGGTAGCCCAAGAGTTTTTGGCAGCATCAGCGGTACTGCAATAGGCAGTAGAGACAGGGGAGTTAGTGGCAGTGAGCAAGCAGGGAAAGGGAAATGAGTGCGATCGCGTTTGATCAGGTTTCGCTAAGGTTTCCGGGGGCGGCGCGTCCGGCGGTCAATAGCTGCACGTTTCAGGTGGAGGCCGGGGAGCTGGTGGTGATTTTGGGGCCGTCTGGCTGCGGTAAGACGACCTTGCTTAAGATGGTGAATCGGCTGTATGAACCCACTCAGGGCAGTATTTTTTTGTCGGGCAGTAACATTCAAAAGCTGAAGGCTTTTAAGCTGCGGCGGCAGATTGGCTATGTGATTCAGCAGTCGGGGCTGTTTCCGCACATGACGGTGGCAGAGAATGTCGCCGTGGTGCCCAAGCTGCTCGACTGGAGCCGCTCTAAGACCCAAATGCGGGTAGATGAGCTGTTGCAGCTGGTGGCCCTGCCCCCCCAAGAATACCGCGATCGCTACCCGTCTCAGCTCTCTGGCGGACAGCAGCAGCGGGTGGGGGTGGCCAGAGCTTTGGCCGGAGACCCCCAGGTGATTTTGATGGATGAGCCATTTGGCGCAATCGACGCCATTACCCGCACGGCTCTGCAGAATGAGATTTTGCGGTTGCAAAGCCAGTTGCAAAAAACGATTCTATTTGTCTCTCATGATGTAGACGAAGCCCTCCGCCTCGCCGATCGAATTTTGATTATGCAAGCAGGTCAGGTGGTGCAGTTTGACACGCCGTTTAACCTGCTGACTCAGCCCGATAGTGACTTCATCCGCAATCTTCTGGGCACCGACGACATTGTCCGACAGCTTAGTCTGCTGCGGGTCGGCAACGCCATGAGCGACCTGCCTGAGGCTTTCTACTTAGACAACCAGCCTCAGCTCTCAGCTCAGGCCAGTCTGCGAGAAGCCTTGTCTCTCATTCTTAAAAGCGGTGCTGATCAGGTGGCGGTGATTGAGCGCGATCGCCCGGTGGGGGTAGTATCGCTGGCTCGAATTCAAGCGGCAGTGAGGCGCTGAGCATGGCTTATTTGCTGAATAATCCTGGCGTCGTTTTGCAACAGCTCTTGGAACATTTGCAAATGCTGGGGGCGACGCTAGCGATCGCTATTTTGATTGCGGTACCGCTGTCGCTGCTGGTGACGCGGGTGCGCTGGTTAGCGGTGCCTGTGATGTCGGTGCTGGGTATTTTCTACACCATTCCCAGTCTGGCGCTGATTATTTTTTTAGTGCCTGTGTTTGGCCTAAATCAGCGCTCGGTAATTACGGCGATGGTAATTTATACCCAGGTAATTTTAGTCAGAAATTTGGTGGTGGGGCTGGAGGGGATTAATCCGGCGGTGCTGGAAGCGGCTAGGGGCATGGGCATGAGTCTCTGGCAGCGCTGGTGGCGGGTGCAGGTGCCCCTGGTATTGCCCGTATTTTTGGCGGGGGTGCGGCTGTCGGCGATTGTCGCCATTGCGATCGCTACCATCGGGGCTAAGTTTAGCGCTGGCGGACTGGGCAATCTGCTGTTTGAAGGCATTCAAACCAATCGCAGCGACAAGATCTGGGCCGGGGCGATCGCGGTGGCGCTGCTGGCGTTGGTGGTTAATGCCGGACTGCGATCGCTGGAGCAAGCGGTGAGTCCTTATAGCCGAGGCAGCCAGGTTAAACAGCAGCGCCGCTCAGTCTAAAAGCGCCTCTACTGACTGCCGGAATGCAATCAGGGCGTACTTGGCCTGATACGCGTTAATCTCGATCAAAATCTGGTCAGAAACGTTTTCAGAGACAACCGTCTTTAACTCAAGGTTGCTTTTGTACCCAGCAACGCCAGACATGTCTGACATCCGTACCCCGTGGCTACCCACGCCTTGAACCTGGGTTAGGGTATAGCCCGAAACGCCTAGAGTTTTCATTAGCTGCATCAGGCGATCTTGCAGGACAGATTCACCGACGATGGTGAGCAGAACGGCTTTTTTAAGTTGAGGAGGCATGGCGGATTAGAGGCTGATTAGCTTTAGCAATACTACTAAATATTCTACTCTTAAAAGAATTAAAAACCTGATTTCTTTAACAAAAGCTGTCAGCTCTTGAATTACCCAAAGCGACTGAAGCAGTTAGCTCACGGGTCTGTCTGCGACTGTTATGTCACCCTGGATTTTACCTCCAGATCTCTCTAGAAAGCTCCCTAGCCCCCCCGTGAATATATCTTTAAGTTAAGAGCAGTTCGAGCTCTTCTACGGGTGTAAACTTTTTTTTCAGCGACTCCTGGCTTAAAAAAAGAGGAGTATATTAATAAGTGAAGCCTAAAGCTTCCCTGACAGATTGAAGTCAACTCCGTTAAAAAAGGAGGAAAAGCGACTGAATCACTATAATCTGTCTCGTCCAAACGCAACAGCATCTAATCCGCTAATTGATATTTCCTCTAATAGCTGAAAGAGAGTAATGGGACTGGCTAACTTAAAAATCTTTTGTAAGATTTGAGCCAGTGCATCTCTAATTTTTATTCAGGAATGTGAGGCGATCGCTCAGTTAGTGAAGCATTAGGTGCTGTTGCCAGCTTTAAATCTGAAAGACTGCCATCACTCAGCTCATAAGCGCTTTCTGTACCCTAGAGGCGACGCTCATCAAGCAGCCACAAAAGCAGCTACCGGGAGCACAGAAAGTGAGCCTGATGGTCTGTATCTGCTACTAGACCTTTAGATGTCCATTTTTTGGGTAGAAGGCGGGTTCTGACCGCGCAGCCGCTGAACTGTGAGCTGCACGCCCAAAGCAAACAGACCCAAAGCAGCTACACCAAAGACGCCTGCCCCTAGCGTCACCCCGCCCATAACCAGGGTGCGGACAGCCGCCCCGATGTTGATGGCTGTGACGTTAGTGGAGGTGATGGGCTTGTTGGCAAACGTGAGCGCGATCGCCACGAATAGCCGGTAGATCAAAAAGCTCAGCCCCGTTGCAACTCCAGAGCCGACAAAACATCGCAGCGGGTTAACCTTGGCGATCGCCTGCTCCGGCTTAGATTGGGAAGAAGATTCTGGCTCTGCCATAGCGTTACCCAAAAACCTGTTTTATTCATCCTATCGTTTTGCCGTCACGCCCTCCTCGCTCTAAGGGTCTAGCCGAATGCCAGTCGAAGTCAGATGAGTCGGCCAGATCCCTAAATCTTCGTCAGGAATAGCCTGCCGCAGCCCGACAGCAATTTCCTCAGCCTGAGCTGCTGTTTCTGCCAGCGTAAAAACCGTAGGCCCAGAACCTGACATCAGCGTCCCTAGCCCTCCCAAATTCGCCATTGTTGCTTTGAGCTGAGCTACCTGTGGATGGACAGGTAGCACCACCTTTTCAAAGTCGTTACAGAGTTCCTGGCCGAGGGTGGCATAGTCACGCTGGCTGATGGCGGCCACCATTGCCCCAGAGTGAACCCGCTGCTGCCGATCCTGGCGCTGCTGCGGCTCGTTTAGATAGCGATCGCCAAACTGTTCTCGATAAGCTTTGTAAGCCCAAGGGGTTGGCACCGAAAGGCTCTGATATTTAGCCAGAACTACATGTAGCGGTTCTAGGCCAGCTAGGGGATCTAGCTCCTCACCGCGTCCGGTGGCGATCGCCGTGCCCCCCATCAGACAAAAAGGCACATCTGACCCCAGTTTTGCCCCCAAGTCCTGTAGCTCCAGCTGGCTCAGCCCTAGCTGCCAGAGCAAGTCAAGGCCCACCAGCACTGCTGCTGCATTGGCAGATCCGCCTGCGAGTCCGGCCCCCACGGGAATGTTTTTTTCAATCGCAATTTCTACCCCGCCAAACTTGGCAATCTGATCGGGAAACTCCTGAGCCAGCAGCGCCGCCGCCTGGTAAGCCAGATTGGTCTGGTCTGTGGGCACTTCAAAGTGACTGCAGCGAACGCGAATTTCATCTACGCCGATGGCGCGAACCGTAATCTGGTCGGCTAGCGCAACGCTCTGCATAATCATCACCAGCTCATGAAAACCATCGGGGCGATCGCCAATAATCTCCAGATATAAATTAATTTTTGCCGCAGCGCGGAGAGAATAAAAACGCATCTAAAATCATTTTTGGTAATGGAACTGAGCTAGCGCCAGTCAAAAAGCTAATTGTAACTGTCAGCGCCAGCCTCCTGAATCTTATTACTTAACCTGACCCATTGCTCAACGCTGAGGTCTTCGGCGCGAATGGTTGGTAGAGCATCCAGAGAGTCTAGAAGCGAGGTGAGCTGTTCCCGGTTGACCACCGCTTTGAGATTGTTGCGTAACATTTTACGTCGGCTGCTAAAGCCTAGCTGTACCAGGTAATCAAATAAGCGGGGATTGAGGGCAACTGGGAAAAAAGGCCGGGGCCGCAGTCTGACGACGGCTGATTCTACCTTGGGTGGGGGTTGAAAGGCTTTGGCGGATACCGGACAAATTAGCTCACAGCAGGCTAAATACTGCATCCTCACCGAAAGCGCTCCAAACACTTTGGATCCTGGCTGAGCGTAGAGGCGATCGGCCACTTCTCGCTGAATCAGCAGCACAATTTGCTCAAAGGGCTGGGGGTTAGGCTGGGTGATGCTGCCTAAGAGCTTCTCTAAAATCGGGGCTGTAATGTAGTAAGGAATATTGGCAACGACTTTGTTCGGCTGAAAGCCGGGATAATCAGCCAGCTCATCGGCCAGGTCAAGCCTGAGGATATCGCCTTCTAGGAGTAAAAACTGGTCGAGTTTTTCAAACTGGCTGCGCAGCCGCTTACACAAATCGCGGTCGATCTCAACGGCTACTACTGCATCAGCCAGAGCCGCTAGCCACTGGGTTAATACGCCAGTTCCCGGCCCAATCTCTAAAATGCGATCGCGCTTTGAAACCTCTGCGGCCTCCAAAATTCGGTGCAGCACTTTTTCGCTTTTGAGCCAGTGCTGTCCAAATCGTTTGCGGGTCTGAGGAGGCATAAATCCGGTTCGAAAGGAACTACATTATAAATTTTCTAGGGTCTAACTGTTTCGACGACGGTAACAGGCTTAAATCAAAAAAGCAGGATGCGGTTACCCGTCCTGTCGTTTATCTAGATTTTAGTGTGTATGCTCTAAGTACGCTGCTCAAATGTCCGACATGCAAACAGTATGGGTTTAGTGTGGAACGTATGAATACATACACGCTCGGTTACAAGCAAGGTTAGAGGCTTTGGAAAAAGGACAGTAAAGAGCTGACAGTCGATTAACAACGATGGACTACCGACTATTCCATCCAGCAGAGGGGGATCATGACTACGTCAGATAACGTGCTGCAAGCAGTCAGCGCTCGATTGGAAAGCATCGACGACTCTCTCCAGACAGTCGTTTCCATCTTGGCCAGGATAGATGGACGTTTAGACACAAATGTAAATCAAATTGGAGCCTTTATGGAAGGGCTGACTCGGCTGGAAAATAGCGTAAATACTGGTTTTGAGAGAATTGAACGCAATCTGAGTAACCTAGAATCTCTGCTCCGTCAGCAACATGAGACAGCACAGATGCAGGCCAGACATATTGATCGGCTGATAGCGCTCACTGAAACTCTGATTCAGCAGCGGGTTGCATAAAGAGAAAACCTCAGAGAGTTCCGCACACTGGTGGTGGTAGTGGCTTTAGCACAAGCGCGATCGCCCTATATCCTTGTCTATGGCTGGAGAAACCCGCCCTCTACGCACAGCGTGAGGGACGGGAGTATATCACCAATCAGTCTAGGCTAGACGAGTGCGCTTGGTCAGCATCAGGCCGCCCAGCAGGCCCAAGCCAACTGCTAAGCCGGGTTCCGGTACCGACTGCGACTCGCGCTCTGCCGCCGTTCCGACAAATTTCCAGTCAGGGCCGTTGAAGCCGCTCTCACTGGAGAAACGAATTTTAGAAACGGGGCCGGAAACACCCAGGTCTGCAACCAGATTGAGACCAAAAGACCCAACAGCCTGAGCGCTGCCGATCTCAGTGGTGTCAATAGAAAATCCAGCATCTGTCCAGTCGCTGCGGGTGACCTTGAAAAAGTTGCCGATCAGGTTGCCGCTATTGTCTACCGCCTGAACCCCCAGATCGCTGTTTTTGCCGCGTTCCCAAATCAGCAAGTTATCAATTACCTTAGCAAAATCCAGATCAATTTGAAAGTTTCCTTCGTCCTCGGTATCTACAATATTGTTGAGATTGGCAGTAGACAAGTTTGTCACAATGTCTGCTGCCGCCGCGTCTTCTTGGGCAATGCCTGTTGTGGCTTCGTCGCCTTTATCAGCACTAGCAGCCCCGGTATTGCCGCCTTTGAATTCGTCATTGCTGACAATTTCTGCTCCCATAACAAAAGACAAATCTTCAACAGCAACCCGTTCGCCCGTATTCAGTATGACGGCCTTGAGAAAGATATCACCTTTAGCAGATGAGCCTTCTACCTCGCTGGTAAAGCTAAAAGCCTGAGCCGTTCCTGCGACGGCTAAAAGAGTAACTGATGCCAGCCCAAAAGAAGCACTTGTCTGAGATAATAATGAAGCCATAACTGCTCTCAAAAAGGAAAATATTGTCCGCTTAAAGCTTAACTTTCTCTCTAAAAAAAGCAATCTGTAGAAACTCTAATTCGGGAAATACTGATGCTTCAAATTATGAGAAACTCTTGATGAACCTGAGGAAAATTAGTCAGGGATATTACACAGCAGCTAGACAGCAGCCAGAAGAAATACAGCCGTTTTATAAAAGCATAAAAGTCGTCAAAATGAATATAGCTATCCTGTTCGGATGCTGAAAGAACTTTTCCTGTGAAAAAGTCCTCCAATACCATTTTTTATGAAGTGCGTGTCTCACGATTTTTGAAAACCTTGCCGCTGAGAGGTTCCAAATATTCAACAGGTGCAAACTCACCTGTAATTGGTATAAGTAGCTGGGCCTAATTAAATGTCAAACCGGTCGCTGATTGAGCGGATTCGAAATCAGCTAGATTGCTCTCCTGGCCGGAAGTCGAGGGTTGAGCGCAGTCGTAAGCCTGACGGCTGGCTGCGCCTACGCAACGCGTCTATGCCAGGAGAACACCCATCTGTAAGATTATTGTGCTTGCCTACTTACAACTCTCTCCCCACAAATGGTAAGGCTGCTATGACAGGGTCAGGGGCGGCTAGCGCTGGGCCACTGTATAGACAAACTCCTCTAAACCAACTGACTGAAGCAGCGATCGCCACTGTGATAAAGCCTGATCAGGATCTACAGCAGACAGAGCAGCCAATGTTTCATACCAGATGCCAGCCTCAGCGTAGATAGCGGGGCGTTCTTGCGGCTCGGCGATCGCCAAGCGCTCTGTGAGAGCAGCACTGGGTTCAATCCGGCGAATGTTGCTCTCAATCACCAAGTTTTCGTCGGGCTGATCAGAGCTACAAACTACCGAAAAATACCAGTAGTAATTTTGCTCAACGGCTAGGGGACTCTCCTCGGGTAGCTCAACGGCCACTATCTCGCCCGAGACAGCCTTGGACTCGTAGATCTTTTGATAAACCAAGCGCTGAGTTCCCTCCTCATAGAGAAGAAACTCTAGCTCTTCTGCTTGATTCGGCGGCACGTAAACATAAAAAGTTGGGGTAGCCGCTGTGGTTAAACCTATATTCGTATTAGGAATTAGAGCAACCAGCGCCTTGGGGGAGTTGTTTGAGGCAATTAGACAGCTATCATCGCTGCGAGACGCTCCGGCCTCACGATTGCCAGGAGCTTGCAAATCGGGGGAGTTAAAGCTCAGACCAGCTTGAGCATAGGAGGATAGAGTAGCAAGTGAGAGGCTGGCAAGCAAGGGAACTGAGATTTTGCGCCAGTCAAAAGTAGCGGTTTTCATCGTTCAGCAGTTGTGTAGGGGGCCGTATCTGCTATCGTCTGCGATCGCCTAAAAGCTATATCGATTGAGAGCTATAGAGATCTGCTTAGTTTATACTTCGCCAGCTAAAGCCTCTTTCCGCAAAAAACTTCAGCAAAATTTTATCTTCAGGAAAGGCATTCAGCTTAACTTCTCTGACCGCAGCCTGTGCTTTCGACGACAGATATTGATGCCTCAGCCGGGTTAGGATTAGAGCAAAACGCTGGCGGTATTTGTTTAGCGCGGAATTCCCCAGCTTAGCTCTCCCGCTGGCCGAGCTTGATCCTGGGGGCTTCGACTGCTCGAAGCGCAGCCACAACCCAGCCGAATTTTGACTGCGCTCGGTTACTGGTCACCGCTCAGTTAAAAGTGTTGCTAACTCACTGTCAGTGCTTTAGCGCTGAAGCGCTAACTACGAACAAAGCTCGTTTTTGATGGCTCCTCCCCCTCCCTATGATCAGCTATGGGCCTGGCTACCTCGGTTAGCCTGGAAAAAACTGCGCCCCCTGCTCCAAACAGCCTGTATAACCAGTCTGATTTTGAGTGCTGCCGTTGTGGGGGGGCGATCGCTGGGATGGCTACAGGGTTTGGAGCTAGCTGCCTACGATCAGATGATTCGCTCTCGGCCTGATGAAGGCCCGGATCAGCGTCTTTTGATTGTAGGCATCACTGAAAATGATATTCAAGCCCGTCAGGAATGGCCGATTCAAGATCAGACGCTGGCTGATCTGCTAGCTGAGCTAGTGAAATATCAGCCTAGAGCCATTGGTCTAGATATTTTCCGTGACGTGCCGATTGGGTCGGGTCACACAGCCCTGCTGCGCCAGTTGCAAAGGAGCGATCGCACCGTTACTGTCTGCAAAATGAGCGGCTCTGCTGATCCCGGAATTGCCCCACCTGCAATTGTCCCACCAGAAGCTGTTGGATTTTCGGATATTGTGGTTGATCCCGGGGGCATCTTACGCCGCAATTTGCTAGTGGCTACGCCTCAACCCTTTGCCGATGTTTTGCCTCTACAGCATCTTTGTAATGGGTCAGAGGTTGTCTTTTCTCTTGGCCTACAGCTAGCGCTGAAATACTTGGCCGCAGAGGGAATTGAACCTCGGCTCACGGAGACAGAAGCCATTCAGCTCGATTCAGTCATATTTGATCGCTTTCGCAGGGGTATGGGCAGTTACCAAAAAGTAGACGCTAACGGCTACCAGATTCTCCTGAACTACCGCTCGGCTCAGCAGGTAGCTCCCCAAGTGACCCTGGGTCAGGTGATGGCAGGACAGGTCAAACCAGAACTGATCCGCGATCGCATCGTGCTGATTGGTCTAGTCACCTCCCAGGCCAAAGACGAGTTTTATACGCCCTACAGCGGTGGCCTACAAGACCAGCAAAGAATGCCGGGAGTCACTGTCCACGCCCAGTCTGTCAGTCAAATTCTGAGCGCTGTGCTGGATCATCGGCCCCTGATTTGGGCCTGGTCTAGCCGCCAGGAACTCGCCTGGATTATGGGCTGGGGACTGATAGGAGGAATATTTGCCTGGTTTATTCGCCATCCGCTGTGGTTTGGCGCGGGGCTGCTGCTGCTAGCTGGGTCACTTTACGGGGCTGGAGTTTTGCTTTTTTTACAGGGCGGCTGGGTGCCCCTAGTGCCCCCTGCAATAACTTTGTTTTTTGGGGCTGGGGGCGTGGTGCTAGTCGATCGCTTTAATCACAGTTCTTATGGACAAGCCGTTTATCGTCAGGTGAAAAGCTTTCTGCGGCTAAACATTGAGATTGATGCGGCCAAGGTCGAGCGTCAGGTTTCAGAAATTGCTGAAACCGAATATTTCAGCCAGCTGCAGCAGCGCGCTCAGCAGCTCAGAACCCAGCGGCAGTCGCCTCGATCAAAAGCTAAAGCCGCCGACCCCCAACCGACGCCCAATCACAAAGATGGGGGCAAACCATCAGATCCAGAAAACCAATAGTTTTACGGGTAATAAAACCTCTACCCAGCCCAAAGAGGCTTCGATCCAGACGAAGCCTCGCGGCTAAATTCGCTAAGCGCTTGGCTGCGGAATCGTAACATCAATCTGCGTTACCGCATCCTGAGTCAGGCTGGATAACGGCGGCTGAATCTCTGTAGCATTGCCTACCACTAAGACCACAACCTGATCAAGTTTAAGGTTGTCCTGTGCCGCCTTTAAGACATTTTCTACCGTTACCGCTGCAACCTCCTTCTGGAAGCGAAAGACAAAGTCCGAAGGATAGTCATAGTATTCGTATCGAATCAGGCGAGAGAGGGTTTGCTCGGGGCTTTGAAAGTTGAAGACAAAGCTGTTGAGTACCGAATCTTGAGCCTGCTTGAGTTCGGCGGGTGCTACCGGAGTGGTTTGGACAGTCTCAAGCTGGTCGAGTACTGCTTTGACGAAGGGTACGGTTGCCTCTGAGCGGGTTTGACCGCCCCCAATCAGCGTACCGGGATAGTCATATCGCGGTGCCCAAAAAGCATAGACGCTGTAGGCCAATCCCTGCTGCGATCGCACCTGATTAAACAAGCGGCCACTAAAGCCGTTGAGTACCTCATTTAGCACCGACATAGCGGGGTAATCTTCGCTGTTGAGCTTGCCGCCTAGGTGACCCATTTGAACTGAGCTTTGGGTAAGCTGGGGCCGGTTGACCAAAAAGACACCCGCCTTGGCTTGTGAAACCGTCGGCAGTTCGAAGTTGTAAGCAGAACTCGAACTGGGCTGCCAGTCGCCAAAATATTCAGCAATCAAGGCTTTCATAGCAGCAGGATCAAAATCTCCTACAATGCCTAAAATCGTGTTTTCAGGCCGCACGGAGGCTTGATAAAAGGCCAAAATATCTTGGCGATCGAAGTTACTCAGCGTATCGTACTCAATCGTGCGAGCGTAGGGGCTATCGCTACCATAGATGAGCTTGCTAAATTCTCGTTGGGCGATATCGTCAGGGTCATCATTGCGACGGGCGATGCTGCCTCGATACTGATTTTTGAGAAAGTCAATCTTCGTCGGGTCAAAAGTCGGATAGCGAATGACCTCAGAGAATAGCTCAAAGACAGTCTCAGTATCTTCTGACAAAGCATTGAAGCTAGCTGTTCCAGCTGTGGTATCAACTCCGGTTTCGATAGAAGCTGCCCGCTGTTCTAGAAGCTGATTGAGTTCATCGGGGTCGTGGCTTTGGGTTCCGCCCAAGCGCATCGCCTCACCCATCACGTCGGCTAGGCCAGTCTTGTTCTCAGGCTGATAGCGCTCTCCGGTGCGAAACGTGGCGGTGCCGCTAATCAAAGGCAGCTCGTGATCTTCCATCAGGTAGACGACTAGGCCATTCTCTAGCTGATAGCGCTCATAGGCTGGAATCTGCACTTCTGCCAGAGGCGGAAATTCCAGTTCCGTATAGTATCGAGCTTCATTGGCAACTGCCGACGACGGCCAGCCTAAAATAATCACTCCGGCCAGGGTAATGAAGCTAAGCACAGCAGCAGGTAAAAACCGTCGCTGCCATCGCTGTCGGGCAATCTTAGACCACTGCATTGACAAAATCTTCCACTCCAGACAAAGCACGGATAATACAGAAGAGAGGCTGAGGCGCATAAAATTCAGTTCGGGCTGAACCAGCAGGCCAGTTAGTTCCCTACTCGACAGAAACCAGTCGTCCTACGGTGCGGTTTTGCGGCTGAAAAAGCTGTTGGGCAATCTGCTGAACATCGGCGGTGCTCACGTCTTCAATCGCCTTGATCTCAGTAAAGGCGTTGCGCCAGCTACCTGTTTTAGCTTCGTACTCTGCTAAACGCGATGCCAAACCTTGGTTGGAGTCGAGAGAGCGGACTAAACCCGCTCTAGCCTGAGTTTTCACCCGCTCTAGCTCTGCCGCATCCACAGGCTCAGTTTTAAGGCGATCGAGTTCTGCCTCTAACAGCGTAGCGACTTCATCAGTGGTGTGATTGGGAGCCGTCAGCGCATAGAGCAAAAACAGGCTGGGGTACTTATCACCCGGCAGCCCGTTGACGCTGCCGATATCGAGGGCAACCTGGCTTTCGTCCACTAATGATTTGTATAGACGAGACGTGCGCCCATCTACCAGCAGGGATTCAATAATACCGTAGATCACATGCTCAGGATCGGTGATTGCCGGACGATGATAGCCCTCTAGGTACCAGGGCTGAGAGGGCAACTCTAGAGTAAATTCTTTGGGCGATCGCTGGGGCGGCTCATTCACGACGGTGGGCGGGGGTAAGTCACCAGCCGGGAGACGGCCAAAATAATCTGAAGCTAGCCGCTGCACCTCAGCCGCTTCCACATCACCCACTACAGCGGCCACTAAATTACCCGGTACATAGTGGGTATCGAAAAAGGTGCGAACATCCTGACGGCTAGCCCTGTAAAGGTCAGCTTCGTAGCCAATCACCGGACGACCATAAGGACTAGTTTCAAAGGCTTTTTCTAAGAAGGTTTCGATCATTAAGCCAATGGGGGAATTGTCTACCCGCATTCGGCGCTCTTCTAAAATCACCGCTTTCTCTTCAAAAAACTGTCGAAACACAGGCTGTGAGAATCGCTCAGACTCCAACGACATCCACAGCTCTAATTTGTTAGCGGGCAGGCTGTAAAAATATCGGGTGGCGTCAGCTCCAGTAGTGGCGTTAAGGCCGACACCGCCTGCCTGCTCAACTATTTGACCGTACTTGTTCTGCTCGACATAAGTATTGGCCTCTTTTTGCAGAGCTTCTAGCTGAGCGTCAATTTCAGCAGCCTGTTCGCTATCCCCTGACGCCTCAGCTTTTAGCTTGGCTTGAAAGCGCTCGTCCATCTGGGCAAACAGCGCCTGCTCAGCCCCGTAGTCAGTGGTTCCAATCCGTTGAGATCCCTTGAAAGCCAGATGTTCCAGGTAGTGAGCCACTCCGGTTTTACCTTTCGGTTCGTCAACTGCTCCCACGTTGGCATACAGCATGAAAGATACTACCGGAGCCTGGTGTCGCTCTAGAACGATAAATTTCATACCGTTCTCCAGGGTAAACTCGCTCACCTGCTCAGCCACCCGGTCGAGATAGGGCTGAACTGAGCTGCTAGCGTGGGCGATCGCCCCTAGCGGACTACACCACAGCAGAGCGACCAGCAGCCATACCAGCAGCAGGCGGCACCTAAAAGACTTTCTGGCTGGGGCTAACCCGCTGCCTGCGCCAGCAAACCTAAAAGCACACAAGTTCATAAATAAACTATGTCTAGAACGAAGACTCCTATAGGATAAGCGCTAGAAGGGGTGTTTGCGATCCCTTAGCGCCGTAAGCCAGAGTAGCGAAAAGCAGTAAAGGCATCAAATAAGGCTCCCACCGTGCCGGAGGCTAAGCCGATGGTTACAGTACCTTCGAGAGCATCACCTCCCCCAAAAACCCCCAAAAACTGAAGCAGCAGCAGCAGCAGCCATTGACTCAGCGAGGACAGCGGGGCAGCGTAGCTGGCCAACAGAATCAGGCCAATAACACCCCCCATCAGACCCACGGGAATCAAAAAGCTAACAATTGCGGTTAAAACCAGCGAACGAAGAACCTGCGTCCAACTTGTCATAGCAGCGATCGCATCTCGCATCATCATAGTGAGACAGGTGAAAAAATGTCTTTTTTATACCCTAAAGGCGATCGCTTGCTGATGCGATGAGTTTTGCAAAAAGTTAAATCTTCATAAAATATCGTTTTGAAGAGCCGTAATGGTTTCTCAGAAATAACCTGATGTTGTGCTTAACACTGGACTTGACACTGACGGCTGCAATAGTGATTCTAGTCAGCATCAGATTAATTACCTAAATCAGCTACCATTTTTCCCATAGCAAGAGAGATAGCCTTGGCTCAAGCTGTTGAATCATCTGGACTAAAGCGCTGGGGGCAACGTCTCCTCGCCGCGATTTTGCTGGCGGGGCAAGTAACTATCCATTTAATTTCCCGCCCGATCCACCGCCGCAACACAGTTGAGCAAATGGCCGCTGTTGGCCCCGAGTCACTGTTGATTGCCCTGGTAACGGCAGCCTTTGTCGGCATGGTGTTTACCATTCAGGTGACGCGCGAATTTATTAACTTTGGTGCCGGAACCGCCATTGGCGGAGTCTTAGCCCTGACTCTGGCCAGAGAACTCGCCCCGGTGCTGACGGCGGTGGTGCTGGCCGGACGAGTCGGGTCGGCCTTTGCGGCTGAGATTGGCACCATGCAGGTTACCGAGCAGATTGACGCGCTGCAGGTGCTGCAGACCGATCCGATTGACTATTTAGTCATTCCCCGCGTGATTGCCTGCGCGCTGATGCTGCCCCTCCTCAGCGTCCTCTCCTTTATTACGGGGATGACCGGGGGGCTAGTGGTGGCAACCAACCTTTACAACATCTCCCAGGCGGTATTTCTAGAGTCGGCCCAAAACTTTTTGACCGTTTGGGATCTGGCCAGCGCTCTGATCAAAGCTTTTTTCTTTGGCGTACTCATTGCCGTCATTGGCTCTAGCTGGGGCATGACCACGACCGGAGGAGCTAAAGGGGTAGGCCAGTCTACGACTACAGCCGTTGTGACGGCGCTGTTGGGCATCTTTATTAGCAACTTTTTTCTGTCCTGGCTCATGTTTCAAGGCACGGGTAGCGCCGTCCTTGGAGGTTACTAGTCGCTTGCCCTTAAAATAAAGGCAACTCGATTAGGTGACGCCATGACATCCACCTCAATGTCTGATAGTGAAGCTCGGCTAAGCCCCAGCTATAATTTGCCCACCGCCGTGATTGGACTAGGGGCTGTGGCGGTCTGGTGGCTACCCTGGCTGGGGATACTGCTGGCGCTTTTTGGACTGTTTCTGCTGCTGCAGGCGGCGACTATTCGCCTGGCATTTACCGAGACAGCTTTAGAGGTCTATCGCAGCGATCGCCAGATTCGCCGCTTTCCTTATCAGGACTGGCAAAACTGGCAAATCTTCTGGCCCCGGGTACCGATTTTGTTTTATTTCAAAGAGGTCAAGAGTATTCACTTTTTGCCGGTGCTATTCTCGCCCCGGCAGCTACAGCAAGCTCTAGAGACTCATCTGACTGACCTGAAGCGATCGCCAAGCTGAAGGCCGCAGTGTTACAGTTTCCTAGTCTAGGTTCTACAAAGTATTCATGGCTCCAGAGAACTTCTCGAATTCTGACTCGAATTCTGATGTGGCTGCTCAGCCCCCAGTGGCTGACTCCAGTCGCCTGTCCGCCACGAATTTAGAACGGCAAATAGCTAGTTTAAGAGCACAAGAAGCCGACCTGAAGCACAGTCTCGACGACCTCAAAGCCGCCTACAGTCGCGTACTCAAAGAACAGGCCCAAACCCTACAGGCCGACCTCAGCCGTCTAGTTCGACAGAACCTCAGCGAGCTAGAACAGCAGCGAAAAACCTTAAAAACAGAAGTTGAACAGCTTGAGCGTCGTCAGGAACGCATTCGGGCCGAAATGAAAACCAGTTTTGCAGGAGTTTCTCAAGACCTAGCCATTCGAGTTCAGGGCTTTAAGGAGTACTTAGTCGGTAGCCTGCAGGATTTAGCCACTGCTGCCGAACAGCTAGAGCTCACCCCCAGAGAGAACTTCTCAACGGCTTCAGGCCGCTCGGCGACTGAGCCTGTATCAGAGCCAAAGGCAGAACCCGATGTCTCCAACATTAGCTTTACCAACCAGCGCTTTCAAGATCAAAACGAACGTGTGCGCAGTTTGATCGATCAATATCGACTGCGCCCTGACTACTACGGCCCGGTTTGGCAACTGCGACGTACTTTTGAGCCAGTTCATGCCGAGCGAATTTCAAACTGGTTTTTTACTCAAGGGGGACGGGGTGCGATCAAAGTATGGGCAGTCGGCTGCAAAATAGCCTGATCGCCTCGGCGGGAATCTCGATTTTGTACGCGCTTTACGGCAGTCGGCTGCGATCGCTGGTCTTAGCCAATACGCCAGAGCGGCTGGGGGAATGGCGGCGGGGGCTGCAAGACTGCTTGGGAATTTCGCGCACTGACTTTGGTACCAACCGAGGCGTGATGCTGTTTGAAGCTCCTGAACCCTTAGTGCAGCGCGCCGATCGCCTAGTTGAAAATGGTCTGCTGCCGCTGATTATTGTGGATGAATCTGAAGACAAAATCAGTTTGTCACTGCTGCAGTTCCCACTTTGGCTGGCTTTCGCCCCTGATCCCGCCAATCCCCTCCCTGAGTATGATTTTTGATCCCCAGCGGGATCAGCCTCGCAAAATAAGTACATATTTAAGCCAAACAATCCCCAGAACCTTCTAAACTGAGACTGGTGACACCACAGGAGCGGTCGGGTTGTGAGCGGGATAACCATTGGCGTATTTTTGCTGACGGCATATTTTTTAGGATCCATCCCAACGGGCTACTGGGTAGCCAAAACCGTGAAGGGGATCGATATTCGCCAGTACGGTTCGGGGGGTACGGGAGCGACCAACGTTCTACGTAATGTGGGCAAAGTCCCAGCGCTGGCAGTATTGCTAATCGATATCCTCAAAGGCTCAACCGCAGTGCTGCTGATTAAATATATTTATCCTGGGATCGCTACCAGCACGCCTAGCCCAAACGCTCTGGCCTGGATTGCAACCGCTGCTAGTTTATTGGTTCTGGTGGGGCACAGCCGCTCAGTCTGGATCGGCTTTAAAGGCGGAAAATCAGCGGCTTCTGGGCTGGGAGTCCTACTAGCCCTGGCTTGGCCTGTGGCCCTAGGAGCGCTTTTGACCTTTGGGGGCATTTTAGCCATTTCCCGCATTGTTTCTTTAGGCTCGGTCGGGGCGGCGATCGCAGCCTTTGTACTCATGGTACTGACACAGCAACCCTTGCCCTACGTCCTCTTGGGGCTGGCGGGAGGTCTTTACGTGATGTGGCGTCACCAAAGCAACCTCCGTCGAATTCTGGCAGGAACTGAACCGCGTTTGGGCGGTAACCGCAGTCACAGCCCCCAAACATAAGCAGAATTTGCGCTCATCTACTAACCTCTACCGCCATAGCGTCCCCAAGCCAGAAAGGCCGTGACCAAATAAAGCACAATAGCGCAGCCGATGATTGAGGGCACAATTTCAACGTCTTGAATCTGCCATGCTAAAATTTCTGACCTGAAGCCAAACTGATTGCCTAGGTAATTCGCCGTCCAGCGACCGAGCCGGGCCCCCGCTAGCCCAATCAGGATCAGCCCGGTAATTCCACCCGGAATGCGACGAGGTACCAGGATATTGGCAATGCCAGCGCAAACAATCGCAATGACAACCTGAACCAATAGACGAGTAATGTCCAAACTGGCTACTCTCCGAGTTCTCTAGAGCGCTGACAGGCGGCACCTACCGCCTCAATTAGGGCTGTGCGCAAGCCTAATGATTCTAAGCGGGCGATACCGGCAATGGTAGTCCCCCCCGGACTGGTGACTCGATCTTTGAGGACTGCCGGATGCAGCTGGCTGGCTTGTAGCAGTTCGGCGGTTCCCTTAACAGTTTGAATGGCTAGCTGCAGCGCGATCGCTCTGGGCAGTCCTGCCGCTACACCACCGTCAGCTAGAGCCTCAATCATCACGGCCACGTAGGCGGGGCCAGAGCCTGAAAGTCCGGTGACTGCGTCCATGAGGGATTCAGCCACGTCAACCACTTCACCGACTGAGCCAAAAATTTGCTGGGCTAGCGCCTGATGAGCCGGCGTCACCTGCTGTCCTAGCGCGATCGCTGTCATCCCCGCGCCCACCGTTGCTGGCGTATTGGGCATAGCCCGAACGATAGGCCAGCCAGAAAAAGCCGCCTCTAAGCTAGCTAGAGGTACCCCGGCCATAATTGAGACGAGCAGGGGTTGGGGAGCGGGCGTATGGGTCAGGGCCGCAACCACGGCTGGAAAAATTTGAGGTTTCACCGCTAGCATTACCGCTTCAGTAGCGTCGAAAGCCTGCTGATTCAGGTCTGTAACGCGGATGTCGTAGCTATCTACTAGCTTTTCGCGGCGCTCAGAGGAGGGATCGCTCACAATCACCTCACCAGGCTGATAAATCCCTGATGCAATAAGGCGGGACAAAAGGGCTTCCCCCATTACCCCGCCACCGATGATGCCAAGTTTTTCAGGCAACTGGAGCCTCGCCTCACTAATTTATCAAGATAAAATCTGACGATCGCCAGAGACTCTTGTGAGCCAGTTTTCCGGGTGCCTGTATTCAATTCACAACAGGTCAGGCGCTAGAGCCAACTAAGCCCTTAGGCCATGCGTACCTGCTGTTCAGAAGCCCAAGCGGGTGTCGGGGGAACCTGACGGGGAGCCTGAACTGGCGTGGCCTGGGGCAGAGGCATGTCGTCCTCAATCTCAGAGGGAGTGCTGACCTGTACGCAGTTGGGCGTGAACAGGAAAATACTCTCGCCAATTCGCTCTTGATGACCGTCCATAGCGTAGGTGCCTCCGGCGACGAAATCGACAGCCCGCTGTGCCTGATCGGGATCCATAATGGTCAGGTTTAGCACGACCGACTTGCGCTCTCGCAGGGCTTGAATAGCCTGAGGCATTTCTTCGAAGGAGCGAGGCTCCATGACGACAACTTCTGAGACACCGTTCATTGCTCCAGGCATACCAATCACATTGTTCATAGAAACCATTCCCGGCTCAGTAGACATGACACGCTCTCTGACGACCCGACGACGAGCACGTGGCTCCTCCTGTGGCACTGGCTGAGGAGGTTCAGGACTCGGTGCTGGATTTTCTTCCTGGTAGAGACTCTGATACTCACCCCCGTCCATTTCGTCATACTCATATTCGTAGTCTGCTGGATCATTGAGTCCAACAAAATCCCGCAGCTTTGAAAATAAATTACTCACGGCGCTCACTCCATCATGAATAGTTCAACTTGGCAAACTCGTCTTCTAAAACAGAGCCGCTTTAGAAAACTTAGAGACTCGATCATTCAATAATAGCCAAGCTTCCCGTTCCATACTATAGATCCGAAGAAAGCAAATTGACCCTGTAAATTGAACGAAATCGCTGAAAACGAAAGCCGAAACTAAGATTAAAGCTGTAGAGTTTGCCCGTGTCTGTAGCTTACCCTACGCCAGTTTTCGCGATCGCAGAACATTGAGTCAACATTATATATGAAAATCTTCTGGAGAGTGAACTATTAATATTTAGTTAATCAGCACACACGTGCGAGTCCCCTAAAGGATGATTTCTGGTGTCTGAAAATTTCTGCTGGCAGCGCTGTGTCGGTGAGTCAAGGGTGAACCGGGGGGTTAGCCAAGCGCTAAAGTTCAGCAGTTAGGCATGGCGTTGACCAAATAGCCGGGTACCGAGTCGAATCATGGTAGTCCCGGCTGCGATCGCCAGCGGGTAGTCGCCTGACATGCCCATTGATAGGTGCTTAATATGAACTTGCTGTAGCTGCTGCTGATTAATGGTTTCCTGCAGATGCCGCAGTTGCTCAAAGACGGCCTGGGTTGCAGCGGCGGCTAGTCCATAGGGGGGAATCGTCATCAGACCCACCAGCCGCAGAGAATGGAGCTGGTTTAGCTCGGGTAGAGCCTGCATCAGTTCGCTCACTGTAAAGCCATACTTGGCCGGATCGGGTACGATTTTGACCTGCAGGCAGCACTGCGGCGATCGCCCTAGCTCAGCCGCAATCTGGTCTAGACGCTGGGCCAGCCTGAGGCTGTCAACTGAGTGAATCCACTGAAACTGAGCGATCGCTTTACGGGCCTTATTGCTCTGGAGGTGGCCAATCAGGTGCCAGGTAAGATCTGGCAGGTCAGCCAGTTCTGCTTGCTTTTGCTCAGCTTCTTGCACCTGGCTTTCGCCAAAGTCTCGAATCCCCATCTCGTAGGCGCTCCGCACAGCCGCAGCGGGGAACTTCTTGCTCACGGCAATTAGACGAACTGAAGCGGGGATATCTTTTTGAACCTGACGAACCCGATCTGCAATCTGGTCAGCCGCAGCCGAAAAACTCATTGAAACGTCTGCTGATAGGTCTTCTGCAGATGATCGTACTCCGAATACTGGCCCGCTCGCCGCAGAATTCGCAGCCGATTTTCCAGCAGCATCCGGGCATCGCCGCGACCAATTGGCTCAAATAAAAGCCCGGTAGAACTGCTAGCTGTAACCAGAAAAAACAGTCGCTGCGCATAGAGCGTTGCGAATAATTCCTTGGAGCCGTCGATCATGCAGACTCTGAAGAGCAGCCCAAAAGTAGGATGATTGAGATAGTTTTCAGTGCTCATTCAGGCCAAAAAGCTGTATAGCCAAACCACCCCAATACTTTATGTCAAACTGAGCACAAAGACTAGATATACTCAGTTTCTCTGTATTTCGCAAACATAATTTCATCGTGACTTTAAAGACTTACTCTCAGCCGATTGCAGAGCGATATTTTGATAGATCTGAACCAGGGCAAACCCGCAGATTAAAGTGCAGATACTTTATGCAGCTGTAATGCCTAGCGCCAGCAGCTGCGCTCTAGCCTTTTGTAGAGACTCTAGCCATTCGCGGGTTGGATCGCTGTCGGCGACAATGCCTGCCCCCACCTGCCCCCAGACCTGATGGGAGACAGTCTGGGATCTATCTGCGATCGCCATTGAACCTGGAGCCAGCAGCAGCGTGCGGATCAAGATGTTGAGATCTAGGTGTCCGCGCCGGTCGAGATAGCCGCAGGAACCATAAAATAGGCTGCGTCGCCCGGGTTCTAGCTGTTCAATAATCTCCATGCAGCGAACCTTGGGGCAGCCTGTGATCGTGCCGCCCGGAAACATCGCCTGCACCAAATCGACGGCATCTTGATCGGCTTTAAGCCTGCCTGACACATTGCTGACCAAATGCATGACGTGGCTGTAGCGCTCAATGCTCAACAGCTCGTCCACCCTCACAGACCCCCAGTCACAGACGCGACCGAGATCGTTGCGCTCTAGGTCAACTAGCATAATATGCTCAGCAATCTCTTTTTCATTACGGCTCAGCTCGTCAGCCTGGGCCTGATCTTGCGCCCAGCTCTCACCCCGCGATCGCGTCCCGGCAATCGGTCGGGTTTGGGCCTGCTGACCCTGAAGCTGCACCAGTCGCTCGGGCGAACAGCTTACCACTGCTCCCCAAGGCGTTTGCCAGTAGCTGGCAAAAGGGGAGGGATTGATCGCTTGAAGCTGGCGGTAAATTTGCCACGGATGCTGGTGTGTCTGAGCTGAAAATCGCAGCGACAGATTGGCCTGAAAAATATCTCCGGCTTGAATATACCCCTGAGCCTGACGCACGGCAGCTTCGTAACCAGCCTGTGTGAACTCAAGGCTGAGATGTTTGGGATGAAGCTGGGGTTTGCTAACGGCGATCGCGCCAGGATCAAAACGCTCTAGCCGCTGCTGTAGGTGATCTAATCGCGCTGACCGGGTAGCCGCCAGCCACAGCATCTGCTGCCCGTGGTCGAGAACCGCAAACTCGTCTGGTTCGTACCAAAAAGCGACCGGAAACGGCAAAGTATCAGGCTTTAGCCAGGGGAGCTGCTCAATTTCCCAGGCCAGATCATACCCCAGCCAGCCTAGCCAGCCGCCCTGAAAGGGCAGATCTTGAGGTAAATTTTGGCATTGATCTGAGGAGAACTGAGTAGGCGATCGCCTTAGTTGCGATCGCAGCATTGGCAAAATACTGCCTAACTCCGGTGTCCAAAGGCAGGCTTTGTTGCCAAGCAGTCGAGGCTGGCCCGCACAGATGGAGTAGCGATTTAGCGTGACAGGGGCTGAGTCTGAAGCCGGGCTTTCCAGCAGCGTTGCAATTTGCCCTGGCCCTAATGTTAGAGGCGATCGCGGCAAAAACAAAGCGGCAAAAACGTCGGCCCCGCTGCGCTTTAGCAAAGGCAGCGATCGCCAATGCCAGGGCTGCAATTCGCTCAAATGGCCTCTCCGCCCCAAAACAGACGTGCCCACCAAAAACCAATCAGCCCAGCAAAGGCAACCCAGTCCCAAAAGCGCAGCCGCAGCTGATGCCAGACCACCTGATGCTCATTCGGGCTAGTAAAGCCTCGTACCTGCATAGCGGCAGCGATTTGCTCAGCCCTGAGCAGCAGATTTTCCAGCAGCCGCTCTGCCACCATCATCCAGATTTGCGCCGCCCGTCGCAGCCCTAGCTTTTTCCAGTTGATCGCCCGGGTTCGGACAGATCTGACTAGATTCTGCACTTCTTCTAGCACTAGGGGTATAAACCGCAGCGCCAGCGTCACCGTCAGCGCAATCTCCGTCACCGGTAGGCCCAAATACTTTAGCGGCTGGATCAGTTTTTCTAGAGCGGCGGTAATTTCTTCGGGGGCGGTCGTCAGCAAAAACAGATTGGTGGCGTAAATCAGCGTAAACAGCAAGGTACTAACACGAATAGCCAGATTGAAAGATTCCTGGCTGACGGTCAGCGGCCCTTGCTGAAACAGAATATAGCTGTAGCCTGTCGGCTGGGGCAAATCGGGCAGGGTCTCGGGCGGCGGATTTAGGGCCGCGACCGTTTCGGGTATGGGCAAGCGGGGCTGCTGCTCGATGGCCAAGCCGTCAGGCGTCACCATTGTCAGCAAAAAGACCAGTGCTCCTAGCAGCAGCAGCCAGCCCATCTGCTGCCGCCAAACCCGCAGCGGAATGCAGGCACTCAGCGTCAGCAGCACCAGCAAAGCAACCAGCAGGCAGCGCCACAGGTCATTCGCCCAGATTGGAGCCGCTAGAAAACTCATCAGCCAAAACATTTTGACCCGGGCATCAATCTGATGCAGCCAGGTGACAGGTTCTTCTAAATAAAGCCCCAAAGGCAGCGATCGCAGCAGATCCATAGCCCCACTCCCCTAAACTTTTGTCGCCCGGTTAGCGCTGCCGCGCTCCAGTTCCCGCATCTTTTTGCCTCGCCAAAATAGGCGAATGGGGGTGCCTTCAAAGCCTAAATTTTCTCGAAACTGGCGCTCAATATAGCGGCGATAGTTTTCGGTGATCAGCTTGGGATCGTTAACAAACAAGGTAAAAGAAGGAGGCCGCGCCGTTACCTGAGTGCCGTAGTAAATCCGCCCCTGTCGGCCCTGCCGCGTGGTCGGCGGCGTATGCCAGCGGTTGGCCTCTTCTAGCACTTCGTTCACCACAGCAGTTGTCACTCGCCGCCGGTGCTGCTCGACCGCAAGATCTACTAGATCTAAAATTTTGGTGACGCGCTGCCCGGTGAGGGCGCTGGTAAAAATCACCTCAGCCCAGTCCATAAAGTAGAGCTTGGCGCTGAGATCGCGCTTGTGGTCATAGATAGTATGGGAGTCTTTCTCGATCGCGTCCCATTTGTTTACCACGACAATGCAGGCTCTACCGTCTTCTTCAATGCGGCCTGCCAGCTTTTGGTCTTGCTCAGTGACACCGTCGAGGGCGTCAATCACCAGCAGCACCACGTCTGAGCGCCGAATAGCCTTGAAGGCCCGGTTGACGCTAAAAAACTCGGTGCCGTACTCGACCTGCTTTTTCCGGCGAATACCGGCTGTGTCTACCAGGCGGTAGGTTTGCTCACCCCGCATTACCACGGTGTCAATGGCATCGCGGGTGGTGCCTGAGATGGGGCTAACGATCGATCGCGTAGTGCCGACAAAGGCGTTGAGCAAGCTGGATTTACCCACGTTGGGACGGCCAATAATGGCGACGCGAATTTCGTCATCCGCTGTTTCCGCTACCACCGGGGGCAGATACTCTATCAGATCTTCTAGCAGCTCTCCGGTGCCGCTGCCGTGGATGCCAGAAACCGGATAGGGTTCGCCAATGCCCAGCTCCCAAAACTGCGATGCCTGCACCAGTCCTTGATCCGGCGACTCACATTTGTTCACAGCCAGCAGGACAGGCACATTCTGCTGCCGTAGCCAGCTAGCAATTTCGGTATCGGCGTTGGTTGGCCCTTCCTGACCGTCTACCACCATAATGGCGGCGCTAGCTTCGCCCATCGCTAGGGCTGCCTGCTCTCGAATATGGGGTAAAAACTCGGTATCGTCATCAAACACTAGGCCGCCCGTATCGACCACCATAAATTCTCTGTCGCCCCAAAAAGCAGGCCGATAGGTGCGATCGCGGGTAACACCGGGCTGGTCATGAACAATCGCCTCCCGCTCACCGGTCAGACGATTCACCAGGGTCGATTTACCCACATTGGGGCGTCCCACAATAGCAACAATTGGCAGCGGCATGGTCGGGGGCACTCTCTTTGCTAAAAACCCATTTACCCATTGTAGTAGAAGCTCAAGGAGTGGCCATGGCCTGATAGGATCGAGCGGTTCCCGTTCCTGGCGCTATGAAACGACAATCTCCGGGGTTCTCGTCACTGCTGCGGCAGCTCAGAACCAACCCCCGCTTTGCCATTGCCTTTTCCTGCCTGTGGCTGGCGCTGATCTGCTGGATTGCCTTTGGCTGGAGGCTGGGCAGCGTGGGCCTAGTAGACGAAACCGAGCCGCTGTTTGCTGAAGCCTCGCGGCAAATGTATGAAACGGGTAACTGGGTGACGCCCTACTTTAATGGTGAAACTCGCTTTGACAAGCCGCCTTTGGTGTACTGGCTGATGGCGATCGCATTTCATTTAGTCGGCGTGGGGGAATGGGCAGTGCGCTTGCCCTCTGCGATCGCAGCCACGGGTCTCACCTGTTTGGGCTTTTATGTGCTGGTACGTTTTGGCTTTTCTCGGCCCGATCTGGCCCCAGCCAAGGTAGGCGAGGCCAGCTTGCAGCTGAGCCACCAGAGTCAGGATGGGCTTTGGCTCTCAGCAATTATTGGCTCGGCGCTGATTGCTCTCAACCCTGAAACCCTAGCATGGGCTAGGATTGGGGTATCTGACATGCTGCTGAGCGGCTGCATGGGGTCGGCGCTGCTGGCTTTTTTTATGGGCTATGCTCAGCCAGAGCAGCCTAAGCGTCAAGCAAAGTGGTATCTGAGCTTTTATGCTCTGATCGGGCTGGCGGTTTTGACCAAGGGGCCAGTTGGGGTGGTTTTGCCCAGCCTGATTGTGTTGAGCTTCTTGATCTATGTGGGTCAGCTAAAACAGACCCTGGGAGAAATGCGGCTGCTGTCGGGGCTGCTGATCTTTTTGCTGATTACGGTGCCCTGGTATGTGCTAGTGGTTCTGGCTAACGGCCAGAACTATATTGATTCCTTTTTTGGCTATCACAATTTTGAGCGCTTCACTCGCGTAGTCAACGGCCACTCGGCGCCCTGGTTTTTTTACTTTTTAGTGGTCTTCGTCGGTTTTATCCCCTGGTCTGTGTTTTTGCCCCAGGCGATCGCCCGACTACAAATCTGGCGGCTCAAAAACTGGCGCAGCCAGCCGCGTTCGGCTCATTTGGGTATTTTTGCCCTGGCCTGGTTTTTGGGTGTGTTTATCTTTTTTACGGCAGCGGTGACTAAGCTGCCCAGCTATGTACTGCCGCTGATGCCTGCTGCTGCCATTTTGGTGGGGCTGCTATGGAGCGAGCGCATGTTGGGTCTGCGATCGCCGGGGCGACCTCTGAACCAGGGCTTTTGGCTCAGCATAGCGACTAATCTGCTGCTGTTTGGGGTTTTGGCTGGGGCCATACTCTACAGCCCCAGCTGGATGGGCAATGATCCCTCCATGCCAGACTTACCGGCGCTGGTGCGAGAGTCGGGCATCATGCTGCACGGGGCTATCCTCTGGGCGCTAGCCGCAGCAGTGGGCCTGTGGCTGGTTGTGATTCGTCAAGAGCGCTGGCTCTGGAGCCTGAATCTGGTGGCTTTTGTACTCTTTGTGGGCCTGACGCTTTTGCCTGCTTTTGCCATTGCCGATAGCGAACGGCAGCGACCGCTGCGCCAGATTGCCGCCACGATTGTGGCGCAGCAGGCAGATGAGCCAGTTGTGATGATGGGTTTCAAAAAGCCCAGCCTGGTGTTTTATACTCAGCACCCAGTGAACTATCTCTACAGCGCTGAGGCGGTGAGCGCTTACCTGAATAGCTCGGCGGCAGACTCGGTGCTGCTGGTGGGGCGATCGCCGAAATTGGCGGGGTTGATTGGGGCGATCGCCAGAGCGAGGTCTTGCTTGATCCAGAACCTTACGAACTGGTACGGCTCAGCTCGCCTTAGCGCAGCGCACCCACGTCAGACTTGGCTTCTCGTCTGAGCTGACTTGAAATCCGAAACAGCTCTTGCCCATCGTGCAGATAGGTGTCGTCGTAGTTGTAGGTGAAGCGCTCCATCTCTTCGATGCCGTCTTCAAGCTGATTGAGGCAGTAGTAGAGGTTGGCGGCCACCCCGGCAGCGTTCGCCGGATTGGGCATAGAGGCAAATTTAGCCCGCGCCTGTTCTAGCCAGCTGCGGCAGTCTTCTAAATAGTCTTGAAAAACTGCCATCAGCTCATCGTCAAACGGATCGGCTGAGAGCGCTCGAATCTGAGCTTTGAGCGGGTTGAGGATCTTGGCCGTCAGCCGATCAATGGGGCCGTAAACCTGACGCAGCCACAGGTCAATATGGGTGTCAGCAGCTTTGGCGCTTTGCCGCTGCTGGCGATAGTGATTTTGCAAGTCTACGGTGCGCTGCTGGCGATCGCGGGAGGTTTTGTTGCCCCCCCAAGCCTGGGTCTGCTGCCAGTCTTGGCGATCGCTGTCATAGCGCGATCGCTGCTGCGGATCGCCCAAAATCTCGTAGGCGGCATTGATCAGAGCAATCTGCTCGTGCCCCGACTCTGTCTGGTTGCTGTCGGGATGATAGCGCTTTGCTAAGCGACGATAGGCCCGTTTAATCTCTGACGGGGTCGCTGTTTCGGTGATTTCCAGGGTTTTATAGTGATTTGGAAAGGTCATTAACCTAGCGTCACGGGGGCCATCAGTGCATCTTGAAACAGGGGCGTACTGAGATAGCGCTCACCAAAGCTAGGCTGCACAATCACAATCAGCTTGTCTTTATTTTCAGGCCGACGGGCAATTTCTACAGCCGCGCACAATACCGCCCCGGTAGAAATTCCAGACAGCAGCCCTTCTTCTCTAGCCAAACGACGGCCATAGGCGATCGCCTGATCATCGTCTACTCGCACAACTTCATCAATCAAATCCTGCCGCAGCACCTCGGGCACAAACCCGGCCCCAATGCCCTGAATCTTGTGAGATCCGGGCTTACCGCCAGAAAGCACCGGGCTGTTAGTCGGCTCTACCGCAATCACCCGAAAATCTGGCTTACGCGCTTTAATCACCTCAGCCACACCCGAGATAGTGCCCCCTGTGCCCACACCCGCGATAAAGATATCCACCTGTCCATCAGTATCTTGCCAAATTTCTTCAGCCGTCGTCCGGCGATGAATCTCAGGATTAGCCGGATTGCGAAACTGCTGCAGCATGTAGGCGTCTGGAGTTGAATTGACAATTGCCTGTGCCCGCTGAATGCAGCCTCCCATGCCCTCTAAACCGGGAGTTAGCTCTAGCTCAGCCCCATAAGCCCGCAGCATCGCCCGCCGCTCAGAACTCATGGTTTCTGGCATCGTCAAAATCAGCCGATAGCCTTTAGCAGCTGCCGCCATCGCCAAAGCAATGCCGGTATTGCCGGAGGTCGGTTCTATCAGGGTAGTTTTGCCAGGAGTAATGTCGCCAGCGCGCTCCGCCGCCTCAATCATACTGATGCCGATGCGATCTTTAACCGAAGCAGAGGGGTTCATACCTTCTAGCTTGACCACAATTTGGGCAACACAGCCCTCAGCTTGAGGAATACGGTTGAGCTGCACCAGCGGCGTACGGCCAATGAGCTGAGTAATATCCTGGGCAATGCGCATAGCTCTGAAATCCGGTTGATAGTTGTTTGTGAGGGTGGTAGCGGCGCAAAAAGGTACGCCTGTAGATAATTCAAGGGGGGCTTAAAAGTAGAGAATCAGGAACGTGCCATGCGTGCAAAAAAGTCAAATGTAATACATCAGATCTATCTGGCGCTTAGCGTCGCGTCTATCAACTAGATCTTGCAGAGAATATTTTTGCAAAATCGCCTCTGCCGCCTGTCGTGACTCTTGCCACACTTCGCAAACCACAGCACCTTCTGCAGTTTTAGGAATCATTTCAGGTTCTGCCTGGGTCTCTAAGCCTTCGATACAGCAAATCACCTCAAGTAGGGTAATTTTCCAGGGTTCACGGGTCAGCTGATAGCCGCCTTTAGCCCCGCGCTGGCTGCGAACAAAGCCAGCGCGTCTCAATGTCGCTAAAAGCTGCTCCAAATAGCGATCGGGAATATTCTGCTGATTGGCAATTTGACGAATCTGTAGCGGTTCACCGCTGCTGTAGTGAGCACTCAGTTCGAGCAGCGCCATCAGAGCATATTCGCTTTTGCAGGTAAGTTCCACAGGTTAGAGAGCAATATAATCAGGCACCCTTCTATTATACTCCGGTTCCCCACTGGGGTTTAGGAGTATAGAAAAAATATACCCTTGACCTCGGCGCTTTTATACCCTATGCTCTATCACTAAGCTGTCCCGTGTGGCAGCCAAACTACGCAGAATTCGGAAACTTAAGCAGTGCCTGCAGGTGTTCACAGCACCTACAGACACCTAAGTCCCCAAACTGAGCAAACCAGTCTGGAAACCTGTGCTTATGGTAAGCCCTGGTCATCCTGATATGCGTTTCATGTAAAGGGATGGCGAGGGTTTTCGGTTCTGTTTTCCTCGAACAAACACAGGAGAACCGAATCGATGTTTAATTTTCTTGAGCCGGACGCCGAAGCGTCCACAGTGCCGCCTGAGCCTACTTCACCTGAGGCTGGCCTCCGCCCCGATAAGATTCGTCACCTAGTGGTTGGCTCTCTAGAGACCATTCGCATCACCATCAAAGCACAGCACAAGCAGGGCTACGCCGAATCCAACGACTGGAGCGACCCGGTACCGACTGGCCGTCCCAGCGAGTGGTTTGCGATTGTGACCAAGCGGGTCTGGACTGAACTCTTGAGCCGCTAAAGATGCAATGTCCCTTGGATGTTTTTCAACATTCTCCAAGATAAACTGGCGAATCTGCTCACCCCGCTTGCGAATTTCTGACACTGGGTTTTAGTTTCTTTTGTCAAGCTCCCACTCTATTGTTGTCAACTTTAGCTACGCCATTGTCAAGTCATTTGTCAAGTCATTGCACAGGCTGGTCAAAGCATATCGGTCGGCCTGATGTCTGACAGCAATGCTGAGTTCAACCCTTCAAAGCCTCGTGGCGTAGCTGATCTAAACGGGCTGACAAGGTGTCGCAGTGGGCTTCTAGATCAGACAGGCGGCTGAGCTGAGGCGGGGTAGTTTGGGCGATCGCTTGCAAACAGCGACACCCTGAGGCTGTAGGGCTGAGGCTGAGGGTCGGGCGCTGCTGGACTAGGCGCGCCCAGTGCAGCAGATTGCGACTGCCAGAGCGCAGCCCTCGGGCATAGCTGGGATAGGCCAGCGGCGGAAAATACTGGGGCTGGTAGGGCAGATTGACTGAGGCGCACCAGTCGCGCCACTTAAAAGCCAAAATTCGCGGGCTGGTTGTCAGCGCCATCCAGGGTACTCGCAGGGCATCTGCCGCGATCGCCCCGTGCATTGCCTCCGCTATCAGTACCTGAGTTTGACTGATGGCAGTGAGTACCTGATCCACAGGCCAGCGCGGATCAATGTAGCCAAAGCCAAGCTCAGAGCAAAGCTGCTGCCAGTAGTCGGCAGCAAAGCTAGCATGATGCACATGGGGCATGACGGCAAAGCGCCACTGCTTCTGGCCTGCAGGCTGATACCAGCGTCGCAGCAAGATACCGCCATCGCTGAGCGCTAAACTTGCAGGCAGCCCCAGTTGCCGAGCCGACAGCGGCCCCCGCAGAGCGTAAATTTTCCAGTTCGCTGGCACCTGAGCCAGGGGTTTTTCGTAGCCTGCTCCGGTGCTAAAGATTCGCACCTGCCGGAACTGCTCTAGGCGCTGGGGCAGGGCGCTGTTGAGCAATGTGCCAATGCCGACAAGGGCAGTGTCTGACTGAGCCTGCAGCAAATCGGGCAGTGCCTGCTGCCACAGCCAGCGGTTTAGCTCATCGCCGAAGTTGGGCTGCTGGTCGCGCCGACGGTAATAAAATAGCTGCATCTAAAACTGCCCCCTAAGCGATCGCAGCCGTCGCTGCCCCTTTTGGCTGAGCGACTGCCAGGTGCGCTGCTGTAGTATCAGCTGCTGTCGCCAGCGGGGTTGGCGACACCAGCGATCATAGGCCGGGATAGCCACCTGATGGATAAATGTCAGCCAGCGATCGCACAGCCGCTCAGGGGTAATGGCCTCGGCCCGCTGTCGCCCCTGAGCTACCATCGCCTGTCGCAGGTTGGACTGCTGTTGCAGCCTGATTACGGCCTGCTGGAGTTCTTCTAGGCTGGAGACTTCTAGATAGTCGAGGGGGCTGCGGCGCTCAGCGCGATAGGCAGACTCAGCCCCCAAAATCGCGGGGACGCCAGCCAGCCAGACATTGTAGAGCTTGGTAGCAGGCTTGTTGCAGTAGAGCTGAGAGCTTGTTTGAGCAGACTGTAGCGATCGCACGGCGACCACGGCGTCAATGGTGCGGTAGTCGTTCCAGCGGTTATCGAGGGTGGCGTAGCTGTCCCAGCGGTGGGTGTTGACAATTGGGCACCAGCGTAGCCCCTGACGCTGCAGAAAATCTGTCCACTGGGTCGACTGCAGCTCGGCAGCAAGACTGGCCTGATGGCCGAAAAAAGCTAAATTCTCAAAGCGATCGCCGCGCTCAGGCAGACGCGGCAGCAGTCCGGGCTGGGGCCAGTGGGGTAAAAAGTAGCTGTGTGGGTCAATCTCGCAGGGGTTTTGCACGACCTGGAGCTGAGCCTGAGCTAGGGCGGGAGATTCGGCCTTGAAGCAAATCAGCAGCAGCGGCTGTCCGGGCTGGGGCCGAAGCTGGGCGGAGCGCAGGCTATTGCTGTGGGCCAAGACAATCCCCTCAGGAGGAAACTGGCTGACCAGTTCACAGGCCAGCCCCGCCGATTTTAGCTGCTGGTAGGTTTGCAGCGTCCAGGCATAGATTCCCAACCCGTACCCGGCCCAGTTTGGCTCAGGCGGAAGCTGGGGCGGCCAGTGGCGCGGTGGCAGGTAAAAATAGATTGGCAACATTGCCCTAGAATAACCAGAATAACCGGGCGGGAGCAGACAGGTGCCAATCAGGAGCGCTGCCGCAAATACCGCCGCCAGTAGTGCAGCGGACTCACTAGGCTAGACCAGTACAGCATCAGCTCACACTGAGAAACTAAATCCTGCTGGTGCAGTGACTGTCTGCGGCGCAAGAGATGCTGCCCCAGCCGTCGAGCATCATTCAGGCCGTGCAGCAGCAGCAGTAACGGTCGCTGCCAGCTTCGACGGCCCAGCATTCGCAGCGGATAGCGGCTCAGCCCAATACCGCGAAACATCCGCATTAGGTACTCAGACTGCAGCCGTTCTGGCGCGATGTGGTGCAGGAGCTGCATTTGCGGGTTGTACCAAATGGGATAGCCTGCCTGCCGAATATAAGAGAGGGTTTCGACATCTTCACCCTTGCTGGCTAAGCTCGTGCCGCGAACGCCTGCTAGCCAGGGCTGAGCCGCTACACACTGTCGCCAAGCCGCCGTATTAATTACCATGCCAGCTCCGGCAGGCAGCACCCCGCGACCGGCACTGTAGGCAAAGGCAAACTCGCCGCGATCGATCACCGCCAGACAGCTGGCAATCCGCTCAAAGTTTAAAGGCGGTGGAGCCTCAAACCAGCCACAGATGCGACCGCCAAAGGCTCCGGCCTCTGGGTGCTGCTGGCTAAAACGGTAGGCCGACGCCAGCCAGTTTAGCGCGGGCAGGGTATCGTCATCTAAAAAGCCAATCCATTTTCCCTGGGCTACCCGCACAGCACAGCGTCTGGCATAGGCTAACCCCTGCTGAGGTTCAAACAGATAGCGCAGCTGAATATCCCAGGGCTGCTGCTGATAGCTTTGCACCACGAGAGCCGTAGCGTCACTGCTGTTGTTGTCAACGATGAGAATTTCCCAGCTAATTGGATCAGTGCAGTACTGCGATCGCAGCCGCTCTAAAACTCTGGGCAAGCGGCTAGCGCCATTGTAGGTACAAATGACAACCGAAAAATCGACCACGATGCCTTTGATCAAAATGTCTGAACAAACATTTGCCCGGTTATGAACCAATTGCAGAAATTGGGCGAATAACTGCTCTAGTACTCAAATTGAGTGACCAGAATAGCCGCGATCGCCCTCATTCTGCTGTAGCTCAGTCAAGAATAACTCAGCTATCTAAACAGGCACAAACAGGTTTGATGTCAAATCACCCGCCATTGTCCCGACTAGCTGAGCTAGCGTTTCATCCGCCAGTCGAATCGCCGCATCTTTGCCCGTTTGTACAATCTCTAGCTGCCCGAAAGAAAGACCCCCCGCCAGACCAATGAAGTCGATGCCCACTTCAAAGTCCAGAATTGTGTCAGTTCCTTCGCCCGCTGCCAGCACAAAGGTATCGCTACCGCTGCCCTTAGAGAAGTTGTCGCCAACCAGGATATCGTTGCCCAATCCGCCATAGAGAATGTCGTCGCCGTCATCCCCGTAGAGAGTGTCGTCACCCTCATCGCCGTAGAGCAAATCGTTTCCGGCCTTGCCGCCAATGCGGTCGTTGCCCGCGCCGCCGTAGATGATGTCGTCGCCCCCCGGCAGGCCATCTTGAGTTGAGCGGCTGTTGCGATCGCCCCGCAGCACATCGTCACCATCGCCCCCCAAAATGAAGTCAGCGCTCAAGCCGCCAGCGACTAGATCATCACCGCCGAGAGCATCAATCACCTCAGCCATATCAGTCCCCACCAGGGTCTCTGCCCCGTCCGTGCCTGTGATGGTCTCAGTGTCCTCTGCCCCAGCTACCACGTCTAAGAAAATAGCGGTCGGTACACCGTAGGTGCCGTCTGCCGCTAAGCTCTCAACAAACAGGGTATGGCGTCCTGGTGTAAGACCTGTAGTATCAACGGTTGCTAACAGCTCCTCGACTGGGCTGTCAAAACTGCCATCGGCTGCACCCATCTCAAACAGGGCTGTTCCCGGCACCCAGGAGGGAGTATCAAAGCTGTATCTAGCTCCCCCAACGGGCTTGAATTCTGGCAGGTCTAAGCCTTCGGTGATGCCGTCAGAGCTAAGGTTGCCATCGTCGTAGCGGGTGCTGTTGGCGGTGGCGGTGAGGGTGACGGGCAGCCCCGCCAGCACGGTTTTTAGATTGACGCCGAGGTCAACAGAGTCTGGCCCCTCAGAAGTTTGATAAGGCCGATAGGCTGACTTGGCCGCGTAATACAGCGCCGGGGTAAACTCCGGCACAATGATATTCTCAAAGTAGTCAGTCTGCTCAAAAAATTCGGTGCCCAGCTCAATCGTATAGGCCGCTGAGCCAAAGGTTTCATAGACCCAGTCATCGGTAGTGCCATCGGTGGGATACAGCCCGATCGCCTGCTGCACGTCATAAGCTTCCCCGTCCAGCCCGGTAAAATAGCCAAACTTGAGGCCCAGATTGCGCAGTCCCTCAGCGTTGGGTGCAGGTTCTTCGGTATTGCCAAAGGGGTATAGTACCAGGTTGCCGAAGCTGTGTACGTCGAGGTAGACCCCGGTGGCATCATCAGGAGCTGGGGCAAAGAGGTCGGCGGGTTTTTGGTCAGGAAACAGGGCCAGCAGGTAGTCTCGCGCTGCCTGAGATTCTGGCTCTGAGAAAGGGGAGGCTCCCCGGTAAGTTTCTGAGCTAGGGTTGCCGCTAGAGCCACCAGGTACCTGACCCCAGGTAGAGTCGTAGTTGCGGTTGAGGTCTACCCCATAAACCGGAAACGGAGCCGGGTCTGCGCCCGGTGGCGGATTGGGGTTAGTATTTTTGCGCCAGGAGTAGCCCTGCTCGGCAAACTTGCGTCCGTCGGTGTTGAGGACAGGAAGGATGTGAATCTGGGTGTAGTCTAGCAGCCAGGTGGCTTCAGGATTGGTGCCGTAGCCCGCGACTAGGTCTTCGGCAAAGCGGGTTACCAGCTCAGTAGTGGTGTATTCCCGAGCGTGAATCGCTCCCTGGACGTAGAGAATCGGTTTTTCGTAATCGGGGCGATCGGTGGCTGAGTTGTTGAGCTGCAAGACCTGAATGTCATAACCTTCAGCCCCGCCGGGGGTGACTTTGTCGTAGCTGTCGCCAATATCTACCCAGCTAGCCAGCCCAGGGTTGTTAGCGGCTAGGGTGGCCAAATCTCTGTAAGTTTTTTCTACCGTGCGGTAGCTGGTATAGCCTGGAATCGTGCCGTCAGTAATCTGTACTGACACAGGGTCTAGCACTAAGCCGCTGTAGTTGGGATCATCGCTGACGACTTCGATGCCGACTAAGCTGAGCTGATTTTCGCCTTCATCAATGCCATCAGCGATCGCGGTTACGGTTGATACCTGAGGGTCAAACCAGTTCTCAGGCAAAAAAGTAATCGGGGCGATTGGCTGCAGTTGAGCGTCATCTACTAAGAAGTTGAGGGTAACGGGTGCCGACGGGCGGCTCTGCAGCGCAAAGGTAAAATCTAGCGGATCGGGGACGTTGTCTTCGCTGACGCCGACATCGCCTGTGGGCAAAGCCACGCCAGGAGGCAGATAATCTACCACTTCTAGATTGTCGATCGCCCAGGCAAAAGACCAGTCGCCGTCAAAACGGAAGCGCAGCTGGGCCGTTTCGCTGCCGGCCAGGGTGTCTGTCAGGTCAACCAGGGGTGAGCCTACAAAGAAGCCTTCACCCTCTTCGAGAAAGGCCGTATTCCAGGTGGTGCCGCCATCAGTTGAGGTTTCGATATAGATCTGGCTGTCGTACTCTGGATCTGTGAAGCCGTAGTACCACTGGTCATATTGTAAAAAGACGCCGTCTGCGGCTGAGGCATCAAAAATGGGTGAAACCAGGGCTACGCTTTCTTCAATGCCGTCATCAGAAAGAGCGTCGCTATCGTAAACAGCAACGGGATCAATTAAAGGATCAACGCCGATGAAGCTGCGATCGCCCGGATTATCAAATCGCCACTGATCGGTTTCAGGATTGCCTGCAAGCAGTACCTGAGTCCAACCCGGCGGCGGTGTTGAGCCGCTAGCACTGCTAAAGTCTTCAAAAAACAAAGTTGTGGCTTGTCGTTCTGACACGTTAGTAGACCTGATTAAAAAGGACAAAAAGCAATCAGTTAGGAGGCATAAGGCCCAGGAAAATTTCGCCTGATAGCCTTTACCCTAATGACAGAGTCGTCAAGCTAAATTTCACTTTGGTTCTGGTTCTATGACACAGCTACAGTGAACTACTCTGCTGAGCTAGAGTAAGCAAGAACTAAATTAGCTAGCGTATTCACTGCTACCAAAATGCTAATTCTTTAGCTTTTTTCCTATGCAAAAGCTGTCCTTTTTTGGCAAAAAATCTTGTCTGGAAGTCTCTAAATTTTTACGTACTTTCTTGACATTTTTTAGTCAAAAAGAGTGAGACAGGCTCACATATTTAAGGCGCGCTCTCTACCCAAAGACTGATTACAAGGACGGTTTAAAGATGATGACCAAAGCTGCGATCGCTCTGCTTTTAGCCTGCACTGCCGCTGCCGTTGACGAAGCCCAAACGTTTGCTAACCTACCCACGGGTACTTACCGCTACACGACGCCCGATAGCGGTAGGCTGTTTCGCACGATGCTTCTACGCAAAAGCGGCTCAGCGGTGATTGGGGTGGAGCTAGTGGGCGATCGCGCCAGCACTGACGTCATGGCGCTTAGCTGCTTTAGGGGGCAGGCCCAAGGCGATCGCCTGATCTATGTCACCCGCGTACAGCCGCCCTACGACCCGGCCTCAGAGTGGCAATCAGGGCAAGAACTGGAGCTAGCAGCAGGGGTCAGCCGTGATACCAGCCTTGCTCCGGCAGAGCAGACTGCTTTAGAAACCTGTATTCAGCTCTTCTGGCGCTGACTCACAGAGCGCCGCTAGATTGGTAACGCCTCATACGGTTCACGTCTACGCGAGGAACTTTTGTCAGTCAATCAGATCAAACCCTGATTAATCTTTACCTGAAAAACTGCATGGAAGCGCAGCGTAAACTGTCTTCGAAATGGGTTGACCAAGGGAGGCGATCGCCCTCTCGTCTATCAAAAGTATTTACAAATCCTCAATCACCCGCCAAGCCCGCAGCACTTCGGCGACAGTCCAGGCCTGGGCCACACAGCCATGCGGCATCATCGGGGCATCGCCGTCAAAGATTTCGCTGAGGCTGCCCAAACCGTGGGCGCTGAGGTGGTAAGACATCGGCTCTAAAAACTGATGAGCCAAGGCGGCGTTGCCATAGACTCGCAGATGGGCCAGCGTAAAAGCCCCAATCAGCCAGCCCCAGACGGTGCCCTGATGGTAGGCGCTGTCCCGTTCAAACCGGGTACCGCCATAGTGGCCGATGTAGTGAGGATCTTGGGGAGACAGCGATCGCAGGCCGTGAGAAGTCAGCAGCAGTCGTCCGCAAGCCTCTACCACTTTTTGCTGCTGAGCCGGAGTGAGGGGACTTTCTGGCAGGGATACAGCAAAGATCTGGTTGGGTCGCAGCGCAGCATCGTCTCCTGTAGGGGTGTCGAGGACGTCGTAGCAGTAGCCCGCTGCCTCATGCCAAAAGCGAGAAAAGCTGGCTAGGGTGCGATCGGCAATCGCCTCGTAGTCTTGGTGGGGTTTGCCAAGCTGACGAGCAAATTTTGCCAGGGTTCGCAGGGCGTTGTACCAGAGAGCATTGACCTCGACAGGTTTGCCAGTGCGGGGGGTAATCACCAAATCGCCAATTTTAGCATCCATCCAGGTGAGCTGTACTCCGGCTTCGCCTGCATAGAGCAGGCCATCTGCCGGGTCGAGGTGAATCTGGTAGCGCGTGCCCCGGCAGTGCCAGTCGATCATCTCTGCCAGCACCGGAAACAGCTCACCCAGCAGTTCCTTATCCTCGGTGGCACTGTAGTACTGGCGGATGGCCTCGAAGTACCACAGGTTGGCGTCTACGGTGTTGTACTCTGGTATTTCTCCGGCCTCAGGAAACACGTTGGGCAGCATACCTTGATCTACGTATTTGGCAAAGGTACGCAGAATCGATCGCGCTACTTCAGGCCGTCCTGTGGCCAGCGTCAGCCCCGGCAGGCTGATCATGGTGTCGCGGCCCCAGTCGCCAAACCAGTGATATCCGGCAATGACGGTTTTGCCCCCATCTTCGCCTGGCTCGGCTGGCTCGGCTGGCGCTGGATCAGCAGGCTGGGCCGTGCGGGAGACAATGAACTGGTCGGCGGCTAGTGCTAGCTGGTTAATCCAGTCGGGGGGCAGGGCAGCATCAGGGGGACGGCTGCTAGCAAACCGCTTGAGCAGCCTTTGCTCATGGGCCGACCTGAGCTGAAAGGCGCTTTCACCCAATAAATCTAGCTGTTTTTCGGTGCTGGCCGCTAGCGTCAGGGATTCACCCGGATGGAGCGTAGCGGTAAAGGTAGCGGCCTGGAGGTGGTCTTCACGGTCGCGCAGGCCGCGAGTGCGCTCTACCGCCAGATCAAAGCTGGTGTACCAGGTGTGAGACAGAGTAGCCTCGGCGCGATCGCTGAACAGGTAAAACGGGGTGGCCCCAGGATAGGCGACAATTTGAATCCCACGGGCGATCGCTTCAACCCCCATCTGCCAGCCGCTGCCCTGGGTGTTGCCGTGATGGTCGCGGTAGTTGACTAGGGCAGACAGGGTTAGCTGCAGCGGCGCGGTGGCGCGGTGCAGCCGATATTGCACATAGGTAGTGTTAACTCCGGGCTGCATCCAGATGCGTTTTTCCAATTGAGCATCGCTAAACACAAATTGCCAAACTGGCGTTGTCCCCGCTAGAGAAAACCGCTCAATCTGCTGATATCCCAGGGGATTCACCGTGCCATCGGCCCAGCGATTAGCCGAGAGCGCCCAGGTTTGGCCGCCGTAGGCAACCCCTTCCTCCAGCTTGGTCAGCAGCAGCGTGCGGCCCAAGGGGGGCTTGAGGGCGGCCAGCAGCAGCCCGTGATAGCACCGGGTCAGCAGCCCCGCGACCGTGCCCGAGGCATAGCCGCCAATACCGTTGGTGACCAGCCATTCCCGCGATTCTGCCACAGGCAGACTGCCGCAAGTCTCTCGGCCAAATTCAATCCCCATGCCTTAACCTCTGTTTGACTACAGTTGTGAGCAGGCAAGAAAAATCCGCTCAAATTTGCATTAATTTGCATTAAAGAGCAGGTTCTGAGAATGGATAAACGGATACACCTGAATATCAGCGGATGGGTATCGGGACAGCCTTGCTTAACAACCTGATTTTAGAGGCGTTGCAGTCTAGGATTCCGGTTCGCCTGCGCGTTATTGTGGTTAACCCGGCAAAAAGTTTCTATGAACGGCTCGGTTTTTTTGTTGCTGAAACAACGACAGAGTTTTTTTGATGGAGAAAAAGCCACAACGCTAGGAAGGCTATCGATACAGCATGATTATTCAATGGTTAATACTGAAAAATTCTATCGGGCGATCGCAGTTGACGGGTGTTCTGTCTATGAGTGATATCTCTTTTAAGAACGTTTCAATTTGATTGGGATTGCTGTAATTTCTAAGTTAGTTAGCGACAGCTAAGATTCCCAACAGCTCAGATCGCGCTCAAGTAGATCGCTTAGATTTTTGATTTCTGGGGCGAACTCTTGCTTTAAGTGCTGCTTCAAAGCTGGAGCTAGAGGAGGGCGAGGGGCGGTTTGAGTACTAGATTCAACAATTATCTTTTTATATTGTGTGTATGAATAGAGCAGAGGTTTGAATAGTGATGTTGGCAATAGATTTTGACAAAGGCTTCGCAGCCGTTTAAGGTTGCCCGGTAGCAGTTTGTAAAGGGTTTTGTTGACGACAACTTTGTTGGGGTTAATCACATCAAACTGAATTTCCAAATTGGGATCAAGCTCAAGAAACTCCAGAGTTTTTTGTACAGCACCGCGATTGTCTTGCTTAAAGTCATCAAAAATAATGATGTGTACCCTATCTCTGCCAAAGAGGGTTTGGTATCTATGAACGTGCTTTGAAAATTTGACTATTTCGCTGTAGTAGAGAAATCGTGAACTGCGGCAGCGCTGGGGGATGCGCTTACCCGAGCGGCGTTCTGGTTCTAGCTGTAGGGCTTGGCCAAAGTCATCAGCGTTTTCATAATTCATGTAAACCATCTCGCTGTGCCAGGCATGTAGCAGATCAACGGGTTCGCGCAGCATGATGATGATTTTTGCCTGGGGGTTGAACTCAAAAATTTCAGATGCCGCTGACTCAGTAAACAGGTAAGAAGTAGAGCCATCTCCGGCTAGGCGATCGCCCGCTGGCTCAAACAGAGCTAGGTATTCCTGAAGATTGTTCGCAGAAGTATGCTCACCAGGAAGTGAGCCAAAGAAATGGGGCTCTTTGGGTTTGCAGATATAAGCTGATGGATGCTGATCCAGGTAGCGACACATCGCCGTAGTGCCGCACTTAGGAGCACCTACTACAAAAAATCAGGTTTCTTCACCGCTGTCTCCCGTAAACGTTTATAAACCTTGAACAAAAAATAAGCTTAGCGCTTGGGATCACGTTCTGCCAGCAGAGTAATTCTGTTTGACCTGTTAAAACTGATACTCTGTATACGGATTAGACGTCGTGCCGTTTGAGTTTTACAGTTTAATACCATCTTGCTAGCTGTTTTAACCGGCCAGGTAATTTTTAAGCTATCAGTACGGGAGAAGTGCTGGGTTCACCACTGTTACAGGCTTTTGAAGATACAATGAGCTGTAAACTGCAGTCCTTGTAGATTTGCATGAGCATACGCCCGACAGAGCACTCCACAAAGTCACACCCAGAGGGGGAGACTGTCAGACAGCAGACTTCGTTATGGCTGGCTGTCGGGGCGGTTACAGCGGTAGCTTTGCTGGTAGTTAACGTAATCATGACGTTTCACAACACCCAGCAGCTAAACAACGATGCTAAGTGGGTAGCGCACACGCACAAAGTCATCATAGCCTCAAGAACATCTTGTCACTGGTAAAAGATGCCGAGACGGGACAGCGGGGTTTTATCATTACGGGCGAAACTGTTTATCTGGAGCCATACAAGGGGGCGATCGCCACACTCAATCAGCAGCTAGAAGACCTAGAGCAGCTCACTGCGGATAACCCCCAACGACAGGCGCGTTTGCCCCAAGTACGCGATCGCATTGACGCTAAACTGAGCGAACTCGAAGAAACCATCGCCCTAAGACAGAACAGCGGTTTTGAGGCCGCTCAGCAGGTCGTTTTATCTGACCGGGGTAAGCAAGAGATGGACGCTCTGCAGAATGTGATTGGCGCGATGATTCAGCATGAACGCGGTCTTCTGCAGATTCTTTCGCGCCGATCCAAGCAGACTTATCAAATTGCACTCGTCAGCGGCGCGATCTCTGGACTGTCAGCGTTGGCGGCGTTGGCAGCACTTATCTTGCTGCTGCGGCGGCATCTAGATGCCCGAGATAGCGCAGCTGCGGTCATTGCTGAGCAAGCAAGCCAGCTGAGGGCAACCCTGGCCAGCATTGGCGACGGGGTAATCACCACAGACGCTGCTGGCCGCATTACTAACCTCAACGCTATAGCTGAGCTGCTAACCGGCTGGAAAAACAACGAAGCCATAGGAAAACCCCTCGATGTCGTCTTTCAGATAGTCAACGAAGACACTCGTCAGCCTGTTACCAACCCGGCGATACGGGCCTTAGAGAAAGGAGTGATTGTGGGTTTGGCAAACCATACCCTCCTAATTGCCAGAGATGGTACAGCGCGACCCATTGATGATAGCGCCGCCCCTATTCGCAGACAGGTAAACGAGGTTGTAGGCTGCGTGCTGGTGTTTCGGGACGTGAGCGCCCGACGGCAAGTTGAGAAGCAGCTGCAGGAGAGTGAGGCCCGGTTTCGTCAGATTGCCGATGCCATGCCGCAGATGGTCTGGGTCACCCGACCCGACGGCTATCACGAGTACTATAACCAGCGCTGGTATAACTACATTGGCTGCACCCCCGCAGATTGCCTCGGCTACGGCTGGAACGCACCGCTCCACCCCGACGACCAGCAGCTAGCCGTCGATCGCTGGAGTCATTCTCTGCGCACGGGTGAAGACTATGAGATTGAATATCGCTTCCGCTCAAAAAATGGCGAATACCGCTGGTTTTTGGGTCGAGCCCTGCCTGTGCGTGACGAGGCCGGAGAAATTGTCAAGTGGTTTGGCACCTGTACAGACATTGAGGAGGCAAAGCAGCTGGAAGCAGACAGACAGAAATTTGTTTGGTTAGCTAACAACAGCGCCGATTTCATCGGTATGTTTGACCTAGCGGGTGTCCCCTTTTATGCGAATCCGGCTGCACTGAGCAAGGTTGGTCTAGACAGTTTAGAAGCTGCCTGTCAAATTAATATCAGCGCGCTTTTCTTCCCAGAAGACCAAGACAGGATCGTCAATGAGTTTCTGCCGTCTGTTTTAGCGCAGGGCAGCGGTACGACTGAGGTTCGCTTTCGCCATCTCAAAACTGGAGCAGCTATCTGGATGGTGTACAAGGTAACGACTCTAACCGATACTAGCGGACAAACAGTGGGTTTAGCCACCATTAGTCAGGACGTCACCGAACAGCGACAGCTTGAAACAAATCTGCGCCAGCTAGCAGCAGATCTGTCTGAGGCTGACCACCGCAAAGACGAGTTTTTGGCGACTTTGGCTCACGAACTGCGAAATCCACTGGCTCCTATTCGCAACGGCCTCCAGGTGATGCGGTTGGCGGCTGATGACGGCAGGGCTGTGGAGCAGGCCCGAGCGATGATGGAGCGGCAGCTTGTGCAGATGGTGCGCCTAGTAGACGATCTGCTAGATGTGAGTCGTATTAGCCAGGGCAAGATTAATCTCCGCCGAGATCGCGTTGAACTGGCCTCAATTATTGATCAGGCGGTCGAGACCAGTCACCCTGTGATCGAATCTGCTCAGCAGGATCTAACGGTGACACTGCCCCCACAGCCTGTGTACCTATATGCCGACCAGGCTCGGCTAGCTCAGGTATTCAGTAATCTCATGAATAACGCCAGCAAGTATAGTGAACCGGGGGAACGAATCACCCTGACGGCTCAACAACAGGGTAGCGAAGTAGTGATATCAGTGCAGGATACAGGTGTAGGAATCTCAGCAGAGATGCTGCCCAATATTTTTAGCCTGTTTACACAGGTTGATCAGTCGATAGAGCGATCGCAGGGCGGACTGGGTATCGGTCTGACCCTAGTGCAGCGCTTAGTTGAGCTACACGGCGGCTCCGTAGAGGCGTCTAGCCCAGGTCTGGGGCAGGGCAGCGAGTTTACCGTGCGATTGCCAACAACGGCTGAGCCGCTACCGCCGCAGCCAGAGCCGCTAGCAGACAAGTCATCAACCGCGATCGCTCGCCGCATTCTAATCGTAGATGATAACCGGGACTCAGCCCTGTCGCTGTCGCTCCTGTTTGAGCTGACGGGGGATGAGACGCACACTGTCCATGACGGTCTAGCAGCGGTACAGGCAGCAGCCACATTTCGGCCCGACGTCGGCTGCTTGACATCGGCCTGCCGCAGCTCAACGGCTATGAAGTAGCGCGTAAAATCCGAGAGCAGCCTTGGGGCCAAAACATGGTGCTGGTGGCTCTGACCGGATGGGGACAAGAAGAAGATCGCCGCCAGTCTCAAGAGGCCGGCTTTGATGCCCACATGGTCAAGCCGATCGATCACGACGCCCTCCTGAGACTGCTGAGTGAGCTGATAACAAACTAAACACCTGCTGGTAAGATTTCCAAAACTCAAAATTGACCCATTGGGCTAAGGCTGACTCAGAGCGCTCAGGTCGATGTACTCAAAACCGAGAACGGGTATCGGTATTTTTCGCTTAATGAAAATGTATTGCATTAACTTCTAAAATTGATTATCTTGTTCTTATTAAAACTCACTAACAATAAGCCTGGGCTACGCTCTGCCAGTCACCAAAGTACTCAAAAGCTTTATCCTCATAACTTTGAGGTGCTTTCAGAGTTCATGTCGTCTGCGCTAGTAAAATCATGGTTGCCCATTAGTTCAGAACCATTCTCAGTAACAATTGCTTTCGAGAACTTTCAGATCAGCATTTGAACTTAACTCTATGGATGCTACAGAAATCAGCCCGGTTACGACCCTTGAAATTGATCGCATCGAGCGTTGGAACGTGTTCAAACGCCTGCAAGAATTGTCAATACCCTGCCAGTGTACTTGTGGACAGCCCTTACAAGTCAGAGTTGAGACCGCAACAGCAGCTATTCAAGTGTGGAGTGTAATCAAACAGCTTACGTTGCCCTCTGTCAGCTCGATAGAACACTTAAAACGCTGCTGGGAGAAAACATACACACAATGATACCGATAGACGAAATCGCATCAGCGCCAGGGACTCGAAGTTTGCTTTCCCAAAATCACGTCCTCAAAGGGCAGTTTATCAGCGTCTTTCGTTCGTACAAGGGTAAGCTGAAGGGATTTGTACTACGCTCAGGCGGGCAGGAATACACCATCGAATTACCGAAGTATTTGCAACCCATGCTGGTTCGAGAGTTAGCTCCTGGTGATTTCGTTCAGATTTGGGCTTGTTCTGAAGCCGGGAGCTGGAGAGCCATCAATATCTTACCTTTGGCTGCAGCCGAGGTATTAAAACTGCAACGGGTAGATCAAACTACTCCAGTTCAGCAGTGCTTTGGCCCCTTCAAAAACATGAATGTCTGCATTCAAGTTTGCTCTAAAGGCAAGTGCTATAGGCAGGGTAGTAGCGATATTTGGCGCAGTCTGCAGGCACAAATAGAGGCTAATCCTGATTTTCAACATATCTCTGTGGAGTCAACTGGCTGCATGAAAGCTTGCCAACAAGGGCCTAACCTGCGGGTTTTGCCCTCAGGCAGAATATTCAATCACGTTAATCAAAGCACTGCCAAGTCACTCTTGTTTGAACAGCAGGAATGTCTGGGTGAAAACTCCGCATTCTGCTCAAAAGAACGCGGAGTCGAGAGTTAAATATTGCAGAACTCAGTTTACCAGTTTAGCTTGAGACTATCTCGCGTCAGGAAATGCTCAAGATGATAAGCGCGTTCTTCAGTCTTCAGCAAAATTTGTTCATACAGGTATCGAGTAGCGCGATCGCCCAAACTCTCTGCCTGACTTGCCAAGCGCCGAATCATTTCAATTAGAGACTGCTCAGCCCTAAGATCGTGTTCAACCATCAAACGACAGCGATAAGTATCATTCGACTCTTGTTCAAAGCAGCAGAGTTCCGCCAGTTTGCCAAAAGTCAACGCTGGAATACCTCCTAGCCCATGCAGTCTTTCTCCAACTTCATGGGCATGCTCTTGTACTTCTTCGTAACTTTCTGAGAAATACTGATGAAGCATATAGTACTCAGAGCCTTCGACCACAAAATGGTGCTTTTGATACTGCAAATAGAGGCCCATGAAGCTAGCATAAGCAGCCCCAAGACCCTCTACGATTGGCTCTGTTACTGATCTTTCCAGCAGAACTGAGTTATTAGCGACTTCACCATAAATTTGCAAAAGAGTCTCAGTCGTAGGCATAGCTTTTTTCTCCAGTAACGTCAAACGAGATTGCTCTAACTCTGTGGTCTATTCGATCACCTTATCGCTATTTTTGGATTTTGACCACAGATTTATCTGGGTGATAAATTTTGAAAACTAATCAATCTTAAAAAATCTTTCTTCTATATCGAAAACAATCGTCAACAACCTCTTCAACCCGTACTGAAAACGTTTTTCAATAGCTTTCTCAGCGATGATCCGATGCAATGGAAATTAGCGAACCTGAATCTACCGTATTTCAGCACCCTGAAATTTTCAGATCGCTTCTCAATCGAGAAGGACTGCGCTTTACAGGCCAGCGTCAAAAGATACTAGAAGTCTTCAAGAATTCTTCAGTCGGCCATCATCTGAGTGCAGAAGCAATATATCAACAGCTTTCGGAACAGAGAGAAAACATTAGTATCTCTACAATCTATAGAGCAATACATCTCATGGTTAATCTACAAATTCTGAGAGAAATAGGATTGGCTGAAGGGAAAAAGTATTACGAGCTAAGTACTCCTTTTGTACACCCGCATCATCACTTAGTTTGTGTTCAGTGTGGAACAGTTCAGGAGTTTGAGGAAGACCTGGTGACTGCGGTGAGCGTTAGGGAAGCCGAAAACCGAGGATTTGCCATAGCAGACTGTCAATTTACAGTTTTTGCGCTGTGTCCTAACTGTCAAAAGCTGCATCACGAAGGTATTAATCGCTAATGCCTACAGCGTTTCCAAAAGTGGTGAGTACACCTGCTCTTCCTCTTCGAGACGCAGAGGTTTTAACTCCAGATTTACACCTCAGCAGACTGAAAAACGCTGTATAGCCATCGGTCTGATTGATGAGAATTATTCGTATACCCAGCTATCCTGCTAGGTCAGCCGCCCCGCATCATGGGGGTTCGCTCTGCTGAGTCAGCCAGTTTAGCCATACTTGCCTTTCCGCTGTGCTCAGATGTGCGATCGCGGTTTTACCTACCTGCTGGCTCAAATCTCTTTTGATTTGCTCAGGCGTCCAGCGCAGCCGCAGCAGCTGGCTGAAAATATCGGCCAAGAGCGATAGGCTATCAGCGTCAGCCTGAGTGCAGAAAGCCTGTAGCCTACGGCTGACCTGCTCTAGCCGGGTAGAGGACGCGATCGCCCAGTCTAGAGCTTCTCCTAGCAAAATCGGGTCGTCTGAGTGCAGATAGTCCTGCATCCGCTCAGCCCACTGGCGCTGCTGCCGCACCCGCTTCTGTTCTTGATGAGACTGCTGGTAGCTCTGAAACTGCTGGCGTCGGGCTTGAGACTGGTGCTGTAAATTCTGAAGCAGATGCCCGAGCTGAGCTGAAGTCTGGGCAAGGGCAGAATTACGCCCTGAGGCCCCTGAGGCTGTGTTTTGGACTGGAGGGCGATCGCCACAGTCTTTGGCCTGCAAAACATTACGAGCTGTAGCAGGTAATAAGCTTACAAGATCTGGCTGTTTAGATGCGCCCTCAGCGCGGTCTAAACAGCCGTCTTTTTTAACTGAAGCAGTTTGGGTTAGCTGGGGGGGAGTCCAAAAGCTAGGGTGCCAGAGATCTGTGTGTCGATAGAGGGAGCTGCCGCCAATGCCGTAGCCAGCTAAACACTTAAACCGAGCAGTCGCTTTTTCCGGCAGGTTTTGCTTAGCTAGCAAATCGCTGATCGCAGCCTGTATTTTTTGACGAACCGCCTGAATTTGTCGCTGGTTCCAGGTAAGAGTTGACGCCGTTTTACTGATTTCATCAGCGGCTAATGTCTGCTTTGCCTTATATTTGCCCTGCTGAGCACCGTAGGGGAAGTAGCGACTGTTCTCAATGCAGCAGGCCCATTCAGCCGCCCGTTTTTCAATCTCAAACTGATGCTGGCACCACTGTCGGTAGCCCGGTAGCGCCTTGGCGATCGCAACTATTTGATCAATCAGCTGCTGGCCTTGTAACGGCTCTCCTCCCTGCAAGACATGGTGGAAGATGTAGCAGCGCATTGTGATTCGTCCTAGCAGATAGTTAGTTTGACCTGTGTCAGTCCAGCCCAGCTCAATCTCGGCGTTGAGATCGTTGAGGAACTTATCGGCTTTACTTGAAACCTGGTAGCAGCGTCGCTGGGCCTGTCTAACAACACGAGCGACTGTGCGGCGGCTGACAACATTATGCTGCTGGCAGCAGTGCCACTGCCGCACAAATTCTGACCGACTCGACCAAACGGGTTCAAAACTGCCGTTAAGCAAATAAGAGCCTTTCTGCAGCGGCAGACGGTGAGCACTAAACAGCTTAGGAGCGCCAGCAGTCACATAAAGCTTAGGGTTAGGAAAAATCTCAAGCTGACCCGGTCGAGGCTGAAACCCCGAGTTCTCCAGCAGGGCGTTGATAGCAGCCGCAAGCTGCCAGGATGTTTGGGCTTGATCAAAGGGAAAATAAAGATGCAGACCACCGCTGTAGGAAGACATGCAGGCAATATAAGAAACTAATCCCAGGGGCTCTAGGGCACTGACAAGTTGGGCGATCGCCAGCGGATCGCGGCTGGGGTGATAAGGACTGGTGATATCAATATCTAGCAGACAGTAGCAAGTTTGGGAGCTAAAGCGAACCCCAAACAGGTAACTACCCTGATGTAACAGGCGATCGCTGAGCGGATGACGGCGCTCTGTTTGCCATTGAGGAGAGCTGTCTGAAAGAGTGTGATCGGCAAATATGTAGTCATAGCGATGCGGAAAGAGCGAGAAAAAAGCTTCTTCTGGCTCCCGAACATACTCAAAAGTTTTGGTAGTTACCGCTGCGATAAACCACCCCTGACGTCAAAAATACCTGCGTCATGGCTAGACTGAGGTGAAAAGACGATCCCTAAGCGATAACAAAACGAAAAGTGCTTTGCTAAAAAGCTGCTGAAGTTGCTAGTATTTTGAGGCATATAGATGAGTGCTTATAACCACAAAAATCTGCGCCCATAGATAAAAATCTTGGGCCGAATAAGTTTCTGCCTGCGAGCGCAGACGCTTATAAGTGCAAAAGGCTAGGCTTTACCTCGGTAGAGCTGTTTCAAAAATAGGAACCCTTGGCGAACTGTGGTAGGTGTGCAGAGGGTTCTTATTTCTTTAGAGCCTGCTTTGAATCAGTGATGAGCGTAATACATTCCCTCATAGAATTAGCAGATTCGTTCTGAGTAAACACGAATGGCGCAAGATTAGCACCGAATTTGACCGACCTCAAGCGCCAAAAATCCGTTATACGCCGGCGTTACAGGCTAGCAATACGCCGGCGTTATAGGTGAAAATATACGCCGGCGTTACAGGTGATCTAAAACCTGTACGTCGCGTTACAGGTGAAAATATACGCCGGCGTTACAGGCCGAAGAGAAAATCCATTGCTCTACAAAGGCTGTGTTCTCACAAGCCTAAAACCTGTACGCCGGCGTTACAGGTGAAAATATACGCCGGCGTTACAGGTGATCTAAAACCTGTACGCCGGCGTTACAGGTGAAAATATACGCCGGCGTTACAGGGAGTACCCGTAAAAACATACGCCGGCGTTACAGGTAAGTTTGTAAAGAAGTTATGAAATATATGCCGATGTTACGGGTAGTATTGCTCAAAACGCTCTGCGTTAGGGCTTAGAAGCATTGTAAGTTTCAGGCTCAAAGCTAAAGCTGTTCAAAAAGGACGGTTGGGGTCGCTTGATCCGCCAAAGTAAACTTCTGGTGTGAACTGGAGAGTTCACTTCCAGACAATCTAGACGATGGTTTGTCAACCAAAAATCAAACTGAGATTTTGCGAGCTAAAACTATAGGCTGTGGAACTCATGCGGTTCTCGCGTGGCTCTAGCCAGTCTAAGGCGCTGGCTCTTGGTTAAAATAAAAGCGATCGCATCTTTAGGTATTACACCTGTGAGCAGTCAGAAAAACACACCTCCAGGAAGCTTTCCAGTCGATGGTCAACTTCTCAGAGTTATGCCTCGTGCAGGTGCCTCTCTGAGAAACCCAGACGTGCAGCTGCCCATTTTGCGCTCTGATGGCGATGGCTATTATTTGGAGATGCGGGTTGAAGCCGATTCTAAGGATGAGTCAGAGCTAGCGGTAACGCGCCGAGTGCCGCTAGAAGATCTTTCTGACGAAGAGTGGGAAGAACTCAAAGCCCAGTACACCAGTCTTGAATTAGATGCCTGTATTGATCAAGGTATTAGCAACGGCTTAGAAAAGATTCAAGACCGTCGCATCCAGCGCCTGATCATGGCCCTGCTAACCTTTCTTAACGCTAGACAAGTTTCAATTGTGCTGTATCTTTATCGTCTAGCAGCACAGCAAGACCAAGGGCCTTTAGTTTGCTTTCGCTCTAATGACCTGCTAGAAGCGCTGGGCTATACCCGTACTAAGGACGGTGGCTTTGCCTCAAAGGTGCGATCGCAGCTGCACCGCGACTTAGTGGCCCTGCACCGAACTGAGTTAGTCTTTGCCCAGTCTCTGCGAAAAGGAGACAGCATGGGCGCGAAAGTAACGATCAAAAGCGTTCTGCGAATTCGAGATTATGAAATTGACAATGTTCCCCGTGACTTTGATTTAGCCAAGGCCGCAGACTACACCTACGAGCTAGCTGATGCTTACACGCTGTCGCTAGAATTTTTTGAAGGCCCAGGGCGCACCGGAGACTATGTTTTGTTTGCCAACAACATGGATATTAGCCAGCGGCTAGGTAGCAATACCAAAAATGACTACAAAACCAAGCTGCTGATTTACCTAGCCAGCCGCATGAAGTGGGATCGTCCAGATGAAGGACAGTATCTCAATATTTCTAAGCGCTATTTGTTTAAGAACCTAGATTTGTTGGGCAGCAACTCTTCCCGCAATAACCAAATTTTTTGGCGCACTGTAGAAGAACTCAGGCACGAAGAGTACATTCTGGGCGCTCAAGAGCTGCCGGGTAAAAAGCGCTCAGCAACTATTCAGTTTCAAATTAACCCTGAGAAGCTACAGGTGAATTAGCCACTAAGCTGGAGCAGAATCTCACTTTGCAGATTATCTGTTTACAGATTGTCTATTCATGTTACTTTTGAATTTTTGTATATAAAGTGACACGAATAAACTACTCTATTTGCAGAGGCATCCGCATAACCTTGACTTAAACTAAAAACATGCCAGACTTATCATCTCTGCTTCCTGAAGAAAACTACAGCGCTTTTTTAGGCGATCTCAAAAGCAAAATCCGGCGATCGCAGGTGCTGGCTGCGACCGCACTCAACAAAGAAGTTATTTTGCTGTACTGGCAGATCGGGCAGAAGATTTTGCAACAGCAGCGAGTGCAGGGCTGGGGAGCTAAAGTGATCGCTCGTCTGGCTCAGGATCTGCGCCGAGAGTTTCCGCAGATGTCTGGGTTTTCGCCGCGTAACCTCAATTACATGCGGACTTTTGCGGAAGCCTACGCTAGTGAAGAAATAGTGCAACAGCTGTTGCACAAAATTCCTTGGGGCCATCATGTCAAACTTTTAGACGCGGTTAAAGACACTAAGCAGCGGCTGTGGTATGTTCAAAAAACCATTGAAAACGGCTGGAGTCGCAGTATTTTGGCGATGCAGATTGACAGCAATCTGTATCAGCGTCAAGGAGAAGCTGTTACAAATTTTGATCGGGTTTTGCCTTTGCCTCAGTCAGATCTGGCTCGTCAGCTGATTAAAGATCCTTACAGCTTTGATTTTTTATCTCTGGCTGAAAACGCTCAGGAGCGAGACTTAGAGCGCGGACTCATTGACCATATTCGTGATTTTTTATTAGAAATGGGTATTGGCTTTGCCTTTGTGGGCAGCCAGTACCGTCTAGACGTTGAGGGCGACGAATTTTTTATTGATCTGCTTTTCTACCATCTCAAACTGCACTGCTACGTGGTAATCGATTTGAAAGTAACGGAGTTTAAGCCAGAGTACTCTGGAAAATGAATTTTTATGTTTCTGCTGTCAATAAGCTGCTGAGAGATCAAGTTGATCAGCCTACTATCGGTATTATCCTTTGCCGATCTAAAAAGAAAACGGTGGTCGAATTTGCTTTAGAAACCGTGCAGAATCCGATTGGGGTTTCTACTTACCGCCTGCGTGAAGAGCTTCCAGCGGCTTTGCAGGGTAATTTGCCTTCAGCCGAACAGCTTGGTCAAGAACTAGAAGCTGCAGCAGCGCAGCTTGAAACTCAGGTGATGGACAAAAACCAGTAGGGGAGGCGATCGCTATGGATACTTACACAACATTAATTCAAACTCAGCGCCAGCGAGTAGGTGATGGCAAGGTTGTCAGAGTGCTTGCTGACTGTGAATCAGCCGACTGGCAGCTTGTAGCTGTTTGGCCGCAGCTAGGCGATTTTGACAGCCTGGAGTATGCCTGGTGGCTACAGCGAGAAGCTACTCGACTAAAGGCTAAAAATATTGTAGTTCGGGCCGTGGGCATTGGCGATCGCGCCTCGGGCCAAAAGTTTTGCGACTATACGGGCTTTCCTGCAGACTGTCTTTTTGTTGACCCCAAAGCTGAGCTACACCGTCAGCTCGATCTCTATTCAGGTCTAAAGCTCAATTTCCCAGGTTTTTCAGAGACTCAGAAAGCCTGGGCTAATCTGCTGCTAATGTGTGCAGGCTTGGGCAGTCAGGGAACGCTGGCAGAGGTCTTGAGAGGATATCGAGGCGATCGCCAGGCTCCTCAGCTCATCAGTGACGACGAAATCGTCAGGGCAGCTCCGCTACCCGCTTTGAAGGGTTTGTTTTTCAGGTTTGCGGGTGGCAAAGGCTTTCAGCGACCGTTTGAGCTGGCTACCCTGCGGCTGCGCAACATGAGCGAAGTTCTCAGCCACTGGAAAACTTACGTCCCTGATGCTACTCATCTGACCCAGCGCGGCGGCACCTTTCTTTTTAATCAGGAGCAGCTGGTTTATCAACACCGCGATCGCGGTATCTTAGGCTTTGCCAAAAACATGAGCTACCCCCTGTCGTTCCTATCAGATTAAAAAAGCAGCTTCAGGTGAAGAGCACCAAGCAAAATAGCAGCGTATCTGATGGCTATGTTTTAATCGCTGTGCTTTAAGCTATTTGATCTAACAGTCATGCTCAAACTCGATAACCACAATGGCTAAGTTTACTCAAAAAAAAATAGCTCAGCTGTCCAAACTTAGATAAGATAATTGAGAATTCCAGAATTCTCAGCCTCGCTTCATGCCAAAACAACTTAGAATTGCGGTCATGTCAAACGCGGGCGGCAGCGGTAAATCAACCCTTACTGTCAACGTAGGATACGAACTTGCTGCCCAAGGCTATTCGGTTGCCCTATTTGGTTTAGACCCTAACGGTTCGCTGACGCTTTTTTGCGGCTTACCCGATCCTCCCGTAGAAGATACTCTCAACCGAGTTTTTCAAAAAGATTTTGATGGTAACTGGCCTTTATTTAACTGCTGGAGTGAAAAAACCAGTCGCGTGCAGGTCTGCCTGGGTGGATTGATCATGACCGAAGCCGCGCAGCGTCTGGTGCTGCTGGATCGCAAGGCATATATCCTGGCCGATCATTTAGAAGACTATCCGCTACCCCATGACTTTATTTTGTTTGACTGTCCTGGCACAATTGATATGCTGCATTCAGCCGCTTTAACGGCTTCCAACTATGTGCTCATACCGATTCAGCCAGATGACAAAGACATTGATGGGGCTGCCAAGCTGCTAGAGTGGATTTTTGATTCGATTCGAACATTGCGCTTAAAACCTGCTCCTGAAATTATGGGTTTTGTCCCCAATCGGGTAAGACTAGGCGATCGCGCTCAGCACCGTGACAATATGGGGCTTTCTAACCGAGAGAAGACTGCACAAGATCCGCCTTCACTACCCGACATGCTGGCAGCTATGAAGATTCACTGCTTTAGCTTAATCAAGGATTCCGCCGAGATTGGCAACGCTGCCAGCATTGGGCTACCCTTAAAATCCTATCGACCTGCTCACGCAGCCAACAAAAACTTTAAAGAAATTGCCAGGGTAATTCAGAAAAAGCTATCAAGTCAAAGTTAGTCAGCAAGGAATCGTCAATGGCACGCCACAGCAGCAGACCCGTCAGTACTATGTTCGCCGCCGCTCAAACCTCTCAGCTAGAAACCCAAATTGTTCAAAAAGATGAAGAAATCAACGCTTTAAAATCCCAGCTAGTAGCGTTGGCAAACACGCCGATTTCAAGCTCAGTGCAAAGATATCTCACCGCAGATTTTATTGCCCTGCGTCTGCCCGACGGCCTGACCCAGCCCCGCAAGTACTTTGATCGCTTAGCCCTAGATAAGCTAAAAACCTCAATTCAAAAAGTCGGCATTCAAGAACCGCTCCTGGTGCGTCCGGCTGATGACGGTAAGCTGGAAATAATTTCAGGCGAGCGTCGCTGGCGATCGGCTATGGAACTGGGGCTAACTCAGCTACCGGCTTTGGTCAAAGAACTTAGCGATGAGGAAGCCCTAGAAATTGCCTTAGTTGCCAATCTGATGCGCGAAGACCTCAACCTGGTGGAAGAGTCAGACAGCATCATTGCTCTGATTGCCCTGAGGCTAAAAATCAGCCGCGATCGGTTGCCTTCTATTCTGTTTAAGATTAAAAATCTGCGATCGCGGTACCGATACACTAATACAGAAATTCTTGCTGTTATGACCGAGGACAAAGCTGAGAATTCCAGAATTCTCAGCAAAGAAGCGATCGCTGATATTGATGCTATCTTTGCTGAGTTTAGCATGACGCTAGAGAGCTTTGCTGCTAATCGTCTGACAGCCCTGCAAAAAATGCCAGAGTCTCTACTAGAGGCGGTTCGTCAGGGAAAGGTTGGCTTTTCAAAGGCAGACACGATTCGCAAGGCTGGACTCAGCGAACAAGCCCTCAGTTTGCTACTAGAGGAAGCCGTAACGGCTGACTTAACCAAACAAGAAATTCGTACCAAAATTCAGGCTCTCAAAGCTAGGTCTCAGCTACTAGAAAAGGCAGAAGAACCTGAAAAACAGATCCGCGATCGCATTCATGCCAGCTACCAGCGACTGCGCACAAATCAAAAAGTATGGGAGACGCCAAAGCTACAGAAGCATCTGCGGCAAATGGAAAAGCTGCTACAGTCCATTTCTGAAGCAGCAGCTCAGCTTCCATAAATAAGTAACACGAATCCCTAGCCGTTATCGAGCAGCCCCCAGGCCGCTGCCTGAGTCAAAATTTGAGTACGATCGCGCTGGAGCTTTTCAAGCCGCTGCTCTATCTTTTTAAGCCGCCTGCCGCGATCGATTAGCACTTCAAAATGATCAATCTGACTCAGCGATACATATTGAGAGCGCTTACCGTTGTCAAGCAGCCTGCCCCGTCCGGCCCGCAAACGGCCATAGCGGCTTTCTTGTTTGGCGCTCAGCGAAGCGGTACCGCCTGCAGGAGACTTCTCCAACCGCACGCCTTGTAGATACCCTGCTTCGCGGATTGCCTGGCTCCGATTCTGTAGAGCTTCGATTTCTTGCTCGATATCAATCAGTTTTCGAGCAGCCATTCGTGTTACTTTTGTAAAGTACTTTCCATTAAAACATGAATAGTTTTTTCTTTCAACAAACCAGAGCAGTGCTCGCCTAAATTTTTAGCCTAGGTGCACTCCCAGAGTAAAAAACTTTTACAACACTCCCTCACCAGGCTTCGCCCAGCAGCGTATATTCATCTTCAATTTCACTCGGATTTCACTTTCTAAGCACATACTGGCCTAAGCAGGCTATTTGAGCCAGTCAGAGATCCAACACTATCAGACAGGTATCTGCTTAAACTCTTTACTCAAGAAGGACGTCTTTTACTGTATGCGTTTAAAACAAACATGGTCTTCATTACTGCTGCTGTTTAGTATCTTGTCCGTCCCTGCGGCGCTAACGGGCTGCACCAAATCTTCTCAGGTCTCTGAGTCCCAGGCGGTACCTGTGGCAGAGACACCAGCGGCAAGCCACGAGATACTGATGAATCTTGGCCCCAAAGATGCAGAGTTCGACTTACGCTTCATTGACGGCATGATTTTGCACCATCAAGGCGCGATCGCAATGGCTGAAGCAGTACAGCAGAACTCCCAGCGAGATCAGATGCAGCAGTTAGCGACAGCTATCATCATTGCTCAGCAAGATGAGATTGCTCAAATGCAGCAGTGGCGACGGGACTGGTATCCCAACGCTGGTAGCGAACTGGTGATGTATGACGCTGGTATGGGCCATACAATGGCTATGAACCCTGAAATGCAGGCGGCTATGAGAATGGACGGCAATTTGGGTGAAGCAGATAGTGAGTTTGACCTGCGCTTTATCGAGGCTATGGTTCCTCATCATGAAGGTGCCTTGGTTATGGCTGAGCAGGCATTACAAAGCAGCGATCGCCCGGAAATTCGTCAGATAGCTCAAAACATTTTGGCAACTCAGCAGGATGAAATTGCTCAGATGACGCAGTGGGAAAAAGACTGGTATGGTCAGTAGCCTGCGCTTAGTGGTCTTTTAGGCAACCCTGTGAGGCGCATGTTCAATCTGGCAGTAGGGGCGGCTGTATCACAGGGGTGGCTTTAGCGAGTGCTGATGTAAAAATTTTGGGTTGCCCAGTACTTGCTCCGTTGGGCCAGAGAAAACAACACTGCCCTGACTGAGGACAATAGTAGAGTCGCATAACTCCAGAGTCATGTCTAATACCAAATCCGAATCGTATAACCCCGATTCAAAGATAGGTGACTTGCCTAGGGGCAAACGGTGTTTGCCCAGCCTAATCGGGGGTAGCCAAAGAGGATTCAGTATAAATTGTGGGTGGCAATAAGCTGAGTCAGTGGTAGCCCTTGCAGGAGATTAATCAGCTGTCGCCGTGAGTAGGGGTCTAGCTGGGCAGAAGGTTCGTCTGAAACCAGCACTTGGGGATTCATAGCCAGCAATCCGGCGATCGCTACTCGCTTTTTCTCGCCCCCGGACAGGTTAGTCGCCGTTCTTTCTGCATAGCTGTAATCTAGCCCAACAGCAGTCATAGCATGTTCTTATCAGTACCTGCCAGGTAATACGACTCAGCAAAATCAGGCAACCCACGGCTGCACCATAAACTGCCCAACTTAGTCCCCCATCTTGAAAAAGCACGGCCTGCACGATAAACACGGCGCTCACGACCAGTGAACCCGCCCACGAGCCTAGAAAGGCACCCGCTAGCGTTCCTCTCATTAAATGCCCCGAGGTGCCGCCCGGTATGGGAAAGTTGATCATCTGCGCCGCAAAAACAAATGCCGCGCACACGCCCATCAGAGATACGGTGCGATCGCCATAGACTGACTCCACGTGCCTTAGCAAAAAAAAATCAGCACAGCTGCGATCGCTCAGCCTACTAGACTGATAGGCAAGCTCAAAAATCCATCAGGGATGTGCAGTGCGAAACAAGGTTGAAACACCCATCCCAAAATGTTGGTAGGGAAAATACCCTGAAATGACATAGTATTTACCGTGACTCCAGTCTACTTTAGTGGAAAATTGGTAAAAAACCGTTTTCTAAAGACTCGTTCGAGTAATGAGTGTTATTTGTGAAACAGTCAGAGAAAAATTAGCACTAGGCTAGATTAATCCAGTTTGCCAAGCATTTTTTATAGGTTGAGCCTGATATGTGAAACCAGAACACCAGCAAATAACGCCCACCTGAAAATTACAATGCCCCCCACAGGCATTTATGAAAGAAAAAATCTCTACCTGAGTCAAATATTTATCTTGCGATATATCAGCAGTTTGTTCCCAATATGGATGCATAGAAAAAATAAAGGAACTGCTGCTGAAACCTTCAAATCCTCATTTTTTGAAGGCTATCCCTGACCCTATAGCTTGCTAAAGGGTTTAGACTAAAGTTAGTTTTCCAAAGGTTGATTTTTCAAAGGATGGATCCATGGTCGCCGCAGCACGCTTGAAAATCGGTGCAGTTTCTAAGCAAACGGGGATTGCTGTAGGAGCACTGCGCTATTACGAAAGCCTAGGTCTGTTGCACTCGGAGCGCGGTGATAATGGCTATCGCTACTACCCTTTGGCAGCGGTGCAGCAGGTGCAGTTTATTAAAAAGGCTCAGTCTCTGGGCTTTTCTCTAGAAGATGTTGGTGAAGTCCTCAACGTGCATCAGCGTGGGGATCTGCCGTGTGAGTTTGTTCAGTCGCTTTTGCAAGAGAAGATTCATCAGCTTGAGGCCCAGATTCAGGAGATGGCGGCTTTTAAGTCTGAGCTAGAACAATACCGCGACAGGTGGGCCGCTAATCGCCCTCGTCCTCAGCCGGGCGACATTTGTCCTCTAATTGAGAGACTGCCGCTGACTCAGTCAGCGGCTAGTTTTACTGATGTTTTATAGCTGGTTATTTGTATAGATACATACTAATCTGATCTGATCCTAGAGATTGACTTTGCTCAAATCTTTAAGCTGCAAGGCTTCCAAGCTAGACATTCTCTAAAATGAGTTGGAATTGATATAGATCTGTTAGGTTTGCGGACACAGACAAAAATCTGCTGCATTAGGAGATTAAATGCTGACACTTTACTACCATCCGCTATCGCCCATATCCCGCCGAGTGTGGATTGCTTTATTAGAAAAAGCTATTCCCTTTGAGCCTGTCGTTGTCAATCTCACAGGCGAACAGCTCAAGCCTGAATTTTTAGCGCTGAATCCCTTTCATCATGTGCCCGTTGTCGTCGATGGCAGTCTGCGTATTTTAGAGTCGCTGGCAATTTTGGACTACCTGGAGGCTAGATATCCGGCAACAGCGCTGATGCCTCAGAACCCAGCGGCGATCGCCCAAGTACGCATGGTGCAGATGGTAACCGTCAATGAGCTAACCACCAAGCTGCCAGCCTTAGTTTTAGCCAGCGACACTTCAACCCCAGATAAAAGCCCAGATGAGATCCCAGATAAGACCCCAGATAAAACCTTAAACGATCCAGTCTCGCAGCAGGTGTCTACGATACTGAGCTTTTTGAACGAACAGCTAGGAGAGTTGGCCTTTTTTGGGGGTGAGGGACTGTCTCTAGCAGATATCACCGTCGGGACGGCTTTGCCCCTGATGCAGCGGCTAGGCGTCAAGTGGTTGGAGTATGCCGCGATCGCTGCCTGGTTTGAGCGTGTTGTTTCCCGTTCTTCCTGGCAGCAAACAGAACTCAACGACGTCGCTTTTGCTACCTGGAAACGATGGGTACTGCTAATGATTAAACAGCGACAGCGGCAAATGGCCCGCACCTAGCCATCTAGTCTGCCTTGACTACGATTGCTATTGAAAGAGATTGCTGTTAGGCTCGACTCGGGACATTTTGTCTTCTAAGAAATAGCACATTACCGATCGCACATTACTGATAGCACATCCATGTCATCAACGTCATCGGCACGACAGCAGCCTTCTGCTCAACAGGTAAAAGTCTCAATTTTGCTGAGCGGGGGCCACCGGTACACTCTAAATATGCAGGCTAATGATCCGACGCTTCGTAGCCTGGTGGGCAGCGTCATTAGCTACTCTCACGGCAATGGCTCAGAGGTGAAGGGGCTTTTTCAAATACCTGTAGAGCAAAACAGAGCCAGCCTTTGCTTTCCCAGTAGCCACCTAGTGGGTATTGTCACAGAGCCGCCGATGATTTTGCAGCTAGAAGACACCCCAGACTCTGAAGAGGATGCTAGCGAGGCTGGAACCAAGCCGTTGGGGACATCTCAGGCGATCGCAAAGCCCCAAGATCTAGAGTGGTCGGCCAGCTACCTGCAGATTGAAGCATTTCTCAGCCCCACAGAGCATCAGCAGTTGCTGCAGTACTCCATTGAGCACGAGTCGTCCTTTGCCACCACCACGACCATGACCAGCGCGGCTGAACATCGGCGTTCTCGGGCACTCTACCAGTTTCCTGATTTTTCTGAGCAGATTCGAGAGCGCATTCGTACTTGCTTACCCGATGTGCTCTCAAAGCTTAGGCTAGAACCCTTCGCCCCAGACACCATTGAGGCCCAGCTCACAACCCATAATGACGGAGACTACTACAAAATTCACAACGACGGCGGCGGTACTCCCCAAACCCTAACTCGGGTGCTCACCTATGTTTACTACTTTCACCGTGAGCCTAAACCCTTTGGTGGCGGAGAGCTGCTGATCTACGACACCAAAATTGAGAACAACGCTTACGTAAAATCAGGCGGTTACAAAGTTGTAGAGCCTCGCAACAATAGTATTGTCTTCTTCCCGAGCCGCTGCCTGCATGAGGTGCTGCCCATTCGCTGTCCTTCTGAGGCGTTTGCAGACAGCCGCTTCACAGTCAACGGTTGGGTTCGTCGTCAAGCTGGTTAAAGTACGGTAAGTAGAAATGCCTGATTGTTTGTAGGCTAAATTAGCGATCGCGTAACCCATGCTTTTTGCCAGGTTGACTAGCAAAAAGCAAGCTATGCTCGCTCTAGCCCCAAGAGGTTTGAGGCGCACCAGCGATCGCTTTAGTGCGCCTCATTTCAGCGTGTTTGCGGAATCACAACACAGGCGATCTCAGTTACACAAGGCGTTTAAGGGCGGTAGGTGATGTTAAAGAAAAAGCCTTGCTCGTTACCGTCAGAGACTAAGGGAACAGCCAGATCGAGCCGCATATTAAGTCCGGGTAGCGGCTGCCAGATTAGCCCTGTGCCTAAACCTACCAGGAAGTCTTCATTGCGCCCGGTCTGACCGGATTCGTTATTCCAAACCGCTCCCATATCTAGAAAGGGAGCGACCTGTAGCCTGGGTTGCCCCAAGGCGTTAGCTTCAAGGGTGATGCGATCTTCTATAGACAGCCGGAAGCCACTGTCCCCAAACAGGCTATTTTGCTCGTAGCCGCGCAGAGACTGACCGCCACCGACAATAAACTGCTCTGAGGGCAGCAGCGGATCGCCCGACAGCTGCAGGTCTCCCTGGACAATCAGCGTGTGTCTGTCGTTTAAGATCTCGATGCGCTGCACCTGCCCTACCCAGCTCAGAAAGTCGCCGTCAGGCTGATCCCCCGATCGCTGAGTGACCCCAAACAGATCAGTGCCAATATTAAACTGCGATCGCAGCGCCCAAGCACCGGTGGCATCTCGCCTGAGATAATCTTGGCCAAACTGCAATATGCTGGTGCGGCTGGAGTCAAACACAATATCGCTGATTAGGGTTTGCCCTTCTCGTCGCCGAAAGCCTAGCGACAGGGCTAACTCTTCTCGCAGGGAGCGAATCAGCGGCTGCCGAAAGCTGACGTCATAAACATCGGCGTCTCCTTTGATGTCCAGTCCGAAATTAGCCGATGAGTCGGTGATTTCAAAGCTGCTAGGAACAAACCTGAGCTGCAGGGTGCCATTTAGGGCGTTGAGCGGTACTCGGTAGCCGATTTCATAAACCTCTGATCCGCCTGTGGTTGAGATATAGGCGGAGGCAAAAACCTGATCGCCAATTCCAAGCGGACTCAGGTAGCTAACTTCAGCGCCTAGCCGCTCAGAGCCGACGCTGTCGGGCGAAAAGTTGTCGAAGCTAAACTGAGCGACTAGCGGATTTGACTCTTGTACCCGCACGTTCAAAACGTTTTGGCCAATTCCGCTGCCGGGTTGCAAACTGGCCTCAACTGTCTCGATAGCCGGATCGAGCTGCAGTAGGCGTAGCTGCTCTTCTAAGGCAATCTGGTTTAGGGGCTTACCTGCTGCTAGGGCAATGCGATCGCGAATGTAGCGATCGCCTAGGTTTTGGTTGCCCTCAACCACAATTGTCTCCAGCTCGCCCTCAATCACTTCAATCTCAACGCTGCCATCAGCGATCACCTGTTCTGGCAGCGTGGCTCTGCTAGTAATGTAGCCCTGGGCTACGTAGAGCTGAGTGACTGCCTCAACGGCCTGGGCTAGCTGCTCAGGTGTCAGCGATCGCCCCTCAAAAGGAGATAAGACTGCGGCTAGATCGGCCTGATCAAAGACGGTGCTGCCAGTAACCTGAATGCTCTCGACAAATACCTCTGTCGGAACCTCTTCTGCCGGAACCTCTTCTGGAGGTGGCTCTGGCTCTAAACTGGGTGCAACTGGCTCCTGGCCCGGTGGCACAGGATTGAGATCGGGCAGCGGCTGAGGAAAACGTTCTGTGGGAGGCTGAGCCTGAGCCTGATAGCTACCCCCACAGTTAGCTAGCTCTGGCAGGAGTGCAGTCGATTGGCCGCTCAAACTACTGTCTAGCGGTAGCGCCAGCTGCTGGCAAATGGTTTGATCACCTGACTTGTTAGGGTCAATTTTAGCGGATAGCTCAGAGGCGGAGGCATAGCTATCTAATCTACAGCTAAAAATAAGTCCAATTCCAATTGCCTTACAGGCAATACTGATCCTCTGCATAGAGAGGTTAACTCCTCTTGAACACCACATTTTAAGAAAACCAGTAATACTTTTTAGAGCAAAGCGACGTATCAGCAAAATTTGGGGCAAAAAATGCCAGCGCACCCTGCGGTTAAAAAGAAATTAATCATCCAAAAATTGGCCTGAAATCATTTAGGAATCAGCCAGACCAAACTAGCTCAAGAACCACACTTACCAAAGCTAAACTTCGCATTGGCTACGTAATCGTAAGCCATGAAGAACAACTTCAGATTAAAGCAAACATTAAGATCTGAGGATTTCAGCTACAGAAGCACAAAATTGCACACCAGCTCGATTTTATACAAAAAACAACAGTCGAAATGTAGACTACCACGACTTAGATCAGCTGTTAAGCATCTGCCTTTTTTGCAATCTGAAGTACCCCAAAAAAACGTACTTCAAATCACAAATATAAAATTTATGTAATCTAAAACACGTTTGCTTAAAGGCAAGTTCATCTAAATTTAACCAGGATTATATCTAGATAGGTAAAAGGTTATGCTTATGTAAGTTTCTCAGGTGTGCATCTATGCCTGTCGCAATAGCAGCTTAGAATGGCAGGTGTTTATTCATGATGCTCAGGGTGTTTCTGCTTTAGTACTTTTGGGTGATTTTAGGCAAAGTGAATCCGGCAGCGCTTAGCGGACAAACTTTAGCTTACGAGAGGCATAGGCGCACATACGCAACAGCACTAGCCCTTCTCTAAAGTGGGCGATATTCGATGCGCCGTAGTATCTATCCTGGTAGCGAATAGGGACTTCGACCGTCTGCAAATTTAGCTTAGCTGCGCCAAACAGCAGGTCAAAGTCACCAAACGGGTCAAAGTCGCCAAAGTAACGCCGTCCGGCAGCAATGCGCTGGTAGTCTGTACGCCAGAGAACTTTGGTGCCACACAGGGTATCTTTGAGCGGCTGATCTAGCAAAAATGAAAATAGCAGGGCAAAAATTTTGTTGGCCAGCGTGTTCAAAAACGGCATTGCCCTGCGCGAGCGGGGGTAGACTAGCCGACAACCGTTGATAAACTCTCCCTGGCCTGAAGCAATCACATCAAAAAAGTGGGGCAGGTCTTCGGGGGGGACGCTCAGGTCGGCATCTAGAATCATCAAGATATCTCCGGTTGCCGCCGTGAACCCCAGCCGAACCGCGTCTGCTTTACCTTTACCTGCTTGCTGAAAGGCTTTGAGCGTTAGGGGGCCGCAGTAGGCAGATGAAACGTCCTGAATTGTCTGCCAGGTTTGATCGCGTGAGTGGCCTTCAACAAAGATAACTTCTGTCTTGCTGCCAAGCTGGGGCATCCGGGCGATCGCATCGGCAATATTCCCCGCTTCGTTGCGGGCCGGAACGATCACTGAGCAAGTAAGGGGTGTCTGCACGGGGACGGGCTGCACCTTAGCCACAATGTAGTTAGTGAGACAAAAATGCTTGAAAAATGGCAGCGGGGCCAAGTAGCGGTTGAGCAGATTGGAAAGGCCAGGAACTTGCTTAGGCAGCAGCAGCCGACGGCCTCGCTTAAGCGACTGGTAGCCTGTAATCAGCAGCAGATTGGCAACATCATCCATAGACAGCCAGCTGTAGGGCGGCTGGGGCCGACGCTGCCCTATAGCCTCTGCCAGCTTCAGCATCGGTTCCCACAGAAAATTGTGAAAGGTCAAGATCACTCGGGTGCGGCGATGACAAAAGGGACGCAGCCTAACCAGCGCTGCCTGAATATCGCTGAGAAAACCAGTCACCCCAGACAGAATGATGTAGTCGAAGGTCTGGGGCCGATCGCCAATAGCGTCAGGTGTAATCGTCTCGACATCTAGGCAGTAAAACCGCAGGTGGGGATGTTTTTGCTGAGCTAGGGCCACCATCGTTGCCGAAAAATCAATGCCGACGCCGACTGCAGGCGCCACAGCCGCCAGCAAATCACCCGTACCGCTGCCAATTTCAAGGACGCGCTGGTGAGGGGGAATGACAAACTGATGTAGCCGGGTGATGTCGCGGTAGTAGTAGCGGCTGCGATCGCTCCAGCGATCGATTTCTGGCGCAATCCGTTCAAAGTAAGCGTGAACTTCTTCTTTTAAGACGTTTTTGCAGCAAGATCTGCCTACAGGGGCAACTGTTTGTATAACCAAGGTAGCTTGAAAGAAATCAGTCTTCCAATTTTGCCACAGCCGGACGATACCTTTGCTCGATTTTCTGAGTGAAGACCCGGCACAAGCACAAACAGGGGGACAGCTAGCGTGAAGGAATAGTCCAGTTCAGCTCAAAGGCCGCCTGGGGCGAAAGGCAGACAATCTCTGCGGTGATGCCTCGCTCTCGACAGAGCATCTCATCTACCCAGTAGGGCGATCCCCAGGGAACTGAATTTTCATCTGCCTGCCTGGTCTGAACCTGAACCTGCCGGGTCTCTGCCTGCTCACCACAAAAAACCGCCGTAGACTGAATAAAACCTTCTGAGTTTTCTACTGGCTGAGTTTCAGAAGCCTCAGAACAGTTGACCTGATCAGGCCGAAGAATGATGAATTCTTGAGCTGCTGCCTGGGTGCAGTGAGCTAAAATACTAAAACAAGACGCACTCAGCAGCAGGGCGCACCGAGAAAGATATTGACAGGTACGACGGTTAGGTTCCATAAACACGAGGGCACCAGGGCTATAACCTTTAGCTAAACAAATACGATAAACGTTTCGATTAGGTGGGCATCGCCCACCTAATCGGCTCGGTAAACACGGTAGGTAGGCGATGCCCACCCAGTAGCATTCACCCGTAGGGTGGGCATTGCCCACCTCATGCTTAGTGGGAAGTAGCATTCATCCGTAGGGTGGGCATCGCCCACCTCATGCTTGGTGGGAAGTAGCATTCATCCGGTAGGCATCGCCCACCTCATGCTTGATCCAAAGATTTGGCACCTTGACTTGGTGGGCGGTGCCCACCCTACCCGGTGAAAAACACGGTAACCATCTATACGGAGAAACCATTGGCTGAGAAAAACTCTTCAGCCAATGGTTAATCTGACAGCGCTAGATCAGATTAGACAAACTAGGCATCAGCTACTTAGCTGCCGGTCACGCTGGTAATACACTGCAAGGCTCTACCTGCAATCTGACCCCCCAGAGGCTGACCAAGAACAACGTAATCAAGGGCACTGGCTGCATTTCTCAAGCTGTTGTTGGAGACAGCAGTCTGAGCAACTAGAGTAGTTAAGCTGTTACGGTAAAAGTCGCCACGGTTGCCGAAAGCACCTGCTGCCGGAGAAACCGCACCAGTGGTCGTGCGATCTGGCGTGTAGTCGCCGTAGGCTAGCAGATAGCTAAAGCCCACAATGGGATAGCCCGCGCTAGGGTTGGCGACAACGAGTTCAGTGCGGCAGATGTTAGCCGGGTCAGGCGTAACCAGTGAACCCTGTGCAGTGGCGTCACTGGCATTTGCGGGGTTGGGCGCGACGAATGCACCAGCAGCGTTTTCCAGGTCAGCTGCTCTCAAAGTGGACGCTAGGTTAAGCGCCGAACCTGAGAGGTAGCCAAACTGAGCGGTAGCGTTAGCAGCCATCACGTTGGCGATGCCCTGGTTTTGAGGCTCGGCCTGGAAAGCAGAGGGCCAGCAAACAGTGTCATTGGGAGCACCGCTGGCGGTGCAGGTGCTATCGGCTACACTAGCTGCGCCAGCGCCTCGGCTGCGGAAGGTGTTGCTGGTGCCGACTTCATAAGACCACAGGGTTTCACCCGATCTCTGGACGCCATCACCGTCGATATCAGCCGCAATGCTGCCACACTGGGCATCTAGAGCGGTGCTGATGATAAAGGTGGTGCCGCTACCGTCGGCGCGGCGAATACCGGTTGCGTTTCTCAGGCCCGCAGGGATAGAAATAGAGCTGCCGCCCACAGTTGCATTGGGCGTACCGTTGAAAAGCGCGCAGAATTCTTCACGCTCAAGATCGACGCCAGTCGTAACACCAGTTTGGCTGTTGTAGGCCAGCGTGACATAGCCACCAATGAGAGGCAGTTGCACAAGGCGGCCAAAACCTGCCCGCTGTAGGCTATTGGCATATTGAGTTGCCTGAGTAGCCGTTACAGGGGCTTCGCTGAAAGCATAGATGTAGGGACGAGGAACAGAGCCATCTATGGAGTTTTGGGCCAAGAAGGAGTTTCTGCCGCTGCTGCTGCCGCGAGAGGCGTAGTTGTAAAGTCCGGGGAAAAAGTCAGGAAAGATGCCATTGGCAAATTCAAAGGCAAAACTTGCGCCCTGACCGTTGAGGCAACCGAATTCAGCAGTGTTAGCGTCACAGTCAACGAGCAGAGTCGGTAGCGTTTGAGCGCTTGCCTGCTGAGCAAACAAACCACTGACACCTAGAGCAGCAATAGACGCTGCAGATAAAGCTAGCTTTTGTAACCTGAACATAGTGACTTAATCTCCTTAATTTAAGATTGGCATGGCCAGAACTCGTCAGAAAACAGGAAGAACAGCCTACAGCCTGGGTGATTAACAAAACCCTTGAATTCATTACTGCGCTGTAGGCTGGGTGAAGCTTTGGCGCAACCCAGCCTACAGCGCAGCCGGCGTTGGGTTTCACTGCGTTCTACCCAACCTACAAGAGGAAGTTTTGTCAGTCAGTCTCCCACCTGAGTGATGGCATCAACCCGTTAAAAGACCGGGAGCTACTCTATGAGTAAAAAGGGGAAGAATTGGGCTAGATAATTTCTTTACCTGATTACTTGTAAAGGCTGTATTGGAAACCCGGATGGTTTTTAAACTATCAGTAAACTTTGATTTAGTAAATATCAAGAAAATCAAAATGAGGTGTCCTAAACTACATAGCAGCTGTCTATAGATGTTTTTCGTCGTTGATTCTCTTACTCAAAAATATGCCTCTTAATAAAAGCCGTCCATCTAGCAAGGGTTTGAGACGAAGATGATAGCTAGATTAAATTTAGGTGCGAAAAGATTAAATTTTTCGGCTTGCTTTCTAAAGACTCTTTAAAAATAACTATGCAGTAAAAGTTTAAGATAACGTTGTTATTTAAGTTAAGTTTTGGTGATTTAAGGATTAAAGTTTTTTTGCTTAGCTTTTTAAGTTTGAAAAATTAGTTTTGAAGCAAACGTAGAGAGTATCCAAGGTATTTCAGCAGCTACAAAACCCGTAAAAACATTCCAAAAAAGAAAAACGCAGCTCATTGAGCTGCGTTTGCCTTCTTAGAGGACAGAAGAATCTAAACCCAGGTCACCCTGGGAAAAAGAGTCTAGTTCCTTTTCTTTAAGGCCCAGCCAGCAGCACCCATTAGCAGCAGTGCAGCTGTGGTTCCAGGCTCAGGAATTGGGGTCGGCTCAGGAGTAGGCTCAGGAGTAGGTTCTGGGGTCGGCTCAGGAGTCGCGGCATACAGGATGTTTCCCTCAGCCACATTAAAGAATCGGTCGAAAATAACGAATCTGCTTTCAGTCAGGCTCAGAGATAGAATCGGGAAATCATCGTTCGCAAAAGGCGGTGAGAAAAAGCCATTAGCGAAGGAAACACCCTGAAATATGCCGCCACGGAAAACTGCAGTGGTCAGACCGTTACCGGCATCTGCACCAATCTGCTCACCGGCCAAGTTGATTACAAAATCATCAACTACAAACTGCTGGAAAGGAGATGTGGGATCGAAGGGTCTACCTAAAGTATCGGCGTCGTCACTGAAGGTAAAGTTACCCCCCGAAGTGACACCGGGCAGGGCCGGGAAAGTCTCAGGCGTTGTGAAGCTGTAATCAAAGGCAAAGTTCGCAGCCTCAGCGGAACCCGTTAGTGCTAGGAAGCCTGCAACGGTTGCGCCCGCTGCAAACTTCAGGTTGAATCGCTTACTCATGATGCTCCTAGTCTTTATTGGAATCAGGACGAGAGATTATCTAAATCGGGTCAGAACGCAGGCACCAGGGCTTCAAACTGTGAAGCGCAGGGTGCAGACGTGCCTCTAAGAATTGTCTAATCTGGAACAGTAAAGCCTTCTATGCGCTGTAAAAACAACTCATCACGCAGTAGAAGAGATGAACCCCTTTAGCGGGCAGAAAGTTGGACAAGTCATAAATGCTCAGCTCAATACGCATCGAGCTTTATCCCCGCAATGAGAATATATCTAATGTTTTTTTGCAATCTGTAGGTATCTCCGAACTCTTCATCAGTACTTTACAAAATTTGTGTCCCTGACTCGGTAAGAACTGGCACATCTAGAATACAAAATCTGCTGTTAACAGAAAAGAGTTATGACCTCACAGGTCACCCTCCGAAGATCAGACATAAAACACATCAAAATTAGCGTATACGAGCTAAAAAATGCTTTCATTTATATGTGTTTTAGAACACCTTCGTGATAGTTTCCCGGATATGTGTTTTGAAACACTTTTATAGGCGATTTCCATAAGTATGTATTATGTAAGACTCTAGTCTACCCCTGAAGTAAATTACTGCTGATAGGTTGGCTAACCTACTACTTTTGGGGAGTGACTTTAAGGGAAAACTATGGCGCAAACTGTAAGCAAGATCGCTGGCTGGCTGACAAAACTTTTGAACCTGTGATTTTGCTGTAGGCTGGGTGAAGCTTGAGCGCAGCCCAGCAAAACCATTGTGGCGTTGGGTTTCATTGCGTTTCACCCAACCCAAGCGAGGAACTTTTGTCAGTCAGCTGTAGGCTGGGTAAAGCTTGGGCGCGACCTAGCAAAACCATTGTGGCGTTGGGTTCCGTTACATTTCACCCAACCTATGCTGCGACTCCCCTAAATCTACCTGGAAAAAGGGGACTTCCAAGCCGATTCCCTGCTGGCTGAGGGGGAGCTAAGGGGGGTCTACGAAAATAACTTCTCAACGAGGCGATTATCAACAAGCTCAGCTATCACATCAGCTCAAAGCACTCTCTGACTATGCTCTGGCGAGTCATACAGGGTGATGACACTCCCTACGATAGTCAAGACTACTTACCTGTTGCCTCTGAGCCGCCTAGCGGTTTTCCCTGATGATAGCCAGCATAAAAAGGCACAGTTCACTGAACTGTGCCTAATTTAGACCAAACTTATCCTAGAGGGGTGCTTAAACCCAGGTTGTCTTAGCGCCGCAGATGTTAGCGCTGCTTTAGAAGCCGACCAGCAGCACCCATCAGCAGTAGGCCGACAGCAGCAGCAGGCTCAGGTACGTCCGTTCCTGGTAGATTGGAGTATCTGATGGAGCCTTCAACCACCTCAACTTCGCGGTTGAACGCAACAAAGTTCTGTTGGAGCAGGCTGAGACTGAGGATGGGGTAATCATCGTTGATGAAAGGCTCAGCAAAAAATCCGTTGGCAAAGGAAACTCCTTGAGGAACGCCGTTGCTATATACAAAGAAAGTGGAACCATTGCCCTGAGAAGCTCCAATCGTCTCGCCAAACAAAGAAAACTGGAAATCTGACGCTAAAAACTGCTGGAAAGGGAGTGATGGAGCAATGCCGATGATGCCGTTGGTATCAGAGCCTAGCTCGTCAAAAGTAATAGAGCCGATGCCTTGCTCAACGCTATCGGGATTAGCGGGGGTAAAGCTAGCAGGGATATCAAAGCTGAAGTTTACAGTAGCCGCTTCAGCGGGTAGACCTGCTACAAGAGCAGCACTCGTGACCACTGCCGCCGCTGCAAATTTGGATCGGATATTCATGATGTTCAAAGTCTATGGGGTATACAAGTGGATGACTGAAGTCTGAGTAAGGTCAGATTATGCGGCAGCATCAAACAGCAGCGCACAATCTAGATGCACTCTACGGCAGGTATCCACACGCCAGACCTATAAAGTTAGAGATGCTGGAAAACGCGCCTGTCAGGGTCAGGTTGTGAATACGAACTAGCCCTGAAAAAGCTGCCAGTCATCGCAATGGCGTATCGGATTTTTCCTAACCTCACCAACAAATTTAGTGGCTCTGTGTAGTTTTTTAGACAAAGTGGAGAGTTCTTCGCGCTTCTTTAATAGGTGGGATCAGGCGATCGCTAAATCTCTAATCCGCAAACTACTCTGAGCTTCACGCGGCTTTCATGTGCCTTCAGTAAAGAGCGTAGGTGCTTACATGTAGAAAGTCTGTTCAATCAGCTCAAGGCCAGATATCTCAAGGCGGCAGCGGGGATCACTTGACTCTCAGTAATTCTAGCTAGCTATTGCCAAGCCATTCAAATTAACTTTATAGATAATATCAGTACCGTTTTTTATCTACTAAACAAGCAAGTCTGCAAAAACCTTAAGGAGTAATACAGTTTCTAATTCAGTGAATACCTGTCTCTAGATCCTGAAAATATATGTTTGCCAGCAATTTTGAGCTCTTTAAACAGTAAAAGTTCGCCAGTAAAGCTACCTGTGTAGTATGAAAAATTGCTCTATTTGGGTATGCCGCAGCTTTTGAAGCAAAGCTTAAAATTAAGCTCTATTTAGCAAAAGGTTAACTTTATATTAACTTGCAGTTATGGTGAGATTATGTGAGGCGATCGCCAAAAAAAGGTCTGGGAACTGACAAATAAGCCCACTATATGTTAGGCAGCACGTTAATATATCTTGGGTGCAATAGCCTCTACTAGGTTAATAATTTCAACCAGCGCCAATAAAATCCGAAAAGTATTTTGGGTTAGTAGTGAGTGCTTTAGCGCTGAAGGGCTGATTGCGGATTAGCGCTGAAGCGCTAACTACGAACGTAACTCGGATTAGCGCTGAAGCGCTAACTACGAACGAACACGAACGAACTGTGACATTGGTACCCCCACCCTTAGAACTTCGGATATGAAAAGCACAATGGCTATGAATAGGGACACGAATAAAGCTTATTACTGGGTTGTTTTTTCACTAGCGATCGCCCCTTGGCTTAGTTTTTGCTTGCCCATAGCAGCCCAGGCCCAGTCGGTGGTGCCAGCGGCTGATGGCACCAACACTCAGGTCACCTTTCAAGAGAGCCAGTACGACATTACTGGTGGCCAGTTCTCAGGCGACGGCAGCAACCTGTTTCACAGCTTTGCGCAGTTTGGCATTGAGGCAGGAGAGGCAGCCAACTTTTTGTCTAACCCGGCTATTGCCAACATCTTTGGTCGTATCAGCGGCGGCGATCCCTCCGTCATCAATGGCCTGTTGCGGGTGAGCGGCGGCAGTTCTAACCTGTTTTTGCTCAATCCCTACGGGGTGCTGTTTGGCCCCGAGGCCAGCCTGGATCTGGCAGGCAGCTTTGCGGTGACGACGGCCAGCGGCATTGGCTTTGACAATGGCTGGTTTGAGGTCAACAACAGCCCCGACTATGCCAGCCTGCTGGGGGATGCCACCCGCTTTGCCTTTAATACTGACGCTGACACCGCTGGCAGCCTAGTGAATACGGCAGAGCTAGCGGTTGCTGAAGGCCAAAATCTGAGCCTGACGGGGGGCAGCGTCATCAACAGCGGCACGCTGAAGGCACCGGGGGGCAACATCACCCTCAGCGCCATTCCGGCCACCGAGGGTGGGACTGCGGTAGTGCGCATTTCTCAAACCGGGAGCCTGCTGAGCCTCGACATTCCAGCCGAGCGGCTGCAGGGGCTACCCGCTGGGGCCAGCGTGCCCAGCCTGCCAGAGCTGCTGAGCGCCGGGGAGACGGGGGGCCAGATCGAGCTGAGCCGCGACAGCCAGGGCAATACACGGGTACGCGTCGCGGGCACTGGCATTTCAACTGAGCCGGGGACGGTGATTGCCTCTGGTCAGATTGAGACTGCGGGTGAGAACGGCGGCAGGGTAGAGGTTTTAGGTGCGCAGGTGGGGCTGGTGGCGGCTGAGATTAACGCCTCTGGCCAAGCCAACGGCGGTACCGTGCTGATAGGCGGCGACTACCAGGGGCGCGGCAGCGCCTTTAATGCCGAGCAGACCTACGTCAGCGCTGACTCCAGCATCAGCGTCGATAGCTTAGTCAACGGCGACGGCGGACGCGCCATTGTCTGGGCCGACGACAGCACCCGCTTCAACGGTCGGATTCTGGCGCGGGGGGGCAGCACGGCAGGCAACGGCGGCCTGGTGGAGGTCTCTGGCCGGGAGAACTTGGGCTTTGACGGTACCGTAGCGCTAGAGACGCCCAACGGCCAGCCAGGAACCCTGCTGCTCGACCCGCGCCTGCTAGTGATTGGTGGGGTAAATACCGACGCCGATTTCGACAGCGGTGAATTCGTCAGCGAATTCGCTGGTACAGATGCCGACAGCGAAGTGACTGCTGATGGGCAAATTCTGTTTGGCGATGGCGACCCTGACGAAGTATTTGTGATTTCTCAGGCTGCTTTTGAAAGCCTGACTGGGGAGGTGCTTTTACAGGCTACTGAGGAGATTGTCTTTGGCGTCATCGACAATGGCATGTTGGTGCCTGACCCCGCACGCCCTAGAAATGGCCTAGGCAACAGCCTCAGCTTCAACGGAGACTCGCTCACCTTCAGTACAAATAGCCTCACAACGGCTGGACTGGCTCCTCGTTCTGCGCCTGCTGATGACCCCAGACGTTTTCCTGATTTTGAGCTGAGAACAAACGGCGCTCCTGTAACAATTAATGCCTTCAATACTGGAGGAAGGAGTGCAGGCCGATTGACTATAGTCACCGCAGGCGGCGACATCACGATTAGCTCAAATGATGTTGGGGTACCTCGTATTAACCCTTTGGCTAATTCTTTTTCACTCGGCCCTTTAGATAGCTCAAATCGCGCTCCTGGTGGCGAGGGTGGAAATATTGAGATAGACATCAACGGCAGTCTTTCCACATTCACTACTGAGGAGAGATTGACTGGTTTTGATGCTAGAGGCGACGCTAGAGGTGGAGATATCTTCATACAAGCTACGGATCGTATTCAAGGTGACGCAAATTCTTCGACGGTTGACGGCCCTGCTGGCGACATCACTTATAGATCTACTAATACACCTCCCTTCACCCTTAACGCCTCTTCAGGCAGCGGCACGGCTGGCAATATCCTGCTAGAGGCAATCGGCTCGACTGGCTTGATTGCTGGGGTTGGCAATATCATTGCCACGGGTGCCCCAGACGCTGACGGTAACCCTACGGGCAATGTCACCCTGATCGCCAACGAGATCGAGCCTTTTCCCGATCCTGGAGCACCTGCTCTCATTGACCCGGTTACGGGTGATGTAGTTGTTCCAGCCATACCACCGTCAACATATCAAATCAGCGGAGTGCTGCGGCTACAGCCCTTTGACCCCGGTCGCACCATCATCGTAGGGGAGGATATTGACAGCACAAGGCAGGATCCCAATGCCCTCAACCTAACCCGGTTTGAATTGGGCATTCTGGCTCTACCCGGCAACTTTGCGGCTGAGGGCATCGTGATCGGCATTGCCGACAACACCACTTCGTCTCAGGTTATTCTGGCCGACCCGTTCCCCTTTGTCAGTCCGGTGACGATTGATGCGGGGCCGGGGTCAACGCTGCTAGGGCCGACTGACCCCAACGGCACTCGCTACACGGTCACGGGCGTGGGCGAGGGCACCATCAGCGGCTTTGCCAATGTTGCCAACGGCGTTCCCGACCTCAGGTTTACCAACATCGGCTCTATCACCGCCCGTAATACCACCAGCGACGACACGCTAGTGTTTGTTGACGATACCAGCGTTCTGCCAGGGGCCGATTTTGTCTTTGACGGCGGCGAGGGCAACAACATCCTGGACTTCAGCGGCTATACCACTGGCCTAGACGTTGATCTAGAAAGAACTGCAAACGCAGTGATTCGAGCCGACGGCCTCAACGTGATTGAGGGCACGCTCAGCAATATCACAGGCGTGATTGGCGGCAGCGGCAGTGACACCATTCGGGGCAACGCGCTGGATAACGTCCTGGGCGGTGGCCCCGGCGGTACCGACATATTAGATGGCCGCGACGGCATCGACACCGTTCGAGAAACGGCTAACACTAACTTTGCCCTGAGCGATACGACCCTGACCATCTCTAGCACAGGGGAAACCGATACCCTCAGCTCTATTGAGGTGGCCGAGCTAACCGGAGGCAACGGAGCCAACAGCTTCAACCTGCAAGACTGGACTGGCAGCGCCGTGCTCAACGGTGCTGGGGGCAATGACACCTACAACCTGACTTTTAGGGGCAGCGGAGCGGGGTCAACTGTAGTCAGCGACTCTGGCACCATCGGCAGCGATCGCGTGTTGGTCAACGGCACCGCTGCCGACGACACCCTCGTGCTAACCACGCCCACAGACATTGTCTCCCCCAGCCTGCGCACAACGCCAGCCCGCTCAGTCCTGACTTTGGGCAGTGAGACCATCACGCTGGTTGAGGGTCTCGCTAGCCAGCCCTCAGTAGGCGTTGAGTCGCTGGAGATTGACGGCGGCCAGGGGTCTGATAGCTACATCGTCAACTCCGGTAGCTCTGCTGGGATACCTGCTACTACCTTCAGCGACAGCGGCACGGTAGGCAGCGACAGCCTAGCCATCAGCCTGTTTGACAGCACTCTGTTCTCAGATGACCGGGTAAACCTCAGCAACACTCAAGTAGGCGTCAGAACCGGAACTCTCAACAGCAGTGGTGATTTCTTTGACTTCATCGGTGCGATCGCTGGCAAAGAGCCGATCGCCTACAGCTACGACGGCATCGAAGGGCTGAGCCTGAACACGGGGGTTGGGGAAGATCGGGTGGCTGTAACAGAGGCGCTGACCTTTACAGGCAGCTTCGCTGTCGATGTTGGCGCTGATGGTCTAGACATTCTCTTAGATGAAGACATCAGCGCCAACGGCGGCATCAGCTTAACTACTGGCACTGGCCGCATTATCGGCAGCGCTGCCACTCTCGCTACAGCCGAGGGCGGCGTCAACCTATCTGCGCCTAACGGCATTGCCTTAGAAGCTATCAGCACCGAGGGCGGCGATGTCAATGCCGCAGCCCGCAGCGGACGGCTGCAATTTAGCGGTACCGTGCCGGAGGCGGCGGTCAGCATTGCTACGGCAGGGGGTGATGTCAACCTCACCTTCTCTGACCCGGCTGTGCCTTTCACCATCGGCGATGCCAGCCAGAACGGTACAGCCGCTGCCGTTACTACGGGCGCTGGCAATACGCTCAGTGCTGGGGTTGTGGCTGATAGGCTGGTTCAGGGCAACATCAGCATTGTCAACCTGGGGTTTGTGCCACCGCCGCCCACGCCGCCCACGCCGCCCACGCCGCCCACGCCGCCCACGCCTGGCGTTCTGTCCGAGTCCGTCATCCGCGATTTCGACATTTTAGACGAGCCAGCAGTGACTGACCTGACGATCGCTAGCTGTGCTTCAGAGGTCGATTTGGAGACTGATGAGGCAGCTACCGACGAGCTAGCCGCAGAAACTGCGCTAGAGCGGACTGATGATGAACTGCCCCTCTGCCGGGTGCTGAATAACCCTCTGGCGGACTAGCCTGGAATAACAAAGGGCCTGGAATTAAAAGTTCTAGGCTCGAAGCTAAAGTCCTCTTCAGCGGACTGTTTATGTTCGTAGTAAGCGCTTCAGCGCTGACCTTTAGCGCTGAACGCTTACTACGAACTATTGCCTACTTTTTTAGTAAATTTGAGCTGTGGGCTAAGAGCGCTCAGCACCGAAGGATGGAGCAAGATGGTCACTAAAATTGCGGTTACTCAGGCTATTGCTACCCTCAGAGATGCCCATGAACGCTTCAACCTGACTCAGGTCACCGACGAGCAGTTTTTCCCAGAGTGGCGCAGCGAACTGCCGGAGCTGACACCAGCGCAATTGCCGAGCTAGAGCATCTAAAACAGCGCTACCTATACCTGTTTTTGAAGCTAATGCAAGGCGATCGCCCTGCTTATGCCCTCTCGCACAATTTTACGCTGCTCTCAGATGCGAACAACAATCTACAACGGGTCGCTCAGGTATTAAGGCATTTGGTGGCTCAGTTTTGAGCTTTACTAAAGAGAAACCACCATAGCTCTAGCCCGATCAGACCCACTCCGGCGGCGCTAACCCCTAGCTTTAACCCTGGCGGCTGCTCAATAGGGCGAAACTCTATAGTTTCAGTAGCGGTATCTGTTTTGGCGGTTTGAGCCAGCGCTATCTGAGCTGGGGATTTAGCTGCAGTTCCAAGCAGCAGCCCCAAACTTAACAGGCTACTCCATGCGTAAGTGCGTAATTTCATGCTGCTACCTCTAGGGAATCTGCCTGGGCTGAAAGTTTCTCAGCCGCAGGGCGTTAGTGACCACGGAGACAGAGCTAAAAGCCATCGCCGCTCCCGCAATCATGGGATTGAGCAGCCAGCCAAAAAGGGGATAGAGAATTCCTGCTGCAATGGGAATGCCCGCTATGTTGTAGATGAAGGCAAAAAAGAGATTTTGACGGATATTGGCCAGGGTAGCTCGGCTGAGCTGAATAGCCGTGACAATGCCCTGGAGATCACCAGAGATCAGCGTGATATCGCTGGCCGCGATCGCCACATCTGTGCCGGTGCCAATCGCAATGCCGACATCGGCCTGAGCCAGGGCCGGGGCGTCGTTGATGCCGTCGCCCACCATCGCTACCTGCTTACCTGCTGACTGTAGCTGCCTAATTTGGTCTGCCTTTTGGTCAGGCCGCACCTCAGCAAAGACCCGGCGAATGCCAACCTCAGCGGCGATCGCTTCAGCCGTTTGCTGATTGTCCCCGGTGAGCATGACTACTTCCAAGCCCATCTTTTGCAGCGCCCTGACCGCTCTGGCTGAAGACTGCTTGAGCGCATCGGCAATACCGACGAGTCCCTCAGCTTTGCCATCTACGGCAATCCAGGCAGTCGTCTGAGCCTGGGCCTCCCAAGCCTGACGGTGAGACTGCAGCGCTGTGGTCTCAATGCCCAAACTTTGCATCCAGCCCTCGGTGCCAATCTGCGCCAGCCGACCGTTGACACTGCCCTGTACGCCTCTGCCTGTCACTGCCTCAAAGTCTTGCACGGCAGGCAGGCGATTTTTAGCTACTCCCTGAGACTCAGCGTACTGCACCACCGCTGCCGCTAAAGGATGCTCTGAATAGCGCTCTACCGCCGCCGCTAGCTCTAGCAGATTAATCTCATTGTGCTTAGCCGTACCGCGCACCGTGAGGTAGTGAGTAACCACGGGTTTGCCCTGAGTTAGCGTGCCGGTTTTATCGAGCACAATTGTCTGGAGCTTGTGGGCCCGCTCTAGGCTGTCAGCTGCTTTGATTAAGATGCCGTTTTCGGCCCCTTTACCCGTGCCCACCATGATTGAGGTGGGTGTTGCCAGTCCTAGAGCGCAGGGACAGGCAATAATCAGCACGCCGACGGTGGTGAGCAGCGCTAAAGTGATGTTGCCCGTGAGGTTAAACCAGAGCAGAAAAGTGCTGATGGCGATCGCAATCACAACCGGCACAAACCACCCAGTGACCCGATCGGCTAGCTGCTGAATCGGGGCTTTTGATCCCTGGGCGTCTTTGACGAGCTGGACGATTTGGGCCAGCAGGGTATCTTTGCCTACCCGTGACGCCTTGAACCTAAAGCTGCCAGTTTTATTGATCGTTGCGCCAATTACCTCTGCGCCCACCCCCTTTTTTACCGGCATGGGTTCACCCGTCACCATTGACTCATCCACAGCTGAGGCTCCTACTACCACTTCGCCATCTACCGGAATCTTCTCCCCAGGCCGCACGATCACAATATCGCCTACTAACACCGCCTGAATGGGCAAATCTACCTCTTCGTCGTGACGTACTACTCGGGCTGTCTGGGCCTGCAGGCCCATAAGCTGCCGAATAGCATCTGACGTTTGACCTCTGGCCCGGTTTTCTAAATACCGTCCCAGCAGCAGCAGCGCAATGATCACCACCGCCGCTTCGTAATAAACCTCAGGGGTCAGTCCCTGGGCTATCAAAACGTTGGGGAAAAGAGTGACAAAAATAGAGTAAAGATAGGCGCTGCCCGTGCCGAGAGCTACTAGCGTATTCATTGTGGCGCTATGGTGACCCAGTGCCTGCCATGCCCCCACAAAGAAAGATTGGCCGCACCAAAATAAGATCGGCGTTGCCAGAACCAGCTGGAACCAGGGATGGTGTAAAAACATAGGCCAGCCAGGAATTGTCATTCCCGTCATTGCCGGAATCGAGCCAACCACCAGCAAAAGACTGATAAAACCGCTGACTGTGACTTTAACCAGCAGTGCCCGCTGATCGGCCCGTCGGGCCGCCTGTTCCTGAGCATCTGCTTCACCCATGCTCAAGTCTTCGACCGCGATCGCTTCATAGCCTGCCGCCGCGATCGCCCCCTGGATTTTCTCTAGAGTAGTGCGGTGCTGATCGTAATCGACGCTGGCCTGCTCGGTGGCAAAGTTTACCTGAGCGCTATTCACCCCCGCCACCTGCCGAACTGCAGTTTCGATGCTGCTAGCGCAGGAGGCACAGCTCATGCCCTTTAGCCTGAGCGTAGTTGCAGCCATGATGGTTATGATTCCTCAAGTCTCAAAGGGAATACTTTTAGGTTAAACCCTACAGTGAGATAGAGAGTCTAGGGGGTGACAAAAAAGTTAGTAAAGCACGGCCAGCCATCCGGCCCCAGCGGCGGCGAGGCCAGAAGAAAACAGCCCAATGAAGAGCCACCAGGCCGCGATCGCAATTTGCCGTCGAGCTGCATCGGTCTGGGCCTGAAGTTCTTGCTGCACGGCCTGGGTCTGGGCCTGGAGCTGCTGCTGGGCCGCGCTTAGACGCGCAACCACCTGCTGACGGACGGTGTCTAGGGGATTGCTCTCGGCCCCGTCACTGCCCGTGATCTGGCCTGAAATTTGACCTGAAATATTGTCAGCAATATCGCCTGTGAAGCGGCTGAGGGACTCGACTAGCGCATTTGGCTTTAGCTCTGTGGCCCAGGTGCTGGCCTGCTGCGTGAGCGTTTGCCAGACAGAAGTCAGCTCGGCTAGCACTGACTGCATTTCTGCCTGGGTGAGGTCGCGGCGCTCTGCTAGAGCCTGCTGCCAAAAAGACGGCTCCAGCAGTGGCAAACTACTCAGCGCCTCGGGCAGCGACTGGACTGTGGCTTTGACAATCTGGCTGAGGTCTTGAGTGATCTGCTCCGGGTTTAGAGCCGACCTGTCCTGATAGCGCAGGTAGTTAGAGAGCTTGGTGGTGAGGCGATCGCTGGCACTTGTAGCCACTTGCCCTGCCCGTTTGGCCCAGCGGCGCGGTAGCTTTAGGGCTTTGTGGCGAGCCTGACGCAGCGATCGCTCTAGCTGGGTCTGCACGGCTTCTGGCAGGCTCAAGCGGCTCAGCAACCGCTTAACATCAAAAGCCTGACCGCTGGTTTGAGCTTCCGCTAAGAGCTGCATTACCTGAGATTTGATCTCTTCTAGGGTCACGTTTGACCAGTCAATTGCTTGCAAATACGCTTCGAGATTTTGATAAAGTTCTTCTGCTATTGAGTCTGCCTGAGGCAGAACTATTGAGTCTGCCTGAGGCAGAACTATTGAGTCTGCCTGAGGCAGAACTATTGAGTCTGCCTGAGGCAGAACTATCGAGTCTGCCTGAGGCAGAACTATCGAGTCTGCCTGAGGCAGATAGGACTGCCAGCCTGACCTGAGCGCCTCGGCAAGTCTTGCCTGTCTCTCGGGCGTCATACCCTGCCGTCGAGCAATGGTCTGCTCAATTTCAGTCAGGTCTAGATCGGCCAAAATTGACAAAACACCGTCAGCACTCAAGAGCTGGCTTTCTTCTAGCTGCGATCGCAGCTTTTCAGCTACGGCTGCGGCGCTGAGCTTGTCTAGGCTGGTATAGCGAAAATAGGCAACCAGCTTAGACTGGAGGGCGGCGATCGCGGCGGTGGCTCCAGACTGCTGCTTTTGGATCTGGCTCAGAATGCGATCGCGGCTGTTTTTTAGCGTGGTGACAATGGCTTCCTGCTGCGTCTGAGGCAGGTCGGGGTGTGGCCCAAACACAGCGCTTAAAGCCTCACCGTCAAGCTGAGACAATAGCGACTCAATCTGCGGCGGTGATATCTGCTGGTGATCGATAAAGTCTTGCAGCCAGCTGGCTAAATCTGTCGGGGAAAGCTGCGCCAGCGGTAGCTGACTGAGCTGCTGAGTTAGGGTTTCTAACCATTGGGGCTGGGTAGCGGCGACCTGTGCCTGCACCGTTTTTAAGACAGTGCTGTGAATATCTGAGAGCTGGTCGGCAATCTCAGCTACTTTTGCCGCTGTCAGGTCGCGGCGCTGCTCCAGCCAGTTGACAAAGTCTGTGTGTCTCAGGCCCTGAAGCTGAGTTAGAACCTGCCTGGGATCAGCTTCAGGATCGTGCAGCAGCTCGGCAAACTCTGCCTGTAGCAACGCTGGCCGCAAAGACCAGTCAGGAACCTGCTGCAAATAGTCTTCTACATCAAGCGGCACAATGTTAAACGGCGAGTCTGCTTCGTTCTGCCGCAGATCCTGTAGGGCGTGCCACAGGGTCTCAATATCCCAATCGGCTAGATCCAGACGACCCAGGGCCTGCCGCAGTAGCGATCGCCAGTCGGGCAGCTCAGGCAGGTCAGACAGTAAGCTGCTGGCGCTACTGCTAACGCGAGTCTGCCAGCTAGGACTGGAACTAGAACTACTGATAGCGCTAACCGCCGCCTTTGAGCTTGCTGGCTGCAGGTTCTCTAAGACTGTCTCAGCGTCTCCATTAGACAGATCGGTCTGCTCTAAAATCTCAGCTAGCAATAGCTCACGCTGCTCGGTTAGTAACTGCGGTAGCTGCTGGTGCAGCGTTGGAATTTGGGATAGCTCAGCCGCGATCGCCCTTAGCATCTCCTGATTAGCCTGCGTCTCTTGATTGGCGTGAGACGCTGCTGGCTGCGGTGGCGAAACCGTCTGCCGCAGGGCCGCAAATAGCTGACGTATCCCCGTTGCGGCTGTCCCCAAGGCAGAGTTGACGAGGCTTGATACCGTAGTCGAGCCAAGCCAGGTAATCAGCAGTAGATAGGTTGCCCAAAGCATAATGCCGAATATGCCGCCGAGTCGCGCTTGGGTAATCTGGCTAAATTCGACAGCCAGCAGTGCCGCCACAAACAAAACGCTAGACAAACTTAGCGCCACGCCAAAGCCCAGCAGGTGAGTCACGGGTAGCCCCCCAGAAGTTTCAGAACTCCCAGAATTTCCAGGAGACCTGTCTGGCTCTGACCCATTGGCTATGGCAGTCGGTTCCCAGCCAATGACGGACAGCCCCAAGGCAATTCCCAAATTTGTCAGCAGTAGCTGAAAGGCAAATGCCATAATCAGCCCCGCTATCAGGGAAAAAATATCTGCATGACTACCTGACCTAATCGGCCTTTACTCTAGACAGTTGCCAACGACTTTGTCATCTGTCGCGGGAGTCAAGCCTGACTGGTTGGGCCTTGACTGACTGACAAAAATTTCTTGCGTAGCGATTGTCTTGAAATGCAATAGAACTCAACAACAACGGTTTTGTTGGGTTACGCCAAAGCTTCACCCAATCTATGGCAGAACGAGGGTTTCAAGAGTTTTGTCAGTCAACCATGTTTGGCTCTGGCCCCGCGCTGTCGGTCAGGCTACAGGCCAGCAAACCATTCATAGCCTCTATCTTCCCAGTACCCTTGGCGCTCCATTAGCTGGGGTGTAAAAGTAATGCTCGTGACCCACTTGCTCTGCTTGTAGCCCAGCTTGATAGGAGCTGCCAGCCGCAGAGGTGCCCCGTTTTGAACAGGAAGAGGTTCGCCGTTTTTCTGATAGGCCATCAGGGTTTGGGGATGCAGCACCGAGGGCAAATCCCAGCTTTCGTAGTAGCCATCAGCCGACTCAAAATAAACGTAGCGAGCCTCAGGCCGGGGCTGGACTAGTGCAGCTAAATCCTGCAGTCGCACGCCGCCCCACTGCACGATTGCGGCCCAGCCTTCTACACAGACATGGCGAATCACCATCGACGTCAGCGGCATTGCCTGCAGGTCTGCCAGACTCAGCCGCTGAGGCCGCTCGACGGCACCGTCAATCGTGAGCTGAAAGGCGGCTGGATCAATCTGCGGCGTGAAGTCAAAGGTGTTGATCAGCAGTTTGTCAGGCTCAATGGCGCTGACGGCATACTCTGGCACCGGAGCTTGGGGGCGCAGCATCCATTCTTCGACCTGCTGGTTAACGGGTTCAAAGACCTGATTGAGCTGTCTAGAAAAAAGCGATGTGCCACAGCCGCCGAGCAGTAATCCTGTTCCAGAGATGCCAGCCTGCAGCAGTCGGCGACGGGTCAGTAAACGGCGAGGTGAGGGAGTCAGTTGCATGGAGTTCTCAGTCGATTATGTAAACATGGACTTGACCAGCCGAATCTGACCCACTTTGAGGGCCAGTAAGGAGTGGACGAAGGCAAAGAGCACCACAATCGGCACCGTGATGAAGTGAACAGTGCGAAGAATTTGCCAGTTGATAAACAGCCCAGAAAGCCAGTGAAGCTGAGCCGGTTTGTACATAGACAGTCCAGAGGCGATCGCCAGCAATAGCACTGGAATAATCGCGGTATAGACCAGGCGGTGCCAGCTATAGGCTTTACGTTTGGGATTTTGTCCAGCCTGCAAAACCTGAATATCACTGGTGGAAACAAACCGTCGTTTCCAACGGCGAGTGATGAAAATATAGAGGCCGTAGAGCAGCAGGTTAAGCGAAAATATCCACATCATGGCAAAGTGCCAGTGACGCCCTCCTGCCAGCCAGCCGCCCAGCAGGAAAAAGTCAGGAAAATGCCAGCCTGCCCGTCCGCCAAAAACTGGATTCGCGTTGTAGATCTGTAGACCGCTGGTCATCATCAAAAGCAGACTAATGATGTTAACCCAGTGAAAAGCCTTGGCCAATAGAGCTTGTTTAGGCACCGCAGGGCGCTTACGGGATTGAGTTGTCATAGACTACAGTGTTGTGAGTTCTGAGTACAAATATATAAAAACTGGCAGATCAAACGCTGGCAAACTCCGGTTGCTGATGTGATGTTGCTACCGAAGATGACGTCATCGAAATTTTAGCGTCTTTTGTAGAGAAGCCGACGCCGTCCATTTTGACATCCTCAACATGCACGTCCTTGGCTACGCCAACGAAGTCGTGCGCGTCCTAATCCAAACCCAGCCAATTAAATAACTCGTCGTTCGTCGTTCGTCGTTCGTAGTGGCGGTTTCAACCGCCACCCCCTTCTCAAATGTTCGTAGTGGCGGTTTCAACCGCCACCCCCTTCTCAAATCCAGACCAACTAAACCTGATCAGCCTCCGTTATCGGCTCCGGGACAGGCACATTCAGCACCGGATTTTCAGTAAAGAAACCGCGAGAAACAATCTTAAACCCAGCCCGGTGAACCGTCATAATCGGCCATTCCTCTGGACGCGGAATGTGAGTCACCCCTTGGGTATACCAGACCACAACATCCTCACCATCCAGGGATTCATCATCAGCAATCCACTGCGGCAACCCCTGATCAGGCTGGCTTTGATTAGGATAATCACCCGCCGCATAGAGTTCACCCGGCTTATACTGAGTCGCCCAAAAGTGATGAGTCGCAAACTGTCCTCGCTGCCGCACATTTGACGCCTCCAGCGGATAAAATACCGAGTTGCTACCCGGCATCAGCATGTAGGCCGACGGTTCCCCCAGGGAATTTGTCTTGTCAGCATTCATGATCATCCAGGCTCGACTCTGAACCAGATTCATATCTCGGACAGCGTCGGATTCTTTTGCCAGCAGCGTTTCCTGCATCTCAAAAGCATTGGCCTCAGGATTATTTTCCCCTTGGGGCAGTGCCGCCACATTCATCTCTGTCACCTGATTGACCGGGCCGTCTACATCGAAATCCAGGCGAAAGTTGAGGAAATGCTGATGGTTAATCGCCACCACATGGGGCGCTACCAGATGACCAAAATGGTTGCCCGTCTCAGTCAAATCCTCCGTGCCCTTGACCAGCATAATCCCCGTCAGGTCAGTCTGTTCTTCCAACGTGCCATCCTCATGAAAGACCCAGCTAATCCCATAGTCATAGTTACCGATCGCAGCGACTGTTGTTAGCACCAGTTCACGACTGCGCCGCCCTTCATGACTCCCCGTATTGAAGTCATAGTGTCGCCACAAAATACCCGCATCGCGCTCATACACCGCAATGATGTCTTCACTCAAACTCGGTTCGCCCGCATCATCAGCAAATAGCGCATCTAGCAAAACGGCATTTTGCGGCACTTCATTGCCCAAGATCATCGGCGTTGACAGCCAGCCAAAGCGATATTCACCCACGTCAAAGGCGCTTCTAACCGACCAGATCGGATCGGTCTCTGCATAGGGAACCACCATCTCAGACAGGCCAGCCCGGTACAGTATGGGCCGCTCTACGCCTGCGTCAGTGTAAGACACCGTGTAGAGCGTTAGCCCGTCTCGCGGATGCATTAGATAGCGAAACTTCCAGTTTTGCCAGGTGATCTCATTGCCATTAATCTCAAAAGTCTTGCCTTGGGGCTGACGAATCAGCAAAGGTTGAGGGGCAGGCTGGAGCGGGGCAACGCTGGCCTCATCGTAGTCAAAATTAGCTTTGGAGTAAGGCTGAGTGCCCATATCGATCACGTCATAGACCTGACGTTCGTTCAGATCCACCACGATCATCAGCCCTTCAATCGGAGCGCCATAGTAGTTGGTGCGATCGGGGCTGTAGTACGTAACGCCTCTGATCAAACGCTTGCCAGAGGCCCGCTCCGCCTGACTCAGCAAACCCGGTGCCCAGCCGTCTACGATCGCATTTTCAAAATCTGTAATCCCTCGACGGCGCATCGCCTCTTGCCAGCGAGAATCGGCTTTAGCCAGTTCGTCAAGCACCTCATAGTCTTCGTCCAGTAGAGCGGGCTGAACCCCCGGAACCTCAGTCCAGCTAGAGACTTTTGCCTCATTGAGATTGACGATCGCCTCGTAGGTCATATTTTGGGCGGGTTCAAAAACCACCACAAAAGCTGCTCTGAGGATGGGGTCGCCAGCCTTAAAATTGAGGACAGCCTCTTTCTCAGGCTCCTGCAGCGAAACATTGACAAAGCCTGCCCGCTCTGACAGCGGCTGTGCCTGCTTGATTAGCGCAACAGCGGTTGTAATTTCAGCTGCGCTCAGGGGCGATAAAGGATGAGAGATCGGCTGCTGCGCATGGGACTGCTTTAAGGTCACAGCCAGCATCAGCGCCATCGCTACCGCGCCTACTAGAATACGCCTCAGCCATTTTTGTCTAGACAGCATAAAATCTTACGTTGAGATCAAGAAAAACAAACGTACCGCCACCTCCGTAGCCTAATCTCAGGCTTGATCAATCATCTGTAGCCTAGATGGCTGATAAAATCTCGATCTACCCACCCGAAAAAATACGTCCAAAAGTCCAACAGCTCATGGACGAAATCAACCTGATCAATGACTTAATCAGCCGCGACTTTGACACCCTCAACCCAGACCAGCAAAGAATCCGGCTGCTGAGCAACTTTCACACCGAAGTTGCTAACGGCGGCTGGAAGCAATATGGCGAAAGGTGGAGGGATGAAGGCGGAGGGATGAAGGCGGAAGAAGGCAGAGGGATGAAGGCAGAGGGATGAAGGCGGAGGGATGAATAGGATGCCGGTTACGTAAAGATTCAGCGATCTGAGTTGTCTTAACCAAACTGCGGTTTGCTAGATCTGTGGAACGCTTCAGGTAACCACGCCGCCGACCTGCTCCAGCTTTTACCCAGTCTCGGCTACCTCAGCATCACCCAGGCGCTGTAAAGAATTGCTGACCAGATGCAGGGCCAGATTCCCCGCGATCGCAGCCAAAGAACCCGCACCCTTGAGCACCTGAGCGATCGCCTCAATGAGCTAGAACAGAGCAAAATCACCCAGATGATTGACTGCGAAGTAGAGCAGATCTTTGCAGACACAATTCAGTACGCTGCTGCCCACCGCAACGCCTCAGGTAGACTGCTGTAGCGCCTTCACCGTCTCTGCCAGCGGCCCGCTGCGGCGAATCGGGCGCAGCACCCGCTGGGGGTGGGGTTCTCCAATTAAGATCACCGAGCTAGTCAGCCGCTGTAGCAGCGGGGTCGTGCTTTGGCCGATGGTCAAGCCATTTCCCACCCGGCGTCGCTGCGATCGCAGAACTACCAGATCATAGCTTTGGGCCACTTTAGTAATTGCCAGAACCACATTGTCACGGGCCAAAAGCTGAATTTCAATGGTGCAGTCGGCAGCAGGCAGGCGATCGACTAGAGTTTCGAGCTGCTTTTGCAGCCGCGCCTGGTGAATGTTAGAGGTGCGGGGGCTGTGTACGTGCAGTAGGGTAATCGTAGCCTGGTTAACGCTGGCCAGCACCTGAGCAAACCGCAGCGTTCGCAGCGCCACTGGGGAAGGGTTTTCAATCGGCACCAGAATAGTCTTGAGACTGGCAGGCGAGTCGGTGAGGCGGGCAACTACCACCGGGCAGTGAGCCGCCCACAGCACCCGGTCGTGAATATTGTTGAACAGCCGTGCCCCCAGTCTCGTCTGTCGGCCCATGCCCAACACAATCAGGTTGGCGTTTTCTTCTCGGCTGACATGGCACACTGCCTGAGCTACGTTGTACTCAATCCGCAGCTTTGGCTCCAGCGTAGCCTCAAATTCTTCGCTAATCGCCTGGGCTGCTTCTAGCCGCTGACGGCTGTGAGCCAGCGCCCGCGCTAGCTGGGGTGAATCCATTTGGGGCTGAGCCAGGGCGATCGCCAGCGGAATCACCCGGCCATTTTCGTAACGGGCCACCGCTGCTGCTAGCTCAATTAGCGATCGCTCAGTCTTGGGATTATAAATCGGCACCACCACCGCAAAAGATTCAGGAATATCAGTCGGCGGCGGCAGCCAGTCAAGCAGTTCCTCTTGATCAAACGTCTCCTGCACCGCCAGCCGTTTAGCCGCGCTTGCCGTCACCAGCGGCCCCAAAATCGCCGTTACCAGCATCAGCAAAATGACGCTGTTAAACACCTGAGAGTTAATAATTTCGGCCTCATAGCCTACCAGCGCCGCCGCCAAGGTCGCCGCTACCTGCGGAATAGACAGCGACCACATCGTCCAGGTCTGCGGCCAGCTATAGCCGAAGAGCTGACGGGCACCGAGGGTAGCCATCAGCTTAGTTAGCAGCAGCACCCCTACAATCAGCAGCGGCAGCTCCACAAAAGACAAAATACTCTCAAAGGCTTTGAGGTCGAGCAACAGCCCCATATTGACAAAAAACAGCGGGATAAACAGAACGCTGCCCATAAACTCGGTTTTTTCTTTCACCGGGCCGTCACCGACCACGCTGTTGATCGCCAGACCCGCCAAAAATGCCCCAATAATGTTTTCAACCCCGATTAGCTGAGCCACCAAAGCACACAAAAAGACCGAGAGCATGACAAAAAGGAACTGGTTGCCCTCGTCTTTGCCCGTGCGCTGAAAGAAAACCTGACCCAGCTGCTTGAGTCCCCACAAAACCGCGATCGCATACAGTCCCAAAGACCCCAGCAGCGTCAGCAGCTTTACGGCTGAAAAATCGCCCTGGCTGATACCCAGGCAAATCGCCAGCACCAGTAGCGACCCAATATCGGTAAAAATAGTTGCCCCGACAGTCACCGTCACTGCTTCATCGTTCACCACCCCCAGCCGCTGCACAATCGGATAGGCCAGCAGCGTGTGAGAAGCCAGCAGTGACCCAATCAGCACCGCCGCCAGCCAGCCAAAGTCAAACAATAGACCCACGGCTATACCGCCAATCAGGGGGATGGCAAACGTCATGAAGCCAAAGCCCATAGAGCGATTGCGGGTTTTTTGAAACAGCACCAGATCAATTTCCAGTCCGGCGACAAACATCAGATAGATTTTGCCGATTTCTGAAAACAGCTTCATCGTCTCAGTGTCAGCACTGAGCCAGCCGAGGCCGCTACCGCCAAACAAAACCCCCGCCACCAGCAGACCCACCAGCCCCGGCAGCTTCAGTCGCTCAAACAAAGGCGGCGTCACCAGCACGATCGCCAGCAGCAGCACAAAGGTTGTAATCGGCTCTTGCAAAGTTTCCGAGACAGGCTCCACCAAAAATAAAATCACCGCTATGGCCTCCTATAGAGAGGGCCAGGAATAGGCATTCCTGGCCGCTGACGACGCTTGACAAATTGCTTTTACAACAAACCGCAGTTTGGTTAGGACAACTCAGATCGCTGAATCTTTACGTGACCGGCATTCTATTCATCCTTCCGCCTTCATCCTTCCGCCTTCATCCTTCCGCCTTTCGCTATGTCTAACCACCTAGCGTCCGGCTTTTTGCAGTAATTGTCTCTCTACCACGAGACATAACCTCTTTTGCATTCGTCTCAATCTGAGCCAGATTACGCCGGTGTATCTGGCAGCGGAATGCCGTCAAAATAGTTCAGGGCCACTAGTGACAAACTCAGCACCAGCACCACCACTACAGGAGATAGCCCCGCACTCAGAGGAACTAGGCCCAAGGCTAAAACCGCCAGCAGCGATCGCGCGGCAATTACCCCCCGAGGCAGCGAACTCGGCAAGGCCCACTGCAGCGTCGTCACCCCGGCCAAAAAAATTGCCACCCCGCCGCAAAGAACCGCACGGGCCTCAGCCACAAAGTCATGTCCTGCCGCCGCCTCGATCGCAAACTGAATGCCCACCCCAGTCGCAACAATGCCCATAAATGCCAGCACATGGCTATAGCCATAGACATAGGATCGCAGCAGCGCCATTCTGCCGCTGCGCAGCGCCTGATTGATGGTGGTCTCATCCGCCCGTTCAAAATACATCCACCACAGGCTGACAGCAGTCAAAAAGCCGCCCATCCCCGTCAGCACGCTGGGCACTGCCAGTCAGTTTGAGCTACCCCTGTCGCCACCGAAATAATTGCCTTCCCCAGCACAATAATCACAAACAGGCCAAAGCGCTCGTCCATGTGAGACTTTTGCATCAGACATAGAAGGGGAATTCAAAGCAGTTTCACTGCTCACAATACAATAATTGCCTCCCGCCTTCAGTGTAAGTTCTCATACAGCTACCCTGCTGATGGGGGCACTCGTGCAGAGACTCAAGGGGGTTGCTAAGACAAACTTTCTGGCTCCTGGTACAGCTCAGGAAACTGTGCTTGAAGCTGAGCGATCTGGGGCAGGTCATGCACGACAACATAGGGATTGTAAGGATTGCGAGTGATAAAGTCCTGATGGTAGTCCTCAGCCGCATAAAAACTATCTAAGGGCGTTAGCTGCGTCACGATGGGGTGATCAAAAATCTGGGCTTGCTCAAGCTGAGCAATATAAGCCTGAGTCACCTGCTTTTGCTCATTGTTGGCAAAGAAGATAGCCGAACGATACTGGGTGCCTCTGTCTGGCCCCTGTCGGTTGAGCTGAGTGGGGTCGTGGGCGACAGCAAAGTAAACCTTGAGCAGCTCACCATAGGAGATTTGCGCCGGATCGTAGGTGATCTTTACCGACTCCGCATGGCTTGTGGCCCCAGAGCTGACTTCGTCATAGTGGGCTGACTCGGCGTTGCCACCCGCATAGCCTGAGACCACCTCAGAGACGCCTTTGAGATGCTCAAAAACCCCTTCCATGCCCCAAAAGCAGCCGCCGGCAAAAACCGCTGTCTGTTCTGATGAGGATGAGGCTACCCGAACATCTACAGCAGCCTCGGGAAACGCTGCCGCTGTAGCAGGAACATGACCCGCAGTTCCCCAGCGGGTGGCCCCATAGGTCAGCGCCACAGCCGCTATCGACAAGATAGACAGACGACGTAAAGAATTAGACACAGAATTGTGAGATGACATAGACTACATTCTCCAGAACAATAAATGGATAGGTATAGGTTGCAGTTGCGATAGCGTCACCCAACGTCCGCATGGGTGACGCTATCGCTGACCCAGCCTACAAACTGTCTGCCAGGTGGCCTTATCCGGCAGCAAATTTAAGCGCAACGCCGTTCATGCAGTAGCGTTTGCCAGTCGGGGCAGGCCCATCGTCAAACACATGGCCTAAATGTCCGCCGCAGCGACGACAGTGGACTTCACAGTTCGAGCTATCAGCAGCAGGCGATCGCCAGAGGTAAGAATGGCATTGCTGAGGGGCGCATAAAAGCTAGGCCAGCCGGTGCCGCTGTCAAATTCGGTATCAGCGGAAAATAGAGTTTACTTCTTTAGATTAGACAACCATGCTGAAATTTAGCTGAGGACAGAATAAGGGGAGGATGACACCTTTGCAAGGGGAGTGAGTATGAATACTCAACTACAAACTAGATCGGCTCTCAGAATGCATTTGTAAGGCTAACCGCTAAGCGACCGTGTGTTTGCTAGATACGATCTCAAGCTTGGGCTTAAATGAAGCCTGATCTCGCTGTTCAAGCTGGCATTCGTTGACATAGGTTCGCATCATCGTGTCAAGCCTGAGATAGCCCTTTTGTTGATGCAGCAGCGATCGCCGACTGAGGGAATCGAGTCCCTCTAGCCAGTAGAGATGACTCAGGGACGATGCCATATCCTCCCGCAGCTTTGAGATTGAAATGGGTTCTAAATAGCGGGCTAAACAGTAAACTAACTCTCGTTCTACTGTAGAAAGACAGTCAAACTGCTGGCTGAGCAGATCGTATAAATCACCAAACAGCAGCCGTCCTTGTTTTAGGTACTTTAGATAATCAGAAATGCGACCGTTAAAATAGTCCTGAATACAGGCCAAAATCTTTTTTAAGGCTAGGGGATTGCCTTCGCATCGCTCAGTCAGCGATCGCCATTCGTCTATATTTCCAATCACGCGCTCATAACTTTTAGCAATTTGCTGGCATTCTAATAGCGGTAACCCCTTAAGCTGCAGTGAGCTAACGTAGCGTGCTTGCTCAAATTCAATAGCCCTAGGCTTTTCTCGACTGGTGATGATCAAGCAGCTCTGGTGAGAGACTTCTGCCACAGCGCGCAGCAGTTCCCCGTAGGCTGCAAATCCCTGACGACAGTAGCCTGCGTACTGCTTGCCAGACAAGACTGAATCAAAGCGATCAAATATCAGCAAACAGCGATGGTTTTGAAGCTGTTCAATCAGCAATTCCTGGAGTGCCTCAGTCTGAGTCGGTAATTTTATGCTGCTGGCTGCTGGCTGAGTCAAAAACTGCAGCAGGCTGGTCAAAACTGCCTGGGGGGCTGGGGCATGGTAAAGAGACTTCCAAACTACAAACTCAAACTCAGGCTGGACTGCCTTTGTCACCAGAGTTGTCAACGCCGTTTTGCCCACGCCTGCCATACCCAAAATCTGCACTAGGCGGCAGCGCTCAGAGCCAATTATCTTAACGAGATCGGTCAGCTCATGTTCTCGTCCGTAAAGGTTAGCTCTCTCTAGCGCTTCGCTGTAGTCTTGGTGTTTGACGGCAGGAGTGGCTACAACCGGGGGTGCTATGACTACAGCAGCTTCTGTCACAGGCTGACTGGCAGTAGATTGCTGATATAGGCCAGCATGAGCATAGTCCCCCTCTTTAAGCTGCAGCTGTAGCACCTGGAAAACAATCTGGATTGAGCGTTTATCGACGCCGCTGGCACCGTTAAGAATTTTTCTAACGGTGATGGGGTGAATGCCATCAGGTTCGCTGAGCTGAACCCGTTCTGCGATCGTCCGAGGGCTTTGCCGCAGCTGGGTTTTAGCTTCTAGCTGCCTGATTTGCTGGTGGAGTTTTTGCAAACCCACTGCAGTCAGGACAAAACCCCGGTATCGCTGAGGACTATGCAGAGCCTGTGCCATTACGAATCTACTCCAAGCATTTTTAACGGCTGTCGCTATCATGCCTTGATAACTTGAGAAGATCCTTAATTTGCAGGCCCCTGGCTTTCCGATTTTGGAAAAGAGGAGTTCCACCTTAGGAATAGCGCTATCCCTGACTGCGGATGACATTATTATGTACAGCGAAAGGCAGAGGGATGAAGGCAGAGGGATGAAGGCAGAGGGATGAATAGGATGCTGGTCACGTAAAGATTCAGCGATTTGAGTTGTCCTAACCAAACTGCGGTTTGCTATGGAACTGTTTACGCAGAGAGAAGTGAGTACGTCCCAGTCGGGAGAAGGGGAGCCGAATTCAAGGGTGAGGGTGACAAAAGTGGGATGCACCAAAAGAAGTTTTGCCCAGCAGCCCTATGGCACTCGTCTCAGCCTGCTGAACCAGGTTCCTTGCATTGGAAAGATCAGCTCGCAGCGGGTGCCCTGGGGAGTCTGCGATCGCCGCTGAAATCGTCCGCCTAGCTCCCAGGCAATCACTCTGGCTTGTTTAGTTCCCTGGCCTTCGCGCTTAGAGGTCACCCCCAACCCATTATCAGTAATTTGCAGCACGTAGTTACTGCCTTCTCGAACACACATGACATCTAAACGAGTTGCCCCAATCGCATGATTCCCTACGTTCCACAAAGCTTCTTGCAAAAACAAGCACAGGCCCCGCTTTTGTTTGGCGCTAAAGGAGTTGCGCTTGAGAATTTCAAAATCTGGGGAGATATAGGTCTGAATTTCGGCAAAACCGGGAGCCTGCACCTCTAGAGTGCTGTTATAAACCTGATAAAGCAGTTCTGCAATGGGGGCTTGTAAATCTAGAATCAAATTGCCCTTAAGATAAAGTCTGTCGCTGCGAGTCAGCATTTCCTGTTGCATATGCTGAAAGATGCTGCGCAGTTCTTCATTTAGAGACTGCAGCTGGGATCGTAGCGGCTGTGGCGAATCATCTTCGTCTAAATTTCTAAGAATCACCGCTAGCTGCTGCAAAGGGCCGTTGTGAACGGCTTCATAGGTGCGTTCAATAGCTATGCGGCGATACTCCAGCTCAAAGCGCAGATCTCGGTCGAAAAAGGCCGTGATCAATCCGGCCCCGCTCAGCGCCAGTACCGCCGGAACCAGAGGAATCCACCATCCCAGCATTAAAGCAAAAAAGCTAATACCTATCAGGGCAGTAGCAGCGAGGATAAGACTCAGCAGGCTCTTCCAGGGGGACTGTAGCAGAATTTCTAGGGCAATTCCCAGCAGCCCCCACAGCACAATCCAGCTATATTCCCAGGCATCTGTCCAGACCTGAAGCTGAGGCTGGCGCTTAAAAGCAACGTTAATAATTTGATTTATGGCGTAAGCCTGCACCTCTACGCCGTAGATCAGCTGAGTGGATGGAACCAGTTTGTTCATTAGCTGAGACGACAGCGTTTCTCGCAGGGCAGAAGTAAAAAAAACGTCTTTGACACTGGGGGCCGTCATGCCGATAATGACAATCTGATTGCGAATCCATTCTGGGGCAAAGTTCTGCTGCAGAACCTCAGTGAGTGAGAGGGTTTGAAAGGGACGCTGACTGGCACAAAAATTAAACAGTCTCTGGTTGCCTTCGGCATCGACGCGAACATAGCCGCCGGAGTTAGGTTGAAACTGATTCAGCTTAAAATTACCGATCTGAATCGGCTTGGGGGCACGAGATTCAAATTGAAAGGGAACATTTTGAGCTGATAGATAACGCTGCACCAGCCGTAGCGCAAATGAATGCTTGAGCTTTCCTGAGGCCGACTGGCTGGTCAAAACCATACGCCGCAGTTTGCCATCGTTATCAACCAGGATATCGACAAAGCCGACTCGCTTTGCGGGCAGCATTGCTGGGGGATTGACATTTAATCTTGGCTCTGAATTTAAAGCCATTTCAGCTCCGATTAGATTTGAGCTTTGGGCCAGTATTTGAGCTAGCAAGTCGTACCCCGGCTGTAGGGGCAGATCTCGCAGTAAATCTAAGCCGATTACAGCAGGGCTATAATTCTGCAGCGTTGTCAGCAAACTCACTAGTGTCTGATCGGGAATCGGGAAGCCACCGACTGCATTGAGGTCGGCTTCATCAATGCCTACAATCACGATTGAGCGCTCTGCTGCTGAGTCAGGGCAGTGGCGTGACAATGTATCGAAAGCCATTAGTTCTTGAACCTGTAAGAGTCCAATCCAGCGAACTACCAGCACCAGCACGATGATCATCAGCCCTGACAGGGCAACTTCGCGCCAGGTGGCGGCCTGTTGTTTAACTCGCTGCCAGAGAACCATCAGCACGTCAGTGAATACCTTTTTAGCAATGAATGCAGGGAGCATCAGCGGCTGATGCCTAATTTATTAAACCTGCTTTTCGGGCTGCAATTTGAATTTGAACCCGTAGATCCTGCTGGGGATGATCGGCCACGCTGAGTGCGTCTTGAATTCTGAGCCAGTAGTTACGGATGGTGCGATCGCTAATGCCTAGCTGCTCTGCGATCGCTTTATCAGACAGACCTTCTTGATATTTGAGCATTAAAACTTCTAGCCACCGTCGATCAAACTCCGGGCGCGATCGCACTTCTGAAGGCAGGTAGACGGAGCCGCGCAGGGCTAGATCCACGTACTTCAGCATTTCTCGAATCGGCAAAGATTTATCTAAGGCCACAAAACCACCTTCATAGATATGAATGGCAGGCTTGAGCCGCACCAGTGGCTTGACGTTTGTACTCAGCACCATAATGTTGGGGGCCGGGTCGGTGTTCATCAGCAGCTCTAACAGTTGAATGCCCACTTCAGTACTGGGAATGGCGGCAAAAGATTCAGGCAAACCCAGATCAACGACAACAAACTCTGGGCGGTATCGTTTGATTTTTTGCCCTGCTTCTTGCTGGCTTTGGGCCGTTAAAATTTCAACCGTTGGATATTTGTTTTGCAGCGCAGGCACCGTTCCTTCCAGGATGGCTGCGTGATCGTCAATGACCAGAAACCGACGTAGTAATGGATGGGTGCTCCCTGACTTCATAGATGAGTTTTGGGTTACGAGTTGTGAGTTTTGGGGGGCTTGCGGGCTAGCAAACCTATTTACTCAGATTTCTCAGAGTTGATTTTTGTAGCACTTAGCATCCCTACCACAACTAAGACGATACCAATCCACTGGAGCGGAGTGGGAATTTCTCTCAGTAAAGGAACAGCAATTAAAGTTGTCAGTATGGGAACCAATGGGCTGAATAGGGAAGTTGTCTGCGCCCCTAAACTTTGAACCGCGTAGGTAGCCAGGTAAAGGGTGCCCACTGATAGAACAATGCCTTGAAAAAATGCCTGGACAAGAACGTGTGTAGCCGAAATACCTTCAAAGCCGTCATAGGCAAACAGTAGATACGGAGGTAAATATAGTAAGGAAATGACCGACACAACAGCTGTAATCTGGAGCGGTTTTAGCTCCCAAAGCTTAGTCAAGAGCGTGAACAGTCCCCAGCTGATGCCTGTGATTAGCAGCAGCAGATCTCCAAACACTACTGAACCTTGCAAAGAAAATGAAGAGGCAGTTACGAGCGCTACTCCAAGCGTAATTGCGATTAACGATACCGCTTGTTTGAGAGTAAACGATTGCAGTCCTAAAAACACCGTACCCAGAAAAACGACTGATGGTATGATGCCGGGATTTAAAACTGCCCCGTGTGACGCGGGTGCCAGACTAATGCCGAGAAAGAAAATCACTATGTAGGGAGAACCCGCCAGACAGGTCAAGAGCAAAGCTCTTTTCCATCCCAAGCCACCAAGATCTCGAAAATCTAAACGACAAAAGTAGGGCAGCATGAATAATCCGGCCACAGAAAAGCGCAAGGCAGTTAGGTTCAAAAAAGTGAGTCCACGCAGAACGCTATATCGAATAGCCACAAAATTAGCTGCATAGATCGTCACGACTAAGAGAATAGCAATGACCCCTAACAGGCGTTTGTGCTGTTCGGGTGTTAGTTTTGAGAAAAGTTTTGTTGACAAAGGCAGTCTTTGAAACTAAGGACAACTGCCCTAATAGATAGCATTAAAAAGTCCGCTCCTGATACTATTTTCGCAAAACTAATACGCAAAACTAACAGATGTTGCAATACGACTACCGGAGTTTCTCTAAAATACTATTCTTTTCATTACTTATCCCAGCTCATCTACTCGAATCTTTCGCTTGACTCGGTAGTGGTCATAAGCAGCACAAATCCAGGCTCCAATCAGCATAAACACATTTTTATCCCAGTTACCCTGGTTGTTGGGCAGTAAGCCGTTTGGCCCAATTAAACCAAATGCCAGGATAAAACTCAGGAGCATGAGCATTATCAGGATGCCCGCCCAGCGAACCCAGCGGTTGATCACAAAAGCCACACCTGCAATCATTTCGGTTGCTGGCAGCAGATAGGCATAGGGCAAAGCCAATATAGCAGGTAGAGGGCCAACCCCTGAAAAACCCCAGCCCCACAGGGCCAGCTTGCTTTGCGTAACCGTTTCAAAAAAGCCGCCTGGGGCATGAAAATAAATATAGTTAGCGATACCTGAGAGAATAAAAAATATGCCCAAAAGTACGCGCATGGTGGCGATCGCGCTAATCACCATACTGCGCTCAGGCTTTAGTCCAACTCTTTGATCGTAAGCATCCTGAAGCATGGAAAATTCTCCTAAAGTCTTGAGGGGTTGAAACGGTCTTAGAAAACGAATCTACAAAAAACCTCAGTGTCCTGCAGATTCCGTAGAGATTTTGCGGGTTGGATCAAGTTCACATAGTGTCTCTGGCAGAAGCGAAGCAAACTTCACAGCTCGCGTCCCTCAACTCGCTCAGAGAGCGTTGCCAAAAAGCTTACTGGCTCTGCTGTAGCTGGTCTAATAAAACAGGTAGCCCTGTGGGTTGAAGTATCTGGTTGAACTGAGTGGGCTGTATGGCCCGCCAAAATAACGCGCCGCTGCTAGCAATAACCAGGACAGCAGCGATGTTGCCCAGGCGCTGCCAGGGACGAGGAGAGAATTCAGATTTTGTTAGATTTGGCTGGCTATGACGGCTGAAGATTTCGTCGGTGAGCCAGTCTACCGTGGCCTTAAAGTTGTGAACCGGTGTCGGCAACAGCTCTAGATAGGTACCCTGACGAATCAGATGCCCCGATCGCCCCGCAATAATAAAGCGATCAAATAAATTTGCCGCTGATTCACCCAGTCCCAGCTTCATTAAAGTGCCGCGCAGGGCAACTTTAGCAGGCTTGAGGGGTTTGCCCTGCACCAGCGCCATCAGGTTATGGGCGATCGCGGCTCCCTGCTGATAGGCCACCTGAGCTGTCGCTGGCAGCATCATAGCCAAGGTGGCATTGTCGCCCCCGACAAAAACCTCTGGAAATGTAGGAAGCTGTAGGGTAGGAGCAATCCGTAGGCGACCAGAGCGATCGCGCAGATTATCAGGAACTGCTAACTCCTTCAGTAAAGGATTAACAGCCGTTCCAGCCGTCCAGATCATCGTTGCAGCGGCGATCGTTTTGGACTCTTTGGCCTGCTGATACTCCAGACACTCTGGATAAATGGCGCTGACGGCGGCTTCATTGACCACGTGGACAGGAATAGCCCGCTGCTGCAAAGCTCTTTCAGCCGCCTTGCGCAGATGACTGTTGATATCCCCTTTAAGGATCTCCTGACCGCGATTGATCACGAAAATCTGAATTTCTGTAGGGTCGCCGTTGAGCTTGCGGTACCACTGGGGCAGCAGGTCTGCCAGAGTTGCCGCCATTTCTATGCCGGAGGGGCCAGCCCCGGCGATCGCCACGGTGAGCAAGGCACGACGGCGCTCTAGATCGCTTGTTTGGCTAGCCTGCTGCAGACATTCTCGTAAATGTCGCCCCAGCAATAGGGCATCTTCACCCGTGCGAAAGGCAAAGGTGTACTCTCTGGCCCCTGGAATATCAAAATAATTTGTCGTACTGCCCAAGGCCAACACCAAGTGATCATAGGCATATTGCAGTCCCGATGCCAGCTTCACCTGCCGCTGATGCAAATCGACGCTCTGCACCGTATCTTGCACAAACGTAATGCCGTCGCAGGCTAGCAGCTTTTCATAGCGAGGTTGAACCTGATTATCAGTCAGCTCACCGCTGAGCAGCTCATACAAGAGCGGCTTAAACACAAAGCGATCGGCTTGATCGATCAAAATAATGGGCCGAGAATGTCGATGATGGCAAAGGTGGAGTGCCGTAAACAATCCAGTAAAACCACTGCCCAAAATAACAGTTGGAAGGTTTGACGGATTCATAATGACAAGCCTTTAGCGATGAACCTGTTCAATCAATCAGTCGAAAAATCAGTGGAACGTTAGCAGTATGAGTTAGCAACGTTCCACTGCATCAGAAATGAACAGTGAAAAGCGGAGTGAAATTTTCAAAGCAGCTGCAAAAGAGCCGCTAGAGGTTATCGAATAGCACCGCCTCTGGTGTTTGCTCCTAAAACGGCGTAGCCCATGGTGGCGTTGGCTGTACGACACCAAATTGAGACCGATTTATACTCAGCTAAGTCAAAAGCAAGGCTATCTGGAATTGGGTAGCGCTGTTCGCCCGTGGTACTTTGCAGTCCGCCTAAGTTTACAAAGCTACCGAAGCTGGTGTAGCTGCTGGGAGGCACTTCAGCAGTTTCTAGAATGACGTGCAAATCAGGAGCCTGATCGGTAGTGCTGAAGGCAGAATCTAACACTAAATATCGATGCCCGTCCTCCTGAATGATCTGGGCTGTTCCAGTCGTTGGGGCCTCAGCGGCGACGAATGTTCCGCCTAATGCAATCAGGGTCTGACCCAGAGAGGCTGAGTTTCAACGGCGGTGGCAGCCGGGGGCGCTTGATTTGCCGGATTGGCGATAGTAGTGGCAGCAACGGCAATCGAAAGCACTGGCGCTAAAACTGAGATCAAGCCAAATCTAGCAATTGAGTGGTGCTTGAAAAACTTGAGCTTCATACTGATGACCTCTTTAGATTAAATCTGAGCTGTTGAAATTTGCGCGTATTGGTCTAATAGTTAGAATGCAGGGTAAAGCTGAATATTTCATAAGCTAGACCTAAGCGTTTTACAAGAAACCGTCAAAGGCATACAGCGTTTCCTTGCCTAGTGAGGTACAGCCTATGTCCCTCACGAGCTTCAAAAACGCTGTAAGCTTTCGCCTTGCTGATTAATCTTCGTAACTCTGAAGCAGCACGAGATTTGAATTAAGTATGTGCTCTCAGAAAGCCTTTGAGGAAAAAGATGTCATTGAAGTTAAGAGAAAACTTATGCAGGACGGTTTTACTTTGTGGAAGGTTAGGGAAGGTTTTAAGGTTTGAGTTTTTAGGTTTGCTTTGAGGGTTCTGATTTCTATTCCTGGTGCTTGGCTCTACTGACTCAAAACTGGATGGGAGAGACAGATACAGAAAAATGAATATTTTCATACAAACTTTTAGATGCCTCGAAAGCCCATTTCCATTTCTTTTTCAATGTCTCTCTGTAAAGGGGTGAGTTGAGGGACTTCTTGGAGCGATCGCTGAGTAATACCCACCTGGTTCAATGCAATTCCAATCAAAATGACGATTCCGCCTATGTACTGCGCGGCTGTAGGAACTTCTCCTAGAACTAAGTAGGCAGCTAAAACTCCTGCAACCGGATTGAATGACGTGGCCAGCGCAATTTCTGATGCCTGAGTGTTTTTTAAGCCTGCAAACCAGCAAAGCTGACCGCCAACGACAATGACGGCGCTGTAAAGTATCATCCACTTCCAAATAGTCGGAGAAAACACATCAGCAAAATGGTCTGCTCCAAACAGTAGAATAGCAGCTACAAAAAAAACAACGGTGCCGATCGCTGTTCTGACGACGTTAAACAATCCCAGCGGTACCTGCTGCAGGGTGACCTGACTGATAACGCTGGCAATGCTGGCAGCGATCGCGCCGCCTGCAACCATCAGCTCACCTCTGCCAATTTGCCAGCCCATCATTTGCATTGTGCTGGCATCAGACGGTTGCAAAAAAACAGTTAGCGCTACGCCTAAAAATGATATCAGCGCCCCGGCGACAACCCAGAAATTAACCCGTGCGCCCAGTAGTAAAACAGATAGTGTCAACACCAAAGGAGGTTCAATGCGGCCAATTAAAATCACATTGTTGACGGCTGTTGTCTCTAGCGCTGAAAAGACTAGAGCCGGAGCCAAAGCCCCCGATAAAATGGCTACTGCAATCAGTCCTGAAATATCTTTTCGAGAAAGCTGCTTAAAGGCTGAGAGACTGAGCTGATGACGATAGACAACAGCTAAAATCGCTAAGGCACAAAGATTGCCAACAAACAAAACGTTGCAGAATGAAATTGGGTTTCTGCCCTTGATTAAACTGTGTGAACCAATCTCCACCAGTCTGCTGGTAATCGAATTGGCAGCTGCAAAAATCAGGGTTGCCGTCAGCAGATAGGCTCGTCCTGGAATTCTGTTGAGTCTTGGAATGAGGCCGCTGTTGAGGTTTGACATTTTTATGGTATGGAAAATGCTTGAAGTTCTGTAGCATTCTGTTCGGGTTGTAAAAGAACTTTTTCACAGGAAAAGCTTTTCACAACTCTCTGCTGACAAGTGATTCAGAACCGCTATGCAAAGCTGATGGAGACAATGGGCCGACGCGATCGCCTCCATCCTACGATCTACCCAGCAGATTGGAACAGCTGCAGCAGTATTTACCCAAAAAAGCTGTTTTTCATTTGAATAACAGGACTCAATCAGCTAAGTTTGCGCCTAAGTTTTTCCTTATCTTCAAGGGCAAAGTCAACCTAGACAAGACAAAGCTTTGGCAGAATCAAAATACTGAGGGAGTTCTCATAAAAGGCTTTAGCTACAGCGTTTCCTTGCTTAGTGAGGTACAGCCCATGTCTGTGCAGCAACGGTTTCGGGGTTGTTTTTGCACCTCACGAGCTTCAAAAACGCTGTAAACGGAGGTCTTAAAAGTCTCTGGGGTATTTACCTGATTGACTGGCTGATTGACTGGCAAAAGTTCCTCGCGTAGGCTGGGTGAAATGCAATAGAACCCAACACCCACAGCGGTTTTGTTGGGTTGTGCCAAAGCTTCACCGTTTTAGACAGCCTCTAAAAGATCTCTCAGAATGCTCAATGCTAGAAGTTCTCTTGACCTACCAGGAGCCATATCGATGGGGTTAACTTAATGTCTACAGACCCTCACCTCCCCCTCTCAATTTTGAAACGTTGGCGCAGCTCATCTCCTCGTCTGGCAACTTTGGTGATGTTAGGGGCTGTGGTATTGGCAGCGGCGATCGCGTCTGCCTGGTTTGCCGGACAGGGCACGATTAGCACGCTGTTTCAGCGGCTAGACCAGCTTGAGGAAACGCCTCCTATGTGGATTGAAGCCCCAATGATGGTGGGGCACTACCTGCTGTTTTGGACGGTAGCCCTGATGCTGGGGGTGATTGCAATCATCCAAATCTCTCCCCGTCCGCGCCTCTGGTCGAGGACGCTGGTGGTAGGAATTTTATTGATTTTGGCAGTTCGCTATTTGCTATGGCGATCGCTCTCTACGCTCAACCTCAGCACCCCGCTCAATGGCGTCTTTAGTCTGGGGCTGTTTGTCATGGAGCTGCTGCTGCTCAGCGGCGGTCTGATTCAGCTGGCGCTGCTGCTGCGAACTCACGACCGCCGCCCCGAGGCCGATCGTCTGGCCCTAGATGTGATCAATCAGACCTATGCGCCCACGGTCGATATTTTTATTCCCACTTATAACGAACCCGCTTTTATCTTGCGGCGCACCGTGATTGGCTGTCAGGCACTGGACTACGCGGCCAAGCAGATTTTTTTGCTCGACGATACGCGCCGCCCGGAGGTGCAGGCACTAGCGGCAGAGCTGGGCTGTCACTACTGCACCCGCCCCGATAACCGTCATGCCAAAGCCGGAAACCTAAACTACGCCCTGTCCCATCCTGCCGCTGGCATGGCCGCAACCAGCGGTGAACTGCTGGTAATCTTTGACGCTGACTTTGTCCCGACCAAAAATTTTCTCACCCGCACAGTCGGCTTTTTCCAAGATCCCCAGGTAGCCCTGCTGCAAACACCCCAAACGTTTTATAATCCCGACCCGATCGCCCGCAATCTAGGGCTAGAAAATACGCTGACGCCCGATGAAGAGGTTTTCTATCGCCAGATTCAGCCCATTCGTGATGGCGTTGGCGGTGTCATCTGTGCCGGGACTTCGTTTGTGGTGCGGCGATCGGCCCTGATTGAAACCGGCTGCTTTGTGACAGAATCCCTCAGCGAAGACTACTTCACAGGCATTCGGCTGGCGGCCAAGGGCTACCGCGTACTCTACCTGAATGAAAAACTCAGTGCCGGACTGGCAGCCGAGAACATTGCTGTGCAAGCCCTCCAGCGAACTCGCTGGGCACAGGGAACTTTGCAGGCTTTCTTTATCAAGTCCAATCCCCTGACGATTTCGGGCCTGAATCCGCTACAGCGACTGGCCCACTTCGAGGGTTTACTACACTGGTTTAGCAGTCCAGCTCGGGTTGGGCTTTTGCTGATGCCGCTGGCCTATGCGTTTCTGCATGTGATTCCGATTCGGGCCACAGGGGCAGAGGCGCTGTATTTTTTCATTCCGTTTTATCTGGTGCAGATTAGCACGTTTTCCTGGTTAAATTCTCGCTCTCGCTCTGCCATCCTCTCAGACGTTTACTCGCTGGTGCTGGCCTTTCCTCTGGCTATCACCGTTTTCAAAGTCATGCTCAATCCCTTTGGCAAAGGCTTTAAGGTGACGCCCAAAGGCGGCGTCAGCGATCGCTTCTCATTCAACTGGCAGCTTGCATTTCCGCTGATGGCCGTATTTGTGCTGACTGCCATTAGCCTCTGGATGAACCTAGGCACCTATCTGCTCATGGGCACCTGGCACCCCAGTATGCCCCTAGCTGCCGCCGAGCAGCTGAAGGGGCTGGGACTGGGCTGGATCTGGAGCGCCTACAATCTACTGATGCTCAGCATTGCCCTGCTGGTTTTAGTAGACGTGCCGCGCACCAGCCCCTACGAGTGGTATGACCTGCGCCGGACGGTGCGGCTGCAAGTGGGTGAGCAAATCTTTTGGGGAGCTACCACCGCTATTTCAGAAACCGGGTTAGAAGTGGCTCTGACTCAGCCCTACCTTTTAGAGCCACGAGAGATTGGCGTCCCCGTGCAGGTAGAGCTGATGGAGGAGGCTCTGGTGCTGCCGGCGCAGATAGCCCGAGCTGACCTCAAAGACGGCGTCTCTACCGTCCGTATCTTATTTGAGACATTGAATTTGCCAGAGCAGCGCCGTTTAATCGAGCTGCTGTACTGTCGTCCAGGACAGTGGAAAAACCGCTGCTCTCCCGGAGAGTTTGCCTCGCTGGGGCTCCTGCTGAAAATTTTGCTCAGACCGCGCTTCTTGTTCGATCGCCAAGAACAAATCAGGGCCATCCGCTAACAGCGTTGTGGCCTAAGTACTACTGCCCAACGTTGCTTTATTGACAAAACTATGGAAACAGCAGATGTGATCGTGATCGGCAGCGGCCAGGGCGGCATTCCCTTGGCGGCTGACTTTGCCCAAGCGGGGGGCAAAGTGGTTTTGTTTGAGCGCGATGCCCTAGGGGGGAGCTGTGTCAACTATGGCTGTACGCCCTCCAAGGCATTTTTGGCAGCGGCCCATGCCGCCGGACGGGCGCGTCTGGCGGCTAAGCTGGGGGTTCATGCTCAGGTCGAGGTGGATTTTGCCGCTGTGATGGAGCGAGTCCGAGGCATTCGCAGCCAGTTCAATCAGGGCACCCAGCGACGGCTAGAGAGCGCCGGGGTCAAAGTAGTTTGCGCCGAGGCGGCTTTTGCTGACCCGCACCAGGTTGTGGGCGGCGACGTCACGGTGACAGCGCCGACTATTGTGATCAATACGGGTACATCAGCGCTAGTGCCCAAGATTCCGGGTCTGGCCGATACTCCTTACCTGACGAACCACAACTTTTTTGACCAGCAGACGCTGCCGCCTCGGCTGTTGGTGATTGGCGCTGGCTATATTGGGCTGGAGCTAGGCCAGGGGTTAGCGCGTTTGGGCAGCCAGACCCATTTAATTGTGCGCGGCGATCGCCTGCTGTCTCAAGAAGAAGCCGATGTCAGCGCCGTCCTGGCCGAGGCGATGCAGCAAGACGGTATCTCAGTGCATTTCAACGTCAGTACAGAGCAGGTAGCCCATAGCGACGGCGTGTTTTCGCTGTCGCTGAGTAACGGTGAAACCCTGGAGGGCGAAGCCTTGCTGGTTGTGATTGGCCGCACCCCTAATACCCGCGCCTTGCATGCGGCAGCGGCAGGTATTGAGCTAGACTCCCAGGACTTTGTCAAAATTGACAACCAGTTTCAAACCTCTGTCCCTGGCGTTTACGCCATTGGCGACGTGGCTAAACAGCCTGCTTTCACCCATGTCTCCTGGGAAGACTACCGCCGCCTAAAAGCTATCCTCAACGGCGAGGCTAGAACCCGCAGCGATCGCGTTTTGGGCTATGCCACCTACACCGAGCCGCAGGTGGGGCGGGTAGGGCTAACCCTGGAGCAGGCTCAGCAGCAGGGCTTCAAAGCGCGCTGTGTGACGATGCCCATGGCTCATATTGCTCGGGCGATTGAGTGGGGCCACGATCTGGGATTTTATCGCCTGGTGGTTGAGCAAGACACCGACCAGATTTTGGGGGCAACGCTGGTAGGTTACGAGACGGCTGAACTCGTCCATGTCTTTTTGGCGCTGATGGAAGCCAAAGCTACCTGGCGACTGCTGGAGCGCTCTGTTCACATTCATCCTACCTATGGGGAAGCGCTGCCTAGCTTAGCTAGACTGCTGATCGGTGACGATATGCCTTCCTGCCCCAATATGTAATTTACAGGTAGCGGGCGATCGCCGTTTAACCTGTCTGTCAACTGTTCACGTTACTCAAGAGGTTCTACGCTATGAAATTCAATTATCTGCTCGTTCTTGCCAGCGCTTTAATCTTATCCGCTGGCTGTGCCAGTGAAGTTGCTGAAGCGCCTGCCGGGGAAACGGCTAGCCCTCCCCCTACCGCTGCCTCTGTACCCGCCGATACAATGTCTCCAGAATCAGCTCCAGCATCAGGCTCAGCCGCCTCAAGATCCGGTACTTTTGTCGCCGCAGAAGTCGAAACTGAAGGCACGGCTGCAATTGTCACTGAAGCTGGGCAGAACTATTTAGAGCTAGATCAATCTTTCCAAACCAGCGATCGCGGGCCAGATCTGGTGGTGATTTTGCACCGTTCTGACGATGTGCTAGGCGCTACCGAGCCGCCTGCCTATCCGCTACAGGAGCAGGACTATGTTGTATTGGCTCCTCTAGAAGCCTTTAGCGGTGCCCAGCGCTACCTGATTCCGGCAGAGGTGAACCTAGACGATTACAAGTCTGCGGCGATTTGGTGCCGCCAGTTTAACGCTACGTTTGGGGTAGCTAAATTTGATAGCTAAAGCTAGATAGCCTGCCACCTTTGCAGGTGCAGAAAGCTATAGCGAAAGGCAGAAGGATGAATAGGATGCCGGTCACGTAAAGATTCAGCGATCTGAGTTGTTCTAACCAAACTGCGGTTTGCTTTAGCTTCTGGTCAATAGCTGATTGACTGACAAAACTTTTGAACCCATGATGCTGCTGTAGGCTGGGTGAAGCTTTGGCGCAACCCAGCAAAACCGTTGTTGGCGTTCGGTTCCATTGCATTTCACCCAACCTACGGGAGGAACTTTTGTCAGTCAGGGTCAGTAGAGGGCTGAGCGTTTAAAGCTGGCTCTTGGAGGATGAGTATAAATACTCAACTACGAGCCTAGCCGGATGCCGTGATTTGATGAACTTCGTAGCATATAGCCCGGTGGGAAATCCGAACTTCTAATGAAATGTAGAAGATACTGATGAGCAATATGCCCGTACCTGCTAGGAATAAAATTAGTGCGGCTGTGCCGATAATGCTGGCGTTGAGCGTGACTGCTAGAGCAATGACAAACATAGTCAAAATGAAAACAGCGATCGCGCTGTAGGCAGACAAAGCCGACTTTTGAATCAGGCGATGGCGATGGGTTAATAAAGGAAGTTGGCGATCGATCGTCTGTAGACGTTCTAGGCTAAAAGCGTTGTCAGTCTTGCCAGAGCGCAGCAGCTCATAGCGTTCGTGAGCCAGCGATCGAATCCGCTGGCCAATAGTCGCATATCGAACTAAAACCCCATTTTGAAATAGCATACAGGCCGTAATTAGCACCACGGGGGCAATAATCAGTTGAATAGTTTTAGCAATATCTGCGGCGTTCATCATAACGATTAATTTGCTACTTTAGCAATCCTACGTGAATCGTGAAAATTCGTAGAACGGACGTCTCTCCTGCACGGGCGAGATGCCCGTCCTACCTGCATGAATTAATTCGGATTGCTATTAAAGTATATAAAATCTTTGCTTAACTTAAGCTGAAACCCACTTAAAACAAAACTGCTTAAGATAACCTATATCTTCTCTGCTTATTTTAATAGGAATCCAATTTGAGCATGGTACTTTAATTTTGTCCCTGAGATAAAGAATTTATTTATAGGTCTATGTGAGTCTACAAAATGCCTGAATTAGGATGAAGTTCTTTTCTTTATTTCCTGATATCTAGAGTCTGCTAGATTTTTGACTACTGCGTAAATGCTAAAGTTAGGAAAACTATGGGTTTCTGAGGTTGAAAAGTTTTCTATTAACCTTAAGTTAATTATTTTCCTCAAAGATACCTCTTTGTTCATTCTGATTGGCAAATTTCATCACCGGAGTGAGTATGAATCTGCAAGGAAAAGTTGCCCTGGTTACGGGTAGCAGTCAGGGAATTGGACAAGCGATCGCCATTCGTCTGGCCCGGGCGGGAGCCAGCATTGTGATTAACTACCGCTCCCACCCGGAAGGGGCCGAAGCTACCCTGGAGCAGGTGAAAGCAGCCGGAGGTCAATGTCAGATGGTTGACGGCTTTACGGTGCAGGCAGATATAGGCATGGTGGCTGACGTGCAGCGAATGATTGCCGACGCTGTTGCCCACTTTGGCCAGCTCGACATTTTGGTCAACAATGCCGGAGTTGAGAAGAACGCCGACTTCTGGGACGTCAGCGAAGCCGACTATGACGCCGTCATGAACGTCAACCTCAAGGGCGTATTTTTTGCTATCCAGGCTTTTGTCAAACATTTGCGAGAGACAAAACAGCCCGGCAAAGTCATCAACATCAGCTCGGTTCACGAAGAACTGCCCTTTCCGCACTTTGCTGCTTACTGCGCCAGCAAAGGGGGAGTCAAAATGCTAACTCGCAATCTAGCCGTTGAGCTGGCTCCTTTAGGCATTACGGTCAACAATGTCGCACCTGGAGCGATCGAAACCCCAATTAACACTAAGCTGCTCAACGACCCGGAGCAGCTGGGGGCGCTGCTAAAAAATATTCCCCTAGGGCGATTGGGCAAGCCAGCAGATGTCGCTTCCCTGGTCACCTTTTTAGCTTCCCCTGAGTCAGACTACGTCACGGGCACCACTTTCTTTGTGGATGGCGGGCTGCTGTGGAACTATCAGGAGCAGTAATGAGCATGACGGCAGAAGAACTTCGACTACAGCAGAACCAAGAGCGCACGGCCTATTGGAAACGCTGGGGGCCATACCTGAGTGAGCGCCAGTGGGGTACGGTGCGCGAAGACTATAGCCCCTACGGGTCAGCCTGGGATTACTTTTCTCACGACCAGGCCCGTTCTCGGACATACCGCTGGGGCGAAGACGGCATTGCCGGAATTTCCGATAGCCGTCAGCGGCTTTGCTTTGCGATCGCCCTGTGGAACGGCAAAGATCCGATTTTAAAGGAGCGACTGTTTGGCCTCACGGGCAACGAAGGCAACCACGGCGAAGACGTCAAAGAATACTACTTTTATCTCGACAGCACCCCCACCCATTCCTACATGGAGTGCCTGTACAAGTATCCGCAGCAGGCTTTTCCCTATGCCCAGCTAGCTGCAGAAAATCGCCGCCGCAGCAAGTCTGAACCCGAGTTTGAGCTGCTCGATACGGGTGTTTTTAACAAAAATCGCTATTTTGACGTTTTCGTAGACTACGCCAAAGCCTCACCCGAGGACATTTTGATTCAGGTGACAATTGCCAATCGCAGCGCCGAGGCCCATCCGCTGCATTTTTTGCCCACCCTCTGGTTTCGCAATACCTGGGACTGGAATCCTGAGGTCGAAAGACCGTTGATCAAACAGGTGAGCCAGAGCGATTTTAGCGTCGTTGAGGCAGCACATCCCACCCTGGGCACGCGCTGGCTCTACTGCGAAAGCGGCCCAGAACTGCTCTTTACCAACAACGAAACCAACTACCAGCGGCTATTTGGCGTCAGCAATGAGTCGCCCTACGTCAAAGACGGCATCAATGATTATGTCGTGCAGGGAGAAGCCGATGGGGTCAATAGCGATCGCGTCGGCACCAAGTTTGCCGCCTGGTATTCGCTATCCTTTGCCCCCGGAGAAACTCAAACAATTCGTCTGCGGCTCAGCGATCGCCCGAGCTTGGCTGACCCCTTTGGCCCAGAATTTGGTCAGGTTTTTCAGGTGCGTAAACAAGAGGCAGACGAGTTTTATCAGCGGATTTGCCCCTTTTCCTTGTCAGAGGATGAGCGCAATATCCAGCGGCAGGCGTTTGCTGGTCTGCTCTGGAGCAAGCAGTACTACCACTACGTGATCGAAGACTGGTTAAACGGCGATCCCGGCCAGCCCGTGCCCCCGCCTGAGCGCAAGGCCGGACGCAACCACGAGTGGACTCACCTGTTTAGTGAAGACATTCTCTCGATGCCCGACAAGTGGGAATATCCCTGGTTTGCCGCCTGGGATCTGGCCTTTCACCTGATCCCGCTGGTGATGGTTGATCCCGATTTTGCCAAGCTGCAGCTCGGTCGCCTGACCCGCGAGTGGTACATGCAGCCCAACGGCCAGCTCCCTGCCTATGAATGGGCCTTTGGGGATGTTAACCCACCTGTGCAGGCATGGGCAGCGCTGCGGATTTATCAAATTGAGCAAAAGTTCTACGGACGCTCAGATCGCCAGTTTTTGCAGCGTGTCTTTCACAAGCTGCTGCTCAACTTTACCTGGTGGGTCAACCGCAAAGACGTGGAGGGCAAAAACGTCTTTCAGGGGGGCTTTTTGGGGCTGGACAATATTGGCGTCTTCGATCGCAGCCAAGAACTGCCCACGGGCGGCTATCTGAATCAGGCCGACGGCACCAGCTGGATGGGCATGTACTGCTTGAATATGCTGGCGATCGCCCTAGAGCTAGCCAAGGAAGATAATTCCTATGAAGACATTGCCAGCAAGTTTTTTGAACACTTTCTCTATATTGCCGACGCCATTGACGGCATTGGCGAGTCTGAGATTGCCCTATGGGACGAGGTCGATGGCTTTTATTACGACGCCCTCAGCCTGCCTGACGGCCAGCAGCTACCGCTAAAGGTGCGATCGATGGTGGGGCTGATTCCGCTGTTTGCCGTTGCCGTGCTGGAGTCAGAGAGCCTAGAGCAGTTTCCCGGTTTCAAGAAACGGATGCAGTGGTTTATTCACAACCGTCCAGAACTGAAAAACAACGTCGCCTGCATGGAAACCCCCGGCATGGGGGCTAGACGGCTGCTGGCGATTGTCTATGGCACTAAGCTCAGACGGGTCTTGCAGCGGCTGCTAGATCAAGACGAGTTTTTGAGTCCCTACGGCATTCGCGCCCTGTCCAAGGTGCATCAGGCCCAGCCCTATGTGCTGCGCTGCGACGGCAGCGAGTACCGCGTCAGCTATGAACCCGCCGAGTCTACAACCGGCCTATTCGGCGGTAATTCCAACTGGCGGGGGCCAATCTGGTTTCCGGTTAACTACCTGTTAATTGAGGCGCTCTGGCGATTTTATCACTACTTTGGCGACGAGTTCAAGGTGGACTATCCCACCGGATCCGGGCAGGCGATGACGCTCAAGGAAGTGGCGATCGCCCTGTCTCATCGCCTGGTTGCCATCTTTGAGCAGGACGAGTCAGGGCGGCGTCCCGTATATGGCGGCTTAGACGTGTTTCAAAACGATCCGCACTGGCGCAGCTACATTCTATTTCACGAGTATTTTCACGGCGACAACGGTGCGGGTTTAGGGGCCAGCCACCAGACTGGATGGACTGGACTCGTCGCCGCGATGATTTGCAAAATGCTGAGCATCAGGCTTAGGGGGCGGCTGTGGAAATATCCCCAAATATATTGCCAGAAACGCCTGTGACAATGCTGAAAAAGCACTGGCCCGAGTATCTGATGGAGGCGGCTCTGCTAGGCATCTTTATGATTTCTGCTGGGGTCTTTACCTGTCTGTTTGAATACCCCAACTCTCTGGTGCATCAGGCGATTGCCAGCGCCGATCTGCGGCGATTTCTGATTGGGATTGCCATGGGATTAACGGCGATCGCTCTAATCTATTCGCCTTGGGGTAAGCAGTCTGGTGCCCACATCAATCCGGCGGTGACCCTGACCTTTTATCGTTTGGGCAAGGTCAAGTCTAAAGATGCCTTGTTCTACGTGCTGTTTCAGTGCCTGGGCGGGCTGGCTGGGGTCTACCTGGTGGTGGCGCTGCTGCGAGATGCCTTTACGCAGCCGCCCGTAAGCTATATCGTTACCGTCCCCGGCATTCGTGGCTGGCTGGGGGCACTGGTGGGGGAGTTAGCGATCGCCTTCATCATGATGCTGACGGTTTTGTACACCAGCAACCATAAAAAGTTCAGTCGCTATACGGGACTGTTTGCCGGTGGTTTGGTCATGCTCTATGTGTTCTTAGAAGCTCCGTTCTCCGGGTTTGGCATGAACCCGGCCCGTAGTTTTGCTTCGGCTTTTGCGGCCCAGAACTGGACGGATTTTGGGCTGTATGTGCTGGCCCCTCTTGCGGGGATGCTGGCCGCTGCCGAACTGTATCAGTTTTTATTGGGGCCGCGCGCGGTCAAGTGCGCCAAACTCAACCACCACACTCACAAACGCTGCATTTTCCGCTGCGGCTACAACCATAAAAACGGGCATAGAGGCGGGGTTAATTTAAGCGATCGGCTACAGCAGTAGAGTTTGTTTCTAAGCATTCATTTTTAAGGAATCGATCGATGAGCGCAGAACACTACGACCTGATCGTGATTGGTACCGGGGCCGGGGGGGGCACGTTAGTCCATCGGCTAGCGGCTACGGGCAAAAAGATTTTGATTCTAGAGCGGGGCAGCTTCCTGCCCCGTGAAAAAGAAAACTGGAGTCCCAAAGAGGTTTATCAAAAGGAGCGCTACCATACCCGTGAAGTATGGCACGACCTCAAAGGCAACCCCTTTCGGCCAGGAATCGGCTACTGGGTGGGGGGCAACACCAAAGTCTACGGAGCGGCGCTGCTGCGAATGCGGCAAAAAGACTTTGACGCCGTCACTCATCACGGGGGAATTTCTCCGGCTTGGCCGCTCAAGTATGACGATTTTGAGCCATACTACACCGCCGCCGAAAAGCTTTATAACGTCCACGGGCTAGCGGGCGAAGACCCGATTGAGCCTCCCATGAGCCAAGGCTATCCCCACTCGCCCGTCAGCCACGAGCCGCGAATGCAGACTCTGTGCGATGGCTTTTTGCACCAGGGACTGCACCCGTTTCACCTGCCCCTAGGAATCAAGCTAGATGAAACCCACCCAGAGCTGAGCGCCTGTATTCGCTGCAGTACCTGTGATGGCTATCCCTGCCTGGTTCAGGCCAAAGCCGATGCCGATGTGAATGCGGTGCGTCCGGCGCAGCAGCAGGCAAATGTGACGCTGATGACAAAAGCTAAAGTGGTGCGCCTGCATACCAGCCCCTCGGGGCGAGAAGTCAGCCAGGTAGAGGTAGAGATTGAGGGGCGATCGCAGCTTTTTAGCGCTGACATTGTCGTGGTGGCCTGCGGTGCCATTAACTCGGCTCTGCTGCTGCTGCGCTCTGCCAGTGACCAGCATCCCAACGGTTTGGCTAACAGCTCCGATCAGGTCGGGCGCAACTTTATGAAGCATCTGGCAACGGCAATTCTAGCGCTCAGCACTAAGCCTAATCCGGCGGTCTATCAAAAAACAATTGCCATTAATGATTTCTACTGGGGCGAGCCAGATTTTCCCTACCCTATGGGGCAGGTGCAAAATACGGGCAATGTCTTAGGCGATATGATTCCGGCGGAGACGCCGCCAGCTCTAGCACCGCTAGTAAAGCTGGTGCCGGGGTTTGGGCTGGAGCGCATTGCCAGTCATTCTACAGGCTGGTGGCTACAGTCTGAGGATTTGCCAGCTCCAGACAATCGCGTCCGCCTGATGGGAGAGCAAGTCTGCCTAGAATATCAGCTCAACAACACCCAGCCTCACGAGCGCTTAGCCCACCGCTGGATGGAGGTCTTAAAAGCCGTCGATCACTCCATGCAGCCCTACCTCATTCCTATGGGCATTTATCCGCGCAACAGCATTCCCCTACAGGCCGTGGGCCACCAGTGCGGTACCTGTCGCTTTGGCGAAGACCCCGTCACCTCCGTCCTCGACCTCAACTGCCGCACCCACGAGGTAGACAACCTCTATGTTGTTGATAGCAGCTTTTTTCCATCCAATTCGGGCGTCAATCCAACGCTGACAATCATGGCCAATGCGCTGCGAGTCGCTGAACACCTGCAGGCTCGAATGCAGTAAAAATATAGCCTTAAACCAACGCAAGTTACTAAGAGGAAAAAACTAATGACTACAGCTACCCAAAACAAGATTGCACTGGGTCGCAATTTTGAAAATGCTGATTTCTTGATCATTCAATACGGACTAGTTCTGATCTTTCTCTGGATTGGTCTGCTAAAATTTTTGCCCTTCGAGGCCGAGGCCATTCAACCCTTGGTTGCTAATAGCCCGTTTATGAGCTGGATGCTGAGCGTATTTGGCACTTAGGGAACTTTTCGCAACTGCTACCCTACACCGCCTGCCCAGAAAGAGACTCTTGACGCGATCGCCCAAATAAGATAATCTTCCTGACTAATGCAGCAATTTCTCGCTGCAGCGTCCAGACAATTAGCCGCACGACTCGAAGCTGATACCAACAACTCCGAGCCGCTAACCGACCAGACTGATAGCGCAGTCCGGCAGGCTGAGGTGAATTTTAACAGTTCTCTCGCCGCCCCGACTCACTTCGCGCTGGCTTGGGGCGTCTAGTTTGTGGACAAGGAGTTAGGCCGCGCAGCGCTCACGGGCACTGCGCCCT
>JAAUQI010000029.1 GCA_012032345.1 Leptolyngbyaceae cyanobacterium RM1_1_2 | reverse complement strand
GAGTGGGAAGGTGGGAAGGTGGGAAGGTGGGAAGGTGGGAAGGTGGGGAGCCTCTCAAACTGGTATGGCAGGTATAGGTAACAGCGGACTTTCTTTGACGCTGGAGAGCACGATGGTGGTGCGAGTTTTTGCACTCCGCTAAGGCTTTTGAGTTCATCGCTGACCAAACGCTCAAGATCTTGGGTGCTGCGACAGCGAACCTTGAGCAGGTAGTCGTCATCTCCGGTGATGTGATGACACTCTTGAACCTCTGGCAAATCCATTACTTTTTGAATGAAGGCGGCTCGACCTTGGGGATGATTAAGGGTGACGGCAATAAAAGCAGTCAGGGGATAGCCCAGCTTTTGCGGATCTATGTGGGCATGGTAGCCCTGGATTACACCCTGCTCTTCCAGTCGCCTCACCCGATCGGCTGTAGCGGGGGCAGACAGCTTGAGAATAGAAGCTAGCTCTGCCCAGGTAATGGGGGCACGGGTCATTAGGTGGGCGATCGCTTTGTAATCTAGCGAACTCAGCGTCATTAAGCTTCGTCTAAAAACGAAGACACCTGATTTTACAGAAATCAAAGTCTTTTGGTTTAAACGCCTTTGAAAATTAAGTTATTCCATTTTTTTTATTAGAAAATAGAGTTTGACGCCGTGTCGATAGTAGGTACTGCCAGCCTGAATGGCACTCTGGCCGCTGCTGGCATAGGACTAGGGCTAAAGCGGCAGCGCCAAGCCTAGAACACTATCATGGCTAGAAATTAGGGTTGGTAGTCAGTGCTTTAGCGCTGAAGCGCTAACTACGAACTATGGGTCACCTCAAAATCAAGTACGACGCTGCACTGGTTTTGCTGCATTGGTTCTACAGATCTGCATCACAGTACGTTTGCATCATAAGATGGAGTAACTAATCCCTGCCAAAAACGGCGGGGATTTTGATTTGTATGAGGTGCAGTAAGTTGGCCCCAAGAACTTACTCCATTCTCACTACAATAATGAACAGCGCCCTTTTCTATTCCATCTGCCAGCTATATGATCGAAGCTTTGTCCCAATGTCTTGATGCCCTCTCTCTGCCTGCAGACTGGGTCGGTATTCGAGCTGTTAAAGAGTCCATCAATCATCGCTCTATGCGAGATCAGATGCCTCAGCGCAATTCTCGGGCGCTCGATTGGGGGGCAATGGTAGAAGTGATAGCCCAAGGGCAGTCAGGCTACGCGGCTACGAATGTTCTCTCTCCAGAGGGACTACGGCAGGCAGCAGAGGCGGCCTATCAGCAAGCCATAGCTGCTAGCCATCGAGGGCTGTATTCAGTTTCACCCGCGCTGCGTCCGGCCATAACGGGACGTTACCAATCAGCTCAGCAAAAGCCGTTTGACGCGCTGAGTCCGGCTGATATTAATGATGTACTGGCGCGGATCTGTCAGCAGCTTCAGGTATCTGACCAGATTACTCAAACCAATGCTACGGCGATCGCCAGCGAAACCGAGACCTGGTTTGTCAGCAGCAGCGGTGCCGAAATTTATCAGCAATTTTTTCTAGTCGAAACCCACTTTGGCGTTACGGCTCAGGACGCAGGCATCGTACAGCAGCGCAGCGACAACGGTTCGCTAGCGCGCTGCTACCAGGGCGGCTGGGAGGTTTTTTTAGGAGCCGATCTGTGGCAGCGGGTAGACCGGGTAGCGCAGCAGGCGATCGAGCTGCTAAGCGCTGCTGATTGCCCCGATGTGACCACGACCTTAGTGCTGGCTCCCGATCAGATGATGCTGCAGATTCACGAAAGTGTCGGTCATCCGCTAGAGCTAGACCGCATTTTAGGAGACGAGCGCAACTATGCCGGCGGCAGCTTTGTCAGCTCTGAAGACTTTGGTGATCTGGCTTACGGTTCACCCCTGATGAACGTTACGTTCGACCCAACGGTTGCAGGAGAGCTGGCTAGCTACAGCTTCGACGATACTGGAGCACCTGCCACCCGCGAATATTTGATTCGGGCTGGCATTCTAGAGCGAGGATTGGGCAGCTTAGAGAGCCAGATGCGCTTGGGCGTACCGGGGGTTGCCTGCGCCAGAGCTTCCACCTGGAACCGTCCTGCGGTCGATCGCATGGCTAACATCAACTTAGAACCTGGAGATTATACTTTTGAGGATTTGATTGGCAATATCGAACACGGTGTCTATATGCAAGCCAATCGCTCTTGGTCGATTGACGATCAGCGCTATAAGTTTCAGTTTGGCTGCGAATATGCCCAACTGATTGAGCAGGGACAGTTGACAAAAACCCTGCGCAATCCTAACTACCGGGCCACAACGCCCCAGTTCTGGCAGAGCTTGATGGCGGTTGGCGATCGCTCTACCTGGCAGGTTTACGGTACGCCTTTTTGTGGCAAGGGAGAACCTAATCAGGCAATTCGAGTCGGTCATGGTGCGCCCGTCTGCGCTTTTGAGGCGGTAGAAATTTTTGGGGGAGCCTCATGAAGGTCATGTGGGAAGCGCTGTTTGAGCAGCTAGCGGCTAGCCTGCGATCGCAGCTACGCTCACGAGAGGCTTTTACTCTGACGCTAACGGGAGAATCTAGCCAGTTTGTCCGGTTTAATCAGGCTAAAGTACGGCAAAGCGGTCTGGTGCGCGAGGGTGAACTACAGCTCTCATTCACTAAAGACGGGCGAGTAGGCGATCGCAGCCTGCCCTTTACTGGCGAAAATCCGCAGATTTAATCCAGCTCCAGACTGCTTTAGCAGATCTGCGCGACGAAGTGCCTCAGCTGCCAGAAGATCCTCACATTGTGCAACCGAGCGGCAGCGCCATCAGCCACGAAGTTCATCAGGGGCAACTCCTAGCCCCAGAGGCAGTTGCGGCTACGCTGCTTGATCCGGTTCAGGCATTAGACTTCATCGGCATTTATGCCGGGGGGCAGGTGATTCGAGCCTATGCCGATGCAGCAGGACAAAACCACTGGTTTGAAACTGATACTTTCACCCTAGACTACTCCTGTTTTACTGCCGACGGACAAGCCGTCAAAGGCACAGTAGCCGGGAGCCACTGGGATGAAGCTGCCTATCAGCACGCGATCGCCCAAACTAAAACCCTGCTGGACAAGCTCAGCCAGCCTCCTCAGCAGATTGAGCGCGGCAGCTATCGCACCTACTTGGCCCCAGCCGCCGTGGCTGACCTGATTGCTATGTTTTCCTGGGGCGGCGTCAGTGAGGGAGCCATTCGTCGCGGCGGTAGCCCCTTTGGGCTAATGCGCCAGGGAGAAAAACAGCTATCGCCAAAATTTACCCTGCTGGAAGACTTTTCTCATGGGCTGGTACCCCGCTTCAACAACTTTGGTGAGGTCGCGCCCCTGCAGCTGCTTATTATTGCAGCGGGTGAACTGCAAAACAGCCTGGTCAGCTCTCGGACTGCAAAAGAGTACGGCATTGCCTCAAACTACGCGGCCCGGAGTGAACACTTGCGATCCCCTGTCGTGCCCTCAGGTGAGCTGGCTGAGGCTGACATTCTAGCGGCCCTGGAGACGGGCCTGTACGTCTCAAATCTGCACTATCTCAACTGGAGCGATCGCCCCCAGGGACGCATCACTGGCATGACCCGCTATGCCTGCTTCTGGGTAGAGCAGGGTAAAATCGTCGCGCCGATTCAAAATCTGCGCTTTGACGATAGCTTTTATCGGATTTTTGGCGAACAGCTCCTAGCGCTGACCAACTTTCAGCAATTTATTCCAGAAGTGGGCAGCTACGGCAACCGTTCCCTAGGCGGTGCCCACGTGCCGGGTGCTTTGGTTGCAGGACTAACCTATACCCTCTAGAGACTGAGTGAAAAATTTTCTATCCAGGTTTTGCTTGAGCTGTGATGTCTTTACTCCTTCTGGAATAGTGAACTGTGAATCGCATATCTGAGCAGCGACTGACGTTTTCCACCAGCAGTTTGATTGTATTGATTGCTGCCGTGCCCTTACTGATTTTGCTCTGGCAGCTCAAGGGACTGATCTTACTGGTGCTGATTTCTATTGTGCTGGCCTCTGCGATCGCGCCTATCGTTGAATGGGCAGAGCGCTACCGGGTACCGCGCTGGCTGGCGGTTGTGCTGGTATACCTGACTTTAATCAGCGCTATTGTGGGGACAATTTTGCTGGTTGGCCCGACTATTTTTGAGCAAATTGAGCGACTGATCCGGCAGATCCCGCTCTCGCTAAGGAGCGTAGTGGCCTATGCCGAAGCCTGGGTGATGAATCTCAACGATACCCGGCCTGAGCTAGCAGGCGAGCTGTTTAATCAGGTACTTGACGTGCAAGCCCTGACCCGCTGGGCAATTCGCTCTAGCCAGCAGCTTCTTGTCCGATCCTACGGGGTAACAACAGGTATTTTGGGCGGCGTTTTTAGCCTGATTTTGTCTATATTTTTGTCGGGCTACATGCTGGCTGACAGCCGCACCCTGATTAAAAACCTGGCCCGGCTGCTGCCTCAGCCCTGGGACGATCGGGTCGCAGCTCAGGTGGCCCCCGTGAGCTATCGCATTGGCAGCTACATTCGCGGTCGCCTGATTGTTTCAGCCATTTTATCGGTAATCACCACTACCGGACTTAGCTTTTTGGGCCTGTCAGATTTTGCTTTGGGTTTGGGCGCGATCGCGGGTGTGACAAATCTCATACCCTTTTTGGGGCCTATCCTGGGCGCAATTCCCGCTGTTGTAGTGGCGGCCTCTCAGGGCGGCTGGACTTTTCTCTGGGTCATGCTGCTCTACGTGGTCTTGCAAAATCTCGAAACCTACGTGCTTGACCCCCTGCTGGTGGGTTCCTCAGTTGGCGTACATCCGCTCTATCAGCTACTCGCTGTCCTCGGGGGTACTCAGGTTTTAGGTATCATCGGTGCCCTGATTGTCCCTCCCTGGATTGCCGGAGGCGCTGTAGTACTAGAAAATCTCTATCTGCGGCCTAAGCTTATGGCCGAGCGGCGCAGCCAGGGTAGAAAGAGCGATCGCTCTTTTGAAGAAAGCCCGGTGGAAACTGCCCTACAGCGATGACCCTAGACCAAACTTTGTAAACTGCGAAAAATCAGTCAGTTGCGAGTCCGCTCACAGACAGCGGCGTTGGCATAAGTTTTCTCAAACCTGACTTGTGACAGATGTTCTTGCTAGGGGTTCAGTCCTCTATTTGAATGTAGACATCGCCATAGATGAAGCTGTATTAAACAGGGAGAAGTTATGTACATTGTGCAGATTGCCTCTGAGTGCGCTCCAGTAATCAAAGCGGGTGGCTTAGGAGATGTGGTTTACGGCCTCAGCCGAGAACTAGACAGTCAGGGCCACTGCGTCGAGCTGATTCTGCCGATGTATGACAACATGCGCCACGACCATGTTTGGGGTCTGCATGATGCCTACAAAGATTTGCTGGTGCCCTGGTATGACAGCGTTATTCACTGCTCGGTCTTTTGCGGCTGGGTGCATGGGCGGCTGTGCTTTTTTGTTCAGCCCCATTCCGGCGATAACTTTTTTGAGCGGGGGCTTTACTACGGCGCGCCCGATGATCCTATGCGCTTCGCCTTTTTCAGCAAAGCTGCCCTAGAGTTTCTGCTGCGAGCAAACAAGCGGCCTGACGTGATTCACTGCCACGACTGGCAGACGGGCCTGATCCCGGTCATGCTCTACGAAATGTATGGCTGGCACGGCATGGAGCGACAGCGGGTCTGCTATACCATTCATAACTTCAAGCATCAGGGGGTTTGCGGGCCAGAGGTGCTGAGAGCTACCGGGCTAAACCGTGACGATTACTATTACCGCCCTGACAAACTGCGAGACAACAACCACGATGCCATTAACCTGATGAAAGGGGGCATTGTCTACGCCAACCACGTCAACACGGTTTCGCCCCACCATGCCTGGGAAGCCCGGTTTAGCTCAATTGGCTGTGGCCTGCAGCCGACCCTAGATGCCCATCAGTACAAGTTTGGCGGCATTCTCAACGGTATTGATGAGACGATTTGGAACCCTGAAAGCGATCGCTACATTCCTTTCCACTACAGCACGATCGCTTTGAAGACAAAATTCTCAATAAAAAGGCCCTGCGTGAGCAGCTAACCCTGAAAGAAGCCGACAAACCTTTGATTGCCTTTATTGGTCGGCTTGACCAGCAAAAGGGCGTTCATCTGGTGCATCATGCTCTTTACTACTCGCTGCAAAGAAAGGCTCAGTTTGTGCTGTTGGGGTCTGCGACTGAACCGGCTATTAATGACTGGTTCTGGCATGAGAAAAACTTCCTCAACGAAAATCCAGACTGTCATCTAGAGCTGAGTTTTAATGAAGAGCTGGCTCACCTGATCTACGCGGCTGCGGATCTAATCATCGTGCCTAGTAACTATGAACCCTGTGGCCTGACTCAGATGATTGGTTTGCAGTACGGGACTGTGCCCGTGGTGCGCGGGGTAGGTGGTTTGGTCAACACCGTTTTTGACTGGGATTATGACCAGACCCACGAGCTAGAGGAGCGTAACGGCTTCGTCTTTTTTGAATCTGACTATGCGGCGATAGAGTCAGGCTTGGGCCGAGCGCTAGATCTCTATTACCAGAGTCCGCAGCTTTTTCGCCAGCTAGCGCTGCAGGGCATGGCCTACGACTACTCCTGGCGCGAACCGGGTGAGCAGTATGTGGGAGTATATGAGCATATTCGCGCTTAAAGTGACGGCGGCAGCGGCGTGTAGGTGCCGCCAAGGTTCTCAACAATCGTCTTTGTATTTGAGACCATCATTTTGAGATAGGTGTCGCCCTCGCTGCCCGGTGCGCCAATCGAGTCAGAATACAGCTCTGTGGGGGCTAGTGCCACCCCGGCTTCTGCGGCCACCGTGCTGATGAGCTGGGGGTTGATGGTGGTTTCTGCAAAGATTGCTGGCACCTTGAGCTGCTGAATGGACTCGGCTAGCTGCTGCACGGTGCGGGCGCTGGGCTGCTCCTCGGTGCTGATGCCAATCAGGGTACCTGTCACCTCAAGGCCGTAGGCGGTGGCGTAATACTGAAAGGCGTCATGGGTGGTGACAAGCTGCCGCTGACTAGCTGGGATAGTTTGAATCTGAGCTGTGATCCACCGATCGAGCTGCTGCAGTTCGGCTATGAGAGCGGCGGCATTTTGGTTGAAAAGGGCTGCGTCTGCAGGCGAAAGCTGAATCAGCTCGTCGCGGATTAGCTCTACCATTTGAATCACATTTTGGACGCTGCCCCAGACGTGAGGATCTGGCACGGTGCGGCCCTGATAGTTAAAGTCTAGCGGGGTCACCCCCTCTGCCACCGCTACCTTGCGAGCTTGAATCCCTGCCGCGTTCATCAGCTTGATCAGGTTTGGCTCCAGGTTATAGCCGTTATACAAAATCAGGTCGGCTTCCTCAAAGGCAATGCTGTCAGCAGGCACGGGTTCATAAATGTGCGGGTCAGCCCCCGGTTCTAAAATGCCGACGAGATCAATCTCGTCACCGCCAACTCGGGCCGTCCAGTCGGTAATCATAGTGCTGGTAGAGACCACCTCCGGGCGATCGCCAGTCTCCTCAGCCGGGGGTGACTGACACCCTCCTAAAGCTAGAGCCACAAGACTTACGCTCAGGCACAAGGCAACCCCGTGAGTGAATACTGGCATGAACGTCAGCTTCCTTTCATAATCTTTTCATTTTTTATAGTACAATAGATTTCATGATTGTTTCATAATTGCGATCGCGCTGTTTTTTTCCGGGCGTATCGCCAGCAACAGACGGTTAGTAAAACCGTCTGTTGCTGATTAAAACTCTGTTATAAGCCTTCTGGAGACAACCGACATGGTGGATCACGCCGCGATCGCCGTTGAACATCTCAGCGTCAGCTACCGCAGCTTGCAGGCTCTACGCAATATTAGCTTTGGGCTACAGCCGGGGCAGCTTGTCGGTATTTTTGGGCCGAATGGGGCTGGCAAAAGCACGCTGGTCAAGGCCATGCTGGGGCTAATCCCGGCGGTAACGGGTAGGATTTACTACGGCGATCGCCTTTTGAGCGACCAGCTAGATCGCACTGCCTATGTGCCGCAGCGATCGCAAATAGACTGGACATTTCCAGCGACGGTGTGGGACGTCGTCCTGATGGGGCGGGTCAAGCAGGCTGGCTGGTTCAATCGCTTTTCTACCCCGAGCCGCCACATTGCCGCCGCCGCCCTAGAGCGGGTTGGAATGAGTCAGCTACGCGATCGCCCCATTGGTGCTCTCTCTGGGGGCCAGCAGCAGCGGGTATTTTTGGCCCGTGCCCTAGCTCAGCAGGCCGACCTGTTTTTCTTTGACGAGCCTTTTGTCGGCGTTGACCAAAAAACTGAGACGGTTCTTTTTCGCATTTTTGGAGAGCTAGCCCAAGCTGGCAAAATTGTCGTAGTTGTCAACCACGATTTAGGCGAGTCCATTACCCATTTCGACCAGCTGCTGCTGCTCAACCGAGAACTGATTGCCTTTGGCCCTCGCCAGCAGGTTTTCACCGCTGAGAATATGGTCAGAGCCTACGGGGGGCAGGTGCAGTTCTTTTCTAGCGTCGCCTAAACATGGAGCTTACTTACTTGACCGAGCCGCTACAGTATGCCTTTATGCAGCGATCGCTGGTGGTAGCGGTGCTGGTCGGGGTGATTTGCGCAGTCATCGGCAGCTATTTGATGGTGCAGCGACTGGCTTTGCTGGGGGATGCGATTAGCCACTCGCTGCTGCCCGGTCTGGCGATCGCCTTTATGCTGGGCATCAATATCTACATCGGCGCGTTCATTGCCGGGGTGATTAGCACCGTCATTATCTCGCTGATTCATACGCGATCGCCAGTGAAAGAAGACGCGGCAATGGGGATTGTTTTTTCGGCTTTTTTTGCCTTCGGCATTATTCTGATCACCCTAATCCAAAAAGACAACAAAATTGATCTCAACCATTTTCTCTTCGGCAATATCTTGGGCGTGACTCTGGCAGATGTGCGCGATACGGCGCTGATGGCCGCCCTGGTGCTGCTGTGCGTCTTTCTGTTTTACAAAGAGCTGCTTTTTTACAGCTTTGACCGCCTGGGGGCGCAGGCAGCCGGATTGCCCGTTAGCCTGCTTAACTCAGGGCTGATGGTGCTGATAGCCTTGACCGTTGTAGCCAGTCTCAAGTCAGTTGGTGTGGTGCTGGTTCTGGCTCTGCTGATTACGCCTAGCGCGGCGGCCTATCTGCTGGCAGCGCGGCTGCATCAGGTCATGCTGCTAGGGTCTGCCATTGGCGTTATCTCTAGCATTAGCGGCTTGTATCTGAGCTACTATGTCAACCTGCCCTCTGGCCCCGCGATCGTGATGGTGGCGTCTGGGTTCTTTTTTCTGGCGCTGCTGTTCAGCCCCGCCCATGGACTGCTGACCCAGCCCCAAAGCCAATCTGTGCTACCGCTCTGGCGCGATATCAGGTCACTGTTTCGCTAAAGGCATATTCATCAAATACCTGTTAGGGCTTGGGGCTGTCCTGTTTGGACTGTGAAACTTAGCCAGAGGAAAAGTCTGGCATCACTTCTCTCCACAAATCACTCAGAACTGCTACGCAGCAGTACATAGCAAACCGCAGTTTGGTCAGAACAACTCAGATCGCTGAATCTTTACGTGACCGACATCCTCTTCATCCTTCTGCCTTCATCCTTCATCTTTCTGCCTTCATCCTTCATCTTTCTGCCTTTCGCTACACTATCCCAGACTTCACTGCTTCTTAGGGATTATTCTCAATAAGAACCATTTGTTGCAAATAAATCCTACATTCGCTATTATTGTTATTCTCAATAAGAAAATTTTATTGACATTTGTTAACAAGGGAATAAGGCGATGGTTGCTTACAGTGCGACTGCACTCAAAGCCGAACTGAACGAGCGCGGCTGGCGCATGACTCCCCAGCGAGAGACTATTCTCAAAACCTTTCAAAACCTGGCCGGTGGCAACCACCTCAGCGCTGAGGAACTCTGTGAACTGCTCAAAGAAGCAGGCGAAGGCATTAGCCTTTCAACTATTTACCGCAACCTCAAGCTGATGTCTCGCATGGGGATTTTGCGTGAGCTAGAGCTAGCCGAAGGGCAAAAGCGCTATGAAATTAATCAACCTGCTCCCCACCACCATCACCACCTGATCTGCGTCCGCTGTAATAAAACCATCGAGTTTAAGAATGACTCCGTGCTCAAGGCCGGAGCCAAAACCGCTGAAAAATCTGGCTATCACCTGCTAGACTGCCAGCTTTTAATTCACGCGGTTTGTCCGGCCTGCCAGCGCTCGGTGCTGCCCATATAGGTTTGTGATGCGATCGCCGCCCTTCCCTGGAATGAACCCCTATCTGGAGCATCCTGAGCTATAGTCAGAAGTCCACAGCCGACTGATTGTGGCGATCGCGGATGACTTAAACGACAATCTCAGTGAAAAGTACCGGGTGGCGATCGAGAAGCGGACTTATATCAGCGGGGGAGATGAAAGTCTGCTAGTTGGCATTCCAGATGTAGCTATAGCGAGTCAGCAGCCTGAGCAAAGCCAGCCAGCCGCCACGGTAACGCTGCCTCTGGTAGGCGAATCCATCACCGTTACAATACCGATGAGGGAAGAAGTACAAGAGCGGTATTTGGAAATCCGAGAGGTGGCGACTGGGACGGTCATTACTGCGATCGAAATTCTTTCCCCCAAAAATAAGCGCTCAGGTGAAGGACGGCAGGCATACAGCCGCAAGCGTAACCAGGTGCTACTGGGGTTGACTCATCTTATCGAGATCGACCTGCTGCGAGGTGGGCAACCGTTGCCAATGGTGGAAAGGGTGCAGTCGGACTATCGGATTTTGATAAGCCGCAGCGATCGCCGTCCATCTGCCCAGCTATACGCTTTCAATTTGAGACATGAGATCCCCCGGTTTTTTGTACCGCTGGCATTATTTCTATTCTCACTAAGCATCAAACAGGACAACGCTGCGAATAGATTCGCCTTTGTGCATTAGCTCAAATCCGGTATTAATCTGGTCGAGCGGCATTGTGTGGGTAATTAGATCGTCAATGTTGATTTTGCCCTCCATGTACCAGTCCACGATTTTGGGCACGTCAGTACGGCCCCTGGCCCCGCCAAAGGCAGTCCCGCGCCAAACCCGGCCAGTCACTAGCTGAAAAGGGCGGGTGCTAATCTCTTGTCCGGCGGCGGCGACGCCAATAATGATGCTTTCGCCCCAGCCTTTGTGACAGCTCTCTAGGGCCTGCCGCATGACGTTGACGTTGCCAATGCACTCAAAGGTGTAGTCAGCGCCCCCCTGGGTCAGATCTACCAGATAGGGCACCAGATCCCCTTCGACTTCATGGGGATTGACAAAGTGAGTCATGCCAAATTTTTCAGCAATTGCTCGTCGAGCCGGGTTGATATCTACGCCCACAATCCTATCTGCCCCCACCATGCGACACCCCTGAATCACGTTGAGGCCGATGCCGCCTAATCCAAACACAATTACGTTAGCGCCCGGTTCTACTTTGGCGGTATTGATCACAGCGCCGATGCCCGTGGTGACACCGCAGCCGATGTAGCAGACCTTGTCAAAGGGGGCATCTTCACGAATTTTGGCTAGGGCAATTTCGGGGACGACGGTGTAGTTGGCAAAAGTAGAGGTGCCCATGTAGTGATAGAGCGGCTTGTCACCCAGAGAAAAGCGACTGCTGCCGTCGGGCATCAGCCCTTGGCCCTGGGTGGCCCGAATGGCCTGACAGAGATTGGTCTTAAAGCTGAGACAGTACTCACACTGACGACACTCTGGCGTATAGAGCGGAATGACGTGATCTCCGGGTTTGAGGCTCGTGACTTCCGGCCCTACTTCAACCACTATGCCCGCGCCTTCGTGCCCCAAAATGGCCGGAAACAGCCCTTCTGGATCTTTGCCCGATAGGGTGTAGGCGTCGGTATGACAAAGCCCCGTGGCTTTGATCTCAACCAGCACTTCGCCTGCTTTAGGCCCTTCTAGCTGGACGGTTTCTATCCTGAGCGGCTGACCTGCTGCCACTGCCACTGCTGCCTTGACTTCCATAACCCATCTCCTACAATTAGCCTCAGGCGATTAGCTCACTGGCTCAGGTTCCCGCAATGCTAGTCGTCTGTCAATCTTTGCCAGGTGGGTGTAATCAGGCTGTAAGGTTGTTTTTTAAGGATTTAAAATCCTTAAAAAATTCTTGACAGAACCCTAGAGCCGTTTGCTTAAGTGTGATCAATGCATCCTAAAATTGTCTCCCTCCCCCTCATGCAGCTCGCCTCAGGCGATCGCCTCGAACTTCAGACCTACCGCTTCATCGGCGATCGCCCCGGCAAAAAAGCTTACATTCAAGCCAACCTGCATGGGGCAGAGCTAGCGGGAAACGCGGTGATTCACGAGCTAATTCAGTGGCTAGCCCAGCTAGACGACTCGGCCCTGTACGGCGAAATTTGCCTGGTGCCCGTCTGCAACCCTATGGGCGTCAATCAGCGGGCGCATAATTTTGCCTCAGGGCGCTATAACCCCTACGACGGGCGCGACTACAACCGTATCTTTTGGGACTATGAGAAAACCGGGGCTGATACTCTGGCCTTTGCCCAATCGCACCTGAACCGCTCGGCTGAAGCGATAGTAGTCGCTTATCGTCAGCAAATTCAGGCAGCCTTTGCCACAGAGCTAGGAGCGATCGCCTCTGCTGTGGGAGTGCCCGTGCATGAGCTGTACCGCACCCGGCTGCAGGCCCTAGCCCTAGATGCCGACTATGTGATTGATTTACACAGCTCAACCAATGAAGGGCTGGACTATGTGTATTACTTCCGCGATCGTGACCAGAGTGCCTGCCACTTTGGCCTTGATTTTGGCATTTTGCTAGACAAGTATGACGGCGATGCCTTTGACGAGGCTTTCGTTAAGCCCTGGCTGGCCCTAGAAGCGGCTTTTAAGCAGCTCGGGCGATCGCTACGCTGTGATATCGAAGCTTGGACGCTAGAGCTAGGCACCGGAATGCAGCTCAATCCACAGTCGGTCGAGCGCGGTCTTAAAGGCGTCAAGAATTATCTGGTGCGTCGGGGGCTGCTGCCGGAGGTTGAGGTCAGTGACGTCAGCGAAGTCTGCATGGCCCTGGCCCATCGCAGTCAGGTAACGAAGTACTATGCCACAACGGGCGGCGTCGTCGAAAATCGGGTACGTCCGGGGACTGAAGTTAAGGCAGGAGATTTGCTTTATCAGCTGCTCTGCTTCAACAAATCGGCAACGCTGCCCAGCGTTAGTAATATTCAGGCCCAGTCAGCCGGACTGGTTTACGATATCTCCACCAATCGGGCCTTGAGCCAGGGAGAGTATGTTTTGTCAATTGTGCGACTCGATTAGGATTTTAGCGTAGTGAGGCTTTTAAGCCTGCCCGTAGACACCCGGTATCGCAGGAATAGCCACAGCCTGCCCGGCCTGGTTCAGCGAGGCTGAAATACCTGTAAGCTGCTGCACCAAAGCCGCCCCCACCCGACCAGAAGACACCCCAGAAGGCTGATTTGCTCTAACGCAGTCAATAAAATGCTCACAAACCCGGCGCAGAGGTTCCGCTGCGATCGCCTCTACCACCGTTTGCCCTAGGCCCTGGGGCTGATAGCCGCTGCCTGCTTGAAAATAGCCCTGCTGCACTACCAGCGGGGTTGGGCTGATCTCGTCAAAAATCAGCGTAGCGCGATCGCCGACAACCGCTAAACGCCGCTGCTTGTCGGCATTGAGCCAGCAAAGATGCAGCGTCGCCTCAAAGCCGCTAGGGTAAACCAGCTTTACCCAAACTAGATCTGCCAGCCCCGCTGGGAAATGGGGTAAATCTGTCACGTCGCTCTGCAGCCAGGTTTGACCCTGGGCGCTCACCTGAACCGGGGTTTCCCCCAGCCAGTAGTTGAAGATAGCCAGGTCATGAATGGCTAAATCCCAGAGCGCATCGACATCCTGACGCACCGGGCCAAGATTCGTGCGGGCGGCGTATCCGTAACGTCGCTGGCCTACCGCCTCGGCCAGCGCGGCTTTACCTTGCTCAACCACCGGGTGAAACAGATAGGTATGGTCTACCACAAGCTGGACGCCCTGCTGCTCGGCTAGCTGACACAATGCCAAGCTGGTCTGAAAATCCAGGGTCAGCGGCTTTTCCACCAGCACATGCAGACCTCGCTCTAGAGCCGCCTTGACCAGCAAGTAGTGGGTTTGGGCCGGGGTGGCAATGACAGCAGCCTGCAGATGGGGCAGGGCCAAGGCGGTCTGCCACTCTGTAAATAGCTGCTCTGCCGCCAGATTAAACTGGCGCTGAATGCGATCGCGCTGGGCGGCGTTTGGCTCTACAACAGCTCTTACCGTGACTTCAGGAAGCGCCAAAAAGTTGCGCAGCAGGTGTGTACCCCAGCGTCCGGCCCCCAAGATCGCCACCGTGATTTGATCTGCCATATTTCAGTAAAAGGTAATGGTAAGCATCAGCGACAGGATATCAGCAAAACTTTTCCTCACAAGGAGTCTGCTGCTGACTGCAGAGCCTCATAAGCCTGCCGCGCCGCTGCCTGCTCGGCCAGCTTAATAGAAGAGCCTTTACCCGCACCCCACTGCCGCGACTGAAACCAAACAGCGCTGCCAAAGCGTTCTGGGTCACCATGCTGCTGGCTGAGCTCTTGGACGCGATATTCGGGCAGTTCTCTGTAGTGGGCTTGTGTCCATTCTTGCAGAGCCGCCTTGTAGTTTTGCCGTGCCGGATCGCTGCGGATGATTGCGGTGAGGCGCTGAAAGTGCGGGTCAAGCCAGGGATGAATCAGCTCTGTATTTTGGGTGGTCGAGTACAGCGCGCCTAGAATGGCTTCAAACGTATCTGCTAAACGAGATCCTCGCCCCGCCCGATCGCGGATGGCAGCCTCAGACAGCCACAAAAACTGCTCTACGTTATGGTCATTGGCTAGCTCAGCTAAAATGCGATCGCTGACCAGCCGCGATCGCAGCTCCGCTACCTCACCCACCATGGCCGTCGGCAGTGTCTTGAGTAAAAATTCTGAAGCAGCTAGCCGCAGGGCTGCATCCCCTAAAAACTCCAGCCGCTCATAGGCTTCGTTGGGCTGAAAAGACGGATGGATTAGGGCCAGATTCAGAATTTCCCAGTCAACCTCAGTTTCAGCCGGTAGTCCCAGATGCACGATTAGCTGCTGTAGCTGCAGCTGTCGCTCAGGCGTTAGCAAAACGGGCGTACTCATGAATCGCACCCCCTGTAAATATCTGCCGGTGGGCGATCGCTGCTCCAGGCCCACCAGGCTGTGCCGCAGCTACAGTGATAAAATTCTTGCCATTTACGGCGATGGCCTTCGCTATAAACAGGCGATCGCCGATTAATCCAGACGGCCTGAGCGCTGCCGCTCGGCGCGTGGCAGTGGGGACAGTTAAACTGATAGGCGTGGGTTGCTGGCTGAGTCCAATCGGGTGGCGTCGGCAAAAAAACATCCATAAGCAGCTTGACGATTGCAGTCCTTTCCTATTATCAGAGCTAGATTCCGTTTCGGTTGCCCCCGCGTATCAAAGTTTTAAGCGCTCGAACAATTAGCCGCCACCTCAGATATGGTAATGACGTTTGTTAGTTTGAATATCAGCTCAGCAAGCTCAATTCGCTCCAGGAGACGCTCAACTCAATGCTGAACTTGCTCTCGTTTCTGGGTCTGTTTGGTTTGTGCTTCATTGCTTGGCTGGGTTCAGAAGATCGTCGCCGGATTCCTTGGAAAGTGATCGTTTGGGGGCTGGGGCTACAGCTCGTCATCGGTGTGCTGATTTTTCGCATACCGGGCACCCGCGATTTGGTTCTGGTGCTCAACGACCTGCTCAATGTCATTATTGATGCTTCAGACGCGGGTGCCCGGTTTTTGTTTGGGCCTCTGTTTGTGCCAGATCCTAAGACGGCAGCAGGAACGATGGGGGCAGGGCGATGGCTGGCAAGGGCTTTGACCCCTGCTTTTGCTGCAGTACCCGGCGATCGCATTGGTGTAGACAACCTCAATATTGGCTTTATCTTTGCCTTTCGCTCACTGCCCCAGGTCATCTTCTTTGCAGCACTGATTAGCCTGCTTTACAACCTACGGATTATTCAGCCGATTGTGCAGGTGTTTGCCAAGCTGTTTCGAGCCACCTTGGGTATCAGCGGGGCTGAATCTCTGGCAGGGGCCGCTAATATTTTTGTCGGTATCGAATCTGCGATCGCTATTAAGCCTTTTTTAGCCACCATGACCCGCAGTGAGCTATGCGCCGTGCTGTCCTCCTGTTTTGGCTCGATCGCTTCTACAGTGTTGGCCCTCTACGCGGGCTTCTTGCGCCCTACCTTTCCGGCAATTACCGGGCACCTGATGGCGGCCTCGATACTGACAATTCCGGCGGCTTTTGTAATGTCTAAAATTTTGGTGCCAGAGACGGGAGTGCCAGAAACTCTGGGCACAGTCCCGGAGGAAAAGGCTGACGCTGAGGCCGGACGCAGCCCGATGGATGCCCTGATTATCGGTGCCCTAGACGGGGTCAAGATGGCGGTGGGTATTGCCGCCGTCATCGTGGCGATTTTGGGGCTGGTTGCCCTGCTAAACCTAATCTTTGCCGGACTGGCTTCCTGGTCAGACAGCGAAACTGCTTCACTGCGCTGGATCGGCCAGATCTTTGAGGTGGTGACGCTGCAAAACATCCTGGGCGCTTTGTTTTTGCCTTTGACGCTGATGACAGCAGTCTCAGATAGCTGGCCCGAACTGTGGGAAGCTTCCAAAATTATTGGCCGTCGCCTCTTAGAAACCGCAATTCCACCCTATCTCACCCTCGCTAGCCTGGCGGCCAGCGGCGAAATTAGCGATCGCACGATGGTGATTGTGAGCTACGTTCTCTGTGGCTTTGCCCACATCCCCTCAGTCGGGATTTTTGTGGGTGGGCTAGCGGGGCTGGTGCCTTCGCGCCGCCAGGATATTAGTGAGGTGGGATGGAAGGCTCTGTGGGCGGGGACTCTGGCGACTCTAATGACAGGCTGTATCGCGGGTCTCTACTTTTATGAAGGCACGGCGGTACTGGGCAGATAAATGTTTGCAGCTTCTATAAAACCGATTCTCCTTTTCCGGACGAGCGACAAAACTTGCTGAAAAGAAGGCTAATCCTGCTCTTGGCTCGTCATCCTATGTTTCCCGCAGAAATTCTTTTTAGCAATCTCTACCTGACTCGTCGCACTTCCCAGGAATTTCTGAGAGATTTATTGCAGGTTGGTACTGATTTTCAGCTTGCCTGCGTAGTCAGTCAGGCGATCGCCCGTCGCCTTTGCGAAGATATTCCGCCCAACTCATTACAGCAGCAGGCGATCGAAGCCTGTCAAGAAGCGATCTATCGAGCCGGACTCGGCTTTGACGAAGAAATTACCTGGTCGTGAGCAAGATCCCCTAACCGGGTAGCTTTTTTACTGGGGCAACTGCGATCGCGGGGAGATTAGCGCCAAGCTGTGCTGTTTGCTTTAGCTCTGACAGGGGCATATGCCTAAAAAATCTATCTGTATAGCCATGACGGCAGGCTTAGATACACAGTTAGGTTATAGAGTACAGATTAATGAGCAGCATGAGGTTAAAGACATGCCAGATAAAAACTATTCCTGGAAAGGGAGTTGGAACGCAGGGCAGGTACTGCTAATTTTGGCCGTAATCAGCGGTATTTTACTCGTTGCAGCAGGCTTTAGCTAAAACTCATATTTTTCTGCACCCGTGAGCTGATTGGCCACAGGTGCAGATTTTGTAGGTAAGGCTAAGCCTTAGCTGGTAGCCTGAGCTGGCCTTGGGTCAGGCACCGGCCTGCCAAACTCGGCTGCTCTTTGCGACTGCGGATCAACAGCTGAAAACTCAATGTGATTGAGCAGCGTTGTCACAAAAGCAAAGAGCAGAAAAGGCAAAGAAAGCACTAGAATCAAGCCGACCGTAGCCAGTGCATAAATAGGCCGACTGGCTCCCATGAGAGCCAAGGCTGCCGCCAAACTGACAAACAAGACTATGAGCCAAACAATAATCTGCCCATAGATATCTCCAAAGGTCAGCGTACAAACAAAACGATATTTCGGTGCGTTGTCCATGAGAAATCCCGCGACAATTCCTGGTAGTTATATTTCAGGATAAAAGGCAGTTTCTTGACTGAACCGTTTCTAAACATTTTTGCAATACTTGAGCCAATAGATTACAGAATATTAAGTAATTAACTACCCGACCTCCCTCAGCTCTCTCACAATGGCCTATCGGTATGTTCTATTTCACAAGCCCTATGGTGTTCTAACCCAGTTTAGCGATCGCCAAGCGCAGCGAAAAACCCTGAAGGACTTCATTAACCTTCCTGATGTTTATCCAGCAGGGCGTTTAGATCGAGATAGCGAAGGACTATTGCTGCTGACAAATCACGGCTTAGTGCAGCATCGACTAATAAACCCTCGCTATGAACATCCACGCACCTACTGGGTGCAAGTAGAGCAGACACCCGACGAATCAGCCCTAAACCAGCTACGTCAGGGCGTTGTGATTCAGCAGCACCCTACCCGACCGGCTCAGGCCAAAAGCCTTACACCCCCTGATGTGTCGCCACGAGAGCCGCCTATTCGCTTCCGCAAAACAGTGCCTACTGCCTGGCTAGAAATCACGCTTAGAGAAGGGCGCAATCGCCAGATTAGAAGAATGACAGCAGCAGTAGGCTACCCTACTTTGAGGTTGATCCGGGTTGCGATCGCGCATTTGCGTCTGGCCAAACTTGCCCCTGGCGAGTGGCGAGACTTAACGACAACCGAACTCATACATCTCAAGCGGCTGCTTGAGATGTAGCGGCATTCGTCGCTGTTTTATTTAGCTAAATCAAAGATCTTTCAAAATAGCCTGCCGGGTTAGGAGTGCATAAGATAGGGTAAGGGGAGAAAATATGATTCCTTAGGCTTTACAGTTGGAGCATAGAGCGAAGGGCCTTTATAATAGGAGCTTTCTTGCCGCAGTTGTCTGCTGAGCAGTGATTGCGTCTACAAGCCAGTAGCTGTCTTAGCCCATCTGCAGGCGATTGAGTTGCCAAAGGTATTCTGTGTCCTCTCTGACAGCTCGATCTAGTTGTTCTGGATCGCTTTGAAGTGAATATTGAGGTTTAAAGAACCTCGTGACTATGATCGTCTGTTCCTCCTGTCAGTTCGAAAATCCTAGTAGCAACAAATTTTGCCAGAACTGTGGCAGTCCGCTAAAGCTGTTGCTGGCTGTTGTCACCCTTGGTGCTGACTCCGTGACGCTCAGCACTGAGGCAGTTGATAGTTCGTCTGCTTATCAAGCCTCAACAGAGCCAAGAGAGCTAGAAGGGCCAGAGGTTTTACAAAGCACTGAGCGACTACCTCAGTCTCAGTTAGACGATGAGATGCCTATCCTGGGACAGGAAGCTCTGGCCCTAGTTCCAGAGCTAACATCACTGCTGCAGCCAGACTCTATTGGGCAGGCTATCTCGTCTCCCCTCTCTTTAGAAGACAGTTTTGCTATAGCAGCTACAGACTCTGATACCGCCGCCGCTGATATGCCAGTTTTTGTGCCAGTGTCTTCCGCAAAACCGCTGGCTATTCCTCCAGAGCTGACAGGGCAGTATTTAGACGATAAGCAGCGCTATCAGCTCAAGCAGCCACTAGTGCCCAATACTTTTAGCCACCTTGAGCTAGAAGCCAGCGTAATCGATTGCCGACCGGCTGACCCGCCGCCTCTAGCAGAACTAGCAGAGCAGCTGACTAAAGTAGTAGAGCAGAGTGCAAATCAAACAGAGACGCTGAGTTCTGTTTTGCCAGACGCTTTACCTGCTTCGGCTTTACCCTATTTGCTCTTGCAGAGCAACTTTTTCCCAGCTATACCAGAGCTGCATTCTGCATGGCAAAGCGATCGCTACACGGTTTTAGTGCTCGAACAGAGAGATCACTTTGGCAAACTCCTTGACTACTGGAAAACCGAAGAAACCGAAGCGCTGCAGCAGGTGCACTGGTGCTACGAGATGTCAGAACTGTGGCAGGCTCTAGCCCCCTATCAGGGACAGCCTAGCCTGCTTAATATCGAAAATTTAAGAATAGACGAAGACCAAATCCTGTGTTTGCAGCGGCTATTTTTTCAATCTGCCAGTACGCAATATACGCTAAGAGATTTAGGTCTGCTCTGGCAGGTGCTTCTACAGCAAGTCTCAAATGCTTTGAGCGACCTAGTTGAGCTTGCTAGGGATTTAGGGGCGGGCAAACTGGAATCTGTTCAAGCTCTACAGTCTCGTTTGGTTGAAGTGGCCGATCGACTCTCGCAGTCGGTTAGCTCCCATGAAGCTAATCTCGAACCTGAATCAAACACTAGCGAGATGGTCAGTCAGTCACAGCCGCATAGTGAGCAAATAGATACTCCTGAGACTCCGATTGCCGGAGAGCTAGAGCTTTTGTTAGAAGCCGAAGAGCTGCTTGATCTGCCAGAGGAAGAAGGGCTAGTAAACGATTCGCCGACTATGGTTCTACCGATGATCCTAGTAGAGCTGAACGAAGCCGGACAAACTCACGTGGGCCAACAGCGAGAACACAACGAAGATACTTTTTGCATCAAATCAGCCGCTAATAAGTTAGAGACGCCTAAAGAGCGGCAGTTGCAGGCTAAAGGCATGTATATTCTCTGCGACGGTATGGGCGGACATGAAAGTGGTGAAGTCGCCAGTGCTTTAGCGGTTGAAACGCTGCAGTCCTACTTTTCGGAATGCTGGCAGTCCTCGCTGCCGTCTGAAGACGAGATCAAGCAGGCGATCGCCCAGGCAAATGATGTTATATACAACACAAATCAGGTAGACGAGCGTTCGGGTAACAGCCGTATGGGCACAACGCTAGTGATGGTTTTACTACAGGAAACCCACGCTGTTGTTGCCCACGTAGGCGATAGCCGTCTCTATCGCTATAGCCGCCGTTTAGGTCTTCAGCAAGTTACCTGCGACCATGAAGTTGGCCAGCGGGAGATTCAGCGAGGCGTAGAGCCGACAATCGCTTACGCCCGCCCTGATGCTTACCAGCTTACTCAGGCTTTAGGGCCGCGCGACAGCAGCAATATTCGACCCAGCATTAACTTTTTAGAATTCAACGAAGACACTTTGCTGCTGCTGTGCTCAGATGGGCTGAGCGACAATGATCTGCTCAATACCCATGCTTCATCTCATGTCGAACCTTTGTTGGACAAACAGGCTGATCTAGATGCAGGGTTAGAACGACTAATTGATTTAGCCAATGAGCAAAATGGTCACGATAACATCACCGCCATTGCTATTCGACTTGGGGTAAAGCCCAATTTAGATAAGATCAGAAAACCTGATTGAGAACCATGTCGTTGCCATAGGGGGGCAAAATAGAGGTTTCTACTAAAAACCTGGCTGATAGTCGTGAACAACAGGGCGATCGCTACATCTTGAATCGCGCAAATCAGGAGTTCTAGCGTGAGCTTGTTTAAGCTGAGCATTCACTGAAGTGCCTTCAGTCAGTCAGGACTAGCCCTCGTCTTCTTCCCAGGACTCAACCACTAGTAAATCTCCAAGGGAGTCCTGCATTGAAAATTCAAACTCTTCAAGTTCATGCTTCCAGTGAGGCCAATCGTCGCCAAACAGAAAGGCAATTTTCCATAGGCTGTCAGACGCTTTAATCACGCCAGAGTCAGTCAGCGATCTGACTTTTTTCTGAAACTTCACCATTGGGTGAACAACCGCTTGATTGGTTGTGTTGGTCATAGTTGAATTTTTTAAATACTGTCTTTGAGAAGGTAAGCAGCTATCAGATAGAACGAGTTGAAGCTTTATCTATTTGAATCGAGCGTGCCGGATGCATCATAGCATAAAGCGGCTTTTCGTCTGCTTCTGAACTATTGTAGCGTCATCTTTTGATTTAGCCTATTCACAGACTTGCTTTTCCCAACTTTTTAACAATTCTAATTATAAAGGTGACTATTATAAAGGTGACTAAAATTAGCGAAGATTATTGTTCTAATGTCTGCGATCGCAGCCTGTTACAGAAGGTCATCAGTCAGAACCTGACGGAAAGAAAACACTCATGATTCACTCAAGTTGCTTCAAGAGGCTAGGTTCAGTCTTTCTGAACCTGCTGTTCAGCACGGCCCTGCTGGTGCTGCCTATGACTGCGGTACAGGCGGCACCAGCAGATTTACAGCCCCCTTCCTCTGTCCCCATGACTCTCATAGAATCTAGCCTGACCGCTAACGATATTTCTTCCGAGAAAGTCAGTCAGTTTGTGCAAGCCTATCTGCAGGTAGTGGCTTTAATTGACCAGCGGGAAAATGACTTACAGAGCGCTGAAACAGAGTCGGAGTCGCTGCGGATTCAGCAAGAAATTCAAACCGAGGCGTTTTCTCTAATTACCCAGGCTGGCCTTACCCAAACAGAGTACTGGCAACTGCTAGGGCTGGCTAACAGCGATATGGAATTTAGAGAACGCATTCTAGCCCAGCTAGAAGAAGCTATCGGCTAGCCTCCAAAAAGCTGTCCACCCCCCCCTAATAAACATGTAAATCTACCGCATCTCTGTCACTCTAGAAGAAAGGCGAACTCTACGCACTCTCTTTTATTTGGAGCTTGATGTCAACATGAGATCGCCCGACCTCACTGGGACGGCTCAGCCAATCACTGAAAATCTTGACCTGACGACGCGCTTAGCTTACGGAATAGGCGAAATTGCAGGGGCTATCCCCTCCAGCACGACAGCCTTGTTTCTAATCTTTTTTTTAACTAACGTGGCGGGGCTAAGCCCTATGCTAGCGGGGAGTGCAATATTTTTAGCTAAAGTTTGGGACGCAATCAGCGATCCGGTGGTGGGCTGGCTCAGCGACCACACTCAATCTCGCTGGGGTCGGCGCTATCCCTGGATGCTGGGTGGTGCAGTTCCTCTAGCGATCGCTTGTGTGCTGTGCTGGAGAGTACCCGCCATTAACAGTCAGTGGGGTCTGTTTGCCTATTATGTAGCGGCTTCTATCCTGGCTTATTCAGGCTTTACCTGTGTCATGCTGCCCTTCTCAGCCTTGGCCGCTGAGCTGACTCAAAGCTACGATGAGCGGATCACGCTAGTCAGCTTCAAGTCCGCCTTTAGTATCGGCGGCAGCATTTTTGCTTTAGTGATGGCACAAATTTTATTTACCCAGGTGGCTGACCCCGAACAGCAGTATCGTTTGCTCGGCTGGGGCAGCGGTATTTTGGTTATTCTGGCGGTTTTAACCTGTGTTGCAGGCACCTACAAGCGCTACCGACTGGTACAGGTATATCGGCCTCAAATGGCGACTGCGACTACAATGCCTCTGTCACAGCAGGTTTGGATTGCGGCTCAAAACCGTCCTTTTCTCTGGGTGGTTGGGCTTTACCTATTTTCCTGGACGGGCGTGCAGACTTCAGTAGTGGTGCTGCTGTATTTTGTAGTCGATTGGATGGGGTTGGCCAAGTCATACTTTGTTTGGATGGCCTTGGGAGTTCAGCTTACTGCTGTGGCCACGACCTTTATCTGGAGCTGGATTGGTCGCCACAGCAATAAGCGTACCGTTTTCTTTTTGGGCGCTCCGTTTATCTTGGTGGCGCAGATGGGGCTGTTTTTGATTCAGCCTGGACAGTTAGGCTGGATGTATGGGCTAGCAGTCCTGGCAGGTATTGGCACCTCAACTGTTTATTTGGTGCCCTGGTCGATGCTGCCTGACGTCATAGATTTTGATGAACTGAGTACCGGGCAAAGGCGAGAAGGGCTTTTCTATGGCTTCGTTGTTTTTGTGCAAAAAATTGGGATCGCGCTGGCAATTTTCATCACCAGTCAGGTTTTAGCCTGGGCCGGCTATGTCTCAACCTCTGCTGAGGCCGCCGCCGCTGTTCAGCCCGACCTGGCTCTTTGGACAATTCGCATTATTATTGGGCCAGTTCCGGCGATCGCTATTATTATTGGCCTGATATGTGCCTACTATTACCCCATTAATCGTGATGTTCATACTGCCATCTTGCTGAAGCTCAAAGAACGTCGGCTGAGCCTATAGCCATTGACCTCTAGTTGCGGTGATTGTTGGCGTAGTTGATTCTAGCGCCAGCCCACTGCAGCTTATTGCGCAACGTTTGGTAGTAAGAGTGGTTTTCTCTCAAGATGATGAACTGGGCCATGCATTCAGCAGTACGGATATCAACCCGGTGTCCTGGCCAAATTGCCGTAGCAATTACACCGTCCATCCATAGCTTCGTGTTTAGCTCCGTATCGGCCAGTGGCCAAACGCTAACGACGCAGCCCTGAGGAATCACGATTGGGCGGCTAGATAGGCTCAAAGGGCAAATTGGCGTCACAATGATGGCTGGTAACCCAGGGTGAACAATGGGGCCATTAGCGGCGACCGTGTAGCCGGTTGAGCCTGTAGGGGTGCTAACTAGCAGTCCATCCCCCTGATACTGATCAACCACCTCGCCATCAATTTCCATTTCTAGAATGGAGGTAATCATGCGGTCTGGTGAAGCAGGCTTGATGCAAATTTCATTCAGGGCCACATAGCAGTCACTAACAGGTTCCAGGTTTGTGCGATTGCCAACAAAGATTTGAGCCTGTAGCATCATCCGACGCTCAACAGCAAAGCGATCGCTGGCAAGGCGCTGCCAAATTTCAGCAAAATTATCAAAACCCTCTGAGGATTCGGTCAAGAATCCCAAATGTCCACCGATATTTAAGGCCAAAATTGGAATTCTGTCTGCTGCCAGATGACGAGCCGCCGCCAGCGCTGTACCGTCACCCCCCAAGACAACCGCTAAGTCAATCGGCTGAGTTGCCGATGCTAAAAATACCGGATACGGATTGTCCTTAGGTCCGCTTGGCCCCATCAAGACTTTACAGTCTAGGGCTTCTAGCTGCCTTGCGCATTTTGCGGCCCAGCTTTGGCTCAGACGGTTGCCCGCCTTGTGAACAATAATGACCTGATTTAGCTGCACGGCTCACTAAATTTCAACTTAAGACGTAGAAAGACGCTACCAGCGTCAGTAACGTCTCTACCATAGTGCATCTAGTTCAAATTTTGGCCAGATCAGCTCTGCAAAACACCGGGCCGATCTACCACTTGAGGAGGTTGAACTGCTCCATATCAACGGTATCTCGGTTGCGATAAATCGATAAGACGATGGCCAGTCCCACCGCCGCTTCAGCTGCAGCAATCGTAATCACGAAGACAGCAAACACCTGTCCAGTTACATCTCGAGGAGACAGAAAGTTGGAAAAAGCCATCAAATTCAAGTTGACTGCATTAAGCATCAGCTCAATCGACATCAGCACCCGAATGACATTACGGCTCGTCACCAAACCATAAATACCAATACAAAAGAGTGCAGCAGCTAGCAATAAATAGTACTGAAGCGTCATGATTGATTTCCAAACACTGATATTATCTACACGATATTTACAGGCCCAATTTCAGCCCTTAACCACCTCGATCTGATTTTGCGGAGCCTGCGGCAGCTAGCTCTCTGGGCCTCTCGGCCAGTTTGAAGACTTCTGCTGTCGGTTCAGTCAGCTCATCTGGCAAATACTCCCGGCGCGCCAAAACTATAGCACCGACTAGCGCCATCAATAGCAGTACTGAGGCCAGTTCAAAGGGAAGTAGAAAATCACTGAAGAAATGTTCGCCAATCAGGATCACAGACAGTTCGCCTGCAGCGATCTCCGACGAAATTGCCCAGGGCGTGGCCACAACCATCGAGCTGAGCAGCGCAAATAGGCCAGCACAGACTCCAGCGGTAGTCAGTTTGCCTAACCAGGCGTTGGGCATCGATTTGAATGCCTCCTGCTTGTTCACCAGCATGATTCCAAACAAGATCAAAACGTTGACAGCGCCAACATAGATCAAGATCTGAGCAGCTGCCACAAAGCCTGCATTCAGCAGAATATAGAGACCTGAAATGCTAATGAAAACCATTCCCAGCAAAAAAGCCGAGTGGACGATATTTTCTAACAGCACAACGCCCAGTGCTGCTGCTAGCATCATGCCAGCCAAAAGCATAAACGAGACGAACTGTACGCCTTCTGCTAAATTCACAATTGTTGACTCCTTACAACCTCTGAGAAATCAAAAGCTTCTCAATGCTTAAGTATCTGACTATTTTTGGGTGTTTGTTGGCACCTCATCCTACTTCGACTCAGGTTTGATCTCGGCTAAAATCTCCTCAGGCAGCTTACCAGCCCGTCGTGAATTCTTGGGGAGATCATGAGGATCCATCACCCCTTTAGGTAAGTAAGCCAGCTCCCGCAAAGGCGTTACCATTGGATCTTCAGTGACTTTATAAGGGAGTCTACCCAGGGCTACGCTGTCATAGTTAAGCTCATGGCGATCGTAAGTCGCCAGCTCGTACTCTTCAGTCATTGAGAGACAGTTTGTTGGGCAGTACTCTACGCAGTTGCCACAAAAGATACAAACTCCAAAGTCAATGCTGTAATGCTTGAGCTTCTTTTTCTTAGAAGCCTTGTCAAATTCCCAATCTACAACGGGCAAATTGATAGGGCATACCCGTACACACACCTCGCAGGAGATACACTTGTCAAATTCAAAGTGAATTCGTCCGCGAAAGCGCTCTGATGGAATTAGCTTTTCGTAGGGATATTGAACTGTCACAGGGCGGCGACGCATATGGTCAAATGTCACAGATAGCCCTTGACCAATATACTTCGCTGCTTCGGCAGTTCCCTTGGCATAGTCACCAACTTGCTTAAGGAAATTCAGCATGAGAGAGTCTCTTAGTTAACGTTACAGAATCTACAAACTTCTGAGCCGGAAAGTAGGGCTGCTATCCGCCAAAAGCGATTGGAAAAGCCAGCTTTAGAGCAGCCGTCAACAGCAAATTAACCAAAGATATAGGCAGTAGAAACTTCCAGCCCAGGTCAAGCAGCTGATCAATTCGAACCCGAGGAACTGTCCAGCGCAGCAAAATGGCTAAAAAGACGAGCAGATAAGCTTTTAGCAGGGTCATCATTACTCCTAAAGAGGCTGTAATCACCTGCAACCAAGGCGTGCTCTCGCTAATACCCGTCCAGCGAGAAATGAGTTCGATCGGAATTAGAAAATCCCATCCGCCTAAATATAGGACAGCGACCAGCAAAGCTGACAGCACCAGGTTAACGTATGACCCTACAAAGAAAAGGCCAAACTTCATGCCAGAGTATTCGGTCTGATAGCCTGCGACCAGTTCTTCCTCTGCTTCCGGTAGGTCAAATGGCAGACGCTCGGCTTCTGCAAGGGCTGCAATCCAAAAAATCATGAAGCCTACTGGCTGACGCCAAACATTCCAGCCGAGAATGCCATAGCCAGACTGCTGTTGCACAATATCGATCGTACTTAGACTGTTGGACATCAGCACAACAGCCAGCACAGCTAGCGCTAATGGGATCTCGTAGCTGATGGATTGGGCCGCCGCCCGTAATCCCCCTAGCAGCGAATATTTGTTGTTTGAGGAATAGCCAGACATCAAGAGGCCGATGGGCGTGATGCTAGAAAGAGAGATCCATAGAAAAATACCAATGCCAAGATCGGTGATTACCAGGTTTTGGCCAAAAGGCACGATCAAAAACGATAAAAACACCGGAATGACCACAATAGCCGGGCCTAGCGTGAACAGGAGCGGATCTGATTTTGCTGGTGTAATATCTTCTTTGATAATTAGCTTTAGACCGTCTGCAACCGCCTGCAGTGATCCTAAAGGCCCAGCATACTCAGGGCCAATCCGCTGCTGGGCTGCCGCTGAAATCTTGCGCTCCAGCCAAACCGTCACAAAGATGCTAACAGTCGCCGAAACCAAGATTAAAAACATAGGTAACGGCAACCACAGAGCTTTCGCAGACCCTAGGGGTACTCCCAGATCCATCAGGGCATCAACAAATGTACTTTGTAGGTCGATTCCTTGCTCCATATCTACCAGACGTGAATTTGTGAAGTTTCTTTTACTCTGTCTATCGCCTAGTATATCCCCCGACCGCGATTCACAAGGCTTTTATAAGTAAGAAGATTAGTTTTAGCCATAGATGTTTGTCAATTGACTTATTCAGTACCTGTGTCCGCTTATGCGTCGTCGTCAATTCATTCAGGCAACAATAGCTGGATCAGCTAGCGTCAGTTTTGCCAAATGCCAGTCTCAAACGGAGTTCTCAGACTCAGTCCCTTCTCAAATAGCAACAAATCTTCTCCCAGCAGTCCGATGGCGTATGGCGACCAGCTGGCCTAAATCTCTGGACATCTTGTTTGGGGCTGTAGAACTGCTTTGTCATCGAGTTGCATCCTAACCGGAGGACAGTTTACGATTACTCCCTATACGGCTAACGAAGTAAGCTCAGGACTGGCAGTTTTAGAGGCAGTGACAGCAGGTACTGTTGAATGTGGTCACACTATTTCAATTCCCCTAAATTCCTTTTAAAGAAAAGGGACTTCCGAGCCGATTTTTCCCTTGTCAAGGGGGCTAGGGGGATTTCCGATTGCTAAACATGACAGTATGTTCCTGTCAAAGCAACCTGCTAGGCTTCGGTAGCGTTTGGTTAGAAATTGACTGGGACAAAACAGACCTGCGCCTGGGAACTGGTTGGAACAAGTTTTATCGATCGCTCACGTTAGAAACATCTACTAGCGCCAAGGCCACAGACTGTATGGAAGACTATCAAAAGTTCGCCGTAGCAGCCAACGGTAAGGGACAAAGATTCGACCAAATTTTCTTTATTGCCGCCTTCTGTCACTGTAGTAAAGGCTACAAAGGCTACGAAGACAGCGCGGCAGTCCATTATCCCCGCTCGGCCCGGCAGGCGACACTGGAAAGGGAAGCTTTCAAATGGTTTGTTGAGAATGAGCGAGGGGCGCGGTTAGCGTTCTGAGGAACCACGCGGTAGTTTCTGCTATTGGCCGCTTGTATCGATCGCTAGAGCTGCTAGCACCGATTCGCTTAAGTCTCTACCCTCGCTCAGACTTTACATACATGTTTTTCCAATAAAGGTGTTGCAGAATGCTGCTCCAGGAAAATTTGAGAGCCATGATGAGCCAGGATATCAAATGCCTGCCTCAGCCGTGCCGGAACTGATGTAGCGTCTTTCTGGGGGTTGAGGTATGAGTGAGATAGGCTCTAGCAAGGGTTTAACGGCTATTTTGTACCTCCCGGAAGTCAGAGCTACTATAGAGACAAAGTGGGTGCACAGCCAGACTGAGGGCAATGTTGGTTTATTGATCTAATTAGCAACCCTTTCATTTAGACTATGCCAACTCTGGGTACGACGCCTAAATATTCGTTTATTATTCCTATTTACAATGAGGAAGAAAGCATTGCAGAGCTGTATCGCCGCTTAACAGATGTTTTGGAGGTATTAGACGGCCCCTCTGAAATCATTTTGGTGAATGACGGCAGCCGTGATTCCTCTTTAGAAATGATGCGCCAGCTGCACCACCGTGACAGACGCATTGTCTATCTCAGTTTAGCTCGTAATTTTGGCCATCAGATTGCAGTGACAGCAGGGCTGAACTTCGCCCGAGGCGAAGCGGTGATCATCCTAGACGCAGATCTGCAAGATCCGCCTGAATTGGTTTACAGCATGATTGCTGAATGGCAAAACGGATATCAGGTCGTTTACGCTCAGAGAATCCAGAGACATCAGGAATCTTGGTTTAAGCGGCTGATGGCCTACGTGTTCTATCGGGTGCTAGACCGGCTAGCTAACGTCCGCATTCCCAAAGACACAGGCGACTTTTGCCTGATGGATCGAGTCATTGTTGACCTGCTCAATAGAATGCCGGAGCGCAGCCGATACATCAGAGGGCTGCGGGCCTGGCTTGGATTCAAACAGACAGCAGTGCGCTTTGAACGGCCTCCGCGCTTTGCTGGAGAAGTGAAATATACCTTCAAAAAGTCTCTGGCTCTGGCGATCAACAGCCTGGTTGCGTTTTCAGTCCTGCCGCTGAGACTTTCAACCTATCTGGGTTTGTTTGCAGGGAGTATGGCGATTGTCATGGCTTTTTTAGTGCTGTACTGGCGGATTGCCAGACCCGATTCGCCGCTGACTGGGCTAGCGACGATCATGATTGCCATCTTTTTTTGGGGGCAGTGCAGCTAGTGAGCATTGGCATCTTGGGTGAATACATTGGCCGAATTTATGAAGAGGTTAAAGGTCGCCCACTCTATACCCTTTCTGAAGTAGGGGGACTCGAAAATGTAGCGCCCCAGGTTCAAAGACGCAATGCTTACTCGCAGATAACCTGACGCTGGATACATGTTGCCATCACTCTTCTTAAAGAATCGTCGAATGGTGCAGCGACTGCTGCTGCGCTGGGTAGCGATCGCCCTCGGCCTAGCGATCGCATTTGGCGTTGAGCAGGTTCAGGCCCAACAGCTACCCTATTCGTCAAACTCTGCTGCTGTGAGCGCTCTATCGGCAGAAGTGTCTAATACGGCATCAGAGATCCAGGAAGCAGCTACCGCTGCAAGCGATTTGGAAGGGGTAACCTACCCAACCTGGGAGGTGTTAGTGTTGATTTACCAAACAACGGATTTCTCATACACAGACAGTGAGGGGCTTGAACGCCATGCTGTAGCAAATTTGACACCGGATGAGGTATTCACCATAGCCACTACGGCCAAACTGTTTTTCGACCATGATGTACCGCTGCTGACCAGTGGCATGCAAAAGCCGAAGTTGACCATTCGCTATCCCGATCATCCCCTGACCGAACTAGACGCTTTTTTCTGTGGCTACTGGCCAGATATGGCCAATACCGCCGCCGATCGAGATCCCAATTTTGATTCGGTGATCGTTGTTTGGGATGATTCAGGCACTGACCTCTACAGCGGTATGCCGACTGATTTAATGGTTCAATGCGGTGCCGTGACCCAACCCAACGGGACTGGGCGAACTTACACAACTATTGCTGTTGACTCTACGAGAAGCCGCAGGAATTCTTTCAAGCACGAGTGGGGGCACGCGATTTTATTTTACTTTGAAGCGACTGGCACAGCCCCTCAGCCTGCTGTCAACAATCACATCAACGACACCGACACTCGTTACGTAAACTGTCTAACGGGCGCATCTTATATCCTTCAGGATGAAACTGAGGAGCAGCCAATTCCCAACTCAATTTACAACAACGAATCAGGCTTTACCCACGACTATTATTCAGGCTTAGCTGCAACCCCTGACCAGCCCAACCGCTGCCTGGGAATCTCTTCCGCTACCTGGAGATCGCCACCCCCTACTCAGCTTGAAGATACGCGCTGAGTGCAGGTCTAAACTGTAGTTTGTCAATGCTCTACAACCTTCAAACTCTATGCAGCAACAAACGTCTTTCAGAGTAGCTAAAGATGTTCTGAAAACTCGCCAAGCGTGGTTTTGGATAGGGCTTGTCGGCCTGTTTATAGGATCCGCTGTCTTTCGGTTTTGGGGGCTAGCCCGCTTCAACGTGCTGGTTTACGACGAATTTTACTTTGCTAAATTTGCCAACTACTATTTGACCAGCACTCCCTTTTTAGATGGGCATCCCCCTTTAGGCAAGTACCTCATCGCTCTGGGAATATGGCTGAGCCAGTTCAACCCGTTCGGCTACTCAGTCAGAACGACGGTGCCGGAGTTTGGCTTTGACCTGCCCACCGTTAGCTATCGCTGGATGAATGCTTTAGTCGGATCTGGAATTCCGGTTTTGGTGGCCCTGTTGGCGTATCAGCTTAGCCATCGGTATCGCTATGCGCTGATCGCAGGACTGCTGACAGCGCTGGACGGGCTGCTGCTGGTGGAATCTCGCTACGCCCTGATCAATATCTATCTGCTGACGTTTGGCCTGCTAGGACAGATATTTTTTTTGGTAGCGCTTTCTAGACCTGAAAAGGCTCAAAGAAATCGCTGGCTACTCGCAGCGGGTATTGGCTTTGGGGCGTCAATGTCTGTGAAATGGACGGGACTGGGCTTTTTGCTGGGCCTCTACGTCCTTTGGGGTATCGTGCAGGGAGCAAATGCGCGATCGCGTCAGCTCTTGCTAAGTCAGCAACCGTCGTCCCCCAGTACAGGCTCAGGATCAGCCACCCTACCCGCAGCCTCGCTACCCTATATCAAAGCCGTCAGCCCATCATCGCCGCAGCCTAAAACAGAGGCGATGATGGGTTCTGTTTTAGTTAGCCATCCTCTACGGCAGCTAGGCCGCCTGCATTGGCGAGATCTGCTGTTCTACCTAGGTGTCATTCCAGGATTTGTCTACAGCTTGATCTGGCTGCCCCACATTCATCACGATCCGCGACACAGTCTATTAGGCTATCAAAAACAGCTCTATACCTGGCACACGTCTATTAGCGGACAAGCCCATTCCTACTGTGCACCCTGGTATAACTGGCCTTGGCTAGGCCGTTCCCGACCCTACTACATCGATCAAATTGATCTGACGACTGGTACCGATGCGGGCAAGATTATGTACCAGTACGTCAGCGGCATGGGCAACCCATTTCTGTGGTGGCAGTCTGCGATCGCTATTGTTCTGGTAGCTGGCGTGGCCCTCTGGACTTTGCCAAAAATCTTGGCTAGGGGAACTGCACAGGCGCAGTCCTTCGATGCCCTGGGCTGGACAACAGGGGGAACCGCGCTCTACATTTTGCTGAGTTACTTAGCCAATTTGCTACCCTGGGCCGCTATCAGCCGATGTTCTATCATTTACCACTATATGCCTGCGTCCCTGTTCAGTTTTCTAGCTTTGGCCTGGGTGATGGATCGCGTCTTAGAGAGCAAAGACGCTTGGAAGGAGGCTATCGTTGGCCTGTTAGTTTGTTTAATTGTTTTTGGTTTCTTTTTCTGGCTACCGCTCTTCTGGGGGCTGCCGCTGACGCCTGATGGCCTTGAGGCTCGAGTGTGGTTTAAATTTTGGTCTTGGTAAATACGGGTTTCTAGCAATGTCTCTTCTCAAAAGCCCCTCTATCTTTGTCCATATCGCTGCCTACCGCGACCCAGAGGTGCTGCCAACGCTGCGCGACCTCTATGCTCGGGCGGAGCATCCCGATCACATATATGTCGGGGTTTGCTGGCAGTATAATCCCTTAAAAGGAGAGGAACCCCTCAAGGCAGCACTGCAAAGCGAACAAGTCCGATTTGTGAACTATCTGGCGTCTCAAAGTCAGGGAGTGGGCTGGGCTAGGTACGAAGCCCAAAAACTGTATAAAGACGAAGCCTTTGTATTGCAGATAGACTGCCACACGCGGTTTTCTCAGCACTGGGATAGCTTTTTGCTGTCCCAGTGGCAGCAGTGCGGTGATGAGAGAGCGGTGCTTTCCTGTACGCCTGCAGCCTACGATCAAACCAACGGCACCTTGAAGAAAGCCGTGGCCAATACCCTCTACCCAAAGTGCTTCAAGGAAAATGGCCTGCTTGAGCTAAAGACGGTCTTCTTAAAAGAAAGTCTAGAAAAGCCCGTAGATGCTGTTTTTGCATCACCCAAATTTATTTTTGCCCCAGCCCAGATGCTGGCAGATGTGCCTAGCGATCCGATGGTCTACTTTAGTGAAGAAGGGGTGTCTTACTCTATTCGACTGTGGTCCTATAGTTGGAATGTTTACATCCCGACCTATCCGCCGGTTTACCACTCGTTTAACACTACGGGTAAACAGCGATCGCTACACTGGCAAGACAATTCAGACTGGGCCATGCTGCAAAAACGGGCGCTCCACCGTTACTCAGCCCTGCTAGCTGAAGCCGATACTCAAGACGAATCAGCTTTTGGGCTAGGAAAAGCGCGATCGCTCCAAGACTTCACAGAATTCTGCGGCATTGATCTACGGAAACAGCAGCTCAACCTGCAAACGCTCCCCAATCTCAACGCAAACCAGGCCCTAGCGGCCCCAAAAATCCCAGCAACCCCAAAAACCCCAGCAACCCCAGCAGCCCTAGAAATCCATGAAGATTCATGGCCTGCTTCTGCGGGGTTAGAGCAGGGAGATTTTATCCCCTTCTTTCGACTCTATGATCAAGATGGCTACCTGCGTGAAATTCACACCTACGCAGGGCTATGGACAATTCTTGTTTGCTTGCCAACCGCAGAGAAGCTGCTGCTAAATGACTTGAAGGCGGCTTGGCATAGCTTGCGATTTCATAATTTACAGGTCGTTGCGATCGCGCCTCAGCCCCCCGCAGCTCTAAAGCAGCTACAGGAAATGTACCAGCTGCCCTTCACCCTGTGGTCTGATCCCACCGGTCGAGTGAGCCAGGTGTTAGGCACCTGTCATGCCAAACAAAAAACCATAGAAACAGCAGAGGCCGTAAAGACCGCAGAAACAGCAGAGCCGCGTGGCTACCTCCTGACCCCTAATCTAAGAATTCAGAAAAAATTTGCCTTAGACACTCTATCTGCCAGTATCGGCCAAATTCTAGCCGATAATCTGCCCCCTGCAGCCCCCATGCCTGGCCCTGTTGTGACGATGCACGCGCCCGTGCTGATTGTCCCCAACGTCTTAACATCAGAGCAGTGCCAGCTCTTGATGCAACAGTGGCATCAGGGCAATCAGTTTGAAGGCAAGGTTGGAGCAGGCTCCCAGACCCGCGCTCAAAAATTGGCCAAGGTGAGAACTGATATCTTGTTGCAGAAACCCATGATGGCGGAGGTCGATCGCGCTCTAGGGGGGACGCTGTTTCCTGAGATTGAGAAAGTCTTTGGACTCAAAGTCACCCATAGAGAAGAATATAAGATTGGCTGCTACGATGCTGCCAAGGGTGGTTTCTTTAAGCAGCACCGCGATAACTTTGACAGGCATCTTTCTCACCGTCGCGTCGCCATGACGATGAATCTGAATGACGACTACGGCGGCGGCGGGCTGAATTTTCCAGAGTATGGCAACTTTGTCTATCGGCCCGCAGCCGGCGGTGCGGTTATCTTTCCCTGTTCACTCATGCACCAGGCGCTGCCTGTCACCTCAGGCAAACGCTTCATGATGGTTTCTTTTTTCTTTGGAGAAGCAGAAGTAAGCCACCGCCTAGAGTTCGTAGCCGACGCTGAAAAATACTACGCTGCCAGCAAACGTCATCTCCTAGCTCCGTCAAAAATAGAGCTACAGGGGCAAGACAACATACGCGCCCGCTATAGCTTCGACCAGTCGTGATGGTGACGTACTCCCGACACCGATGCAAGCATACGGTGCGGGCTTCTCCCACGGCGCAAGTTTTACCTCTGGTTAGCCGATTCGAGCTTTTTATAGTGAGGGAGACGTCCAGCCCCACTGTTGATATTTTCTCCTTGAAGGAGGCTTGCTTTTTGAAAATGCTCTCTATTGCAACCTTGGAAACGGGGGACTTGCGGCCTTGGCCTACGGGTCGGTCAACTCCAGTTGTCGGTCGAAAGCGCACCGTATCAGGGGAGAATCAACCCTGCAATGCTTACCCAATCCTACCAGATTGGCGGTTACTCGTCTCCCCTCTCCGTCGCCACGCAGTCGCTCAGTATAGCTTCGAGGGGGACTCGCAACCGCCCCGTTTTCATCCCGACACTCGCCTTCGGCAGAGTGCGGGCTTTCACGGAAAAGCTAAATCCTTGTCCGCACAAAACGGTTAGCATGGCGTTCATTGGGCCTGGGTCAGCGATCGCACATCATAGATTCGATAACCGGCTTCATCAAACGCCAGAGGGTAGTGCTGAGCATAGTAGTCTTCATCAGCCGCAAATAAATTCAGCTCTCGGGGACTAATCACCACGTAGCTGACCCGATACTGTACCAGTAAAGGTTCTGCAGCTGCTCCTCCCTCAAACATAGTCTTGACGTCCCGCTCCACCTGATCAATCAAAAAGCCGTAGTTGCGTGCCCAGGTAGTTTGACCCAAAATAATCGGCCTGACCCCCCAAACAGAGACGGGATGGTTGTGGTCTGGAGCTGTGAGAAACCTAGCCAAGGGTGCTGTCTCAGCGCGAATTGTTTGCCCTAAGCTGATCTCACTCTGAGTTGACAGGTAAGGGCGATCGCGCTCTTGCATCGCCTGCAGCCGCACCAGTTCAATCGCTCCGGTAAAGGCCAAAGAAACCGCTAGCAAAATCGTATCGAAGCGGCTGAAATAGTGAGCGCCATGCCGCCACAGCCATGCCAACGCCACCGCTGCCAGCCCTGAAAAGCCCAGGTAAGCCCAAAAGAAGAGCTTGGAATTATCCCAGGTAACAGGCTGAAACAACACCAGGTTAGCTACCAAAAAGACAAGAAAAAAGCCTCCAAAGAAGGCTTGAATCACGGGTGTACGCTTACGTAACAGCACTTGCCCAAACAGGGCTAGCGGCAACATCAACCCCCAAATCTTGGCCCACAAGACCAGCCAGGGAAGCAGTCCAGGCTCTGCTGTCCAACCGGGAAACCAGCGCATAAAGTCTGACTTTTCAATACCGCCAGAAACAAAGATAAAAACCAGCAGGCAGGAGATCGTCGCTGTCGGTATGACGTAGTAGAAAAATAGCTGAAACCATTTTTTGTAGGCAGCAAGGCAGATCGCCCCCGTCACCATAAACAAAACAATAAAGCTGTGCATATGGGCGATCGGCAACAGCCCTACCAGTAGCGCCGATGCTCCCAGAACAAGATTTTGCTGACGAGGGCTGAGCCGGAGGCGATCTTTATCCTCATCCAAAATAACCAGCAGCAACCCCACCATAGCCCAGACAGACATTGTCATGCCTAGCAAAAAGGCCCGCTGTGGCAGCAGGATACCGACGATCACATTACCCGCTCTCCACGTATATTCATCAGCTAGCCGACTATAGTAGACCTGCGTAGCCGGATTCAGCAGCGTACCTAAACTATAGCCGTGCGCTAGATCGCGGAGGAACTTGAAAAAACCAGGGCCAGAAGACAAAAAGAATAGGGAAATTGCGACCAAAACCTGCTTCTGAGACCGCAGCACCAGAAAAAACAGGGCATACAGCCCTACCAGCAAGAGCAGGCTATAAATTATTGATGGCCCAATAAAAGACACATAGATAGAGAACCCCAGCCGCATTAGCAAACCTGAAATCAGGTTCACTAAAAATCCGTAGGTAAACTTGCCGTCTGCATAGACGGATGGTAGCTAAACCAGTATTGGGGAGCTTTATAGGCAAAAGTAGAGGCCATGCCTAGGTGTAATGCCCAATCACTCCAGACGCTATTTTGGATTACTGAAACCCCTCTGTCGGTAAATTTCAGCGTCCGCAGAAACAAGACAATAAAAAAGGTGCCCCAGGTACCTAAGAGCAACAGCAGTGACTGGCGGTGGTCGTAGTAAATTCTGAGGAGTACTTTCATGATTAGCTTTGCCGACGGAGCTAGCCGTTGATGGTACAGTGACTGTCTCTAAGCGCCTCAAAAGGATACTGAATCAGTAAGCTCGCATGGAGCAGCCGCTGCTGCTTTTCAAAACTCAGAAAATTGAATGAACAGGCGCACTCTGGAGGAGTACCGAATTCTGCGTCTGAGTGGATAGGAAAAACCAGACAAAACTTCAAGCACGCTCTACAGAAATTGACATTCTGATCGTTCTTTATGGAAAGTTGCCAAAACTGCATCACCGATTATGATAATCCTCTGAAGGATGGATAGATGAATCCTTTATCGCCCGCGAGACTTTTGCCTGTTGAGGAAAGGTACGGCGGCGGCGATACCAGTTTGCTCCTGCCACCAGCAGTCCTGTCAGGGCCAAAGCTCCCAGCAGCGGCAAGATATCTCCGGTCTGAAGAGCCTGTAGACCATAGCTTCCCAGCAGCACAAAGGGCAAAACACTGGGGGCAGTTCCCAAGATGGTTCCTAGCAGGTAGTCACGAAAGCTAATCGAAGTCAGCCCCGCAGCAAAGTTCACCAGCCCGTAGGGCAAAATCGGCACCAGGCGAATGGCAAACATGTAAAACAGCGCACCCTGACGCAGCTCAGCATCCATAGCCTGCCAGCGTCCCGCTAATCGGCGGGTAACAGCTGCTCGACCAATCGTGCGGGCAAACACAAAACCGATGACTGCGGCTAATATGGCGGCCAGACTCGTCCAAACCATGCCTCGGATAGGCCCAAAGAAAGCACCCCCTAGCAGATTAAGGGCCGTAGACGGCAAGACTAGGAGTGTACTCACTACGTAAATTGACATGTAGAGAACGGGTGCCCATAGACCCGCTGCATCCAGCCAATTCTGAAGACGACTGCGATCTAAGCTCCCAGACCAGAGCAGGGCTGCTGCCGTTGCACCAGCGCAGATTAGAATCATCAGCACGCTTCCAATCTTAGCCTTGGACATAAGCAGTCCTAAATCATCTGTGGGAAAGTACTCTCACAATCCAGACAGGCTCACTATAGCTAGCTTTTCAGGAGTTGCCGTTAGTGTAAGTAGAAACCAGCAAAAACCCTAGCTAAAGATCCCTGGACTTCATAGATTCATCATATTATCTGGCTGAGTTTGAGAAGTTGACGAACATCTGCTGTAGCATTGCACAGAATTGTTCAGCTGGTTGACGGACAAAACTCTTGCACCTGTGATTCTGCTGTAGGCTGGGTGAAGCTCCGGCGTAACCCAGCGAAACAGCTGTTGGCGTCGGGTTTCACTCGTTCCGCCCAATCTACCACCAAATCTACGCGAGGAACTTTTGTCAGTCAATCAGGGTGTTTAGATACGCTCCTGCAGATGTAGTTGCGGCAGCTGTCGCGTTTAAACCCGGTGTCTCTGAATCTTGCGCGCCCATGCATGAATAGGTGTCCACATGAAAAAGCAATGCTGGCCCAGCTCAGCAGGTTTAGCTACTCGCCAACACCGCCTTAATCGGCTGCTCTTGCAAAATTAGCCCATACTCAAGCCCTTCAACAACGGCTTGATAAGATGCTTCGATAATGTTGGCCGAGACGCCCACGGTTGTCCAGCGCTGAGAGCCGTTGCTAGACTCTAGCAGCACGCGGGTTTTGGCTGAGGTGCCCGCTTTGCTATCTAAAATGCGGACTTTGTAGTCGGCTAGATGAAACTGGGCGATCGCTGGATAAAAATTCAGCAGGGCCTTGCGCAAGGCTGCATCTAGCGCCGAAACCGGGCCGTTGCCCTCAGCAGCTTCTAAAATCTCTTGCCCTTTGACCTGCACTTTGACCGTCGCTAAAGAATGACTGCGCCAGCGATCGCCATCAGGCATGCGATCGCAGTTTACCTGAAAGCCTTGCAGATCAAAAAAGTGGGGCCGCTGACCGAGCGCTGAGCGCATCAGCAGTTCAAAACTGGCTTCCGCTGCCTCAAACTGATAGCCTTCGTGTTCAAGTTCTTTAAGCCGCTCTAGAAGCTGACGAGAAGCAGGATTTTTTTTATCTAGCTCAATGCCAAAGCTGCGGGCCTTCGCCAAGATATTGCTCAAGCCAGACTGATCAGAAATTACAATCCGGCGGCAGTTACCGACCTGCGCTGGCTCGATATGCTCATAGGTCAGCGGGTTGCGCTCGACAGCGCTGACGTGGATACCGCCCTTGTGCGCAAAGGCAGACAGGCCCACAAAGGGCGCGTGATCGTCTGGGGCCAAGTTGACCACCTCGCTGACAAAGCGGCTGGTTTCCCTCAGCATTTTTAGCTGCTCTGGCTGGATGCAGGTATGGCCCAGCTTGATTTGTAAATTGGGAATCAGGGTGCAGAGGTTGGCGTTGCCACAGCGTTCGCCATAGCCATTGACGGTGCCCTGCACCATGACGGCCCCTTCTTTGACTGCTGCCAGGGCATTGGCTACCGCAGTCCCTGAGTCGTTATGGGTGTGAATGCCTAGCTTGGGGGGCATTTCCCGAGAGACAAACTGCTCTGCTAGCCAAACTTGAACCGCCCGCACAATCTCAGCTACCTCGTTGGGTAAGGTACCGCCGTTGGTATCACAGAGGACGAGCCATTCGGCTCCAGCCGCGATCGCTGCTTGCAGGGTTTGTAGCGCATAGTCAGGATTGTGCTTGTAGCCGTCAAACCAGTGTTCGGCGTCGTAGATGATGCGGCGCTCTTGGCTGCGCAAGAAAGCAATCGTATCGTGAATCATGGCCAGATTTTCCGGCAGTGTTGTCTGGAGTCCCTCGATGACGTGTAAGTCCCAGGATTTGCCAAACAGGGTAATCCAGCGCGTACCAGCAGCTAAGATCGGCTGTAGCATGGGTTCTTCGGCGGCCTTGCGACCGGGCCGTCGGGTCGAGCAAAAAGCCACCACTTCAGCCTGAGTCAGCGGCTCTTCTCTAAGCTGCCAAAAAAACTGCACGTCTTTAGGGTTAGCCCCCGGCCAGCCGCCCTCAATAAAGGGAATGCCTAAACGGTCGAGCTGGCGAGCAATTCTCAGCTTGTCTTCAATTGAGAGGGCTAATCCTTCTCGCTGGGCACCGTCGCGCAGCGTTGTATCGTAAAGCCAAACTTGAGCAGGGCCGTTTTTGTTAGAAGCAGTTTGAGTCATAGCAGAGGCAGTTTGCGTTGGGCACAGGGAATAAACAGGGAATAAACAGGGAATGAGCAGCGGTTGGGAAAAGTGAGCTAGATTAGCAGAATACCGATTGATGCCAGATACCATGCCTAAAGTGACTGCTCAGGGAAAAACATTTGACTGTCCGCTAGGAGCCAACCTGCGTCAGGTCTTGCTCCAGCACCAGATTGAGCTTTACAACCAGCAGGCGCAGTTAATCAACTGTCGGGGAATTGGCACCTGTGGTACCTGTGCCGTAGCGATCGCAGGCACGGTATCTGAGGCTAACTGGCGCGATCGCGCCCGCCGCTCGCTGCCTCCCCATTCTCTCACGGGCAATCTGCGACTGGCCTGCCAAACTCAGGTATTAGGCGATCTCAAGATTACTAAATATGACGGTTTTTGGGGACAGGGGACAAATTTGGTCTGGACGCCTGAGGGATAGCAGTTCTGTAGTCAGCAGCTCAAGTCTGCCTGACGAAATATACCCAAAACTGGAGTCTCTAAGCGAAGATAGAGCAGAGGAACAGGTGAAGCAGGCATGAATAGGTATCTTCTCGGCGCGATATTAGCAGGTGCGGCTGTTTTGATTTTGTACGGTATTGGCTCTGGCGATCAGGTCGCTAGCTGGATTGACAACCTGGGTCAAAGTACCTCAGACGGGGCCAATCAGGTGTCCGATAGTATTGACTCAGCCAGTACAGATCCGGTTCAGCGGGCCGGACAACTTGCCCAGCTACAGACCCCGCAGGACAGCCCGGCTTCAGCTTCCGGCAATTTTTCGCCAGACCCACAGCAGGCTCAGAATACAGGAGATGCCAGCAACGCCCAGACGGGGACGGGGGCTGCGGAAACTACTGGCACAGGAACAGCTGGCACTGGCTCTGCTAATCCACCAGCTCAGGCCGATCCTTCTATTCCAGCGCTCTGGTAGGCTGTTAGCCTCGGCACTTAGCAGATAGGAAGGTGCATATGCGTGGGGCCTGTGATGTCTGATGTCCTGATTGTAGGGGGGGGGCTGATTGGTTTAGCGATCGCCGTTGAGCTGCGCCAACAAGGGGTGGCCGTAACGGTGCTGAGCCGCGACTTTCAGGCAGCCGCAGGTCAGGCAGCCGCAGGTATGCTAGCGCCCCAGGCAGAAAATATTCCATCCGGGCCATTTCAAACCCTCTGCCAGCGGAGCTTAGCGCTTTACCCTGACTGGATTGAAAAGCTAGAAGCGCTGACGGGACAGGATACAGGCTACTGGCCCTGTGGCGTTCTGGCTCCTCGGTTTACGCCTCCATCGGCAGCTGAGCTAACCGCTGAGTCCACTGCAGTTCGGTACTGGCGCGATCGCTCTGAGCTGCAGCATCTCCAGCCCGGTCTTAGCGATCGGGTGGTGGGAGGCTGGTGGTTCCCTGAAGAAGGTCAGGTGAATAATCGAGGGCTGATGCAGGCTCTACGGATTGCAGCCCAAGAGCTAGGCGTAGATCTGCGCTCAGGCGTAACGGTCAATGGCATCCAGCAGCGCGATCGCCAGGTGACTCAGATTACAACCTCAGCGGGCAATTTTCAGGCCAGTCACTATATATTAGCGACGGGTGCCTGGACTCGAGAACTGTTGCCGCTGCCAGTCTCTCCTTGCAAGGGGCAAATGCTATCGGTACGGGTGCCTTTGGGCTATCCGCAGCCCCAGCCGCTGGGCCAGGTTCTCTACGGTGAGCACATCTACATTGTGCCGCGTCAGGAGGGTCAAATTGTTTTGGGGGCAACGGTTGAAGACGTTGGTTTTCAACCTCACAACACCCCCGCTGGCCTGCAGCAGCTAATCAATCAGGCGGTTCTGCTCTATCCTGAACTACAGCATTTTCCCATCCACGAATGCTGGTGGGGGTTTCGTCCCCTGACGCCTGATGAAATGCCAATTCTAGGGCCTAGTTTCTGCCAAAACCTGACGTTTGCCGTTGGGCATCACCGCAACGGTGTTCTTTTAGCCCCCATCACCGCTGCCCTGATCAGCGATTCCATCCAGCAGAAAACAGCCGATTCTTTACTCAATGCCTTTTCCTGGCAACGTTTTCAATCCCCGCAGCCGCCGAGGACAGCCTTACCGACGTTACCTGCCGCACTTGCGACTCCTATGCAACTAGCTAACCCCCAACCTGCTGCGCCTGCCGACGCCATGCAGGCTCTGAGCGATACCCCGTTAAAGATTGCCGGACGCAGCTTTAAGTCTCGCCTGATGACGGGCACGGGTAAGTTTGAGAACTTTGACTATATGCGTCGCAGTATTGCCGCTAGCGGCAGCGAAATTGTCACTGTTGCGGTTCGGCGGGTACAGACCAATGCCCCAGGCCATGAAGGACTGGCTGAGGCCCTAGACTGGAGTCAAATTTGGCTATTACCCAATACGGCAGGCTGCCAGACGGCAGACGAGGCTGTGCGCGTGGCCAGACTGGGCCGGGAAATGACAAAGCTGCTGGGCCAAGAAGACAATAACTTTGTCAAGCTAGAGGTGATTCCAGACGCTAAGTATTTGCTGCCCGACCCCATCGGCACCCTCGAAGCGGCTGAGCAGCTGACCCGCGAAGGCTTTGCGGTACTGCCCTATATCAACGCTGACCCGCTGCTGGCCAAGCGGCTCGAAGAGGTCGGCTGCGTCACGGTGATGCCCTTGGGTTCTCCGATTGGCTCGGGGCAGGGCATTCGCAATGCTGCCAATATTGAAATTATTATTGAAAACGCCCAGGTGCCGGTGGTGGTAGATGCGGGCATTGGTTCTCCCAGTGAAGCAGCCCAGGCTATGGAGATGGGGGCCGATGCGCTGCTAATTAATACGGCGATCGCCAAGGCTAAAACCCGATCGCAATGGGTCAGGCTATGGGGATGGCCGCCGCTGCCGGACGGCTGGCTTACCTGGCGGGGCGAATTCCGGTAAAAGCCTACGCCAGCGCTAGCTCACCGCTGACGGGGAGAATCGATCGCTGATTTAAGCCAGGGCGTTCAAGCTCAGGGGCACCAGTTCGCCAGTAGTGGTCAAGCCCAGCAGCATGGGGGTTTGGGGCGCGATCGCGGTACCGGTTAGAGCGCAATACTCTTCTTTTTGAGCGATCGCTTTGAGGCTGGCGCGAATATCCTCACGCTCTACCGTTGGCTGCAAATCTTCTGACTTTTGTGCCAGATATTGCCAAAGAATATCTCGAATCAACGCCTGATACCCCCGCTCCCCGGCGATCGCCTTTAAGCGCTCCTTTAAGTCTCGCTCTAGGCGAATGCTCGTCACTTCCATGTCAGTCGTTGAGGTTCGAGATAGGGTTGGCATAGAGTGGTACACCTCCAAAAAAATTGCTATAGCTCTACAGTTACAGTCTAGACATTATTGTGCTACAAGTGTAGTATTAAGAGAGTAAAGTAGCGCTCTTAATACTGGTTACTGCACGTTTCAGCTCAGGTATCCGCTAAGTTCCAAATATTCCAACAATTTTTCAGGAGTTCTCGTGGTAAAGCAGTTAGTCACAAGTAGTCGAAGTGCGATCGCCCTCAACGGCAATCGAACCTCTGTGGCTGCACCTGCGCTAGAACTCATTGGGGAAATACACTCCGAAGACCGCAGCCATTTACGCCTAGGCAGTCCCTCAGCGGGCATTCACGGGATAGATCTGCCTGATGGCAAGTATCGAGCTTTTATACAAATACGAAGCGGGCAGCAAAGCCGTCAAAGGCCACCAGAGGGCAATAAGCCCCTGTAGCTGAGACATCAGTCTTACTCAGCTCCCGCTTCCAGTGAGGCGGGGGCTTTTTGTTGTCCATAGCAGCCCTGCTAGCCGCCTTTAAAGTTTTCTCACCTTTTTAGGACGCCAGTCATGCTGAAGCTAATCTACACCGAAAACAGCTTATATCTGGAACATCTAGCTCAAACGGCAACCGCTTTCTTAGTCCAGCGAACATCTCTAAGCTGGCAGATGCAGTGCGACTTTATCGTACAGAAAAGCTACGGAGCATTCTTGCTTTCAGCGCATCTTCCTGAGCTGAGCCAGCTAAACATAGCCGCCAGAAAAATAGATCCTCAACGGCTTAGCCTCTCTACTGCCGATAGCGATGTTGTAGAAGTCAGCCTGCAGGGCTACTGGATCGCGGAGCAGCCCCACAGCTCAGCAGGCTTATTGGTTGCAGAACTGCCCGCTCCGCTGGAAGCTTTATTGTTCAATCTTTGGCTCAAAACACGACGGATAATGCCTCTTCATCAGGTTTTTGAGCACTAAAGCAAATGAGTCCTAAGCAGACCTGTCCCTAAGCAAGACGCATTTGCCAGATCACTAAAGCTGTCCCCAGCATTAGCAGAAGAGCCATCATACCTGTGAGCGGCTGATCTAGCCGACCGATCAGCCAGACTTTGCCTGTGACGGTCGGCTCAACCTCAGCCGTCGCCAAACTCGAAATTCCCCACACCCATCCAGCATGAAGACCCCAGGCCAGCCCTAGCTGACCGCCATCGGCCCAGCGCGCCAGCGCCAGCACCAGCCCCATCAGCCAGAGTCCTGGCAGTTGGGGAATGTTTTCGCGGCCTTCCCAAACCAGATGCAGTAGAGCGAAAATGCCGCTGGCGAAAGCAGCCGTCAGCAGCCAGCCGTAGGACTGGTGGAGTTGGTTAAGCAAAAAACCGCGAAAGACCAGTTCTTCAGTCCAGCCAACCCAGAGGGCTAGCAGCAGCAGCGGCAAACAGATTTTGAGTAAAGAAGGCGGAGATTTTTGAGCTAGAGAGTCTGCTAAATCACCTGAGCTAGCAGAGCGCCGCTGCGTCCAGCCCAGGGTTTGCTGAACTAAAACTAGCAGGCCTAGTCCAGCTAGCGCTAAGGCTAAGCCAAGCGGTAAAGATGTCAGCGATCGCGGGTAAACCATGCCGTAATCCGAAAAAGAGCTACCTTCTAACTGACTAGCTCCCCAAACAACGAAGGGAGCTAGAAAATACAAAGACGCTAAAAGCGGTAGCTTTTGAGCAGGTTTTATAGGTTTACCAGGGTGCCATTTTAGAAAAACTGCTAGAGGAACAGCTAGCGGTAGCCAAAGTCCTGCCCAAACGATAAAGAACAGCAAAATTTTGACAGCTACAGAATCCACTATTAAACCTGTTGGGGCTAGATTCAAAGGCTGACATTCCTCTAATCTTCTATTGCAGAAGAGCCGTCGCTATCGAGCTGAATCAGATGAATGTGTTTATAGCCCAGTTTGATTTCAAACTCGTCGCCCGGCTTTAGTCCCATCTCATGAGTATAGGTAGAGCCGATTACGATTTGTCCATTCTTATGTACGCTGACGCGATAGGTAGGCTCTCGGCCTCTGCCGTCCTTGGCGCTTTCGGGATTTAGAGTAATGCCTCTAGCAGACAGTAAGGCATCATAAAAGTCAGTCAGGTTGACCCGCACCTGCCCGTCCTTTGCAACCGTGTAGTAGCCACACTCTCTAGCCGTTTCTTTTTTAGAGAGGTGTGAAAGATCTTTAACTTTTTGTAATAGCCCTTTGCCTGCAAGGGGAGCCGTTTTCGTTTCTGCCATTGACTAAAAAAATCCTTATCTCGATACTTAACTTAAAGGTTAAAATCCATCGTAAAGCTTTGATTTTTTGCGCCGAACTGCTGACTTATAAAGGTCTTTTAGCAGAGCAAAGCAAAATCTTATTGCTAACAATGGAGTTCATTATAGTCATTTTTAGCATACTTGTCATAAAGAATAATATGCTAATTGGCAGAACTAATTAGCAGCAAAGCTATTAGAGTCAGCCTGCTATAAGCCAACCGGAATGCTTCAGGGCTGAATCATATCAGAGCAAGAATCACGGTTGACAAGCACGATTTTTACCAGTTTGAGTAGTTTTTAGCCGTTTCAACAAAGAACGAGCGCCTCTCTGTAGGGTCAACTACCAATAACTCCGCTGAGACAGGGACTTCTTGAATTTAGGCTAATGGCTATTCTTTGCAAAAAACTACGTCAGTTCGAAAATTCATTCAGCCCGTTGACTATAGGAGTAGGCAAAAACGAACATTCACCACTGACCCAGAAATCAGAGCCTATCCTTTGATCTTGGCCTGCTACAGCGGCCTGCAGTCTAAAGTAGAAAGACTTAAAGGATTGATATAGGATGAGCAAACAGATGCAGGTCAGCCAACCATGAGTCAAGAGATTCCAGAATTTGAAGCACAGACTTCTACCCCAAATCAGCCTGATCCTGAGCCACAGGCTGATCGGCTCCAACCCGCTTTTGGCTGGTCGCCCTATGCCGAGAGGCTCAACGGGCGTTTTGCCATGATCGGGTTTGTGAGCCTGCTGTTGCTAGAGCTGATTACCCATGAAAATTTTCTGACTTGGCTGGGGCGATCGCGCTGAAGCTATCGCACAGTCAGCTGATACTGCCCCCGCTCGTTGGCACTGTAGGCATTAGCAACCAAGCGGTAGGTGCCACTTGTTGGTAGAGCTGTGACGATACGAGCGTTCAAATTGCGATCGCTAATATTGTTGTTTTCAGCTACGACCTCGCCGTCAGGCCCAATCAGCAGCAGATAAGGGTTAAAGTCTGAGCTTTGCAAATCGATGGTAACTGGCTGTCCGGCGCTGCCCTGAAAGACATGTTCATCATAATAGGTGCGATCGCTTAAAACAGCGTCTCCGGCGGCTAGAGCGCCCTGTACCTGCAAGATATAGTCCCGTGGCCCACCTTGCCCCATGCCTGCTGCCGATACTCGGAGCTGATAGCGCCCGGCCTCGGCGGGAGCGTAGGAGTTGGCCAAAATCAGGTAAGTCCCGCTGGCAGGCAGCGTGGCGCTAATCCTGGCATCGAAATTGCCGCCGCTATCGTCATCTTGGCCCACGGTACTGCCATCAGGAGCTACCAAAATCAAAAAAGAGTCAATCTCGCTGCTGCGCATCTCAACGGTGACTGGCTCACCAGCACTGCCTTCAAAGGCATAGACATTAAAATAGCTGTTATCTACCGGGAGTACCTGACTGCTGGCATCAAGCTGTCCGGTGACAGCTGGGCCATTGACTGTAATGGCGATAGGGGGACGGTTGCGATCGCCTAGGCGCATTGAGCCTGTGGTCGCCACCTGAGTCGCTGTGCCCTGCTCTACAGCCGCCAAAAAAGGCTCTACCTGCTGAATCTCAATGGCAAAGCCAATACCGATGCTGCCGCCGTTGGCCCCGGTGGTAAAAATAGATGTGTTGACGCCAATCAGTTCACCACGACTGTTGAGCAAGGGTCCCCCAGAATTACCTGGGTTAATAGCAGCATCGGTTTGAATCAGACCGCGCTCAGAATCAATCCGACTGACAATTCCCACTGTGAATGTACCCTGCAAGCCAAAGGGATTGCCAATCGCAAAAGCTCGCTGCCCCACCTGAACCGATCCGGGTGCAGCTAAAGGAATCGTCGGGAAAGTCGCGCCGTCACCCCGGATCTCAATGGCGGCGACGTCTAGCCCCTGCTCCCCGTACCCCACCACATCTCCCTGAAATTGCCGCCCATCTTCCAGCCGCACCGTCACCGTTCTGGCATTTCGCACCACATGAGCATTGGTCAGCACCAAGCCCTCAGCCGTGATAATACTGCCGCTGCCGGTGCCCTCACCGGCATCAATAGCGACAACCGCAGGGCTAGCCTGACGATAGATCCGAATGCTGGTTTGCTCGTCGTCTGCAGATTGGGCCTGCGCTGCCTGTGGGTAAGCGCCAATAACAGGCCCCAGCAGGGAGTAAGGGGCGATCGCACTGACAATGCTTAGTCCTAAAGCCGTGCCGAGAGCCAGTGCCGGAGAAGCGATCGAAGAAATAATTGAACGAGGCATGTTTGCGAAGAATGACGGGGTAATCACAGATAAAAACAGAGCTTTGACCACTCTTGAGCAGACTCATTGGGCCTGCCCTGTAGTGCCCCTCGGCTGAGACCATAACCACTAATGGCTATGAGTCTCTTTCTATTCTAAATTAGACAACAAGACAACCTCGGAAGTTTCAGGACACTTCCGAGGTTGTTTCTAGATAAATTTTGTACCCGATTCTAAAAAAGCTAAGGACTGAGGCTAGGCGCTTTAAACGGCTGGATAGCGGCCAGTGCGCCCGTTGGAGAAGAAGTGTCTGCCAGCTCTATGGCTTCTTCTCGAAGCCGCGAGGTCAGGGCTACGGTTTTGGCATCATAGACCTGAGTTAGCAGCTTTGGGTAAAATCCAAACCCAATGATGGGGATTAGCAGACAAGCAATGATAAACACTTCACGAGGCTCCGCATCGATTAAAGCCTCATGTTCAACCAGTTCTTTATTCTCAGGGCCGTAAAAGATCTCCCGCAGCATTGACAGCAGATAGATTGGAGTCAGAATAACACCAACCGCCATCAGAATTACAATTAAGAGCTTGAACGTAGAGCTGTAGGCATCGCTGGTTGCAAATCCAACAAATACCATCAGCTCTGCCACAAATCCGCTCATCCCCGGTAAAGCCAGCGAAGCCAGAGAGCAGGTCGTAAACATGGCAAAAATTTTCGGCATCTTTTTGCCCACTCCCCCCATCTCGCTCAGAATCAGCGTATGAGTCCGGTCGTAGGTAGCCCCCACTAGAAAGAACAGACTCGCCCCAATCAGGCCGTGAGAAACCATCTGCAAGACGGCACCGCTCAATCCCAAATTAGTAAATGAAGCGATCCCAATGATGACAAATCCCATATGAGAAATGGAAGAATAGGCAATTTTGCGCTTTAGATTCCGCTGCGCCCAAGAGGTAAGAGCAGCGTAGATGATATTGATGACCCCAAAAATCACCAGAATCGGAGCAAAGTAAGCATGGGCCTCCGGCAGCATTTCTACATTCATGCGAATCAGAGCGTATCCGCCCATTTTAAGCAAAATACCCGCTAGCAGCATATGTACCGGGGCAGTGGCTTCACCGTGAGCATCCGGCAGCCAGGTATGTAGGGGAAAGATCGGCAGTTTGACCGCGTAGGCAATTAAGAAAGCGCTGTAGAGCAGGAGCTGCAGCTTCAGCGGATAGTCTTTAGCCATCAGGGCGGACATATCAAACGTGATCGTGTCTCCGTAAAAAGCCATTGCTAAAGCAGCAACCAGAATAAACAGAGAGCCTCCCGCCGTGTAGAGAATAAACTTGGTGGCGGCGTAGAGGCGGCGCTTGCCTCCCCAGATTGAGAGCAGCAGATAGACCGGAATCAGCTCTAGCTCCCACATCAGGAAAAACAGCAGCATATCCTGAACGGCAAAAACTCCTAGCTGTCCGGCATACATAGCCAGCATGAGAAAGTAAAACAGACGCGGCTTTAGCGTCACCGGCCAGGAAGCTAAAATTGCCAGCGTGGTAATGAAGCCAGTGAGCAAAATCAGCGGCATAGACAGTCCGTCTGCCCCCACCGACCACTTCAGGTCTAGCTGCGGTACCCAGGTATAGCTTTCAACTAGCTGCATACCCGGGTTGCTAAAGTCATAGTTGTAGTAAAAAGCAATGACAATCAGCACAAAATCAATCAGACCCACGATTAATGCATACCAGCGCAGCCGGTAGGCCGTTTTTTCCTGTTCTACTTTGCCCTCTTCATAAGGGAAAAACGGAATAAACAGGGCTGCTAGCAGCGGGAAGAAAATAACTATAGATAGCCAGGGTAAATCGGCAATATTCATATTCAAAGGCTTTGAAAGCAGTTAGTTTTGAGAACAGCTCGCCCGAAAGCAGGCAGACAAATGGCGATCGCGCTCCGGCAGCCAAACCGCAAGCCTTTCAAGGGATGCAGTGGCTGCCAGACAAAAATGGACTTTAAGTTAGACCCGAAATTAGCACCAGCCCTAACACCGCTCCAAAAACAATCAGGGCGTAGAACTGGGCTCGGCCGTTCTCTAAATACTTCAGCCCCTCACCGGTCACCAGAGCCACAAAGCCCGCCAGGTTGACTAGGCCGTCAACAATGCGGACATCGACCTCTAGCACCTGTTTGGCTAAGCCACGGCTACCCTTAACAAAGACGGCATCATAAATTTCGTCAATGTACCACTTATTCAAGGAGAGCTGATAGAGCGATTCAATCTGCTTGGCGATCGCACCGGGATCAATCTGACGCGAGCGGTACATTAGAGACGCCAGCGTAATGCCGATGAGCGCGATCCCCACCGAGCTGCCGCCCATGATCAGAAATTCATTCCAGTCAAAAGCTTCTAAGGCTTCTGCCGACTCAGCCACTGCGGCGATCGCTTCAGTATGGGGATGAATGAACGCTTCAAAGTAATCAGCAAAAGGAGTCCCCACCAGACCAATCAAAGCTGAAGGAACCGCCAGAACCATTAGCGGAAAAGTCATGGCCAGCGGCGACTCGTGAGGAAAATCGCTGTGGTGATGAGCCGCTTCGTGCTCATCTGCCTCGGTCTGCAGCACCAGCTCCTGAGGATTCATCGCCCCGGGGCCTAATGAAAGCCCTAGTCGCTGTAGCTTTTCGTACTGAAGCTGCTGGCGAATCTCCTTGTCGTTACCACGAAAAGGCCCCTCAAAGGTGCTGAAGTACATGCGGAACATGTAAAAGGCCGTAGCACCCGCCGTTAGCCAGCCCACCAGCCAAAGCACTGGACTAACGGCAAAAGTGGAGCCTAAAATTTCATCCTTTGACCAAAAACCTGCAAAGGGTGGAATGCCGCAAATTGCTAGGGTGCCAATCAAAAACGTAATCGCCGTAATCGGCATGTACTTGCGCAGGCCCCCCATCAGTCGCATATCCTGAGCCAAAGCCGGATCGTGGCCGACAACCTCTTCCATGCCGTGGATGACGGAGCCAGAGCCTAAAAACAGCATGGCCTTAAAATAGGCATGGGTCATCAGGTGAAACAGGCCCGCGCCGTAAGCCCCTACGCCCATAGCCATGACCATGTAGCCCAGCTGAGACATAGTCGAGTAGGCCAGCCCTTTCTTAATGTCATTTTGGGTAATGGCAATGCTGGCACCCAAGAAAGCCGTGACGGCCCCCGTCCAAGCCACAATGGTCATAACGCTGGGAATCTGCTCAAAAACCGGAAACATCCGGGCAATCAAGAAAACTCCGGCAGCTACCATCGTCGCAGCATGAATCAGCGCTGAAATCGGCGTCGGGCCTTCCATGGCGTCGGGCAGCCAAACATGCAGCGGAAACTGAGCTGACTTAGCCACCGGACCAAGAAAGACCAAAACGGCAAAAACACCCGCCCAGGCCAGACTTAATCCCCCCGACTGCACCAGGTCGCTGAGGCGATCGCCCATCAGGTCAAACTCAAACGTGCCGGTGGCCCAAAACAAGGCCAAAATGCCAAGCAGCAGGCCGAAGTCTCCAATCCGGTTGGTGACAAAAGCTTTTTGACAGGCGTCAGCGGCTGGGCCTCGGTCATACCAAAACCCGATCAGCAGGTAAGAACACATGCCTACTAGCTCCCAGAACACGTAAACCTGAATCAGGTTAGGGCTGATGACTAGCCCCAGCATGGAGGAGCTAAACAAGCTGAGATAGGCATAAAAGCGAACATAGCCGGGATCATGAGCCATATAGCCATCGGTGTAAATCATCACCAAAAAAGCCACAGTGGTCACAATCACCAGCATCAGCGCCGCCAGATGGTCAATGGTGTACCCCATTGATAGCTGAAAGTCCCCTGCTGAGGCCCATTCAAACATCTGCCTGTAAGGTGCATGACCCTGTACCTGACTCCAGAAAAGAGCGCCAGAGAACACCATCGCGGCTCCGGTTAGCGTCACAATAAACGCCGAGCTGACCTGCCGAAGCTGGCTAGTAAATTTGCTATAAGAAATCAGGCCAATGCCTAGAACCATAGCCCCTAAAAGGGGCAGTACCGGAATTAGCCAGGCATATTGATAAAGAAGTTCCATCGAATCTATTGCCTACTCCAAGTGTCTTCGCCGAGTTGGCAAAACCGCCTACATTGTGACATACCTGCAATACCCTATTTCTCTGACCCGAGACATATTGAGAAATGTAACAAGGCGATTTCTAAACATAGCTTAATGCATCCGGCGATTAGCTAGCCATCATTTACTGGCTTAGCACGATCCCCAAACTGTAGGATTAGACCGATTCCAGATAAATCTTTACACTGGTTTAGATCTCAGCTATCACAACTAGAAACTAAGGTTTGTAGTTAGTGCTTCAGCGCTAAAGCACTAACTACAAACTAGAGTTAACGCTGCCCTAGCCTCTGCTTATAGCCTTGAAGCTGTGATTTGTGCGGAGTTTAGGTGGCTGCAGGGGCTTTCCAAACCCCCTCTTGATCGCGCTCAAACTCAGCTTCAACTTTCTGCCAGGCTTTCGACATGGCTTCACCACTGTCGCTGCTGTGCTCAAATTCAGCGCTGTAGGTTTCAACAAAGGTCTGCTGGGCTGTCTCTGAGAGGTGAGCGCGAATTTCAGGCGATAGGTCAGCCGCCGACTGGATCTGTTGGGCATTTTCGCGGGGAATCTTCATGTCAGAGCAGGCCAGAATCTCCTCACCTCCAGCCGCCTGCAGCAGCGCCTGCACCTCTTCTGACTGGGCTGTTGAAGTTTCAGCTACTAGCAAAAACTCACCTGCTTTGAGCCGAGTTTCGTAGATTGCTGCTTTTTCTTCTGGCATCCCCAGTGAGGCTAGGGCCGAAGCTAGACTGCCGCCAGTTCCCCCTGCGATCGCCCCCGTAACGGCTCCCAACAGCGCTGCCCCTAACGGCCCCGCCGCTACAACCGAACCCACAAAGGGAATAAACAGCACCCCAACGCCGGTCAATAAGCTCAAAAACGAACCAAACAAAGATCCAAAAATAGCGCCATTCTTCAGGCCGTCTAGAATTAAATCTTTGCGGGTAATAAAACCAGAAATTCGGCTTTCAGACTGGAAGTTGCGGCCCACAACCGAGATGTCTTCTCTAGAAACACCCTGGTCTAGCAGTTGCTGGACGGCCTCCTTAGCCTTAACTTCCGTTTCAAAAACGGCTGAAACTGGGCAGATGTCGTAGTTTCCCTGACTTTGATCGTTTTTTTGTTGACTTGCAGTAACCATAAATACATAGCCTCCTTAAGGCTTAAAGTTGGATACGACTGCTTTGACAGCAGCCGAAAAACCTACGAACAGAGCGCCCGTACCTTCACCCATAAGACTTTAATTAAGAGCGCTCTGCATCACTCAGCAGACAGAACCTGATTTATCCCTGCAGAGAGCTTTCATGCTTTGCGATCGCAGATTCAGTTTTTGACTGCAATGTCAGCGGCTAAAAATAATTCTCACAAACCAGACGACTAAAAACATCAGCACCAGATAAGACGCGATCGCAACTAGGAGATTGACGTCAAAAATGTTGAGACTGCCATTAAACGTGGGGCTGATGAACAGCGTCGAGAACGGGGTAACAAAGGGTTCAGAGAGATTGTAAATAACGTTGGCAAAAGTATTGTCGGGGTTTGCGCCGCTGAGCCGGAGGATGAAACGCAACAGCAGCAGCAGCTCTAGTGCGCCTACTAGAAAATAAATGCCCTGCTCAAATTTGTGGGCGATCGCAGTGTGCTGAGCCGCTTTTAAGCGCTGCTCTTCTCGCTGCAGGCGCTGTTCTTCTCGCTGTTGGTGACGGCGTTCGATTTCCTCGGCAGAAAATTGCTGGTAATCGTCGTCTTGGGGGGGATTGGGGCGATCGTTCACAACGCCTCCTTATATATCGTTGGGGTTCAAAAACTACTGGGGTCGCAGTTGATTATCCTAGCATCCTGTAAAACCTGACGCCTGTGAATGGTCAGAGGGTGAGAAAACCAGTCAGCCAGTTTTCTATCAGTGCGCTATCAGTGCGCTATCAGTGCGCTCATCTTCTAGAGCGCAACTTCTTCAATTTCAGCTAGAGCTGGCAGATCAGATGACTGGGCTGAAATCATTGAGCTGAGACTGCGCTGGCAGCGAATGGCAAAGGGACATCTGGGGCAAATACCTTTGGCTAAATCAACTTTGGGCAATGCCTGCTGCGATCGCCATTGACTCAGCTGCGTAGTTAGATAGCTCAGATCCTGACGCACCTGTTCGTGCTGCTGGTCGCCGTAGGCAAAGGTCAGCTGCTGGGGCTGTAGACAGTTGCTCTGGCGATCGCGGTGGCGTACAAACCAGTAGGTTATAGAAATTTGGCTGGGGGCCAGCGTCGTGGTTTCGGCCAGCACGTAAGGATACAGCCGTGTCTGCCAATCTTGAGCCAGAACCAAACGACTACAGGGCTGTAGATAGGTTTTCCAGTCGATAATTTGTCCCTGCTCGGAGCGCAAAATCAGCAGGTCATAAATTACGGTGAGTAAATAGCCGCCAAATTCCACCGTGCGGCGATGCTCACTTTGGCGAAAGGTGACAGGGTCTGTGGGTGAAAGATCGGGCATAAACAGATCGGGAGCTACTGCTATTAACGCCTCTAAGCTCTCCCGAAAATCTGTCTCCATTGCCGGCAGCGAGTCAATCGGCAGTCCTAGCTCTCGCTGCTGCATCAGCAGGTGAAACTGACTGCCCCAGGTAACACTGGCCTGCTGCTCAGGCGCGATCGGCAACCCCAGCTCGTCAAAGTAGGTATATTGAAACTTACGCGGACAGGTGGTCAACAGATTTAGCAGCCCTTGGGAGAGGGCTAGGGGCGGCTGAGCGTTCACGGGTGAGGAAGTCATTGTGTCAGGCGGTAAAAATTCTGATGCTGCTCAAGCGCCCACTTTACTCAAGACAAAGACGCTGCCTTCATTGCCCCGACCCAAACGCATATCGGCATCTAGATAGGTGATTTCTAGCCAACCCTGCTGGCGATCGCTGTTGATACTAAAGTCTATCGCCTGCAATAGCGAAAGCTTGGGCACGTTTTGGAGCCTTTGAATCAGCTGGCTGGGTGAGCGGTAGTCTAACAGCCGCTGCAGGGCCAAAACGCCCCGTTCAAATTTGACATTTACCCGCTGGGTGGAGACTGCATCAAACCTAGCAGCCACCGAAACCATCCCTTCGAGCAGCGGCAAACTCGTGACCTCAGCAATATTGTAGATTTTGGCCTCGGCTGTGCGCACGCACTGATAAATCTGTCCTAGCCTTAGCAAAGGGAACCGATCGATTCCTAGGAGTTCTTGGCTGGAGGTATAGAGCAAGCGCCAGTCACCCTCTAGCAGCTCTGGAGCCTCTAGCGGTCGAGGTGTAGGATTGCAACCTTCTAAACGGGCGATCGCAGCCAAAATAGCCGCCTTATCATTGACACTGGCTGAAAGTCCTCGATTTTTAGCTGCGATCGCATCTTTTAGCTCAGCTTTTGCTAACATGCTAAGTCCTTTCTGATTGCGTACTTTCCTTAAATGAGTATTCTGTCAATCTTTAATTGATGGGTGTCATGGGGGTGCAATGCTGCTTTTTGAGAGTTTTCAGACCCTCGAAAAATTCCTGACAAAACATGAAGCCGCTTTGCCAAGAAACATGTCTAAACATCGCGGTTTATTGATATTAGATTGACATATGCTAGAAGATGGGCTATCCATCCAGTGGTAGACTCATCATGGCAGGGGCTAGCAGGCTCTATGCCAGATTAACGCGCTGTGTGGTCTGTCTAAACAAACGCCGTCAAGCTTAACTTTCGGAGATCTAGATTTCACTATGGTATACAATCCCTCGCTGCGGCAGATTCCTCGTGATCAGCCTGCGGCTATCATTCCTCTCCAGCAAAATGCCTCAATTCTAGACTGGCTGGAAACCACAGGGCGTTTGATTCCTCGTGATCCGGTTGAAGTTCCGGCTTCAGATGACGAAGAAATCACAGATTTGATGGGCAACGAGGATAACTTTGAGGAGGAAGAAGACGACGATCTGGAGCTAGAAGATTAGCAAAAAGCCAGTACTGAAGCCGGACTACCTTTAATAGCAGGCATGGCAGGCTCAAGGAACGTTGAAATTTGACTGAGCTTCCCGGTTTTTCCAGGATGCTTTCAATCATGTGTGAAAAGTGTGGTGTGTGTGAGAAAAGATCGCTGTGGATGCTAAGTTTTTTTCGACCAAAACGATAGATTTATCAGGGACAAAGCTGCTGTGGATTCTAACCAGCAGCTTAAGTTTGGCTGCGATCGCCCTAGATGCGATCGCCGAACGTCAATTTTTGGGGCTGGCTTCTCTGGGGCTACCGCTGCTGCTGTCGGCTGTTTTCAGCGCTGCCTTGGGGCTATGGGGGGTGCCGCTGCTGCTGTCGCTCAAAGCGGGGCAGTTTATTCGAGAAGAAGGGCCACAGGCTCACCTCAAAAAAGCCGGAACGCCCACAATGGGCGGCATCTTCTTTATTCCTGTGGCGCTGGTGCTAGCGCTGGCGCTGACGGGGTTCTCCAGCAGCGTCCTGGCCGTTTCAGGGCTGACACTGGGCTACGCTCTCATTGGCTGGCTAGACGACTGGCAGGTATTACGGCGGCGCTCCAACCACGGCATTTCTCCTCGGGTGAAGCTGGCGCTGCAGGTGGGCTTTGCTATCTTGTTTTGTCTGTGGGCAGCGGGAACGCAGCCAGCCGCCTTGACCACGATTGAGCTGCCCTTGGGCTTCTTTTTGCCCCTTGGGGTTTTATTTTGGCCCCTGGCTGGCTTTGTGCTGGTGGCTGAGAGCAACGCTACTAACCTGACTGATGGCGTAGATGGCCTGATGGCAGGTACCGGAGCGATCGCCCTGTTGGGATTAGGCGCTTTAATTGCTCCGGCTCATCCTGACCTGATGGTCTTTTGCGCTTCTTTGAGCGGAGCCTGTCTGGGCTTTTTGGCCCACAACCGCAACCCGGCTAAAGTTTTCATGGGTGATACGGGGTCTCTAGCGCTAGGGGGTGCCCTGGCTGCGGTGGGCATTCTCAGCGGCAGTCTGTTTGCCCTGCTGGTGGTGACGCTGCTCTTTTTTGCCGAAACCGTGTCGGTTATTTTGCAGGTGGGCTACTACAAAGCCACCAAAGGCCCAGACGGGGTCGGCAAGCGTTTGTTTAGAATGGCACCTTTGCATCACCACTTTGAGCTATCTGGCTGGTCTGAGGTGCGGGTTGTAGCTACTTTCTATGGTGTCACAGCGATCTTGGCTCTGGCGGCTCTGGCGACTCTGTCCTAATTGCTTACTGGCCGTAGGCAAACAGCAGCCAAACACCCCCTAGCGCTACGCCAACGCCGCCAATTGCCCGCAGGCTAACGCGATCGCCTAGCAACAGCGCTATCGGCAGGATAAAGAGGGGGCTGGTAGCCATCAGAGATTGAGCAATACCCGTGGGCGCAAACTTTAGCGCTGTCTGCTGTAGCCAGAGAGCCAGGTAAGTTCCCAGCACGGCTGCTACTGCCAAAATGCTGAGTACACGGGGCGATCGCAGCGGCTGAGCATCGGCCACTAGGCGCTTTTGAACCAGCAGCAAGACCAGCAGCGTCACGGTTCCTCCAAGCAGCCGCAGCAGCGTACTCCAGAGCGGAGCTATAGCCGAATCAGCCAAAGCCGCCCGAGACAGCACCACACCCACAGCCTGTCCCAGGGCCGCCAGAATGCCTACCAAAACGCCGCGCCAGGGATGGCTCTGCAGCGGATTAATGTTCGGAACTCGCTCTGAAATCACCCAGCTCACCCCCAGCAGCGTCAGCACAATTCCCAGACAGGCCGCTATTTCTAGCACCTCAGATAGGAAGATCCAGGCCAGAAAAGCACCCATCGGCGGAGACAAAGATTCCATCAGCAAGACCCGCCGGGGGCCTAAGTGGTTGAGGGCGCTGAAGTAAGCTGTGTCGCCCAGTCCAATGCCAATGACGCCGCTGAGGAGCAGATAGACCAGAGCCACTGGCTCAATCGCTGCGGGCGAACTCTGGCGTAACAGCAGCGTTAGACTAATCAGCGCGATCGCCAGAATTCCCTTAGCCAGGTTTAGCATCACGGGAGAAAGGCGCTTACCCAGGCGACCAAAAATAACCGTCGAAACTGCCCACAAAAAAGCGGCGGCCAGAGCCGCAATTTCTCCTTTGAAGCTGAGCCAAGAGTTTAGCAAGTTAGCAGTCATCACTAGAAATACACTGTTAGAGAGGCAAACAGCAGCATATCCTAGACATGACGCTCAGGGTGAACTGCTTTGTTTGCCTAAGCCAATGACGTCTTGAGCCATTCGCTGTAGCACACCTGAAATGTAGCGATCGCACCTGACTATCGATTACGGGGGCAATACCGCTGTCACTGGCGCGTCCATATTGTTCAGGTCGGCTTGGATCTAGGCGCTAGCAAACAGATAGAACGTCTAGGAGCCTTCTTCACGAAAACTTTATGGCTCTGTTTCAGAATTCTCCTGACTATAAATTCCCCAACTGTAAATTGACCTAGCTGTCCAGCAACTGATTTATCCAATGGGGGGATGCAATGCGTAGCTCCGCGATCGCTCTTTTAGGGCTGATTGCTCTCACCGCCTGCGGCCAAGAGCAAAAATCTGAATGGACTTGGAAAAGCATTCCCTCAGGCGATCGCCCGAGGGATCTGGCTTTTGGCAAAGACCTCTTGGCCCTCAAACCGCCGGGAAAATTGTTCCCCCCGAAGCTGACACCCTACCCCAGATTGGCATCAGCCAAACTCTATCTGGCTCACAGTCTGCCATCCTGGGGCCGTCTCAGCCAAGACTACTGGGGCTAACGCCGCTGGCGGCGGCTAGCTTGCCGCCTATCCCGACCCGGCCCGATTTGGTTCAGCCAACTCTTGTCCTGACGTCGGTCGCTCCTTCTGTAGCGCCTGCCAGCCCCATCCCTGCATCTGCTGCTGTTGTCCCGTCCCAGAGCGTACTGCCAGCGTTGCCCAATTTTTTGGCAAGTCCACCCCGTCCCAGCCTGCTTATAGAACCTACCGCAGACATCAATCCCCAATTTACAACAGCAGACAGAACCAGAACAGTTGCAACCGTGGTTGATACCGTCATGACCCAGGGAGCAACAGCCCCCCTACCAGACTCTCTAGCCTCTCCAGAAACACCTGAGTCTGTTCTTGGAGTGCCGCTTCGCAGAACCCCGGCTCCTCTTCAGGGGCTAGCCCCAGAGACTGTGCCTGTGGTAGAGCTGTCCGGCAACAGACATAGTGACCCTGCTTTGGTTGAGGATACGGTCAGCCGCCGTGGGGTGCCTGACAAGATTTCGGTGAATGAGCAGGATGAGCAGCGCGATCGCCAGCCAATAGCAGTCGCAGCCCCTAGGCCACTCTTACCTGGGCTAAATAGCTCAGAGCGCAAACCCCTCGAACTCAGCTATAGCGAAATCCTGCGCCTTAATCTACCCGGCTCTGAGCAGGCCAGTACCCAATGTCGCCTAAGTGCGTTGGGCTTAGAGAGTTTAGCCGAGCCATCTGACCCTGAATCCGTAGTGACCGAGCTACCCGGAGGATGTGTGTCTGAGAATACAGCACTGGCTCAAACGCCGACATCAGAGGTGCGTAGTCAAGATTTTTCAGAAGTCGTTGACGATTAGAACATCGGGTTATTTTGCCAGCTAAGCTGACCGGGCGAAACTAGTAGTTCGCCAAGCAAGCTTTGCCCAGTGGGAACAGTTCTGATAATCTGACTCAAAACCAGGGAAAGCACCATGAGTCAGAAACGTTATATTGTTGATTTGAGCAAGGCTGAAGTTCAAGCGTT
>JAAUQI010000028.1 GCA_012032345.1 Leptolyngbyaceae cyanobacterium RM1_1_2 | reverse complement strand
CCAAAACCCCCTCCCCAAAAATCAACCCTCAAAACTCAAAACTCTCCCCTCTTCAAAACTCACTCCCCCCAATGCCAGAAGGCCCCGAAATTCGCAAAGCAGCGGATAAAGTTGAAAAAGCGATCGCCCACCGACCTGTCAAAGAGGTCTTCTTTGCCTTTGAACATCTCAAACCCTATGAGCTAGAGCTAGCAGGCTGTCAGGTCAAAGCAGTCGAAACCTACGGCAAGGCCATGCTGATTCGCTTCCATAATCAGCTCAATATCTATAGCCATAATCAGCTCTACGGCAAATGGTTTGTGCGCAGAGCCTATAGCTATCCCGAAACCAATCGCCAGCTACGCTTAGCTTTACACAATGAAGAAAAGTCAGCGCTGCTCTATAGCGCTTCAGACATTGAAGTACTGCGGGATGAGCAGATATCAGAACATCCTTTTATTAGGCGAGTGGGGCTAGATGTGCTGCGGCCTGAAGCTACGCCAGCGGCAGTTTTAGCCAGGGTACAAGACAAACGCTTTAGTCGGCGTCAGTTTAAGACACTGCTGCTAGATCAGCAATTTTTGGCTGGCATTGGTAACTATTTGCGCAGCGAAATTTTGTACGTAGCCAGGATTCACCCAGCCCAGCGCCCCATAGACTGCACACCCGAGCAGCTAAAGCAGTTTGCCAAAGCCGCGATCGCCCTGCCGCATCAGTCCTATCGTCACAGCGGCATTACTCACGATTTAGACATTGCTCATCAGCTCAAAGCCGCCGGTCACCCTCGTAAAGACTATCGGCATTGGGCTTTTGGCCGTCAAGGCAAAGCCTGCTTTCACTGCGGCCATAAAATCGTTAAAGAATCTGCAGGTGGACGCCGCTACTACTACTGCTCTGTCTGTCAGCCCCCCAACGCCTGAAAAAGCCAAAATAATGACCGCAAAAGCACTTAAGCTAAAAGGCTTTTGCGGTCAGGCATACCCGATTGGGTTGTTGGGCAGGTGACGTACTCCCGACACCGATGCAAGCATACGGTGCGGGCTTCTCCCACGGCGCGAGTTTTACCTCTGGTTAGCCGATTCGAGCTTTTTATACTAAAGAAGATAGATTTAGCCTCAGCAGAAATTTTTGCCTCGGTCAGCGGTCTGAAGTCAGCCAAGTTGGTATCTTGAGTTTTACTGTGGAAAAAATTTCTGTTCCAGGCTCACAACCCGAGAGAGCTACTTTGGCATGCTTTCAAAAAACATCAGACCAATCACGCCAGCACTGATCAAAGCCATTACTAAACCTAGACCCAAAATCTGACCCAGCGCCGAGAGGGGAAGAGAAGCTTTCATGTCATCATGCTCATAAACTAGATGAGAGCACGATATCATTTGCTTAAAATCCGCTACAGAAAGTGAATTAATGCTTCATAAAGTTAACACTGCGTTACAAATTGGGAACCTCTGAAGCCTCCCGCACCCTCCCTAAGAGAGCTGCTGAGGATCAGTACAGTTCGCCTCGTTATACTGCACAGGTACGTCAAAACGATAGGCTCGGTAAGCTGCACCCGCAGAATACTCAGCAGTGTCTGTCACCTGTAGCGCTTTTTGATTGAGTCCTGCATAGCCAGTGCTTTTGAGCAGCACAGGATCGCTGGCGATTTCTCCATTAGGACTTACCAAGACCCCCACCTTAGCCGCAGTCGGGGCTACAGGTAAACAAATGCGTAAAGGATAGGTAATGGCAATTTCTATGGGTGGCAGCAGCGGCAGTTCAGTGATTTCTAAATTTTCCTTGACGCTGGTAACCCAGTTAGCGAGAGCCGTCTCAGCGGCTGCTTCAGAAGTTTCTGCTTCGCTGTAAGTGTAGGCAGATTGAAAAGCCTCAAGTTCCGACCGTAATAGATCAGAGGGGGCCTGTCCTTCCCTGGTAGCAGAGTTAGAGCCTGTAGGCGATCGCGTATCAGCTGTCCCTGGTGTCCTCAGGTCGCCAGCCTGAGTCGAGGGACGAGTAGCAATTTGTAGCCTATCGACATCTACTGTCCGCCGTTCTAGCTCTGCGGGCGTAATTTCATCAACGCCCGCAGTCGCGGCTGTATTTCTTCCCGTCTGATTAGGTTGGGTTTGGGTGCCGACCTCAGTTTGGGCACCAGACTGTCCCTGCCTGTTTGTAGAGGACGTTCCGGTTCTTTGACCTGTCGAGCCGCTTGACGAACCGCCTGAGTAGCCCGAAGCGTTACTGCGTACTCCTGTGTTGCCTATAGGTGAATTATCAAAAAACGGACTGGGGGGAAAGGGTTGGCTAGAAAAATAAGAAGTAGACCCAGGTGAACCGCCACTGGGTAGCTGAAAGCCTCCCGGTGCTCTGGGCTGGGGAAAGAGGGAAAAGGTTTGATTAGAAAAATCAGGCAGGCGCTGCTGCTCTGCCGGAGTCAGCTCAACGAGAGGCACTGTGCGCTCAGTCTCTAGCTCGGCGGGTTTTGCTAGAGAGGCCAGCGAACTTGACGAAAAGCGGGGAGAGGCCGCAAACAAGATACCATGAATACCAACAGACACTAAGGCAGCAATTCCGGCTGGCTGCCGTAGCGGCCTCAGAAATTTACGGTAGTCAATAGATTTAAGAGCTGATAGTCGAGACATAAAGATAGCTAAGCGCCCCCGCTAATTTCAAACAAAGTGACTCCGCTTGCTTTTAAAAGTTGCACCTACGCCTTGATGTTAAAGCGTTTTGGCCTGATCGACCTGCACAATCAGTAGCGAAAAGTAAGGCAGTTTGAGATTTTGATGCTGGCTGAGACCAGCATAGATCACCTGATCCGATCTTGTGGCATTCTCGACGATAAAGCTGCGCTCTAAAAGCTGATGCCGCTGCAGGATGGGCCAAACCTCAGCGTAGACGGAGCTGACTTTCATTAAAACAACCACATCAGCCCAGGCTAAGACTTCTTCTATTTGATCAGTGCTGTAGAGGGCTGGTAGCACTGCTAAACGCTGTGATCCAATCGTCAGCGGTATGCTCAAAACTGCCGCTGCCGCTAGAGGAGAGCAGACCCCCGGTACAGCCCGAATCTGGCTTTGGGGATGTCGCTGATGTAGCGTCTGGGCCAAATAGGTAAAGGTGCTGTAGAAGCTGATGTCTCCTTCGCTGGCAAACACCACATCCTGTCCTTGTTTGAGGTACTGCCAGACTTGGTTAGCGGCCTGCTGCCAGGCACTCTGTAGTGCAGCCTGATCTTGCACGTAGGGAAACTGCAAGGGCAACTGTACCTGCTGGGGAGAGAGCCACTGAGCGATCGCCCTTTGTGCTACCCCAATCTGGTTGGCCTGCCCCGCCGGAAATGCCACCACCGGAGCCGACTGTAAATAGCGCAGCGCCTTTAGCGTCAGCAGTTCGGGATCGCCTGGGCCAATGCCGAGGCCGTATAGCGTACCTGGGGAAGTGAGGGAAGTATCAGTCATTTGAGTTTAGTACCTGCTTATCTTCTTTTATTTCAGCTTCGCAGACCTGCCTGGACTAAATGTCTGGCTAAATGCTTGATAATTAATTCAGCACCCAAACTATCTTTTATGTCCTTACCTACTGTCATCCTGCCGGGTTACCTAGCAGGGGCTGCCCCTTATCAGGAGATGGAGCGATCGCTCAAAGATTTAGGCATCAGGGCGACGACTGTACCGCTCACCCGCTGGAGCTGGCTGCCAACCCTGGGAGGACGATCGATAGGGCCGATTTTGCAGCCGCTGCAAGACGCGATTGAGCAGGTGCTTGAACAGTCTGGAGCTGAGCAGGTGAACCTGGTTGGCCATTCAGCCGGGGGCTGGATTGCCCGGATTTATTTAGGCGATCAGCCCTATGACGTTCATGCCCGCGATCGCCAGCGACAGGTGATCTGGCAGGGGCGATCGCGGGTGGCTAGATTAATCACTCTGGGTACCCCCCATCTCAGCCAAGAGCGCTGGACTCGACGCAACCTAGACTTTGTTAATCAAACCTATCCGGGGGCTTTTTATCCAGAAGTAGACTATGTCTGCGTGGCGGGTAAGTCTGTGTACGGGCAGCGTAATTGGAAGGGCTGGTTTACCTACAATAGCTATCTGCTCACCTCCGGCTGCGGTGACTGCTGGGGCGACGGCATCACCCCAGTTGAGGCGGCTCATCTGGAGGCCGCCAAAAACGTCACCCTAGAAGGGGTCTATCACTCTCCTCAAGCTGGCGTTAACTGGTACGGCACCCCCGAAATCGTCAAAGTCTGGGCTGCCTATTTGGGCTAGATTGGGTGCCGCCTGCAACATTCCGGTTATGTTGCGGCCCGTAAAGCGAGTTTTCTGAGGTCTTGGCTCAGACCTCAGATCCTGAAACTGCTCTGCGATCGCAGAACTTTCAGGTTTTTAAGAAAATAGGCCATCTTTTACGGTAGCAGCGATCGCAGAAGCTAGCTGGCACAATTTAGCTACCAGCTATGTTAATCTATTCAGGTGATGTTCCAGTTTTGACGGGATGTAGCGCAGCTTGGTAGCGCGCCTGCTTTGGGAGCAGGATGTCGCAGGTTCGAATCCTGTCATCCCGATTAATATTGATTAGTATTGAGAGGCTGACAGAACCCTGTGGCTTTCAAGTGCTAACGCATTATGGGATTTTTCTGAAAGTTTTTGCCTGCTTTGACTGGATCAGGCGGCTAAAGTGAGTAACGGGCACCGATCGCGGGTACTGAGGCAGTGGAACTCTTGTTGATGTCTAGAGGTCATAGGTTGATGGAGGAGCGGCAGAGCATCCTCACAAAACCCTTCATTACGGTACAGGGGATACCTATTTCTCAAGCCTCATAGCTGAGCATGAGAAGCCAGGAAGTGATACAGACAGTCAGTTCGCTGTCATTGAACTAAAGTTATTTTGGTACGGCTACCAGGAGCGTTTATGAAATCACTGATTCGGCGGGTTGCGGCTTTGGGCCTAGTAGGAGGCACTCTGATCGGTTCGCTCTTTGTGGGCGGACTCAGAGCTTTAGCCCTGACGCAGGAAGAAATTGTCAATAAGCTTTCAACCGTACCCGTCTTTATTATTGTGGACGGGCAGGGGCGATCGCTGATGGCCTCTGCTTCAAGCAACGGCGAAGAAGTTGAAGTCCCGCTCGTTTTTATCGACGGTGAAGGGGCCGAAGGCTTTTTAGAAAACGCCCAGCAAAACGAGGAACCCTTCGCCGCTGAAGCGCGCGTAGCCTCTATCTGGCTCAGCGACCTCTACGCTCAGGCCCAGTCTCAAGGCAGCGAAACAACCGATTTTGCCTACATTCCGGCCTCTGATGAACTAGAATCAGCGCAGGCAGAAGCGGGGGAAGACTTTGCAGGTGTACCGCTGTTTGTCGCTCGACTCAACGGTGGCTATCTACCCGTTCAGCTAGGAGAAGAAACCTTGGTGCCTATGTTCTTCTCTAGAGAAGATCTGCAGGTGCTAATCGATCAGTTTGAACAGCAAAATACCAGCGAAGAAGCCAACATCGAGGTCGAGGTCATTCCTTTTGAAGCCGTTCTACAAAAAATGGAGTCCCCCGATAACGACGAACTCAATCAGCTTTTAGGCGCTGTCAGACTTTTCCCCGATTCTGACGTCGTTGAGTTTATCCGCAACCGCCAGGAAAACTCTGACAGCTAAACCCAGCTGCTCCGTACTTTATTTTTATCTAAATATCTTCATGGGCAGCCTTTGCGGCTGCCCGTTTTTTTGAGAGCAGACTCAACAAAATGTTACGGCATAAAACAGCAGAATCAGCCATTTTATGAGGTTCTGTAAAGCTCTTACCTATTTCCTGATTTAGCAGAGGACAATGAGCGCTGATGCCTGTTGAAACAAGGTTACAGAATGCGTATTTTTAACCGAGCGCCTCTGACAGAAGGAGAAACTCAAACCAAGATTTTACGGGCAGCCCAGCGCTTGTTTGCCAAAAAAGGGTACGGCGGCACCAGCACCCGAGAGCTGGCTCAGGCAGCAGGGGTGGCCGAAGGAACTTTATTCCGTCACTTTGACAACAAAAAAGCCATCTTGGTTGAGGTGGCAACCCAGGGGTGGATTGAAATCTTAACGGATTTGCTTACCGAACTTAGCGAGATGGGCAGCTACAAGGCCGTAGCTCAGGTGATGCGGCGACGGATGCTCAGCCTGCCAAAAAACTCCGACATGATGCGGGTTTGCTTTATGGAGGCGCAGTTTCACCCCGAACTGCGAGAGCAAATCCAGGCAGAAGTCATTGCTAAAATGACTGACGTGGCCGAAGCTTTTTTTCAGACTGCGATGGATCGCGGTACCTATCGGCCTATAAATCCACGGGTGGTGGCGCGAATTTTTTTGGGCATGTTCACGGTGGCAGGCTTTAGTCAGATGACTCTGGCAGATGAGGCATCTCCTCAAGAAATGCAGGAGCTAGCAGAAGGACTCGCCGACATTTTCTTAAATGGCGTGCTGCCGCGAGAGGATACTCACACCTGAGGTCGCTGAGAGTTCATTTTAAGATTTGCCGCCCTGCATAGGTATCAGATTGTCCAGGTTATCTGGGTCAACCTCATAAGCTGCCCCAAAGCCCATAATAAAGCTGCCGCCAAAGGGGGTAAGCTGAAAAATACAAAAGTCGGGCAGGCTGCGCAGCATCTCGATGATATTGCCAAAGCGCTGCTGAAAGCGATCGCAGATTTGAGTCCAGCGGCTATTGTCTTTAGGCAGTAGCTCAGCGGTGCAGTGGTAGCTCAGTCGCTGACGAGCAAAAATCTGCGAGGTTTGAGATTCATCCGCAATTAGCAACACGCTGGCCTGAGTGCGCTCGGCTAGATTTTGGGTGTGGCTAGAAAGACCGCTGGTAAAAACGAAGAAACAGTGCTGCTCATTCACAATGAAGGGAGCATAGCTAGCGTGAGGGCTACCGTCTGCGTTAAGCGTACTCAGCATCAGGCTTTGAACTTCACTGGGGAAACGCTGATAGGCGGCTAAAACAGACTCAAGTTGAGACATAACTCATCTAAAAGTTAGAGGACATTGCACCAAGACTCTATCGGACTTCAGAGGAAAGCACGGGCGCTGTCTCTTACACTAGCAACACTAAGAACTGTAAAAAAGTCATTCCCATGCCCAGCTCTCAGCCCCTCACGAGTTCCTTAGATAACCTTATGAGCCACTTAGCCGCTCCCGATCGCGCTCTTTTAGAGCAGGGCGGGATTGCCATCATGGGGGAAGACGGCCAGTATACAGCGATGGCACTGGCAGATGCCAACTGGCAAACCACTTGGGAGGTGGTGCGCGACTATGAGAATTTTGCTAACTTTCTGCCTACGGTGATCTCCAGCCGCATCGTTGAAGCCGAGGGCAACCGCACTGTGGTTGAGCAGATAGATAGCCGAGACGTAATGTTGACAACCATTGAGTCTACTCTGCTCACAGAGAACATTGAGAAAAGTCAGGAGATTGAGTTTCGCCTGCTTGACGGGGATCTAGAAAAGCTAGAAGGATCGTGGCGGCTTGACTCAATTGCAGACGATAATTCTGGCCTGCTAAAAACTTTGATTACTCAGCAGGTGACGGCTCAGGCAGACATTGGCCTGCTAGACGGTGCGTTTTACAGCATTTTTGAGAGCAGTCTCAAGAAAAACCTGCAGGCGATCGCGGCTGAAGCTGAGCGTCGGGCCAGTCAAGGCTAATCATAAAGTCAAATGTGTGGAAGATATACCCAGAGCCATTCAGGAGAGGCGATCGCGGCAGCCTTTGAGCTAGCAGCCGTGCCCACAGTAACGGTGAGCTACAATATTGCCCCGACTCAGCTGGTTTCAGTTGTACTAGCAGCCGAGTCTGGCCGACAGCACAGCCTGATGCGCTGGGGGCTAGTTCCAGGCTGGGCCAAAGACCCTTCAATTGGCAATCGGCTGATCAATGCTAGAGCTGAAACCGTCCACGAGAAGCCTTCTTTTCGTACCGCTTTTCGACGGCGGCGCTGCCTGGTGATTGCCGACGGTTTTTATGAGTGGCACCGGCTCAAAGACAGCAAAACCAAGCAGCCTTATTACTTTCAACGGCGCGATCGCCAGCTATTTGCCTTTGCTGGTCTGTGGGAGCACTGGCAAAATGAGCAAGAAGCCATTAGCTCTTGTACGCTGCTGACCACGCAGCCCAACAGCTTACTCGCCCCGGTACACGACCGTATGCCCGTGATGTTGCCTGCCGAGGTCTACGATCGCTGGCTAAACCCGCAGGAACAGCGCCCAGAAAGCTTACAGCCTTTACTCGTTCCTTATACTGCTACAGAGATGCAGCGCTATCCCGTTAGCCAGCAGGTCAACAACCCCAGCCACAACAGCCTGAGCTGCATTGAACCCATTGAGCTAGAAAGTCAGTTGTAAAGTACCTCGAATCAATCAGAAGGTTATTTTTAGATACCGTACACTTGACTAGTCTCTGTAAAAAAACTGAGAATTTCCCTATATACTGCTCCGCATGGCATCTTCGACCACAACTGCCCTGTCTGAGCTAGCCGAGCTAGAACTGCGGCTGCGGTTGCTGCTGCCTGCCGATCTCTACGCTGTCACCTGGGTTAATCCCAGTCCGGCCACGCTGATGCACATCTTTGAGCATTTGCGGACTCTACAGCATCTGTTGAGCAGCTATGTGCCTAGAGATGTCTGCGATCGCTTACCCCGTCCCGGTTATCCCCAACACTGCTGGCAGACGGGCAGTTTGCTATTTACAGATCTAGCCGGATTCACCCGACTGCTAGAAGCCAGCGCCTCCCAGGGCAGATCTGGGGCAGAAACCCTGCTCAATTTGCTCAACCGCTACTTTACCCAGATGATTGAAATCATCAGTAAGTCCGGCGGCAATCTGCTCGAATTTACCGGGGATGCACTTTTAGTAGAATTTACCTGCGATGACTCACGCAACGAGGTAGAGCAGGCAGTTCACGCTGGACTGCGAATGCAGCGGGCAATGCGGGAATTTGCCAACTTAGATATGCTCCCAGGTCTGACCTTAAAAATGCGGGTAGGCATTCATGCCGGGAGCTTTGTGACTGCCGATATTGGCACTCCTATGCGGATGGGCCATGTGCTGCTGGGGCAAGCTGTGCAAATTGCTAAGCAGGCAGAAGGAGAAGGGGAGGTAGGCTGCGTCTCGCTAACCCAGGTAGCCAGCGATCGCCTGGGTCAGCAGTTCCGCCTGCGCGCTGGGCATCCAGGGCATATGATTATCATGGATGACCTCACCGCTGAGGGGCTAGGCGAGTACGACATTGCCATCAACCGTCGGCCTGCTACGCCTATTCTGCTCGACCGCAGCCCTGCCGGACTGATTGCCGAAATTCAGGCCACTGTGCAGAGGGTAGAGCCACTGGCAAGCTATCTACCGCGATCGGTGCTGCAGTTGCTGGTAGACAACGCTGCCCAGCGCAATATTCCGCCAGCCTTTCCCACGATTGCAGTCGCTTTTGTCAATCTGATGGGCCTGCCAGAATCGGTTGACGATGCCCGACCGGAAGAGATTAGCGCTATCGTCAACTGTTTTTCTCAAGCCTTCGCCCTAATGAACGGCGCGGTTGAGCGACGCGGCGGCATCTTGCAAAAGGTCACCTATCACTCCATAGGATCAGAGGTGCTAATTCACTTTGGTGTACTTAACCCCGACGAGAGCGATGCCCAGCGGGCCGTTGAAGCAATTCTAGCCATTCGTCACCTAATCAGCCAAATTCCTGCTCCTGAGGTTCAGGGCAAAGCCATCGAGCTTAACTGCCGCATTGGCCTCACCTACGGCCCGGTCTTTGCGGCTGAAATTGGTGCCCTTAGAGGTCGCCGCGAGTTCAATGTTCTGGGGGACACGGTCAACACAGCGGCGCGGCTGATGAGTCGAGCTGAGCCTGACCAAATTTTAGTCAGTGAGGCTCTCTATCAGCAGCTAGGCGATCGCTATCAGGCTGTGCGCCTGGGTCAGCTCCTGCTGAAGGGCAAAACGCAGCCTCAGCCTGTCTATAGTCTCAGCTAAAGGAACTCAGGGGTAAGCCATTTTGAAAAGCCAGCAGTTCTCCCGGCTGCAGCGGTGTCCAGGCTTCGTTGTCAGTGAGTGGCGCTGTAGTAATCACAGCCACGCGATCGCGCAGCGTAGTCAGCTCTTGAAAATCTACGCTTAGATCGGCATCAATTAGGTGCGCCGCTGCAAAGGGAGCCTGTCGCACCAGATAGCAAAGCTGGGTTGAGCAATGAACAAAAAAGTGTTTACCGTCTGAGAGCAAATAGTTGAAGCTGCCTTTAGCCGCGATCGCCTGGGTCACCTGCTGCAGCACTGTGTGTAGCTGAGGCAAGGGGGGGTTACCCGTAGGAAAGCGCTGACGCAGCGTATTCAAAATCAGACAAAAAGCCCGTTCACTATCGGTTTGGCCAACCGGACAATAAAAACCACCATCAGGATAAAAATCAGGCAAATCACCATTGTGAGCAAAAATCCAGTAGCGCCCCCACAGCTCTCGCCGAAAGGGATGGCAGTTTTCCAATGAGACTTGCCCAAAGGTAGCTTTACGAATATGGGCTATCACATGGGTTGACTTAATTGGGTAGCTGCGCACTAGCTCAGCCACAGCTGATTCGCACGAAGGCTTTTCATCAATAAACATGCGGCAACCTGCCCCTTCAAAAAAGGCAATCCCCCAGCCATCTTGGTGTTCATCTGTCTTGCCGCCTCGCGCTGCAAACCCCTCAAATGAAAAACAAATATCAGTCGGAACGTTACAGTTCATGCCCAATAGCTGGCACATAGCTGTTAATTTACTGTAAATAGGGCTGTGTCCACCGATTGTAGCGATCGCTAGCCTTTCAGGCGCATAAAACAAACAAACTGAATTTAACCCTTGTCCAAGTCTGCTAGCTTTAGGCAATACTAAAAGAGCAGCCCTTTTGATTGCAGCCGCTAAACCTGTGCAAATTCCAGACCGGGAAGTTTACGACGACAACTGGCTCGACCGCGCCTTCATCTGGCTTTTTAGCCGCAAAATGGCAAAGGCACTCGGAGGCAAAACTCAGCTTCAAGGCTATGACGGTTTTGTAGACCTTTCCAAGCAGATTATGCAGGGCCGCAGTGCCCGAGAGCAGCAGGAAACCGTTGCTGTAGTGCTGCAGTCGCTGGTACCCGCCCCCGTTCTCTGGCTAATCAGGACGCTGTTTTCGCCAACGCAGCTAGTCTGCGAACTCAATGCTTGGTTTGCCACCCGTCTATTTGAATGGCTAGTTGGCCCTTGCGAGGTCAAAGCCGTAGAAATTCAAACTGCCAGCGGGCAGCAGCAGCAAAACAGCGGCGTCCAGATTAAGAAGTGTCGTTATCTAGAGCAAAGCCGCTGTGTGGGTTTGTGTATCAACATGTGCAAGCTGCCTACCCAAAACTTTTTTACCCAGCAGTTTGGCATTCCCCTAACGATGATTCCTGACTTTGAAGATTTTAGCTGCGAGATGATATTTGGCCAGCCGCCACCGCCCCTAGAGACAGAAGCAGCCTACCAGCAGCCCTGCCTTGTCGCCCAGTGTGAAATAGCGACCCCCTCAGCTGCTGCCTGCCCTAAGATCAAGTCTGACGGTTCGTTTGGTTTTGAGTTGCCGCTGTAGGCTCCTGAAGCCCTATGTGCAGACCTAAATTCTCTAAAGGCCGAATCAGACTAGCGATCGCGCTCTAGCTCACCAATTACCTGCCGTAAATACCAAACCTCAGACTTGTCCGGATACCGCTGGCGGGCAATCGCTAACAGGCGCTCGGCAATTTCCCAGGTGCCGCCGACTAGCTGAGCTAGCTGACTTTGAAGCTCTTCCAACCCTGCGGCTTTTTCTAACGTAGCTCGCTCTGAGGGCAGCCTGGTTTGCAGCCGCTGCACCTGAGCCAGCGCCTGCTGATAGCGGGGCCAGTTGCCCTGATTAAACCACAGATTTGCGGCCTGCTGGTAGTCTTCTACGGCGCTGCTGATGTCTTCAAAAGCTTCCCGTACTTCTGCCCGCTGCCAGTAAATCTGAGCGCTGTCTGCCTTAAGCTGTAGGGCTTGCCCGTAATACTGAATCGCTTGCCGATAGTCTTTTAGCTGCTGGTAGGCACTGCCGCACTGCACATACAGCTCCACCTGCTGAGGGCTGCGCTCTAAGAGCTGCTTTAGATCGGCTAGAGCGCCTCTGGCATCTCCTAGGGCTAGCCGCACCAGCGCCCGCTGATACTGAATGTTGCGATCCTGCGGGGCTAGGCGCATGGCCGCAGCTAAATCTTGTAGAGCGCCTTGGGCGTTGCTGAGCTTAGCCCGAACAATTCCCCTCAGACAGTAAGCCTGGGCGTCTTGGGGATCGCTCTGTAGCAGCCAGTTGAGGTCAGCCAGGGCGCTGCTGTAGTTCTGCTGGTCAATCTTTTGACTGACCTGATGCAGGTAAGTTTTGACATCAATTAGGGCAGGGAGTGCTAAAGGCCGAGCCTGGAGCTGCCCTAGCGTTTGCACACAGCGCTCGGCGCTAGCTTTGTCTTTCTGCTGAATGTAACCCTGGGCGGCTTGCTTATAGGCCGCGATCGCCGCTGATAGATTACCGACTTTGCGATAGATCAGGCCCAAAAGATTATGGGCGGCAGGCAGCAGCTCGCTCAGCGTCAGTGCCTGCTCAGCATCGGCGATCGCGCCCTGGGTATCTCCTGTCGCAACACGGGCCAGACCCCGCCCCAGATGAGCCTCAGAGGTCGGCTGACGCTGCAGCGCTTGGGTATAGTCGGCGATTGCGCCTGAGTGATCCCCATTGCCAAACTTGGCTTTCGCCCGCTGAGTATAAGCTTCAGCCCAGTCCGGCTGCACTCTCAGCGCCCGGTTAAACGCCTGAATTGCGCCCGTGCGATCGCCTGCGTGCAGCTTTTCTAAGCCTTGCTGATAGTCGGCACTGTCCATATTTCACCCCCTAATCCATGCCCAGTCTAGCTCGAATAGTCAGGGATTCTAGCGATCGCACCCGGCACTAGACAGGCTAGGAACGGCGCTGCCAATAGCGGCGAAAGCTGCGCTGCCAAATATAAAAAGGGCTGAGCAAACTGTAAACGTAAAGGGTCATTTCGCAGGCGGCGACAATGTCGGTTTTGAGAGTGCCCCGGTACTTCATCAGATGCTTGAGTAACTTGCGCACGTCATTGCTCAGGTAGGCAAAAAACCAAACAGGCTGCTGCCAGGTGGGGCAGCTCAGCATCCGAGTATGGTAGCGGCTGAGGCCAATACCGCGACAGAGCCGAATCAGATAGTCGCGCTGCAGGCGACTGCCCGGAATCCTGTGATAGAGACGCATGTGGGGGTTGTACCAGACCTCCCAGCCCGCCCGCTGAATGTATAAAACAGCCTCTAGGTCTTCACCCGCTTCTCGGTTTTCAATCCGCCCTGCTAGCACCTGCTCGGTCGGCACATTGTCTAGCCAAGCCTGCCGTCTGACCACCATGCCAGCACCCGGGGGTAGCACCTTCTTTTGAGGCGGGTAGCGCCTGGGTTCGTGGCCGCGATCGGTAATCGCCAGAAAGCCAGAGATGCGCTCAAAATTTTCGGGCGGCGTGATTTCAAAGTCGCCGTAGATGCGACTGCCGTAGACCCCTGCTTCCGTGTGTTCGCACCCAAAGCGATAGGCAGCGACTACCCAGGTCATTGTGGGTAAATTGTCGTCGTCTAAAAAGCCAACCAGCGGGCTGCGAGCGATTTGAACGGCTTTATGACGAGCAAAACCAGCCCCCTGACGACCTTCAAAGGCGTATCGTAAGGTTGAGTGATCGGGCCATCTGGCCTGAAAATCTTTGACGACCTGGGCGGTGCCGTCGCTGCTGTTGTTGTCAACTACAATCACTTCCCATTGGATGGTGTGGGTATTAAGCTGCCAGCACAAATTTTCCAAAACGTCTGGCAGTCGCTGTTCACCGTTATAGGTACAGATCGCAACCGTAAAATCTAGCTGCACTTGCTTAGGAAAAAGACGACTTAGGATTTCTCGCGTTTTAGAGCGAGCCTGCGCTGATTCCGCCTTCAGCATCAGTTTTTGAATAAACTGCTCCAGGGTGAGACGAACACCAGATGACTCTATAGAATCATTTTTTTCCTGATAAGACAGCAATTTTTTCATGAATCTCTGATTTCAAAACAATTGGCTAAGTAGCTGGGCCTCATTAAATGTCAAACCGGTCGCTGATTAAGCGGAGTCGAAATCAGCTAGATTGTTCTCCTAGCTGGAAGTCGAGGGTTGAGCGCAGTCGTAAGCCTGGTGGCTGGCTGCACCTACGCAACGCGTCTCTGCCAAGAGAAAACCCGTCTGTAAGATTATTGTGCTTGCCTACTTAAAACAGTCGTGCTGATTCCTCTAGACTTTTCTTTAGGTTTCCCAGCTTCAATAGGCCACAACAGTGATCTGGAGACACTTTGAAACTGCCGTAGTTCTGCGGAAACTGCCGGAACGTTAAATTAAGTTTTGATAAAGTTCTCAAGAACGGTCGGCTAAAAATCTGTTTAGCTAAATTAGTATTACCCACGGCTGACTGCATCAGATTTGGGCCTGCCCATGAGTTCCCACTCTCAAGTTTCTCGAAAGTCTTCTAGCGGCGATCGCCCGCATATTTCTGCACCCGCTGCACCAGAAAATCACGTTGAGCAGGCTGTCAATTCTCTGCAGCCACGGCCTTTTAGCGGTGCCCCAGCAGGTGGGGGATCAGCCCAGCAGACGATTCCTGATGCTCAAACTCAGCTAGAGCGAGCTAAGACTCTGGGCTTTGATGCCGCCAAGGTCAGCCTATTTGCCGGGGGGGCTGTGCCGCCTCAGCCGCCAAACTGTTTTCAGCTACAGCGCCAGCAGGCTGGCTATGAAGCTCCAGGATCAGAAGACCAAGAGGTCAATATTCAGCTAAAGCAGGCAGGCGATCGCTATCAGCCAGAAATTAGTCAGGTCGCTGCAGTCGTTGCTAAACCCCAGACTCTTTTACCAAAATCTGCTGCTCTACAGGCTAGTACCCAGCAAGAAAATTTACAGGGAAAAGTCGATCGCGCTAGGCAGTCAGGCTTCAGTCCTGCCAATATCAGCATTTTTGCCCAAGATGCCTCGCCTCCAACCGTGCAGCAGCTCATAGCAGATACCCCCGCTGCTTCAGAGCCAGAACCTGAGCGATCGCGCCCTCAAGGCCAGCCCCTAGAGCCAGCGTCAGATACAGGTACCAGCGGCACCGAAGTCCTCATAGATGGGCGATCGGAGGCTCTACAGTCTTCTCCACCCCAACAGTCCCAACAGGACATAGCAAATCGCGCCGATGCCAGCGGCAATAGAGAGCAGCCTGCCTCTTTACAAGGTAAGCTGACAGAAGCAGCCGCCGCCACTCGTGAAGCATCTCAAGCTTCTGTGTCATCAGCGAGTATCCCTCAGGCACAGCCACAAGTTGGGGATGTTTCTGCTAGCATCTCATCTGGAGAGAGTTCTACAGATTTAGCTGCTCCAGCAGTTCCGAATTCTCTAGCCGCAGATCAATTAAAAACCGCTCAAAATGGGGGCGCTGCAAGCGCAGGAAGCTCTCAAGCCGTCCCCCAAGCAGCCTCTCCCTCTGGCAATTCCGACAGCAGTTCTTCAAGTCTATCCGGCTCTAGCAGCAGCCCTGAAAATCCTCAGCAGTCAGCAGCACAGGCCAATCAGTCTGATCTATCTACACTGCCAGCGATCGCTGACTCATCGCTACCTGCGCTTCAGCTACCGACAGCCCATTCCCCAGGCACTCAGGCTGTTTTAAGTCAAATTACGGCTGCAGCCGATAGCGCTAGAGAGCAGTTTATCGAACGCATCACCCAGGGAAGTCAGGCAATTGCCGCCAGTGTCCAGCAGCAGCAAGCGGCTTTGGTGGCAGAAAGCGATCGGCAAGTTAGTTCGGTGCAGGCGCTGTTTGCTGACGCTCGTGGGCAGCTAGGGCAGATGATTAGCAGCGCCCAAGCACAGCTTCAAACCGATGCAGAGTCACATCTAGCAACCTTGCAACAGGGGCATACAACAGCTCTAGGCGAAGTAGAAACCACATTCACCGCTCGACGAGAGCAGGCTCAAGGGATTGGTGATAACTATGCTGATGAGTCACTACAGGCTGCGAATAGTTCTGCCGAGCAAGCTCAGTCTCGCCTCGGCAACATAGCAGCAGCAGCCCGCTCAGTCGGCCAGGAAAAAGCACAGGTAGGGGGGAGTACTCCAGAGGTCGCCCAAGCCAAAGCTCAGGTAGCTAACGAGCTGGCCTCAGATGCTGCGGGTAAAATTACGGGCGGCGTAGCTGATTTGATGCAAGATTTACGGACTACAGGCCCAGAAATGGCGAGTAGCTTCAGATCCCAAGGCCAGGAAGCTGCTGTCCAGCTAGGGGAAGGCCAAGGCCAGGTTGTTACACAACTGCATACTTCCCATCAGGAGACGACTACTGCAATTCAACAAGCTGTAGGGCAGGGAACCCAAGCGCTAGGCAGCTTACAAGGGCAACTCATTGAGCAGCTTACGGCGCTAGAGCAAACAATTCAAAACCAACTGCAAACCCAGGTAGCCCAGCAGAGTCAGGAGCTTTACTCTGCAGGTGAGCAAGCTATCAATACCTTCCAGGCACAGGGACAGCAGGCGATCGCAGCTGGAGATGAGCATCTAGATCAGTTCAATCAGCAAGTTGCTGAAATGGACATCGATCCAGAACTCGCTTCTGAAACAACTGCAGAAATTACAGGTCAGGTGAGCAGTGCCTACAGTGGCCTAATGACCACTGCTGATGCAGCCTTCCAACAGGCAGAGGGCGCTCTAGCTGAGGCAGGCAATCAGATCTTGACTGCCATCAGTTCTGTTGCTGGCAGTGCAGCTAGCCAAATTCGAGCTTTCTCAGGACAGGCTCAAGAGCAGGTTAGCCATCAGGTCACGTCTGTTTCTAGCCAGCTTGGCAATACGGTAGGTCAGGCCAATGAGTCCGAAAGTGGCATGGTGAGTGGAGTCACATCGACCTTAGACCAGCAGCTAGGCCAGATTGAGAGCAGCTTCGCAGACGGATTTAATCAGTACACAGGTAACCTAGAGGCCCAGGTTACCTCTACCGAAGAGCAAGCTAGCGAACCCAGGCAAAATCTTCCCGGCAACATAGAGACAGCTCAGCAAAGGGCTGAAGAAAGAGCCCAAAACTCCTGGCTGGAGAATCAGTGGAATGACCTGGTTGAGATGGTCAGCAGTCCCGGATTCTGGGCGGGTTTGGTGGTTGGGCTGCTAGTGGGTGTGCTCATAATTGCGACGTTTGGAACTGGTGCTGTCGTTCTAGTCGCAGCAGGTGCCATAGCTGGGGCTGTGGGGGCACTAGCCGCCACAGTCGTTGGCAACTACGCTGAAGGCAAACGGGGTGCAGCGGTCTTTGACGGCGCGCTGAGAAATATGATTTGGGGCGCTTTTGGAGGTGCCGTTGGGGCTGCTGCGCTGGTATTTCTGGGAGGCGTTGCTGCTGGGCTGGGACTGAGTGCCGGTGCCGCACTGGGTCTTTTGGCCGGTGGAGCTTCTCTGGTCGCAGGCGTGGTCACAGTTTTAGATAATGTTTCTCAGGGTAGACCCTGGGATCAGGGGCTGCTCGGCAATATGCTGCTGGCAGGGCTGTTGACCTGGATCGGTGGCAAAATTGCGGCCCGCCGTCCTGGAGATGCGCCTGAATCTTCTACGCCTCGACAACCTGGTGATGCCCCTGAACCAGCGCCCCGCCAGCCTGGTGATACCTCCGAGCCGACCCGTTCATCTAGGCAACCAGAGCCAGACGCACCCGAACAGCAGCGACTGAGCGGTGATGAGGAGCCTGCAGGCCGAATGGATACGGGTGCTAGCGATGGACTAGAAAGTACTCCTGAAACTATTCGTGACGGCTCAGTTCGGATGGAGCAGCACCCAACCTATCAGAGTACTCTTACTGAAATCGAAAGCTTAGGGTTTGAGGTAAGGCGAACAAGTGGCAGCCCACATGTTTCAGTAAGAGAGGTTTTGAGTCCAGAAGGTCAAGTGATTCGGGTTGAAAGAGCTGTTTATCTCAGGGAGGGGATGAGATTCTTGGATTTGGAGCATGAGGTAGGACATATTCGTCAGCTAACTGAACGCTTTGGAGAAAGGACTCTACCCACAGAGAGAGTTATTGAGTATCCCGATGGAAGAATTAAACAGGCACGTGATCAAGGAGGTGTGTTGACGAATTGGCAAAATGCTATCACTGAGTACCACAACCGCTTGATAGAATTTCTGCGTCTGCATGAGCGTGGAGCAAATTCAGAATTATTGAGAGAACATGCTCGTGGAGTCAGAGAGTGGAGGAGTGAATATCGTGATAGAGGCTTAAAAGGAGGACGCAGCCCTAGTCGTAGTCAATGGGCAGATGAGCACTTTCCCGACCTGCCTCAATTAGAGAGCCGATACACAGATGCAGGCGGCGTGGTATTGGAGCGGTAAAATAATTAAAAGTCAAATAATTCGGTAACTTTAGATAAGAATTCAAAATAATAAATGAGGTAGGTTGTCATAGTATGAAGCCATTTCCAAGATACGACTTTCCGGTTTCCGTAAGGAGACAGGCTTTGGAAGAAGATTCAGAAACTGCAGCCCTTTATGAAAATATATTTGATGTAAGACTGAATTTTAAGATTAGCATAATGTTTATTCCAAGTCTCTACCAGACGGTTCGATCCAGTTGGGTACCTACTCTTCCAGACAATGTAGATTGTATCAGTACAGAGTTAGAAGCAAGACTGATAACCGCTGCACTATCAAATTACATTGTGACCCCAGATAAAGAACTTGCAGGAACAGAATTAATCATAAAGAATGATCTACTTCAAGGTGTGAAAACTAGCATTTTTTTCTATGTAACGCCTGAAGAGTTTGAAACCTTTACTATAGAACTATCAGATCTTGCTGAGAGATTATTCTCAATTCATGACTCACGTCAGGTTTCAGAAGTAAATAATCTAGATTTTGTGAAACTGATTTTATCGAAGATAATCACATCAACGCATTTTATAAAGGAGGATTTACATGTTTTAGGGAGAGCCAAATCAATTAATGATCATTTCGATAGTGCGGCTCATGAAGTTTCTGACAACTTTCAGGAAACTATCCAATAGTGAAGATAGCAAAGTTAATAAAGATAGCTTCTACAAAAATTGAGGAAGGGATTACCTCAACTCATTGGTTGCGGCATGAAGCGGATGCTGAGGCTCTTGTGCAAGCTCTTGAGGTAGCCCCAACCGATCATGCTCGGATTGTTCTTTGTGATGTGTTGGGCTGGCGGCATGAAAAGAGTGCAGTTCCAATTCTGATAAATATGCTTGAGCATAGCTCTTTCAAGGTACGTTCAGCCGCAGCAGATGCTCTAGCAAAAATAGGAGATCCTGCTTCAGGAAATGCTCTGCTACGTCGATTAGAATTGCCTGATCCTAAGATTGGTGTTCGTCGTATGCTTTTGGCTGCTTTAGGAGCAGTCAATTGCCAAGAAGCAATTCCGCTGCTAATTGAATATTTGCAAAATCCTGACCCCAGTCAGAGGGGTAGTGCAGCCTGGTCTCTGGGGGCGATGCAGGCGAGTGAGTCTCTGCCTGAACTAGAAAAGGTTTTACGGAGTGAACGAAGTCAATATCCACGCGATCGCTGCTTGAGGCAGTTAAAAAGATTCGAGAGAAAACTGGTTAGTAATCGAGGGGGTTTAAGAAAAAATGGAGTCCTCAAATAAACACACGCTTTGGGTTTCTAAGAAAGAACGTATTTACTTTTTAATTCCAGACGCTGTAGTTTTACCAGACGGAAACTACACTATTCGTCAAATTAGAGGAATTGAAAGACAAGTTAAGCTAGAGGCGATTGCTCCCTACAAAATTTCAGCACAAGAGGCTGAGCCTTACATGCAGGAAGAGGTGGCTCAGATTCTAGCTCTGCTTTCTGGCTTATGCTCCAGTGTTGTAAACGTGACTTTAGACAATAGCAAAGAGATCTCTACAGTTTCTGAGAAAACTTCAGCTCAGTCTGTTTCTACTCTTTTGACTAACCTCTTAGGCGTGCCATTAGAAGAGTTTATGGATAATCCTGCAGCCGCCCGAGAGGGACTGCAGAGCTTCATGGCTGAAGTCGCAGCAGCAGCGCAGCCTAGCAATGCGCAAAACCTCGATCAGGCTCAAGCTGTCAAAGCCAACGTAGAGGCTACTTTGAAGGCGCTTCAATCTAGCGGGCTAGAGATGCTTGAGGTCGATACCCATCAGCTAATTCAAGACCTAGCTAAGGTTGTTACAGAGTTTTCTGAGGAGCTGAAAAGCAATTTTGCCAAAAGTTCGACTCATGTCAAAACCGCAGCCGCCCAGATGCAAGCTGCCGCCTTTAAAATTGACAGTTCATTTTCAAACCTCTCACAAACTTTAAGCCAGGGGCTGACAAAGTTGCAAAATGTACGTTGAATACCTTGCTGAACCCGCTCAGCTCCCAAGATCTCTAACCGCTGCCGATTCACAGGCTGCAACAGCACAACGACTAATAAATTTGCTCCGTTCAGTGAGTGCCCAAGCCTGGAACAAAACTGAATCTTTGCTGGCTAATGAAATGCAGCGCCACCGAATTCAGCCTCAGCTTGTAGATCCCTGGGCGATCGCCAAAGACGTTCATTACATTTACGAAAAAACCCTACAGGTATATGTTGAGCGGGCAACGCACAGCGGCTTTCTATTATGATTTCAGCCGACCTTGGCAAAATCCGTAAACAGTATACCCAGTCCGATCCACGGCTGATTGGCTTTGTTAGCATGCAGTTTCACTACTGCGGGCAGATATTGCTTAGCCACACCGATTTAGCTGAGCAATCGGTACTAGAAACCTACTTTAAGGTCATCGACGACCATCTTTACATGCCTCTACAACGGGCTTATGAAGCAGCAGCCCAATACGATTTTAGCGACCCGCGACTCAAGACAGTACAGCGTTTGTTACCCGTCAGTAGCAAGATTGCTCATCAGATAGTCGATACCGTTAATCGGTTATATCCCAACTATGCTTGCTATAGCGGACGCTTGGATAGCAAAAGCGTTAGGACTTCCAGTGTTCGTGATGTAGAAATGTTTCAAATCTATTTGTGAACCTGCGTTCTTGAAAAAAATATTTCGGGCATTACCCAGGAGCTTTTTCCGCTGTGTGTCATGCTCTACCCTACATTAAGGGTTAACTGGGAGCTAGTTCGACAAATGATTAACCTGCTTGGAAAAGCTTTCGAGCCGTTTATTCAGCCGCAGCAGGTTCAATACTATCAAGCCTACTATCAGGTTCTCTGGAAAATGTTTTCACCTGAGGTCTTTCCAGAATCGATTGGATAATTTTTGGCCGGATGCTGACACCTGCTAGAAGCAGATTGAAGAGAAGCCACCGGTGTGAAAAGTTAAGTATGAGATTTTGAGCTACAAACCAAGGCTCAAGGCTGAATGATGAGGCAATAGGAAGCCCTTCTGGAACGATCGCTTCTGACCTCCAATGCAGCGGTAGTGAACTTCAGCCTGTCAGGTGTCAAAATCTCGTAAAATTTTTTAATGAAAACTCTCATCAAAAAGGTTTACTTTAACAAACATGGCAAAAAATAAGTTTGTTTAGAATCTTTACGCCAACATCCTTCAAAAGTTAGGTAATTTAGCGAGACGTTTAGCATGAGCAGTAATTTAGCGACCAAACTTCGTGAGGGCACCCAAAAAGCTCACACAATGGCAGAAAATGTCGGCTTTGTCCGGTGCTTCTTGAGGGGGGTGGTTGAGAAAAACTCCTACCGTAAGCTAGTTGCCAATTTCTACTTTGTTTATAACGCAATGGAAGAGGAGCTAGAGCGCCACCGCAACCATCCCGTGGTCTCTAAAGTTTACTTTCCTGAGCTGTACCGCAAGGCAACTTTAGAGACCGATCTGGCTTACTACTATGGCCCTAGCTGGCGTGAGCAGATAGCACCCTCTAAGGCTGGACAGGGCTATGTCGATCGCATTCGAGAGATTGCCAATACTCAGCCGGAACTGCTAGTGGGTCATTCTTACACCCGTTACCTGGGCGATCTCTCTGGCGGTCAGATTCTCAAGGGTATTGCACAGCGGGCAATGAACCTAAGCGAGGGTGAGGGCACCGCTTTCTACGAGTTTGACGAGATTCAAGACGAAAAGGGCTTTAAGCAGACCTACCGAGCTTCTATTGATGAAGCACCCGTAGACGAAGCTATGGCCGATCGGATTGTTGAAGAAGCCAATGACGCTTTTGGTATCAATATGCAACTGTTTCAGGAGCTTGAGGGCAACTTAGTCAAAGCCATTGGGCAAATGCTGTTCAATACTTTGACCCGCAATCGCCGTCGTGGCAGCACTGAGCTAGTAACGGCTGACTAAGCTTAAGCTGGGTTTAAATTGCTGATAGGTCATCTGTACTTAAAAAAGCACCCACAAGGGTGCCTAGCAGGCACTTTAATTACGCTTTTCATTTTGCATAGCTTATTAATGCCGATTAAGCTGACAGCGCGATCGCTCAAACGCTACGAGACAAATCGAGAAATCCCCTATTTGCCCACTCAGTTTGAAGATGACGCGGGCATTTTGATGTCTAATGCTACCAAAGTCATTCATAAGCTAGACAGTCTCATTTTGTATCTAGCAGATTATGACCATCTTACGGGTTTGCCCAATCGCTCTTTGTTTCAAAAGCACCTGAATAAGGCTTCAGCAGCTACCTCTTCTGCACCTCTGCTTGTGGGAAAGACGGGTTTGTCGCTCGACTCGATAGTGACGAGTTTGCGATCGCCCAGTCTATGTCTGGCTCCTATGCAGAAGCTATGCAATTCACTCATCATTTACTTGACGCGCTGCTAAAACCTTACTCAGTCGAGCAGGAAACCCTGCACCTGACGACCTGCATCGGCTTAGCCCTACCGTCAAAGGGCGATCGCGGCGAACAGATTTTGGCTAATGCCTGCATGGCCCTGCAGCGGACTAAGCAGCAGGGTAAAAACTGCTTCGAGTTTCACTCCGCTGAGATGACGCTGCGGCTGCAAGAACACCTGCATCTAGAGCACGAACTGCGTCAGGCGCTAGAGCGCGATCAGCTACAGCTTTACTATCAGCCTCAAATTGACCTGCGAAGCGGACGTATAGTTGGCGCTGAGTGCCTTTTACGCTGGCATTACCCCAAATTGGGCACAGTTTCTCCCAGTCAGGTTACTATTTCAGTCCGCCTGTGCCGGCGGGTGAGCTAGAGCTATTGCTAAACTACCAGCAAACCCCAAACCCAATTGCCCATCAGCGGGAATCGAATCTGCCAGACTGGCGGTCATTGAGCTGTGCCTGAAATTTTGAGATTTTTTTGCTAGGCGATCGCCCAAAACCGTTTTTTTTGGGCTTATCTGCTGCTAATTGCAACAAACAGTCAAGAAACATGTCGATTCTCTATGTCACTATTGTCTAGTGCGATCGCTAAAGTGCCCTTAGGTGCTAGTTTCTGGCGTCTCAGCCAGGGACTGCAGGAGGTTGGCTTTTGTAACAGTTGCGGTTCACAAAAGCCAGATTATTGAGGACAATCAGAAACGGTATTGAGCTTTAGAAGCAGCGGCAGGTCTGCGCTCTAGCAAAATTGCTATCGGGCCGCTGAGTCAGACCGACCAAAGCGATAAAAAGTTTCCAAACCAGCCCATCACAGAGACACCGGATAGGGAGAACGCTATATGAAACTGGCTTATTGGATGTATGCAGGCCCTGCCCACATCGGCACCCTCCGCATTGCCAGTTCCTTCAAGAATGTTCACGCGATTATGCATGCGCCAATTGGCGACGATTATTTCAACGTCATGCGATCGATGCTCGCCCGTGAGCGTGATTTTACCCCCGTCACTACCAGCGTTGTCGATCGCAATGTCTTGGCGCGCGGTTCGCAAGAGAAAGTCGTAGACAACATCACGCGCAAAGATCAAGAAGAGCACCCCGACCTGATTGTGCTGACGCCTACCTGTACCTCCAGCATTTTGCAAGAAGACCTGCAAAACTTCGTCGAGCGGGCGCAGATAGACGCTCAGGGCGACGTCATGCTAGCTGATGTCAACCACTACCGGGTCAACGAACTGCAGGCAGCCGATCGCACCCTGCAGCAGATTGTGGTCTATTACCTCAACAAGGCGAAGAAAAAGGGCGAACTGCCAACTGATAAAACCGAGAAGCCTTCGGTCAACATTCTCGGGATCACGACCTTGGGCTTTCACAACAACCACGACGTCAAAGAGCTGCGGCGGCTGATGGCGGATCTCGGCATTGAAGTCAATGCGGTGATTCCAGACGGGGCCTCTGTGCATGAGTTAAAGAATTTGCCTCGGGCCTGGTTTAATCTGGTGCCCTACCGGGAAATTGGGCCGGACACCGCTCAATATCTCCAGTCTGAGTTTGACATGCCCTATGTGGACATTACCCCTATGGGCATTGTCGAAACTGCCCGCTGCATTCGTGCTGTGCAAAAAATCCTAAACGAGCAGGGAGCCGACGTTAGCTACGAGGGCTTTATCGACGAGCAGACTCGCTTTGCCTCGCAGGCGGCCTGGTTTTCGCGCTCAATCGACTGTCAAAACCTGACGGGCAAAAAGTGTGTCGTCTTTGGCGATAGCACCCATGCGGCAGCGCTGACCAAAATTCTGGCGCGGGAGATGGGCATTCATGTGGTGCTGGCAGGATCTTACTGCAAGAACGACACTGAGTGGTTTAAGCAGGAAGTCAGTGAGTACTGCGACGAGATCTTAATCAGCGAAGACCACGGTGAAATTGGAGATGCGATCGCCCGCATAGAGCCTGCCGCTATCTTTGGCACCCAGATGGAGCGTCACGTCGGCAAGCGCTTAGACATTCCCTGTGGCGTCATTGCCGCCCCTATCCATGTGCAAAACTTTCCGGTTGGCTATCGCCCGTTCTTGGGCTACGAAGGGGCCAATCAGGTGGTAGACCTGATCTACAACTCCTTTACGCTGGGGATGGAAGATCACCTACTAGAAATTTTTGGCGGTCACGATACCAAAGAAGTGATTACCAAAACCATGTCAGCAGACTCTGACTTGAGCTGGACTAAAGACGGCACGGCTGAGCTAAACAAAATTCCTGGCTTTGTGCGCGGTAAGGTGAAGCGCAACACCGAGAAGTTTGCCCGCGATCGCGGCATTACTGCAATTAGCGCCGAGGTGCTCTACGCTGCCAAAGAAGCGGTAGGCGCTTAGGCGACAGCAGATTAATCTGTCCCTCAATTTGGCCCAACAAAAAACCCCGTTCTGTAGAACGGGGTTTTTTGACGAGGGATTTATAGAGACGCGATCGCGCTCCGTTCAGGCATTACTATAGCGAAAGGCAGAAGGATGAAGGCAGAGGGATGAATAGGAGCCGGTCACGTAAAAATTCAGCGATCTGAGTTGTCCTAACCAAACTGCGGTTTGCTATGTCTGATTAGCCAACCAGTGTCCTGACCTGCTTCATGATGCCCTCTGGATCAATCCCCTGGAAAGGATACTGCTGCCACAGCCCGCCACAGCCCTCTTCGTGAGTGCCTATGTGGGCAAATTTGGGCGTATAGCCGCGCTCTAGCAGCCAGGAGCCAAAGCGCATCCCTAAGCCAGTGCGGCGGTTGAAGGCTTCAGTCACCAAAACAAACGGTGCTTTGCCAATCTTCGCCATCATCTCTTCATCAACGACGTTAAGAGTTGCCTTATTAATCAGGCCCACCTCAATACCGTCCTGCTTCAGCCGTTCTACTGCGTCTAGAGCGCGGTAGAGAGAGTCGCCAAAGGTGACAATGTAGCCTGCCGAGCCTTCCCGAATCACTTCGTCTTTGCCCGGTGTAAAGCTGTAGTCTCCAGCAAACATCTCGTTGCCGTCGGCGTCGAGAATCATCGGCACCTTAGAGCGAGTCGAGAAGATAAAGCGCAGCCCCGAATCGCCAAAAACCTTTTTGACGCAGGCTCTCATCTGGTTGGCATCAGCCGGGAAATAAAGACGAGTTTCGTGGCCGTCATCTAGACCATTGTCGGCAAACATGTTGTTGATGCCGAAGTGGCAGGTGTTATCTGCCATGTCATCAATGCCAGCGTGGGAAAAGTGACAGAGCAGATTGGCGAAGTTTAGCCGCGCCATCGTGATTTCAGAGATTGACATTTCCAGGAAGGCGCTGAAGGTGGCATAGACACCCTGCCTGCCTTTTTCCATGCCAAAGCCTGCCGCTGCTGAGAGGTTACCCCGCTCCATAATGCCGCCGCTGACGAAGATTTCAGGGTATGCCTTGCGAATTTGGGTCAGACCGCAGGAGCCTTCTAAGTCATTATCGACCACTAAAACGCTGTTTTTGCGATCGCTTGCGTTCATGCCCCCAAGCACTTCGACCATCGCCTCGCCAAAGACGTTGCGGTTAGAGCCGACCTTATCAGAGGCCCCCAGGAAGGTATAGTCCTGCTTGGGCTTCTCAATATTTTTGAGGACGTCAGCCGCTGCCGACTGACCGTGAGATTCTAAGTAGCGAATTGCCGCGTCCACCGGAATCACGTCGTGGCCGTGGGTGGTGCCCTCAATGCCCTCGATGCCGACGCTCATGGCGCGCTTGTTGATCACTGCAACGGGGCCGGAGGTGCTGATAGCTTCGCAAATACGAGCATAGAGGCCGTCGAGATCTTCGCCATCGCCTTCAAGCACCTTGAGACCATGACCTTCCAGGGTTTGGCGAACGCTAAAGCCAGGAAGATACTCAGAGGGGTGTCCGGCGATAGTGACGTCGTTATCGTCTACGATCAGCTTGACGTTGAGATGCTGGGCTACGGCTAGACGAGCGGCTTCGGCGTCATTGCCCTCTTGCTGAGAGCCATCAGACCCCAGACAAAAAGTCGTTTTGCCAGGATTTGCCAGGGCCACACCGTTGACAAACGGCCAGATGTGACCCAGGCGGCCACCGCTAAATTTGACCCCTGGAGTCAGGCCAAGCTCGGGGTGGCCGGGGAGTTTTTGGTGGGCTTCGCGGTAGTGCATTAGCTGCTCGGCAGGTAAATCGCCTGCTAAAGCCGCCATCAGATACTGAGTAGCGACTCGGTGGCCGGCTTCATCAAAGAAGACTGGCACAAACTGATCAGGATTGCCGCGAAAGAGGGCATCTAAGATCATGACTTCGGGCACTGTGTCGTAAGGGCCACCCGTGTGACCGCCCACGCCCCTAGCGGCCCCGGTGGCGGTGAAAAAGACGATGGCATCCCGGCAGAGCTGAATGTTAGACTTGAGCGCCTGGCGCTGTTCGTCGGTCAGTGTAGAAATGGAGGGATCGAGGGAGATATACTGGTAAGCCCCTAAGTCAATAGGGAATGTGGTAGCTTGAGCAATCATAACTTTTCTTCTTCTTGCAGCAGGGTTAACGGTCAAGCGTGAATTAAATGCGATCACACCACGGTCAGTTTGAAGCCAAACGTTTCAACAAATCTTTAAGACCTATTTTGCATCAGCCGACCAGCGAGGGAGCTTCTTGTTTTATCTTTTTATCTTCGGTGATGGTCGGTACTAGCGTCTACCAAAACTAAGTTAAGGCGGAAGCGTCCCTTTGAGCAACCACCCCAGATCTCTCCAGATCTAAGTTGGGTCTGCAAATAGAGGCCCAAGTCCGCAAATCCTCCCATTCTGAGAGTATGCAATGCAACCAAGGCACGGAGAATGATCTGGCCGTTTGAGCAGTTTCAAGCCTGGCTGTCTAAGCAGCGAGCTAAGGTAACAGAGAAGGACGAGCTAGATCCCCTGCCGCCTGCGATCGCCGCTCATATAGATCAAAAACTTCAGGAAGCCAGCGTTAACCCCACCTGTCGCCACCATCTTCTGAGTACTTTAGAAGACTACTTAGATACCTGGCAGACAGACAAACCTAGCGCAAATAGTCTCACCGTTTTGCACAGTCCAGCCGAGCCGTTCGCGCCTCTGCTGCAGCAAAGTTTGCAGAGTTGGCCTGAAGCTAAAAATTACGTACTGCATGTTTTACCGCTGGAGGAGCGCCCCCAGCAAACTAGTAGTATTACTCAGGCACTGGAGACAGCGCGATCGCAGTTTTTGACAGAGCTAGGGCTAGAGACCGCTAGCGATCGCCCTTTAATTATCGTGATTCCGCGCCTAGATATTTATTTTTTGCGCTGTATTGGCGGCTGGCAGGCAATTGAGCAGTTGCGAGACATGATTACAGCTGATCTCTCTCGATTTTGGCTGATTGGCTGCAATTCCTGGGCCTGGAAGTATCTCAATATTGTTTGTCAAATTGAAGCTTATCTAGAACAAACCGCCCATCTGCCCAGGTTAGAGGGCGAACAGCTTCAAAACTGGCTACAGCCCCTGCTCAAAACTTTAGACACTCAGGTTCATCTGGCTGAAGGGCGATCGCAATCGGATACCTCGCGGGAAGAAAAAGCGACTGCCCTGTATGAGGACTTAGCCAATATCTCCCACGGCATTAGCGGCGTGGCGGCACGGCTGTGGCGCACCTCGCTCAGGTACCAGCTCGGCTCGACAAAATCAGAATCAGAGACTGACCCTGACTCGCTACCGCCTGAAGCTACCGTAGCTGAGATTTTGGCCGCTGGCAGCCTCAAGCAGCAGCGGGCCCGCTACCCTGAAATGCCCGATCTCTCAGCCGCCGAAGACTATTTGATCTATGCCATATTGCTGCACGGCAGCATCACCGTGCCGCACCTAGCGCTGAGTCTGGGGGAGCTAGAGGTGCAGGTACGGGCGCAGGTACAAAAGCTACTGCGCCAGGAAGTCTTACATAACCAAGACGGCATACTCACTGTCGAGCCTGCCTACTATCCCAAACTGCAAGACCGACTGCGGCAAAATAACTTCGTCATTGGAGGCGATCGCTGACTATGCTTCTCTGTCAGGCGACCTTAGCCCATTCTGCCCTGTTAATGCAAAGTAACAAGCCCAGCGAATTTGCCAAACGGTGGCTGGCGGAAATTAACTTTTCTACTGTTTTGTCAGCGGTCATTGCGATTGGCATCGCCTATGGCCTGCTGCTGGCAATTGACAACTTCACCGACTGGATTTCAGAACGGGTGCCGCGACGGTTTCGGCTGCTAACTAAGCAGGGCCTGCCTTTCCTGCGGGCATTTGTGCTGCTGGTGTCGATCGTTTATGTTTCTAACCTTTTCCTCAATCTCTCAGCCCGTAACCTGTTTGCCCTGACCGGAACGCTGGCAGTGGCGCTGGGGTTTGCCTTCAAGGACTATGTCAGCTCCATTATTGCGGGAGTGGTGGGACTGTATGAAGTGCCCTATCGCGTTGGCGATCGCGTGCGTATTGGCGAAACCTACGGCGAAATTACGGACTACGGGCTGCGCCGGGTGCAAATCCGTACCCCCAGTGACAGCTTAGTGAGCGTCCCCCACAGCAAAATCTGGACAGAACCAATCATTAATGCCAACAGCGGCGATCTAGAAGCTCAGGTAGTGACCAACTTTTACTTTTCTCACGCAGTTGATGTGGCTCAGACCCGACAAATTCTTTGTCAAACCGCCTACAGCAGTAAATATACTCGCTTAGATCTGCCCGTTGTGGTAATTGCCCAAGAGCGGCCCTGGGGCACCCAGTTCAAGCTCAAAGCCTATCCGATGGATGCCCGCGATGAGTTTTTATATCAAACCGATCTGATTCAAAGAGCCAAGCAGTATTTTGCTGATCATGCTTTTGAATATCCTCAGTCTGGATATCTGCAAGGGCCGGAAGGGGGGGCCGCTGTAGGGGAATAAGGGCTATTGCCAAACCAAGACAGACCAGATTGGCGCTATAGCGAAAGGCAGAAGGATGAAGGACGAATAGAATGCCGGTCACGTAAAGATTCAGCAATCTGAGTTGTCCTAACCAAACTGCGGTTTGCTATATACAAAAAGCTCTCCTCGACTTAAGGAGAGCTTGAGTTTTGGGATAAAACTGTCGAGCTAGTTGATGACGGCAATACCCCCCGCCACACCTGAGACAATCGCAGAAACCAAAGCTGTGCCAAAAAGCCACCAGGCCGCCGCTTCTGCGGATTTCTTAGTGGCCTCAAGCTGATCGTGGGCCTGTTGCTTCAGAGCCTGAAGCCGCGCCTCAATCTGGGTCTCTATGCGCTGTGCTCGACGCAGGACGCTCTCACGAGCCGCCTCAATTTGGTCGATCACGCGGTTGGCGTCAGATTGAGAGATGCTGTCGTGAGAGCTAACGATCGCCACCAGCGTATTTCGATCAAACTGTGAAAGGCGATCGCCTAGAGCTGAGAAACCTGCCTGGGGATCGTTAAACAGTTTACGAATATCCCGCTGAACACCCTCGTAGTTAAGCTCAGGCCGATCCAGCGAGTTGAGATAGCGACGAATGCGGCTGAGGATACTATCAATCACTGACTCTATACGGTGCTGCACCATTTTAATTTGAGCCTGGATGCGATCGCGCACCGTTTCAACTCGGGCGACAATTTCACTGGCTTCTTCACGGGAGAGGTCTTGACGCTGAGCCAGCAGCGCCACCAGCGTGTCTCGATCCATCCGAGACAGGCGATCGCCAATTTTCTCTGCACCTAAACGCGGGTCTTCTAGCAAAATTTGTAGATCCCGCTTGATGCCCTCAGGATGCAGTTCAGCCTTGTCTGTGCTGAGCAGATAATTTTCCAGCGCCGCTTCAAAGGACTGGATCTGCTCCTGAGCGCGACGGGCTAAACGACGCGGCGATCGCAGCAGATTGCGAATAGAGTCTAAGATCTGGTCAATTACCTGATTGACTTCGGCTTCGCTGAGGTCGTCGCGCTGGCTCAAAAGCTGCACTAGCGTGTCTCGATCCATACGGGCCAGTCGGGCCTGAATAGCTTTGGCGCCAACCTTGGGATCGTCCAGCAGCTTTTGCAAGTCCCGCTGAATGCCCTCAGGGTTTAGCTCAGTCTTGCCGGTGCCTCGCAGATAGTCTGCGATCGCCGTAGTCGCCTGATGGTACTTTTCCTGTACCTGAGTGCTGAGCTGCTGCGGTGCGCTCATGAGCTGGTACCAGTTGCCTTCCACCTGGCTGACAATCTGGTCAACGTCAGCCTCAGAGATGTCGGGCCGCTGGCTCAAAAGCTGCACTAGGGTATCCCGGTCAAAGTGAGACAGTCGCCCCCGGAGCTGACGAATTCCGGTCTCAGGTTCATCTAGCAGGGTCTGCAGGTCGCGTTTGATGCCTTCAGGATTTAGCTCGGCTTTGCCAGTGTTGCGCAGATAGTCTTGCACCTGCTGCCACTGATTGTCCAAACGGGCCTTAGCTGCCTGCTGCACGCCTTCAGCATCGCCTACTTTGCGATTTAGAGTTTGCTGAAACTTACTGACAATGTGCTGAATTTCTCCTTCATCTAGGTCAGGGCGCGTGGTCAAAACCTGAACCATGAAGTTGGAACTCAGCAGCGTGTAGCGTTCTCTAAGCTGTTCGCTGGTGGCTTCTGAGTCTTCAACGATAGCCTCAAAAGCGCGATCGCCCATATCGGTTAGCAATTCCTCTTTGGGCGTTAGCTGCAAAAAGATTTCCGCTTCGCGGCGGAGTTCCTTTTGAGCCAGCGCCCACTCGGCCATTTGCACTTCTCTAAACACCTGCTGACGAACTGTTTCTAGCTGTAAAGAGGTTTTTTGAATTTCTGCCTGGGTTAGCAGGCCGCGAGATTTGAGCACGTCGGCAAAGTATGACCGATTCAGCTGCTCTATCTGCCGCCGTAGAGTAGCTGGGTCGGCATCGGGATCGTAAAGCACGTTGCGGAACGTTTCTGCCAAGCGATCGCCGCGCATCTGCCAGACATAGGTATTTAGCAGATAGTTTTCGACGTCAGACTTGAGCAAACTTACAGGCTCAGCCTGCTCGTCGCCCACCTGACTAGCAACTTTCTGCGCCTGATCGGTGAGCTGGTCGCGGGTAGAGCGAATCTGGCTGAGGATTTTTTCAACGTCAAGATCAGAGAGGTCAGTACGTCCCATAGCGATTCCCATGACCGTGTTGAGACCCTGTGATAGCACCTGCTTGATTGGGCCTGAGTCTGAAGAAGCCTGATCCTGACCTTGGCCCTGACGGCGCAGTCGTAGTTCTTGCAGGAGCTGATCTAGCCGCTGGTTGAGACCCTGGGAAATCTCCTCTGGGTGGGCACTTCGCAGATAGTCTACTAGTTCGCCAATGCCGCTAGAGGAAGAAGATTGTGACAGCGATCGCTGCCAGCTCTTGTAGAGGCGATCGGCAATGCGGTTGACCTCACGCGGCGACAAGTCACTGCGGCTGCTAACAAGATCTACAAACACCTGACGATCAACCCGCCGCAGAGCTTCAGAATCCCCTAAACCCTGGAGATCAGAATCGCTGACAATGCGCTCAAATTCTTGTTCGAGGTCGGTGACGTCTACTTCAGGCGATCGCAGAGTCGCAATATAGTCTTGCAGAGTATCTTTGACAGCTTCAGCATCTACCCCTTCGGTAAACTCACGGCGAACAGCAGCAGCAGCGGCCTCTGCGGTCGCCACTAGCTGGTTGCTCGTGGCTTTCGCGCTCATCGCTGCGGTCGCTGTGCCCACGACAGCCTGAAAGCTGGCCGTTGCTTGCTTAACTACAGAGCCAATCAGCGATCCTACGGTTGTTGAGCTAATCCAAACCAGCAAAGTGAAGTAGAGACCCCAGATCACTAAGCCAGTAATGGTGCCCAAAACCCAGCTATCAAACAGGCTGAGCTTGACAGCTAACCAGCAGGCAAAAAACAAAGCAATGCTCACAGTTATCAGCGTCCACAGGCCAAAAGCAACGCTGATCGTCTGTATAGATGTGCCGCTATCGTCGCTAGACGACTTACCTGAGCCGCTATGAGCTAGATAAGAGACGCCAGCCGCTACCGACAAGTTAGTGAGCAGCATCTGAAAGCCGAAAGCCAGAATCAAACCCGACAGCAGCGCCACAAAAAACTGAGGGCCTGAAAAAACGAGTGCTGCTTCCTCAGGGGTGTCTACGCCAGCGTCGGAAAGCTGCGCGATGAAGTGCCACGCAGTCAGCATCCCGTTAAAACCTATCATTGGCCAATCCTCAAAAAACCTAAACTGCAGACTCACAAGCAGCAACCTTTCCTCTGGAATGGCGGCGGCAGTTCTGAGCCGATCTGCCGCTTGGACTCGCATTTGTCCAGACTAAGACTACTTGCTACCTTGACCTATACAACGTTTTTTGCGGCCTAAAGTCATCTCTCTACAGGCTGATACCTACTGATGACCTCATAGCTCACTGGTCTAAGACAGGGGCAGTTTGTACGGTCAGCAAAAGGCTTCAGGTAATCCGTTATCGAGCAAATCAGGCTTAGGTTTTGCTCTCGCCCAGCAGGCTATACGGCAGTATATGGCCTGCGGCGGAGGAGAAAACGGCTGTTTTTCTTTTAAGATTTTTGTGAATAAATGGTTTTGGTATTCACGAACTGATTCCTTCACTGAAATGTCGATTCCTATTCCACCTAGACCCAATGGCTATCGAATCGGATTGGGCAACGCCCTCATTCAAACAGAAGTTTTTGTGGATATCGAGTGTCCCTTCTCTAAGCGGGCTTGGGAAACGTTGCAAAAGGTAGTCGCTGGCTGGGGTGAACAGGTTGCTTTTACTGCTGTGCCTACAGTGCTTTGCGATCATCGGCAAAGCTGGGATCTAACTAAAGCGGCCACGCTGGTTGCAGACGGAGAGCCAGAGCGGTTCTGGCGTTTCTTTTCATACCTTTACGAGCGTCAATCTTCGTTTTCTGCAGAAGCCTTTAAGCAAAAAAGTCAGCTAGATTTACATAATCTAATTTCAGAATTTATAGAAGACTTCTCGGAGCTGCCCGACCGGGCTTACCTGCTCAAAAAGCTGGCCAGTGAGCAACTCGAAAAACAGGCCAAGCATTCGGTTCGATATGCGATCGCCCGAGGTATTTGGTCAACGCCTACCTTTTTGATCAACGGTGCCAAAGCAGACTCGCTTGACTCTAGCGCTACTGTCTCTGATTGGCAGACACTGCTTGACTCACTGCTGCGGCAGGATGAAAACTAACCGATAAAAACCGATAGATTTTATTTCAAAGCTGTTTAATATATTCTAGGAGAGCGCCCATGCGAATTGCTCAAGTAGCCCCCCTCTGGGAGCGAGTCCCACCGCCTGCCTATGGTGGTATAGAACTAATTGTTAGCTTCTTGACCGACGAGCTAGTGCGCCGCAAACACGACGTTACTTTGTTTGCATCGGGTGATTCTTTAACTCAAGCAGAACTCGTCGCCGCCATAGCAGAACCCATTCGCGGCAATGACGCCATCGAGGAGCCGATGGTGTATGAGATGATCCAGCTCCAGCAGCTACTAGAGCGGATTGAGAGTTTTGATGTTGTACATATCCACAAGTGGATTCCGCCGCTGCCGATCGCGCACTTGATCAAGCGGCCCACTGTCTACACCATGCACAGCAACTTTGGCAAAGACCACCGTAAGCTTTACCTCCGCTACCCTAATCAAAACTTCGTCAGCATCAGCAAAGCTCAGCAGGAGCTAGCACCGCAGCTAAACTACATTGCCACTGTCTATAACGGCATTGATCCCGATCGCTTTCCGTTCGTTGAGCAACCTCAAGATCCGCCTTACCTGGCTTTTTTAGGTCGGATGTCCCCCAGCAAAGGCCCACACCACGCGATCGCCATCGCTAAAAAGGCGGGGCTGCCGCTCAGGCTGGCTGGCAAGGTTGACAGCAAAGATCGAGACTATTTTGAGCAGGAAGTTGCGGCTCACTTTGATGACGACCAAATTCAGTTTTTGGGCGAGGCCAGCCATGAGGAAAAGACGCAGCTTTTGAGTCAGGCGATCGCTACCCTGTTTCCAATTACCTGGCATGAGCCGTTTGGCCTAGTCATGGTGGAGTCGATGGCGACGGGGACGCCTGTGATTGCTATGGGGATGGGGGCAGTACCTGAAGTGATTGAGTCGGGCAAAACCGGATTTATTTGCGATGACGTCGAGGACATGGTCAAAGCCGTTTCGCAGATCGATCAAATCGATCGCTTACGCTGTCGCCAGCGAGTGCAGCAGCATTTTAGCTACGAAGCCATGACAGACGGCTATTTAGCTGTCTACGAACGGGTATTAGCGTCAGCACCCCAAAAAGTAGCTTGAGCAAATTACTGTTTAATTATGAAAAATTCTCAAGGCTTTGATTATGACCTGCTGGTGGTCGGGGCTGGCTCTGCTGGCCTATCAGCGGCTAAGCGGGCAGCTAAAGGCGGATTGAAAGTGGCGATCGCTGAGCAAGAGAAAATCGGAGGCACCTGTGCCAATCGCGGCTGTGTGCCCAAAAAGCTGATGGTCTATGCTGCTGACATTGCTAAGGAGCAGGCGATGGCAGCGGGCTATGGCTGGGTCAACTCCCAGGGACTGTTTGACTGGTCTGTCTTGAAGCAGGCGATGCAGCAGCACATTGCTGGAATTAACCAGTCACTGCGATCGCAGCTTGAGGCTACAGGGGCAACCTACCTGAACGGCAGGGCTAGCTTTGTCGATCAGCATCAGCTCCAGATTGGCGATCGCAGGGTAAGTGCTGCCCATATTGTCTTGGCTGTGGGTGCTCACCCGACCCGCCTGAATGGCCCCGGTATGGAACACGCCATTACCTCACGGCAGATGTTCATGCTTGAGGCTTTGCCTAAACGCATAGCTATCATTGGCGGTGGCTACATTGGCGTTGAGTTTGGCAGCTTGCTAAACTGGCTAGACTGCGAGGTGACGCTGATAGAAAAAGACAGCCAGATTCTCACAGGGTTTGACAGTGATATTCGCTGCGCCGTACAGAGCGCACTCACTGAGCGCGGTATTCGCTTCTTTGGCGAAACTCAGGCAGAGTCTTTGGAGAAAACGCCTCAGGGTCTACAGCTCAAACTCAATGATCAGTCTGAGCCGCTGCAGGCCGACTGCGTACTGATGGCACTGGGTCGCCAGCCCAATTTAGACGGGTTAAATCTGGAGCAGGCCGGGATTGAAACAGAATCAGGCGCGATCGCAGTCGATGACTACGGGCGTACCAGTCAGGCCCACATTTTTGCAGTGGGCGACTGCACCCACTGCAACCAGCCGCTAACCCCTGTGGCTAGAGCCGAAGGCGAAGCTGTGGCCCAAACCCTCTTGGGCCAAGCAACCGCCATCGCCTGCGACTATATTACTTCAGCCGTATTTGCCCGTCCCGAAGCCGCCACGGTAGGGCTAACCGAAGCCGCCGCCAGGGAAACCCTGGGAGCAGACATGCAGGTTCACTGCAAATCGTTTGAGCCGCTGCGCTACAGCCTGAGCCAGCAGTCGGGTGAGGGGCTGATTAAACTGATTGTCAATCAGCAGTCATCGCAGGTTGTAGGGCTGCACTTAGTAGGCGATCATGCTGCTGATATTGTTCAAAGCGTAGCTGTCGCTATTCGTCACGGGATTACACTTCAAAACCTGAGCCATACTTTGGGTATCCATCCCACGGTGGGCGAGGAAGTTTTGAGCCTGTGATATAGATAGCTTCGGAGAGACAGAAGCGCAGCTCAACTCCCCTAAAATCCAGAACTGCTCAGAACTGCTTTGAAATAATGACTTCGTTTTCCTTACTCGATTCGGCAGCGGCTCACTGGTACGAAATTCCGACGCTCTGTCAGTACTTTGAAAGACTCAACCAGGGCGAGTTTAACGCCGCTGCCGACTTGTTTGCACCAGAAGGCCAGCTTCAGCCTCCGTTTGAGGAACCTATTATGGGAGCCGAAGCGATCGCGGCTTATCTCAGCCAGGAAGCTAGCAACATGCAGCTAGAACCGCTACAGGGGGAACTCACTCGGCTTGAAAACGGTGTTCAAGCAGAAATTAAAGGAAAAGTGCGATCGCCGCTCTTTAAGGTCAATGTGGGCTGGATCTTTGTGCTCAATCACCAGGCCAAAATTGAGCATGTGCGCATCCGACTGCTGGCTTCTATACAGGAACTGTTAGAGCTGCGTCGCTAGCGGACATTCCTATGCTTGATCTGCTTTGGGATATATCTTGGCTGGTTTCGCTAGCAGGGGTATTCTGCTTAATGGCAGTTCACCTCCATGCCGTCAACATTCGCTCTTTGAGCCATTTTCCCCGGAGCTGGTGGCTCTCTTTTGCCAGCGGCGTGTCGGTTGCCTACGTGTTTATCCATCTGCTGCCCGATCTCAACCAGCATCAGAGCGTCCTGGCTGAAGCCATTCCTCTAGCTTTTGTAGAGAGCCACGTCTACATTATGGCGCTGCTGGGACTGGCGGTTTTCTATGGCTTAGAGCGACTGGTCAAGCGTTCTCAGCAGCGATCGCCTCATAAAACTGACGAAACCCCTAGCCTGCAGGTTTACTGGCTACACATTGCTGCCTTTGCAGTTTACAACGCTCTGATTGGCTACCTGCTGCTGCACCGAGAAGACGATAGCTTCAAAGGTCTGCTATTCTTCATTATTGCCATGTCCCTACATTTTCTTGTCAACGACGTCGGTTTACAGCAGGATCACAAACGCACCTACCATGGCTCAGGCCGCTGGATTCTGGCTGCTACCGTCCTAGTCGGCTGGGTTGTCGGCAATAGTACAGAAATCTCTGAGGCCGCGATCGCGGTTTTGTTTGCTTTTTTAGCCGGGGGGATTATTCTCAACGTGCTCAAAGAAGAGCTACCCGAAGAGCGAGAAAGCCAGTTTTGGGCTTTTGCTACCGGAGCGACCTTCTATAGCGCCTTGCTCCTAGCCCTCTAGCAGAGGGCGTTTTTTCAGCAGCGCTAGAGCAACCTGCATAACTCTAGAGGTCGTAGACACAACTACAGACAGTCAGGATATATAGAGACACTGCGGCAAAACCATCTTGGGAAGGATGGGCGTTTACAAAAATTTACCGTAAGCTGGCCTTAGAATAAACACAAACCTAACTGGCTTCACAGTTAATTAAAAAATGGGACAAAACCATGAAACATTCACAAAAGTTAAAACGTCTTGCCCTTTAGGAAAACTACCAAGGATTTAATTGGATTAGCCGGGTGCGGTCAAGCGCGAACCAAACTACTTCTGACTATTACTGTTAATCATGATGTTCCGACTGCCAGCCGCTCTGAGAAAACTGCTGTTGCCTTTGAATACGAATACGAACAAAACAGTTTCAGCCAACAAAGTTCAAGCACTTTACGCAGATGTTCGCAGAGCGTTTTTAGGCTCCGTCGCTCGTGAAATCCAGCACCAAAGCCGCAGCCAGCGCCAAAAGACTCTGGACAAAAAGCGAGTCAAAATCCTCAACGTTGAGATCGACAATATTGACGCCCTCGATTTTCTGCGACAGCTCAAACACGGTGTGGTTTTCACCCCCAACGTGGATCATGTGATGAAGCTGCAAGAAGATGAGGAGTTTGTGCAGGCTTATCGTAGAGCAGACTACAAAGTTTGTGACAGCCAAATTCTGATGTATGCCTCTAAGTTTTTAGGGACACCACTTAAGGCCAAGATTTCCGGCTCTGACCTGCTGCCTATGTTTTGTCAGCACCACCAGCATAACGAAGCCATCAAAATATTTATGCTGGGTGGCGCTGAGGGCGTTGCTGAACGGGCCCGCCAAAACATCAATGCCAAATTGGGCCGCGAAATCATTATTCAAGCCCATTCACCGTCCTTTGGTTTTGAGCAAAATAAGATGGAGTGCCAGGAAATTCTAGAGCAAATCAAGCACTCTGGAGCAAACGTCCTAGTTGTAGGGGTAGGCGCTCCCAAGCAAGAAAAATGGATTGCTCAGTACCGAGATTGCCTTCCTAACATTGACATCTTTTTGGCTGTCGGTGCAGCAATTGATTTTGAAGCGGGCAACAAGCCTAGGGCACCGCGATACATCAGCGAGTTGGGTTTTGAATGGCTCTATCGGCTGCTGTCTGAGCCTAATCGGCTGTGGAAACGTTATTTGCTCAGAGATATGCCCTTTGTTTGGATGATTCTACAGGCTAGATTTATGCAAACCAAGCTTGAGCGCGAGCAGCAGCCTTCCTAAAAACTAAGGAGGAACTAGGGCTAGATCGACTGATGCTCAGCCATCATGGGAACTACTTTGGCGATCAGGGTTAGCCCGTAATCACGGCGATCGCGGTTAGCTAAAGCAACCAGAGTGGTTCTAGCACCCGCTAGCCTGAAAAAATGAGACATAGCCCAAAGAAATATAGCGCGTTAGGGTTGACTTCGGGTCTTTTATACCCTATTTTCTACCCTAAGCTGTCCCGAGGGGCAGCCAAACTACGCAGAATTCGGAAACTTTAGCAGTGCCTGCAGGTGTAACAAGCACCTACAGACACCTAAGTCCCAAACTGTCACCGCAGTCTGGAAACTGTGCTTATGGTAAGCCCTGGTCACCCTGATATGCGTTTACGTGAAGGGATGGCGAGGGTTTTCGGCCATTCGCATCACCATCAAAGCCCAGCACAAGCAGGGCTATGCTGAACCCAACGACTGGAGCGACCCCATACCCACTGGTCGGCCTAGCGAGTGGTTTGTGGTTGTGACCCAGCGAGTCTGGGTGGAGTAGGTGAGGGAGTCGGGGGGTGCTGAAGATGGCTTCACCTTGCCCCCCCGCTCTTTAGCTGACTAGCGATCGCCCGCTTTGAATTTCTCGAATCCGATCTAGGTTACCTAAGGGAATTGAGGCAATCAGCTTTTGAGTATAGGGCTGCTGGGGCTGACGGTAGATTTGTTCAGCGGAGCCAATTTCTTCGATCTTGCCCTGGTTCATCACCAAAATGCGATCGCTCATGAACTTCACAACCGCCAGATCGTGGGAAATAAAAATATAGGTGAGGTCAAACTCAGCCTGTAGCTCTTTGAGCAGGTTTAGCACCTGCGCCTGCACTGAGACATCCAGGGCTGAAACTGACTCATCGCAGATAATAAACTTGGGGTTGAGCGCCAAAGCCCGAGCGATGCAAACCCGCTGTCGCTGCCCTCCAGAAAATTCGTGAGGGAAACGGTTTATGCAGTCGGGTGACAGGCCCACTCGCTCCAGCAAATAAGCCACCCGTTCGCGCTGATTGCGCCTGCTTTTGACGACGCCGTGAATTTTGAGCGGTTCAGCGATCGCCTCACCAATGCTAATGCGAGGATCTAAAGAGCTGAACGGATCTTGAAAAATAATCTGCATATTGCGCCGGAGCTGTCGCAGCTGCTTACGGCTGAGGGCGTAAATATTTTGCCCCTCAAACAGCACCCGCCCCTGCATCGGCTTAATCAGGCGCAGCAAAGCCCGTCCCAAAGTGGTTTTGCCGCAGCCAGATTCTCCTACTAGGCCAAAGGTTTCGCCGCGATAGACCTCAAAAGAGACGCCATTGACCGCCATCACGTACCGCTGGGTTTGACCAAAAATACCGCGAATCGGGTAGCCCACCCGCAGATCTTGAACCGCCAGCAAAGGCCCTTCTTTTTCTAGGCGAGCCAGGCGATCGCCCATTTCGCCCTCGTCCATGCAGGCATTTTGGCGCAGGGCCTCTGTGACTTCAAGCGGCTTGGAGCGAATTTCGAGTTCTCCTGTCTCTGAGCGCTCGACTTCCATAAAGTCAGAAACGGTGGGCAAAGATCTGAGCCTCTGGTCGGGCTGGGGTCGGCAGGCCAAAAGCCCTTTGGTGTAGGGATGCTGCGGGTTTGAAAAAATCTCCCAAACTGAACCAGACTCTAAAATTTTGCCCTGATACATCACCACGACACGATCGGCAATTTCAGCAATTAGGCCCAGATCGTGAGTGATAAAAATTAAAGACATACCCCGGCGATCGCGCAGTTCTCGCAGCAGATCGACAATCGTGGCCTGTACGGTCACATCCAGCGCGGTTGTCGGCTCATCCGCAATTAAGACAGACGGATTGCAGGCGATCGCCATTGCAATCATCACCCGCTGTAGCTGCCCACCTGAGAGTTCATGGGGATAGCGGTTAAGCAAAGTTTGCTTGCGGCGATCTGTTTCCTGTGAAATCTGGCGATCGCTCAGGCCCTGCTCTGCTAGCATCTGCCTGAGTGCATCATCATCCGGCAGCAGCTTTACCTCTTGCAGTCGCGCAGCTGCCTGAGCGCGGGCGGCATTCTTAGAGATGTTTTGGTGCTGCCGAATGGCTTCTGTTAGCTGAAAACCGCAGGTATAAACCGGATTCAAAGAACTCATCGGTTCTTGAAAAATCATCGAAACCTGACCGCCCCGGTACTGCTGCATCTGCGATGCTGGCAGGCTTCTCAAGTCTATCGGCTCAGTTTCATCTGGATAAAACCAAATTTCTCCGCTGGTGATTTTACCCGGCGGATCGGGTACTAAACCCATTACCGCCAGGGAAGTCACCGACTTACCCGAACCAGATTCTCCGACAATCCCTAAAGTCTGTCCACGATTGACTTGAAAAGAAATATCATCAACAGCAGTGATGATCTGGTTATCAGAGCGAAACTGAACTTTGAGATTGCGAACGTCTAAAACAGGTTCACTCATGAAGAACAGGTAAAGCGCCTATTGAACGTCGTACATTGGAATTAGCAGGATCATAGCAGTGCATTAACATTTCTGGTGTTCATTGCGCTTATCGATAAAATTTCTGCTAACTAACGAACAGCCTTTACTATGCTGCAACTTGCGATCGCGGTTTTAATCGTCCTCGTAGGGTCCGCCCTGTGCTCGGGTACTGAAACCGCTTTACTGTCTATTTCCCTTCTCAAAGCCCGTCAAATTGCCCAGTCTAAAAAACCGGCTGCGGTTGCTTTGTTGGCTATTCGAGAGAAAATCAATCGTCCAGTTGCCACCATTGTCATTCTTAACAACATTTTCAACATTGTTGGCAGCATTGTTATGGGTAGCTTAGCCAGCAAAGCTTTTGGGGATGGCCTTTTGGGGATATTTTCAGGAATTTTGACCTTTGCGATTATTATTTTTGGCGAGATTGTTCCCAAAACTTTAGGAGAACGATACGCTGAGCCAATTGGTCTTTTTGTGGCAATACCCGTGCGCTGGTTGACCTGGCTGTTTTCTCCTTTGGTCTGGCTGCTAGAGCACATCACAGCTCCGCTAACCCAGGGCAACCAGCGCCCGATTACCAATGAAGCCGAGATCAAGCTGCTGGCAAAGCTAGGTTTGCAGGCTGGCGTCATTGAAGATGACGAAGCCGATATGATCCAGCGCGTCTTTCGGCTCAATGATCTCACAGCCGAGCATTTAATGACGCCTCGGGTAGCCCTCACCTACATTCCTGGCCATCAGGCACTCGCCACCCTCAAGCAAGACATCATTGCTTCACAGCATTCTCGCATTCTCATCATTGAGGCTGACATCGATCACGTCCTGGGTGTAGCGCTGAAGTATGAGCTGCTAACGGCACTGGTACAAGGACAGGGCAATCAGCCTGCCGCTGAGCTAGCTCGCTCGGTTCATTTTGTACCCGAGGTTGAGCGAGCCGATCGCCTGCTAAAAACTTTTCAAGCTAATCGAGAACATCTGATGGTAGTGGTTGATGAGTACGGCGGCGTATCGGGTGTCGTTACTTTAGAAGACGTGCTGGAGGTGCTGACCGGAGAAATTGTTGATGAAACCGATCGCAATGTCGATTTGCAGGCGATCGCCCGTCAGCGTCGAAAACGGCTGCTACAGACTAGAGGTTTTGGAAACTGATCTGGAGTCTGGCCAAGAACGGATTAAGAGCAGCTAAAAGCGACTGGAATGTTCAGAAGAGCTATCGAGCTGTCGCCAAGTCTTTTGCAGGCATTAGCGTAAAGTAAAACGTCGTTCCCTGACCCACTGCTGACTCTGCCCAAATACGGCCACAGTGCAGCTTGACAATTTTCTTGCAGGTTGCCAGACCAATACCATTGCCTTCCCGTACCTGGGTAGGGTGCAGACGTTGAAAAACATCAAAAATCCGCTCTAAATCCTCGGCAGCAATCCCAATACCATTGTCCTCAACTCCGAACAGATACTGTCCCTCTGTGAGCTGAACAGATACTTTTATACGAGCGATCGCCTCCAGTGGTACAAACTTAATAGCATTGCTCAAGAGGTTTTGAAACAGTCTTACCAGCTGCATCTCACTACCCAGCACCCAGGGCATTAGATCACGATCTATTTCTACAGGTTTGTCTTTGATTAAACCGTCTAAATTTTCTAGTGCCTGACTTAAGACCTGTTCGCAATCTACAGGCTGGAAATCAAGCTCACAGGTACTAGACTGAGAATAGGTCAAGAGATCTTGAATAAATGCCTGCATTCGTTCACCCGCCGCTTCCATGCGGATTAAGTACTGGGCAATCTGCGAGTCTAGCTGATTTTGGTACTGTAGTTTAATCAGCTTGGCAAATCCTGTAATCGTTTGCAATGGCTGCTGCAGATCGTGGGAGAGAGTATAAGCGAATTGCTCAAGTTCTCGATTCGATTGTTCAAGCTGTTGATTCTGCTCAATCATCTGCCTCTGAAGCTGCTGCAAACTGAGCTGATGCTGCACTCGGGCCAGCACCTCAGCAGACTGAAAGGGTTTGGCAACATAGTCCCCCCCTCCCACTGCAAACGCCCTCACTTTATCTAAGACGTCATCAAGAGCACTGATGAATATAACCGGAATTTCAGCCGTCTTGGCATCGGCTTTAAGCGCTTCACAAACCTGATATCCGTCCATTTGAGGCATTTGAATATCTAACAAAATCAGGTCTGGCGGCTCAATCTTGGCTGAGGTTAACGCCATCGGCCCACTCAAAGCCTTACGCACCTCATATCCATGCTGCGATAGCATTTGAGAGAGCAGCCGCAGATTATCAGGAGTATCATCAACAATTAAAATATTTTCCCTGGAAGAAGACTTCATGTCGCAACCTATCGCACTATAAGCGGCTGTAAGCGATCGGCCTAGCTGAAGAGAATCTGTTGAATTCAAAATTTTAATCTCGCTGAGGATACTATATAAAAATATAAAATCTCGCTGAAAAAAGATTAAATCTCAGTGAGCAGTAGAAAATTCTTAAAGCTTTTGAAAGATAATTTGGCGTTGAAAGATAACTAATTTAAGCATACGAGCTGCCTGTATTATTCACTACACTAGCTTAAAATTCCCGCTCGAAGAAGGATTCTAGCTGCTACACAAAACTTCAACTAAATGTTTCTTGCCCTAGGTAAAGAGCATTACTACAAAGCCAGTATGCTTAGAGAGTCTTTATGAAAACTTTGTTGCGAGCAAGAAGTTTAGAGGCTGTTTGAGTTTAGAGGCTGTTTGAAAGGAAGATGCTGTCATATTTAGCACTCGGAATTCCCCCTTGCCCCCATACAAAGGGAGGGATCGGTTTGGAAGTCCTCTCTAAGGAAGGTTAAGGGGGGATTAAAAGATCGATATCTCACAGAAGACCTTCGAGTATCGTCTTATAGCAAAGAGCTTTGAATCAGGTGAGTTGCCGTTAAACCATCAATTGGCTCAGAAAAGAAGTAGCCTTGAAAGACTCGACCTCCAATAGCTCGTAAAGATTCGAGTTCTTCAAATGTTTCAATTCCCTCAATGATAACATTCAGGTTTAAGCTACTGGCAATCAGCAGAATAGCCTTGACAAGCTGCCACCGCTTTAGCTGAACGAAAGATCTGTCAATCTTGAGTGTATTGATAGGGAAGTCCTCCAAACGGCTTAGTGAAGAATACCCCGTACCAAAGTCATCTACGCTGAACTCTATGCCAAGCTGCTTTAGCGCTTTGATGTTAGATAGGGTTAGCCAATCTTCTTGAGTTAATGCGCTTTCGGTAATTTCTAAATTTAGAGAGCCGGGTGAGAGACCGCTTTTTGTGAAAATCTTGCCGAAAATGTGAGAGAGATCGGGGTGAATTAGCTGCAAACCAGACAGGTTAATACTGAGTTGTAACGATGGTTCTGTCTTGAACTGCTGCTGCCAGTTCTGTAACTGCTGGCAAGCCTGCTCAAATACGTAGATTCCTAAATCATGTATCAGTCCTGAATTCTCGGCAACAGAGATGAATTTATCAGGACTTAGCATTCCTTTTGTAGGATGCTGCCAACGAACCAGAGCCTCAAAACTTTTAATTTTCCCGGACTTTAAGCAAATAATTGGCTGATAAAAAAGTTTCAGTTCCTGTCGAGCTAAAGCCAAATTTAAGTCTTTTTCAATTTCTATATTATTATTAGAGTCGGCAAGTAAAGTCGTATAGTTAAAAATATGTTCGCTTTCAATAATCTGAATCATGCGCAACAGGCGATTGGTATTGCCGAGAGCAAGCTTGAGCAAATGCTTGCCTGATTCTGATTCGGCAGTAACAATGCCTTTTTCTAAAAGCGTCAGGGCAGCCTGAATAGGCGTTAAAGACGTTCGAAGCTCCTGCGTAATCTGTGAATGAATTTCATCTGAAGACCTGTCGAACAGATTAAGATTCTCGTCGTCAGACGGTATGGTTTTGGCGTCCATCGTACTTGAGTTTTATAGCTATGAACAATTTGTAGGGTAAATTACGATGCAGCCTAAACTAGCCATATATGGATTTGCTGTTATCAGCGTCGCACTAATTTTCATCTAATTACTCTTTCGACGTGATCCCCTAGCAAACTTGGATCAAAGGGCTTAGTTAAAACTGCTTTGGCTCCGGTCTCTATATAAAAATTGGGATTACTAACCTGAATTTTTGCAGTTAGTAAAATAACGGGAATCGTTTGAGTCAATGGATGTTGAACAAGCTGGCTTAGCGTATCAAGCCCACTCATTCCTGGCATTGTGACATCTAACAAAATGACGTCGGGCTGATGAGTCTGAGCTAAAGATAAACCTTGCCTGCCTGATGACGCCAATATCACCTTCCAACCTTTAGTTATTTGCAAGCTGATTTTGATAATTTCTCGAATGTCAGTTTCGTCATCAATAATAAGAACGCATTTTTCAGTCATCATTCCTCGGTTAATTATCAAAATTCATCGTAGAAATATTTACTATCGACCGTAATGATCGCACAATAAAAGCTAGAATTATGCCCCTTGAGAACTCGCCAAAACCAACATTTTTTCAAAGCTACTAGCCGTCAGTGGAGGGCTGAAAAGGTATCCCTGGATAGCTTCACAGTTATTTTTTTGTAAAAATGAAAGTTCCTCGGCTGTTTCTACTCCTTCAGCAATGGTTGAGAGATTCAAGCTGTGAGCCATTTGAATAATAGCCTTCACGATCGCCATATTGCCTGAGTTGTTATTAATGTTACGCACGAAGCACTGATCAATTTTTAGCGTGTCAAAGGGGAAACGCTGTAAATAGCTGAGTGACGAATATCCGGTACCGAAATCGTCTACTGCAATATTGATGCCCAATTCCTTAAACTGATGCAGTGTTTTGAGGGTTAGCTCAGTATCTCGAATTAACAGACTTTCGGTTAGCTCTACATCTAGAAAGAACGGACTTAGATCGTTCTTTTTCAGGAAGTGACAAATTTTATCAGTTAAATCAGGCTGCTTAAACTGTTGTGCAGATAGATTGACAGCAATAGTTATTGGCTGAAAGTTCTTTAGCTGCCATTGTTTCAACTGTCTGCAGACAGTGCTTAAAACCCATTCGCCAATCGGGATGATTAAGTTGCTTTCTTCTGCAATAGGAATAAACTGAGCCGGAGAGACCATGCCTAGTTCTGGATGATGCCAGCGTAGCAAAGCCTCTGCCCCGGTAATTTGGCCTGACTTCAGATCAACCTGTGGCTGGTAATGGATGCTGAATTCATTTTCTTCAAGAGCATTCTTCAGGTGTTCAAAGAGGGAAAAAGAAGAGGACAGCAAGCCGCAAGGACTTTGAGAACTGGTCGCTATATCAGCAGGTTGTACTCCTGTATCTAGACTGATTGCCTGGACAATTTCAGACTCAGCCTGGCGAACCAGGGCTTCTAAGCTATCGCTTTGAGCGGGATAAACAGCCACTCCGGTCAGTACTTTTACAGAGATGCGGTGATTGTTAATGTGATAAGGCTGTGATAGCTTCGCTATAAGCCGTTGAGAAAGCTGATGAGCCTGCTCTGGTTCTGTCAGCAACACGCCAAATAAATCAGTTTCAAGATGGCTAATTAGCTCTACGGTAATCTGTGATGTCTCGCAGCAGTGTTGAATTCTTTGGACGATGTCTCGCAGCAGTAAACTGCTAAAGGTTTGACCTAAACTAGTACGAATTGCGCTGAAGTCTCGAACGTACAGGGCAATTAAGGCCAAAGGATGAGAGCTTTGACTTTGCTGATGGTTAAAAGTCTTTTGCAGCGCCAGCCAATTCGGCAAATCCGTGATCGTATGGTGATGCATGGCGTGGTCTAGCTGGTTTTTAGCTGCTACGACTTGATCGCTGTAGTGTTGGATGATAGAGGCTTGTTTGTTTAAGCGAGCAGTCACTGCTCGTAGCAGCTCAGAAGGTTCAAAGGGCTTGGTCAAATAGTCATCAGCTCCTAGTTCCATGCCACGACGCATGTCTGAGCGATCGCTGCGGGCCGTCAAAAAAATCAGCGGTATAAACGCTGTTTTAGGCTCTTGGCGCAGCGCTTCTAAAACACCGAAGCCGTCCAGTCCTGGCATCATCAAATCACAGATAATAATTTCTGGCTGCTCTTGTTTAGCAAGCTGAATGCCTGCTATGCCATTTGTAGCCGTAACCACAGCAAAATCGTTAAACTCTAAAATTTCCCGGATATTGGCTCGAACCTGAGGTTCATCCTCAATTACTAAGATTCTCTTCATGGCTTTAGTCAGATAAGCGCAGCAGCAGTCGGGTTAGGCTTGGAACGTCTCAATTGGGGTTTATCTTTCTATGGCTAAATCTTAAAACGGTAGAAAGCAGCGCTAGAAATAGCGAGTTTGGTGGCAGAAAGTCTCGGTAGCCGTGCAGAATCTCTGAGCGCGATCGCTCAGCAAACTTCTTATTGCACGAACTTGCTGTTCGTCAATGATAAGAACCTTGCTCATGGAGAGCTTCATGTCTGGAAACAAAATAGACGAGAGAGTGGGCAGAATCAGTTTTGCCTGCCCCCTGAGAGTGCCCACGCCCGTTAGCCATCTCGCCATTAAAGCGGATCGAGTATACCGATGCTAATTAGTATATGCACTCAGAGGTGGACAGGCACAGACCAAGTTGCGATCGCATAGGCTTGATCAATTCGGTTGACAACGGGCCAAAATTTGTGTTGGCGTGTCCAAGGGGTGGGGTAAACGGCTGTTTCACGGGAGTAGGGCCGATTCCACTCAGTGAGCAAATCTGAAACCGTGTGGGGAGCCTGCTTCAGCACGTTGCTGGCCTGATCGACCTGCCCCCGCTCAACCGCCTGAATTTCTAGCCGAATCGCAATCATGGCGTCGCAGAAGCGATCGATCTCGGCTTTCGACTCGCTTTCGGTGGGTTCGACCATAATCGTGCCAGCCACAGGCCACGACATCGTAGGGGGATGAAAGCCATAGTCAATTAGCCGTTTAGCGATATCATCAACGCCTAGCTCCGCTGACTTGCGAAACTCTCGCAGATCAATAATGCATTCATGGGCCACTAACCCCTGCTGGCCCCTGTAGAGAATTTCGTAATGGTCGGCTAGCCGCTGAGCAATGTAGTTGGCATTGAGAATAGCAATTTCGGTGGCCTGTTTGAGGCCATCAGCCCCCATCATGGCAATATACATCCAAGAGATGGGCAAGATACTGGCGCTGCCCCAGGGTGCCGCTGCGATCGCGCCAATTCTCTGTTCACCACTAAGGGCGTCAATTCTCTGTTCGCCACTAAGGGTGTCAACAAGATTGTGCCCCGGTAAAAAAGGCACTAGGTGCGCCCCTACCCCGATCGGCCCGACACCGGGGCCACCGCCGCCGTGGGGAATACAGAAGGTTTTATGCAAATTGAGGTGACAGACATCTGCGCCAAAATCAGCGGGGCGACACAGGCCCACTTGGGCATTCATGTTGGCCCCGTCCATGTAGACCTGAGCGCCATGAGCGTGGACAATCTCGCAGATTTCTTGGATGGCGGCTTCAAATACCCCGTGAGTAGAGGGATAGGTGACCATCAGCGCGGCCAGGTTTTCAGCATATTTCTCAGCTTTGGCCTGAAGATCGGCAACGTCAATATTGCCGTCTTGGTCACAGGCCACCGTCACCACTTTCATCCCGGCCATGACAGCGCTGGCCGGGTTAGTGCCGTGGGCTGAGGTAGGAATTAGACAAATGTGACGATGGGCTTGGTGGCGATGCTGATGGTATTGGCGAATGACCAGCAGACCCGCATATTCGCCCTGGGAGCCAGCATTGGGCTGTAGAGAAATTCCGGCAAAGCCAGTAATTTCGGCTAGCCAGTCAGAGAGCTGCTGAAACAGAACCTGATAGCCCCGGGTTTGAGATAAGGGAGCAAAAGGATGAATTTGGCTAAACTCCGGCCAGCTCACAGGCAGCATCTCGGCGGTGGCATTAAGCTTCATGGTGCAGGAGCCGAGGGGAATCATAGCGCTGGTCAATGACAAATCGCGCCCCTGCAGACGATACAGGTAGCGCAGCATCTCGGTCTCAGAGTGGTACTGGTTAAAAACCGGATGGGTTAAGTAGTCGCTGGTTCGCAACAGTTCAATATTTAGCTGAGCCTGAGCGTACAGCTCAGCAGCCCTGGGCAATTCGACAGCCGATAGGTTAAAAACATCAAGCAGGTCTTGCAAATCTGCCAGGGTTACGGTTTCGTCTAGGGCAATGCTCAGGGTCTGAGCGTCTAGCATCCGCAGATTGATCTGACGGGCGATCGCCCGCTCTATCAGCTCAGGCTGGGCTGGCCCTACCTCAACTCGCAGGGTATCAAAATAGCTAGCCTGCCCGAGCGCGTAGCCCAGTTTTTCTAACCCCTGAGCCAGCGCTACCGTCAGGCGGTGGACGCGGAGAGCAATTTGCTTTAGCCCTTGGGGGCCGTGATAGACAGCGTACATACTGGCCATAATCGCCAGCAGTACCTGGGCGGTACAGATGTTGCTGGTGGCAGCATCTCGACGGATGTGCTGCTCTCGGGTCTGCAAGGCTAAGCGCAGAGCTGGCTGATCGCAGGCGTCTTTGGACAGGCCCACCAGCCGTCCGGGAAGTTTGCGAGCGTAGTCAGTATGGGTGGCAAAGTAGGCGGCGTGGGGGCCACCGTAGCCCAGGGGTACGCCAAAGCGCTGAGTGTTACCGATGGCCACATCTGCCCCAAACTCAGCCGGGGGCGTTAGCAGGGTCAGACTCAGCAGGTCTGCAGCCACGATCGCTAGTGCCCCTGAGTCATGGGCCTGCTGCACAAAGCGGCTATAGTCATAGACTGCGCCGTCGCTGGCCGGGTACTGCAGCAGCACGCCAAAGACAGGCTGATCAAACTCAAATGCCTCATGGTCGCCGACAATGACCTCAATGCCCAGAGGCAAAGCCCGCGTTTGGATCACCTCAATTGTTTGGGGATGACAGGCTGCAGAAACCCAAAAGGTGTTGTTTTTATGCTTTTTTTGCAGCCCATAGGCCATGCTCATGGCTTCAGCCGCCGCAGTGCCTTCGTCTAGAAGAGAAGCATTGGCCAAAGGCAACCCGGTGAGGTCAGACACCATCGTTTGGAAATTTAACAGCGCCTCTAAGCGGCCCTGGGCAATTTCTGGCTGATAGGGGGTGTACTGGGTATACCAGCCCGGATTTTCTAGCACGTTGCGCTGAATGACGGCAGGCGTGACACAGTTGTAATAGCCTAGGCCGATAAAAGAGCGGTAAACCTTATTTTGCTTAGCGATCGCCTTGAGCTTGGCCAAAGCCGCCTGTTCGTTCAGCCCAGGGTCTAGCTGCAGTGGCTCTTGCAGCCGAATCCCTACGGGCACAGCCGCTGTCATCAATGCATCAAGCGAGTCATAGCCCAGCATCGCTAGCATCTGCTTAATATCGGCCTGGTTAGGGCCTAGATGTCGCGCAATAAAATCTGAGGTGGGTTGCGGCGGGGCTGCTGTGACGCTGGGCTGAGTAGAGTTCTGGCGGGGCTGAGCGGCAGGGACAGTGGACTGATTGAGGGTCGCTAGGCTTGGCGTAGATTGAGGTTGCATGTAGTCTTAAGGCTGAAAATAACAGCGATCGCAGCGGAAAAATCTAAAACCCACCAGTCATCGGACTGATGGATCAAAACTTCACCTATCTCAATTGTATTGACTGTAGAAAATCTAGCCAGACACCGCTACCGCATCTCTAGATACCTTCGACCTGCTCTTGGTATTCCTCGGCGCTCATAGCGTCTTCTAGTTCGTCAGCGTTTTCCATTTTCACTTTGAGCATCCAGGCATCTCCATAGGGATCGTCTGCGATTTGCTCAGGGGTATCGAGTAGCGGATCGTTGCGCTCTATCACCTCGCCGGTCACAGGCGCTTTTAAGTCCTCAACGGCTTTGACCGACTCAATCGTGCCAAAGGTTTCGCCCTTTTCAAGGGTATCACCGACTTCAGGCAGTTCTAAAAACACCACGTCGCCTAGCTGATCAACAGCAAAAGCAGTAATGCCAATAATAGCCATTCCTTCTTCGTTAACGCGGACGTACTCGTGACTGTCGGCATACTTCAAATCTACGGGATACTCAAAGGCCATACCCTTCCCTCACAGTGCGGCTAGCTAGGTTGATCTACGGAAGAACGTCTATCAGAGCAACTATATCGACAAAGTTGCTCACTGTGTCAGCTCCGTCCCATTTTTTTACTGAGAGCCAATTACAGCGGCTGGCGATAGTTTTCGTGCTCTACCTCAAAGACATGGGCGTAGAGATTCGCTAGAATCTGCTTGCCTTCCTGAGTCAGTTGCAAATAGGCGATCGCGTCAATAATGTAGGGGTAAACCGTTTTCCAATAAAAACGGGGGTAGTTGAGACGCAAGTCCTCGGGTGTCTCGTACCCGAGCTGCTGGTTGACCCCGGTTTCCTCAAACTCGTAGAAGAGAGCCGGGATTTTTTGCAGGTAGCGCGGATCAGAAAGCTGACCAATTAAATCAGCCGCCCTGACTAGGCCGGGATACCCCACTGTATCTTGATGGTCTGAGTCAAGCGGTACCGGAAAGCGGGTCAGCTCAATGTTGGACTGAATTGTCGCTGACTTAATCAGGGTATGCCCGCCGAAGCGCTCTTGAATAAACAGCTTACCGCGATCGACGTGGAAAGGCGTTAGGCTGGCATCTGTTGATCCGGGGGGTAGGGTGACTGTTTCTTCCCCCTTGCCTGTGGCATAAAGCCGCTTGGTGACATAATCTTGGCGACAAACCCCTTTGACGTAGCCGATATCATGACAGATCAAAGAGATTAAAAAATGCAGCCAGTCTGAGCAAGAAACGCCCCCCTGACGAATATGCTTACCCCGCAGAATTTCTTGCCCAACTAGGGTGACTAAAACCGTATGCTCTGAGTTATGGTACAGGGCATTGCTGTTGACAATATTCTCAATCCCCATATTGCCTACCCAGGCAATGATATCGGCATACTCAGCGTGCAGTCCCCCATAGGTGGCTGAGTAGCCCGATCTAACCTTGTCTACAAAAGCATCAATCAGCAGTTGGTTTGGATTCAGCATTGCATCACAACTTTCGGGCAAAGCCAGACGAGTAGATTATCAGCTTGACAACCCCCTGATAGCAACCCCCTGATAGCAGAGTGCTAAACGTGACAGCATATTTCTTTGCAAACAACCTCCTAGGCGTCCGCGTAGCAGCAGACTTTCAACGACCGTTTTTAGACTGTTGGGAAAACTGAGTCAAAAACTTCTGCACCTCGGCTGATAGCTCAATGGGAAAATTTCCTGTGCGTAAGTTTAGATCTCGCTGCGGGAAGGGAATCTCAATCTTATGCTGACGCAGTTGAGCCTCAATTGCAAAGTAAAGATCGCTTTTGATGACAAGCTGCTTGCTGGGTTCTGCAATCCAAACCAGTAGCTCAAAATCCAGGGCACTGTCCCCAAAGCCTCTGAAAAACACCTGGGGCACTGGCGTTGAGAGGACGCTGGCATTGTCACGGCTGGCCTCTAGCAAAACCTGACGCACCTGTTGAGGATCGGCGGCATAGGCTACCCCAACGGGTAAACGAATGCGTGAAATGGGATTGCGGTGACTCCAGTTAATCACTTCCTGCTCTAGAAACCGGGAGTTGGGTACGATGATTGAAATCTGATCGAGGGTTTTGATTTCGGTACTGCGGGCACCGATGCGCTCGACCATGCCCATAAATTCACCGAACTCAACGAAATCTCCCACCTGAATCGGACGCTCAAAAACCAGAACCAAGCCGCTGCCAAAATCCTTAGCAATATTTTGCAGTCCCAGACCGATACCTACCCCTAGGGCGCTGGCTAAAATGGCCAGAGAACTCAGGTCTAATCCCCAGACCTGCAACAGCACAATCGTGCCCAGTGAGATCAGGGTGTATTTTGCTAAAATCGCAACTGCTTCTTGTGCGCCCCGATTGATACCCGTAATCCGCAGTACCCGCGATCGCAGAATATTGGTAGCGGCGCTAGAAACAACAATCAGCCCCAGCAGCAGCCCCAGCAAAAACAGCAGATCCAGAATCGAGAACGATCGCGTCCCCAAAACAAAGCTGCGTAACGTAAAAGCATTGGTGAAGGCATCAATAAAGCGATAGCTCCACTGGCGCGTAAAAGGAAAGCGATTGGTGATGTACAGCAGCGTACCGCCCCAAACCCCCAAGCGCACCAGGAACAAAGAGCCTTTGAGCAGCAGGTTAGAAGCTGAAGGCGTATGGCTGTCTGATATGTCGGTGGGATCGCTAAAGGTTAGACCCTGAAGTAGCCGATGCAGGTAGCCATGCCAGAGCCGCCCGCTGAGCCAGTGAGCGATCGCTGCAATTAGCAAAACCCCCAGAGAGATTATGCCTGAGCGCTGCAGAAACCCCTGGCTGCGCTCATTTCGAGCCTCCAGTACAACTCTCTCGATTTGCTGGCTCCAGGCATCAGCCTGAAACTCCAGGGTGGAATAGCTGTCTAGATTCTGATCGGCTGTTGTAATTGTGAGCAGCTGCTTGCCGTCTAGCAGGAGCGTCGGCAGCTTGTTTTTTTCGTCCTGAGTGATGTCAAGAGGCCCTGAAGCGGTTACTGCTTCTGCTAAGCGCTCGCTGATCACCCTGGCCCGCTCCTGAGCCGTCAGCTCATCGGTGGCCGCTACCTCCAGTACGGGACGTCCATCTAAGATTACAGATGCCTTGTTAGGTTCCTCCTGAGCTATGCCTGGCAGCCTCAACAAAAACACTAGGGCGATCGCCATAGCCAGTAAAATCAACCCCCTAAAGTATCTGCGCGAGCAGCATAGTTGAGTCCAGGCCCATTCACAGCGGCTTTTCATGCGGTCTACCCCATCCATCTTGAGGGTTTCAAAGCTAATCTAGCCTAACTCTAGATCTCGTCCATAAGCGTACTGGCTAATCTCCAGCTCGGCTACTTTGCCAGCGCACCCAGACGGGTAGCAAAGACAGCAGCACCAGCAAGCTAAGCGCCAGAGTCAGGGGCCAAAGCTTCTCCCCCGCGATCGCCTGCCTGCCCGTTATGCCTATCCAGGTATAAGCCAGTGTGCCAGGGATGATACCGAAAAACGTGCCCAGAGCGTAGGGCCTAAGCGGCACAGCACTGAGGCCAAACAAAAAATTGACTAGGTTGAAGGGAGAGATGGGCGCAAGACGGAGCGTCAGCACACAGCGCAGCGATCGCTGGCCCACGATTCGATTAAGTCTGACAAACAGGGGATGCTGGTCAAAGCGCTGCTTAAACCAATTGTGCAGCAGGTATCGGGCTAAAGCAAAAGCGGCGATCGCTCCCAGCGTCGCCCCAATAACCGACCAGAGCGTCCCCCAAACTAGGCCAAAAATTGCTCCCCCCACCAGCACCAGAATCGTCCCGGGTATGCCCAGCGCTGTTGCTATGATATGCGCTGAAACAAATGCCAGCGATCGCCACGGTTCAGCAATGTTCAAGCACTGGACTAACGCCTCTTGATTTAGCAGCAGGGGTAGCCAATCCCGGCAGCAGACAGCCAGAATCACCGTCAAGCCTGCCAAAATCCAGAATCGCTTACGGCGAACAATCGACTTTTGCATAGCTGTTCAGGCAATTTCTCCGTTCTCGGGTACGGCGTCCTTGAGCGCTTTACGAGCGACCCGGGTGACATACACAGTCACAGCAACCGTCGCCACAAAACCAATAACGCGAATAGCCCAGACTACAGCCGGATTTGAGGGAGCCTCTCCCGCGCCGAGCGTAGCCAAATTGCCTGCCAGCGAACCCAAATAGACATACATAATCGTGCCGGGAAGGATTCCCAAGGTACCGAGGACATAGTCAGTTAAGGAAACTTTGGTTAAGCCTAGGGCGTAGTTAAGTAAATTAAAAGGAAACGCTGGCGACAGCCGCAGCAGAAAAATAATTTTGCGCCCTTCCCGGGCGATTGCCTCGTCGATGGCCTTAAATCGCTCACTATCAGCAATCTTTTTCGATACCCAGCCTCGCGCTACATACCGCCCTACCAAAAAAGCAGCCGTTGCCCCCAGCATGGCACCCACAAAGACGAAAATAGAGCCTTTGACCACCCCAAACACAACGCCTGCCCCCAGCGTCACCACAGAGGCTGGCAAAAACGCCACGGTGGTGACAATGTAAAGGGCAATAAACACCAGCGGAGCTACAATCCCCAAACTGTTGATCCAGTCTAAAGCTTCTACCAGCCAAGCTTGGGGAGAAAAACCCGACGTAGACTCTTGGGCTAGGGCGGGAGCGGCTGAAAACGCGATCGCGGCAGTTGTCATTAGCAAAATCATGCGTAAAAACCTGTGAGATCGGAGCCGGAGCAGGCTATTCATTGTTTTGGGTAATAAGGAAACACAGATTTAGGGGAAAGCCTGGTCAGATCAAAACGCTTAGGTCAATCACTCAAGTTAAAGGCGCAAGTTAAATGCCTAAGTCAGAGAACCGCCACAGCTAGAGCCGCTGCCTGCCGTGCAGCCGTAGCAGTAGGCTGCTGTTTGTACCTGGTCAATAAGATCTAAGCGGTTCGCGGCTAGCAGTTTGGCAACTGTAATTGGCTCGCCCTCAGGCGATCGCGCTGGCAGTCCCTCCATCTGATTAAAGTCACAGTCGTAGATATTGCCGAGGTAATCAATCGACAATTCATCTCGACACATCAAATACTCGACCGTGCCGGGGTTGTAGTTTTGCTCTAGAAACGCCAGGTAGGGTCGGTGTAGCTGACGGTGCTGCAAATGAAACTTGGTGCGGCCAATTGGTAAATTTGTAATCGTCAGGAGCTGATTGAAGACAACGCCAAAGTGTTCTTGTAAAAAGGCTTTGTAGCTTTGCTGAAGCTGCTGCTGATCGGGGGTAAGGGAAAAATCTGTCGAAGTTGGCACAGGCGGATTGTAAACCAGATCCAGACTCAGAGCCGGATCTCGCCCGTAGCCCAAGGTATTAAGCTGCTGCAAGGCTCTAACCGAAGCGTCAAAAACACCCTGACCGCGCATTTTGTCTACATTCTCAGCTAGGTAGCAGGGCAGAGAAGCCACCACGCGCAGCCCGTACTGAGCAAAATAAGCCGGTAAGTCTTCGTAGCCCGGCTCAAAGAAAACAGTCAGATTAGAGCGGACAATCACCGTCTTACCAGCGGCACTTGCTGCCTCTACCAGGGGGCGAAAACCGTAATTCATTTCTGGGGCACCCCCGGTCAGATCAATTGTTTCAATCTGAGGAAAGCGCTGAATCAGCTGAATCAGCTGATCGCAGACCTTGACGCTAAGCTCTTCGCTGCGGTGGGGGCCAGCTTCGACATGACAGTGGCTACAGCTAAGATTACAGCGTCGTCCTAGGTTTATCTGGAGTACCCGGATAGAACGCTTAGACAGCGGAGCTTCTAGCTTTTTGCAGAAGGGGGTAATCTGAGCGGCTGGAGCTGATAGAGAATGTGCTTTAACCATATTGACTGATAGAGTTAGACGGCAGATAGGGTAGAGAGGGCCGTAGAATGCTCAGCATCAGGTCTTATCTAAGAGACTGCAGCTGAAATTTTCCTGAGAATCGACTGTTGATTCACTGAGCTTGAGGGTTGAGCTTGAAGATTAAGCTTTCCTAGCGGCTTCTAGAGCCTCTAAGTTGTCTAAGGCCAAAAAATCAGGCTTTTCTCAGATTTGGCTGATACTCTCTAAAGTAAGAGCTGAAAGGCTTTGCAGCAGAATTTTAATTTCGGTTTCTCTCTCTGTTGTTGACGTTCTTCGAATGAACTTTTTGCAACGACTCTTAAAGCCAGCTCATCGAACCGTGCAGCGTATAGATCCTAACTCGATTCAGTTTCGGCTGACGGCTGGAATACTCATCGCCTCTGCCTTAGGTATTGGCGGTATCACCGCTTTGACAACCTGGCGAATGCAGCAGATCTTACTGTCAGGGCATAAGCAAAACACGATTGATGTGGCTGAGCGGTTTGGTGAAGACGTTGAGCTATATCAAAAAATGATGCCGACGGAGGAAGCTCTGCAGCGAGTGATTGACTATCGCACCACAGGGGATCTGGCAATCTGGCTGAAATCGCCTAGTGATGAGGTATTAGCGCGATCGCAGACTTTATCGCTACCGTCCTGGCAGGCTGAGGGCATCAGTACGCGGCTGCTGAATCTAGAACGAACTAATTTTGTCGGCGTCTATCCGATTGCAGACCATTACCTGGTGATCTGCGCTGGCCCTTTGAAGATAGCAGAGCAGCCCATCGGCAACCTCTACGTGGCTAAAGATATTACTCAGGATCAGCGGAGTTTTCTAGCGGTGATGCGCAGCCTCAGCCTGATGAGCAGTGCGGTTTTGCTGGCGATCGCCCTGATTATCGCTTTGTATATTCGGCGATCCCTGCGCCCGATTCGGCAGATCAACCAGCTAGCCGCCAATGTCTCAGTTAGCAATCTAGGAGATACCCAACTACAGCTTGATCAGGCACCTACAGAAGTACAGCAGCTGGCTCAGACTTTCAATATGATGCTTTCCCGGCTCTCAGATGCCTGGAGGCAGCAGCGTCGTTTTGTCAGCGATGTTTCCCACGAGCTACGCACGCCCCTGACCGTGACTAACGGCTATTTACAAAGCACGCTGCGCCGCTGTCAGACCCTCACAGAACCTCAGCGAGAAGGCTTAGAAATTGCCACTGCCGAAACCGAACGCACGATTGGTCTGCTGCAAGATTTGCTAGATTTGGCTCGTATTGAAAGCGGCAGTTTGCGGTTAAATTTGGAAATCTTGGATCTCAAGGATATAGTCGTTGAAGTCGCTGGCATGGCAGACTATGTCAGTCAGGAGGTGTCAATTAAAGCCAACGTGATTTCTCTGTTTGTCAGAGCCGATCGCAATCGCCTTAAACAGGTTTTGGTTAACCTGGTTGACAATGCGGTGAAATATTCAGAAGCGGGAGACATCGTAACGCTCAGACTGCTGAGAGTAGACAAGCAGGCGCAAATTCAGGTAGTTGATCAGGGCCGAGGAATTCCTCTCTGCGATCAGACGGGTATTTTTGAACCTTTCTACCGGGTTGATGAAGATCGCTCCCGCGCCACTGGGGGGACGGGTCTGGGGCTATCTATTGTGAAAAGACTGGTCGAGGGCATGGGCGGACAGGTCAAAGTCCATTCTAAGCTAGGGGAAGGCAGTCAGTTTACGATCTGTTTGCCAGTTTGCTGAAAGGTGACCGACCTTCTTTGACCTATAGAATCGAACTAATGCATTGTCACAGCCAGAAATTAGGGTGGGTAGTCAGTGCTTTAGCGTTGAAGCGCTAACTACAAACTACGCATTACCTTAAAATTAAGTGTTGACGCTGCACTAGCTGGAAATTGGCTCAGTTAATAGATTGCTCAGCATCTTCGAGGGCGATCGCTTTTAAGATTATTCAGCTTTAAATAAGCATAGGCAAATCTCCCACAGCCTTTAGAGCCAAGAGCAGATCCTTGCTAGAGCAAACAGCCTACAATCATGCCGACTAGCAGGACAAAGCCAATGGTCACGTTTTGACGGAAAAGGCGGCTGTAGAGCTGATCAGGTGGGTTATAACGGCTGAGCTGGAAATACTGTCGGCCCCAGAGTCCAGCCGCGATAGCCAAGGTTAGCCAGAACCCTAAGCTGAGCTGCATCTGCCAGCCCAGTAGCCCCAGCATGAGGACGGTTCCGGCAAAGAAAAGTCCGACCGCCAGGGGAGCCTGTTTGCCAAAAAATAAAGCGCTAGAGCGTACCTGGAGCTGCTGGTCAAAATCGCGGTCAGGAATGGCATAAATCGTGTCAAAGCCCAGCGTCCAAAGCACTGTAGCAGCCCATAGCAGCCAAGTCGTCAGCTCTAGACGGGCGGTCACGGCGCTCCAGCTAATCAGTACGGCAAAGCCCCAGGCCAGCGACAGTACTAGCTGCGGTACTGGAAAGACACGCTTAGCTAGGGGATAAAGCACAATCACTGGAACCGCTAGCACAGAGAGCCAGAAGCTGAGCGGATTGAGGTAGCGGGCTAAAGAGAAGGCACAGACAAAGGCGATCGCAGCCACAACCAGCCCTGTCTTGATAGATAAAGCCCGTGACGCCAGCGGTCGATTGCGGGTGCGCTGTACTTTGGGGTCGATATTGCGATCCCAGAGGTCATTGACCACGCAGCCCCCGGCACTGGTTGCCAACGTACCCAGAATAATTACCCCAACTAAAAGCACAGGCGGCGTTCCCTCAGCCGCTAAAAAGACGGCCCAAAGAGCTGGAAGCATTAAAATCAAGCGTCCGGCGGGCTTATCCCAGCGAATTAGACGCAGCACAGTCACCCAGGTAGAATCTATCTTTGGCGGCTGACTAACCATGAGATCGGCAAAGTAACGATAGGGTCTTCTTTTTAGAATATCGGGTCGTTGCCCTTGTCAGGAACGTTTTGCGGTTAAGGGATTCTGTAAAATGCACTCACCGCCAGTATTGCTGGAGTTCCTGCCGGAGTCGTTCAATTTCAGCCTGGTTGCCATTCTCATCACCCATCTTTTGCTGTTGCTGCTTTTTGTGAGCCAGTTCTGCCGCCAGCTGAACTAGCCGTCGCTGCTGCGCTATCGAAAGCCTCATTGCGGCCAGAAGCTGATAGGAGTTGCGACTGCCGATCGCTTGATAACAGCTCCGCGAGATTATCCACGGCACTTCATCGGCCAGGTAAGTCCGCAGTCGGGCGCGATCGCCGCGCTGCGCTATCCATCCCAGCACCAGCATGGCTACACAGAGCATTCCATAGTTAAACAAAGCAACCCAGATAGCGACATCTGAGTGAATTTCGATCAGGGCGATCGCCCCGTTGTGAATCAGGTGCAGCAGCATCGCCCCTAGAAGACTAGCGGTTACGGTCATGGCTTGCCCTAGGGCACAGCGCCTATAGCGGGCCAGCCCAAACCCTATGCCAACAATCGCTGTCCAAAAACCATGCAGTCCTCCAAAGACCACGGTTCGCAGCACAAACAAAGACACCCACTCTGACGCGCTTGTGGTTTGAGTCAGATACAAAATATTTTCTACATAGGCAAAGCCAAAACCCGCCATCGCGCCATACACCATGCCATCCACCCAGCCGTCAAATTCACGGCGGCGGGTGAGATAAAGCACGGCCACGGCGATCGCTTTTAAAAATTCTTCGGTGACGGGGGCACCAATGGCAGACTGTACCAGATTAGACTGCGGAGAATCTCGACCTAAAAGTGTCTCGATCGGCAGTGCCAAACTGACTTGTAAAACCAGCGCCAAAGCGATCGCGGGCACAGCCCCCCAGAAGAAGGCCAGGATTAAGTATGGTGCGGGTTCTTTCTCAAAGCGATCGCTGCTTCTAATCAGCCAGGTGTAGAAGTAGGCGGGGATGGCAAGGGCGATCGCGGTGAGCGGTAGAGGCATTGGAAGGGTGGGAGGGTGGAAGGG
>JAAUQI010000027.1 GCA_012032345.1 Leptolyngbyaceae cyanobacterium RM1_1_2 | reverse complement strand
TTAGTTTTTTGCTAATGCCATTTTCCTTAAGTCCCCAATGAAGACCTGAGAAAAAGAAACACCCCGGCGATCGCAGGGTGATTTTCGCTGGTTGTTTAGGAGAAAAGAGTAAAACCTGTTTAGGGGCAGGTCATACAACCTGGGTGGATCACCTAATAGCTCTTTGCATCCTGGGTGTTTGTACTGCTATCTTGCTTGAACTGCTCTTTTGCCACAGTGATAGCTGTCTAGACAGCAGGTGATTGCTGCCGCTGCTGCTGGTGATCTAGATCAGCAGAACCCGCCAGACGCCAATAACCCTAAAGACCACCCCATCCAATCCCTAAAAATGAAGCTGCCCGGTTACGGCACAATAGTAGATATTGATTGGTCAAATTAGGGGGAGCCTCCAATTTATACACGTCCTTTAGCCCGACTGATTGAAGAATTTCAGCGCCTTCCTGGTATAGGGCCTAAAACAGCGCAGCGTTTGGCCCTTCATGTGCTCAAGCGTCCTGAATTAGAAGTTAAAGCGTTAGCTCAGGCTCTAATGGAAGCAAAGCTTCAGGTAGGCCACTGTTCTGTTTGCTTTCATCTCTCCGCCGATCCGGTTTGCGAAATCTGTCGCGCTGTCAATCGAGAAAATCAAACAATTTGTGTTGTCGCCGACTCCAGAGACGTGATTGCTCTCGAAAAAACCCGTGAATATCGCGGCAAATATCACGTTCTAGGCGGACTGATCTCACCAATGGACGGGATTGGCCCAGAACAGCTTAATATTTCATCTTTAGTGCATCGCGTTAGCAAAGAAGACATTCACGAAGCTATTTTAGCAATCAGCCCCAGCATCGAAGGAGATACTACAACTCTCTATGTTGGGCAGTTGCTGAAGCCGTTCACCAAAGTAACTCGGATTGCCTTCGGCTTACCGATGGGGGGGGATTTAGAATATGCTGACGAGGTCACCCTGGCTAGAGCATTAGAAGGGCGACGAGAGCTTGATTAACCTATTTCCCTGCCTGAAGGCACGGGAGCTTTAAATGCAAGCAGCAACAGCAGGCTTAGCCTGTTTTATGAAAACGTTCAACCTACTTTAGCTTTTGCTTGATGAAGGCTAACATCTTAGCCACCTGCCCTTTGAGCTGATTTACCTCTGCCTGCAGCTTAGCGACTTTGGCAGTGAGGGCTTCAAGCTCGGTAGAAGAGGTTCCACCTTCAGCTGCGACAGCTTCAGGGGCTGGGGCTGTCACCACAGGCTTACGAGGCTTACGGGCTTTGACCATTGCCCCTTTGATCGCCTCAATCAGCTCTTTCTGTTCAAAAGGCTTTTGAATGAACTCAAAATATTCAAAGGGTTCTGTAATCTTCTCGGCCACTTCTTCACGGCGACCTGACATCAGCACCAGAGGAATATGCTGCAAATCTGGCTGCTTTTGTATTTCCTGGAAGACTTCCCAGCCGCTCATTCGGGGCAGCAAAAAATCTAGCATGATGAGATTTGGCCGTGCCTGACGGATGGTTTCTAACCCCTCAACCCCATCTTTGGCTTCAAGAACCTCAAAGTTTCCCTGAGGAAGCATGTCTCTTACACGCATTCGAATAACTCGACTATCGTCAATGACCAAAATCTTGTGACTTGCCACAACCAACTCCTCTAGCGGTGACTCGAAGGTTTAATACAGTTTGAGGTGAATGTGCCTGGACTGCAACATATTAAAGAGCCAGGTAGACTAAGTTTAGGGCACATTTCCTTAAATTTAGCGGCGATCGCATGAGCAGAGCGCTCGATAGAGTCAGCCTGCTACACGTATAACGATCTTAATAGATGTTTTAAGGCTTCCTGCAATTCATTATTTTTAGTTAGCCAACACCACATTGCTGGCTAACCAAAGTCAGCCTAAAATCAAAACCTGGGAGCTTTTGCAATGTTTTAAGTCATGGTAACGCTTTGGTTCTGATTTAACCTACTCAGCCCCCAAGAATTTAGCTCCTATAGCCTCCTACCCCAATCATTGACACTGTTACCGCTGTTTATGCCTAGCTCAACCTCGCCTGCTCAACCTACCTCAGCTCAGTCCACCTCAATAGGGCGTCGCTCTGAAGTAGCTGCCCTGCCCGACTGGCTGCGTCGTCCCATTGGTAAAGCCAGCGAGCTTTCAACCGTGCAAAAAATTATCAAGCAGCGGCATATACACACTATTTGCGAAGAAGGACGCTGTCCTAATCGAGCAGAGTGCTATGCCAACCACACCGCGACTTTCTTGCTGATGGGGCCGACCTGCACGCGCTCCTGCGGCTTTTGTCAGGTTGATAAGGGACACGTCCCCATGCCGCTAGATCCACAGGAACCACAGAAGGTGGCAGAATCGGTGCGGCTCCTGGGTCTGCGCTATGTTGTGCTGACTTCAGTGGCACGCGACGATCTAAGCGATGGGGGAGCAGGCTGGTTTGTCAGAACCATGCAGGCAGTTCGAGCCGCCAGCGCCACTACCGCAATAGAAGTGCTGACGCCTGATTTTTGGAGCACTACAGCGGCGCAGCAGCAGCGAATTCAGACCGTGGTGGCTGCCAAGCCTGCCTGCTTTAACCACAATCTTGAAACCGTAGAGCGACTGCAGGGGCCTGTACGTCGAGGGGCTAAGTACGGGCGATCGCTGGATGTCTTGCGTCATGTCAAAGCTCTAGATAGCTCCATCGTGACCAAGTCAGGACTCATGGTCGGGCATGGCGAAACTGAGGCTGAAATTATTCAGGCTTTGCAGGATTTAAGAGCGACTGGCTGCGATCGCGTGACTCTGGGGCAATATATGCGCCCCTCTCTGGCTCATCTGCCAGTGCAGAGATACTGGACGCCTGCCGAATTTGAGCAGTTAGGCCACATCGCCCGCCAGCTAGGATTTTCCCATGTGCGCTCTGGCCCACTGGTGCGCAGCTCCTATCATGCTGGAGCAGCAGAGCCGCCAGCCCAGGCTTAGAATAGGCTTAAAACAGCAGGTTCGCTGCCCCCTGGATTTGCTCTAGCGGACTGACATTGCAGGGCAGCAGCGGCAGTCGGACAACTGTCTGCGGCTCAAACATATGCTCTGGTAGCGATCGCCCCGGCTGATAGCGATTGTGAACAATATAGGGCTGATGAATGCCCATCATAGCTAGGGACTGACTCAGGCGCTGGGCTTCGGCTAAGATAGCTGACTGGTTGCACACCACACCCACAAACTCGCAGTAGCTGGCATCTTTTAGCTTTTTCTGAGCCTGAACGACGCGCTGGCGCAGCGTTCGCAGGCGGCCCATAAACTCAGTCCGCCCGACCACATCCTGATATTTGATCCACAGCTTAAAAATCCAGGCCAGCCACTCCGCCAGTGCTGTCGGCATTTCTAAAAAGCGTAATAGGTGCCCGGTCGGAGCCGTGTCTAGCACGATTAGCTGCTGCTGGTTGCGCTCTAGCAGCTCCATCACCGTTATCAAGGACAGCATCTCGTCAATGCCGGGGAGAGCTTCTGAGACAATCTGTCGCCAAGCCTCCGGGCCATAAATCATCTTCAAGCCGCCGCCTAGATCATCTTCTCCCCCCATCATGGCGGCTAGCTCCCACAGATAGTCAGTCCGAAACTGCTCCAGCATCTGATGGGCATCTACTTCTTGTCCGCTTAGATTTGGCGTTAGGGTCACTGGCTGATGCCCCAGAGGCTGACCCAGAGCATCGCTTAGAGAATGGGCCGGATCGATTGAAATTACCCGTACAGACGCCGCTGGGTGCTGCTCGGCCATTTTCCAGGCGATCGCGGCGGCTACAGTCGTCTTACCGACGCCGCCTTTGCCGCCAACTACCACCAGCCGCCGACCGGCTGTTACAAAGTCGCAAAGGCCAGGAGGGACTGGCTCAGGCCAGAGCACAGTCTGGTTTACAGGCCGAGGGGAGCTGTCTAGGTCGGCAACCTTTAGCTGAGCTAGCAAACGATCGAGAGCCTCGGCTCCTATCGGTTCTTGAGTCTGCTGAGCCATCGCCAGCACGGGCTGGTCAGCTCCTAGCCGCCGAAACTGGCTGAGTACCTGCTGCTGAGCTAGGGCGCGATCGCCCCTGTGCCCTCTCTGTTCGTTCCAGACTCTGGGGCCAGCTGGTTGACCACAATACCCCCAATCGGAATCTGCAAGCGCTTGAGCGCTTGGGCAAAACGCTCACTTTCAAGCAGGCTCATAGGCTCAGCAATAGCCACAATCCAGCAGGTGGTTCGGGTCGCATCCTGCAGCAGCGATCGCCCCGCAGCCAGGTCAGTCTTCATTTCTCGTAAAAAATCATCAGCCGCATCAGGGGTATAGCGTCCGGCTAGAGTTTTGCTGATAAAGCGATGTTTTTCCTGGAACGTATCTAAGGCCGACAAAAAAGTGTCTAAAAAATCCATTAGGTAAAACAGGTTGAGCGTATGACCGCTAGGAGCCATATCGACCACCACCCGATCGGCCTCTTGCAGCCGCAAAATCCGCTGAATTTCAAGTATCCCCATCAGCTCATCTAGACCCGGCCAGCCCATATCCCAAACTGGAGTTAGATCTGCGCCCTCCACAAAACTGCCCCGCTCAACCAGCAGTTCTAGCACGTCGCCATATCGCTGCTTAAAAGTTTGCAAAAGCTGCTGAGCATCCAGTGCCCTGACCTGCAAGTTTGGCAGATCTGGAACTGCGCGGGGCTGATTGTCCACAGCTATTTGCAAGACGTCTCCTAGAGAATGAGCCGGGTCGCTTGAGAGCAGCAAAGTAGTTTCTGCTGACTGCTTGGCCCAGGCTCGGGCGGTAGCACAAGCCAGCGTTGTCTTGCCCACTCCCCCTTTACCGCTAAACAGGGTGAGCTGACGGAACTGCATCAGTGGCAAAGCAACAGAGTTCATAAGAAATAGCACTTGAGAAGTTAGCTGGGAATAATAACGCTGGCATTCGGGTGAGCAAAAACGGGGAATTGAACCTATGAGCGACTTCTTCAAAGGCTTTGAGCAATTGATTGAGCTGGCTAAGACTTTAGAAGAAAAGGCAGACAGGGGCGAACTCAAAGCCGATGTTCGCATCAGCAGCCGTCACGCTAGCAGTATTCCCCGTCAGGGCAACATTCCCACGACCCAGGGAGCAGGTTATGGGTCACAGCCAGCTCAGCCACAGACGGGCGATGCCGTTGTGACACCTCCGGCGGCTGCCAAAACGACGTCTGTCGCTGATGAAGTGGGCGCGATCGCTGATGTGGGCGGACTGACTGCGGTCTTGCAAGAGCTACAAGAGCTGGTTGAAATGCCGCTGAAGCGCCCTGAACTGCTGGCTAAGCTGGGGCTAGAACCGACTCGCGGTGTTTTACTAGTCGGGCCACCAGGGACAGGAAAGACGCTGAGTGCCCGATCGCTCGCAGCTACACTGGGCGTTAACCACATTGCGATCGCCGGCCCTGAGATGATGGGCAAATACTATGGTGAAGCCGAAGCCAGACTGCGTAGCCTGTTTGAGCAAGCAGCCCGCTCAGCTCCCTGCCTGATTTTTATAGACGAGATTGACAGTCTAGCGCCCGATCGCAGCAAAGTCGAAGGCGAGGTCGAAAAACGAGTGGTGGCCCAGCTATTGAGCCTAATGGACGGGTTTGCTCAGACGTCAGGTGTGATTGTGCTAGCGGCAACCAACCGCCCCGACCACATTGATCCAGCCCTGCGGCGACCGGGCCGATTTGACCGTGAGGTCGTGTTTCAGGTGCCAGATCGACAGGGCCGTCTAGAAATTCTTGCGATTCAAACTCGGGCAATGCCGCTAGAGTCAGCCGTAGATTTAACAGCGATCGCAGATTTGGCCGTCGGCTTTGTGGGCGCAGATCTCAAAGCGCTGTGTCAAAAAGCCGCCTATCTGGCCCTGCGGCGGCAGATGCCCTCCCTTGAAGCTGCTGTGCCCGAAACAATAGCGATCGCTCAGCCTGACTTTTTACAGGCGATCAGAGAAATTCGTCCATCAGTACTGCGCTCAGTCGAAGTTGAAGCGCCAGTGGTCACCTGGGAGCAAATCGGGGGATTAGCTGCGGTTAAAGAGGTGCTGCAAGAAGCAGTTGAGGGGGCGCTGCTCTATCCAGAACTGTATGCTCAAACAGGCGCTCAGTCCCCGAGGGGAATTTTGCTATGGGGGCCACCGGGCACAGGCAAAACCCTACTAGCTAGAGCGGTGGCGTCTCAGGCACGGGCTAACTTCATTGCCGTCAATGGGCCAGAACTGCTCAGCCGCTGGGTAGGAGCAGCAGAGCAGGCAGTCAGAGAGCTGTTTACCAAGGCGCGGCAGGCTGCTCCCTGTATTGTGTTCATTGATGAAATTGATACGCTGGCCCCGGTGAGAGGGCAGTTCGTCGGAGACTCTGGGGTCAGCGATCGCGTTGTGGGTCAGCTTTTGACTGAGCTAGACGGTCTACGCACAGCCGCCAGTATTCTACTCATTGGGGCCACCAACCGTCCCAAAGCACTCGACCCAGCCTTGCTCAGAGCCGGACGCTTAGACTTGCAGCTAGAAGTCTGTTTGCCTGATGCTGAAGGCAGGCTATCCATTCTGGCAGTCCATAACCAGAATCGGCCCCTGCACAACGTTGAGCTAGCAGACTGGGCCAATTGCACTCCTGACTGGAGCGGTGCAGACTTAGCGTTGCTTAGCAATCAGGCAGCTTTAGCAGCCATCCGCGAGTATCGTTCTCAAGGCATGAGCGATCCTACGCAAATTCAAATTACAGCCGCTCATTTTCAGCAGGCTTATCAAGGATTACTGACGCAAAAGCAGGTTCATCACCCTTAAGCTGGGGAAAAGAGGTTGGGAATATTTCTTGGGCATTAGAAGTTAATCTTCATCTAAAGCAAAGCCCCTGTGTTGTGATGCGTGGTGTAATGCGTGATGCGATGTTGATGGCGTAAATCAGCTCTCAGATAGTACTCTGTCAATCTATCGGGTGATTTGAGCCTGCTTAAATCGGTGTCTGCATCTACTTAACTAACGTCTGGTAATGTTCAACTCTTCAGCCACCAGCCATTCAATTCCCTATCAGCTACTGCAGTCGATTCATCAGGCCATTAGTGAAGCCCCAGATTTCGACAGTGCGCTACGACAGATTTTGCAGCAGGTTTGCTGTTTCAGCAAGTGGGAATTTGGTGAAGTTTGGCTGCCTGATAAGTCACAAACAGGGTTGACCTATAGCCCTATTTGGTATGCGGCCCTGTCAGAACTGGAGCAGTTTGGCCTGATCAGCCAGCGGTATCAGTTTCCAATTGGCACGGGTCTGCCCGGACGGGTCTGGCAGTCTCAGCAGCTAGAGTGGATTCGAGATGTCTCAACCGTCTCGGAATCGAAGTTCTTAAGAGCCAAGTCGGCTTTATCAGTGGGCTTAAAGACGGGTGTGGGAATTCCTATTCTGTTTGGGCGTGAGCCGCTGGCTGTGCTGGCATTTTTCAGGTGTCAGGCTTGTTCGGCTAGTGAGCAGCAGGTGCAGCTAGTCTCAGCGGTTGCAGCGCAGCTAGGAGCCATTATGCGGTTGAAGCAGACTCAGGTAGCCCTAGAGGAAAGCCAGCAACAGCTCAATCATTTAATTAGCACACTACCAGGAATTGTTTTTAGAACTACAAACGATCGCGCCTGGAGCGTACAGTATCTTAGCGGCGGATGCCTGGGGATGACGGGTTACAACAGCGAAGAGCTAATTGCTTCTGAGCAGGGGCTGACCTGTAAAAATATTATTCATGCAGAGGATTTACCTCGAATTTTGCAGGCAATTCAAGCGGCGATCGCTCAGAATCAGCCCTATGAGGTTGAGTATCGCATTCGTACCCGGGCGGGACAGCAAAAGTGGCTTTGGGAAAAGGGGATGGCTATCTATGATGACAATGTTGGCAGCAATGCTACAGTTTTAGGCGTCCAGGGACTCATTATCGACATCACAGAGCGTAAGCTGATTGAAAAAGCTTTGCAAACGCGGGAAAACTTACTCCAGCTTGTCCTCAACAACATCCCCCACCAAATTTTGTGGAAAGATCAAAATAGCCGCTATCTGGGCTGCAATCAGGCGTTTGCCAATGCGGTGGGCTTGGAGTCGCCACAGGCTATTGTGGGTCAAGACGACAGCGCTATCCCGGCTTACTCAGACGCAGATGCTGAGCTTTTTCGCCAGCGCGATCGCCAAATTCTAGCAGCTGATCAGGTCAAACTGCAAACCCTGGAGCAGCAGACCTATGCGGACGGGGGGCAACCGCGCTGGGTAGACTGTAGCAAGCTTCCCATTCACGACAGCGACGGCAGTATTGTCGGTGTCTTAGGCATTTTTGAGGACGTCACCGAGCAGCTTTTGAGCCAGCAGGCGCTGGCTCAGCGTGAGCAGTATATGACAGCTCTAGTTGAAATCCAGCAGCAGCTCTTAAGTCTCAAGAGTTTGCCCAATTTAGAAGAATGTCAGGCATTGCTCAAGCCGTTGGGAACTGCGGCTACTGCTAGCCGAGTTTGCCTATATCACTTTGTTTCTGAGACTGGCGGTGAGCGACTGGCAGTGCAGCAGGCAGAGTGGCTGGCCCCAGACATGGCAGCTCCGTCATTTGAACCAGCTATCTTTCCAGCAGCCGTATTTAGCAACTGGCTAAAGCAGCTCCAGGCGGGGCAGGCTGTCAATCAAATCTGCGACGATTTTACCCCCGCGCAATATCAGGCCCTAACGGCCTCCTCCAAGCAGGTCTTATCGCTGCTGCTCTTGCCTTTGATTCTCAAGGGCGAGCTGTATGGTTTGATTGGCCTTAACAACTGTCATGAAGCTAGGCTCTGGCAGTCCTCTGAAGTCGATTTTTTACGCAGTGCGGCGGCGGCCTTTTCGCTGGCCTATGAGCGCTGGCAGGCAGAAGCTCACCTTAAACAGGCAGAAACTAAATACCGCAGCATCTTTGAGAACGCGGTAGAAGGTATTTTTCAAAGTACGGTGCAGGGCCAATACCTGACGGTCAATCCAATGATGGCTAAGCTCTACGGCTATGATTCACCCGCCGAGCTGGTTAGTCAGATTACGGATATTGCCCAGCAGGTGTATGTCGATCAGCAGCACCGTCAGATGTTCTGCCAGCAAGTTCAGCAGCAGGGGGCCGTACTGGGCTTTGAGTCTCAGGTTTATTGCAAAGACGGCAGTATTATCTGGATTTCGGAGTCGGCCAGGGCTGTTTATAATTCTGCTGGGGAGCTGGTCGGCTATGAAGGCACAGTTGAAAATATTACCCACCGTAAGCAGGCTGAAGCTGAGCTACATCGCCGCGATCGCCTGCTGAAAGGGGTGGCTGATGCCAGCTACTGTCTGTTGGTCAATCCTGACCTAGCGCAGGCGATGCCGGACGTGCTGACTATTCTAGGCAAAGCTGCCGCCGCAGATCGGGTCTATCTCTACGAAAACCATCCTCATCCAACGACGGGCGAGATTGCCATGACTATGCGCTTTGAGTGGATTCGTTCCGGCGTTATACCTTCTCTAAATCAGCCCCACTGGCAGAATCAGCCTTATCAAGCCGCAGGGCTGGGGCGCTGGTATGACACCTTTAGTCAAGGTCAGTCTATCTGTGGATTAGTCCAGACTTTTCCGGCTGCGGAGCAGGCGCTATTGGCTAAAGATCAGATTCTGTCTATCCTGATGGTGCCTGTTTTTGTCAAAGACGGGCTATGGGGGCATATTGGCTTTGATGCCTGCTCAGCGCCTCGACAATGGACGCACAATGATGAGTCAATTTTGGTGGCGATCGCAGCTAGCATCGGCGGTGCCATTGAGCGGCAGCAGACCGAAGAAAAAATGCGCTATCAGGCTTTTCACGATGCGCTGACGGGACTGCCCAACCGGATGCTGTTTAACCGCTGTTTGCAAACCGCGATCGCTGATAGCCGTCAGGCTCAAGATCTGCTGGCCGTGATGTTTCTCGACCTCGATCGCTTCAAAACTATCAATGACACTCTAGGCCATGCAATTGGCGATCGCTTACTCCAAGAAGCTACTCAGCGGCTGACTACAGTGCTACGTAGTAAAGACATGATTGCTCGATGGGGCGGAGATGAATTTACTCTATTGCTGCCTCAGCTATCCCAGGCGACTCAGGTAGCTCAGGTGGCTCAGCGGCTTTTAGACGTGCTCAAGCGACCGTTTTTTCTGGCCAACCAGGAACTGCATATTACCAGCAGCATCGGCATTGCTCTCTACCCGCAAGACGGCGTCGATACCGAGGGCATGATTAAAAACGCTGACGCTGCCATGTACCAGGCTAAAGAAAAAGGGCGCAATCGCTACCAGTTTTATACTGCCACCATTCACGTTCAGGCTTCGCAGCGGCTCATTCTAGAAAATAGCCTGCACCATGCCTTAGAGCGCCACGAGTTCGTCTTGCACTATCAGCCTCGAATCAACCTTGCCACCGGGGCGCTGGGGCCAATTGAGGTACTGCTGCGCTGGCAGCATCCTCAGCTCAGCCTAGTGCCGCCTCAGACGTTTATTCCTATTGCTGAGGAAAATGGTTTGATTGTGCCTATGGGTGAGTGGGTGATTAAAACAGCCTGCCAGCAGTTGAAACGCTGGCAAATCGAGGGATTTGAAGCGCTACAGATTGCCGTCAATCTTTCTCCCCGGCAGCTACAGATGCCAGCCCTAGCAGACATGATTGAGCAGATCATGCAAACCATTGGCCTGACCTCAGCGTCATTAGAGCTAGAAGTTACTGAGACTGCGGCCATGCAGGACATCGATCGCACGATCAAAACCCTGAATCAGCTACGTCAGCAGGGGATGCGGGTGATTATGGATGACTTTGGCACGGGCTACTCTTCCCTAAGCTATCTTAGAAAGCTGCCCCTAGACGGCCTAAAAATTGATCGAACCTTTGTGCAAGAGCTAGCTGACAGCCCTGACGACCAGGCCATGATCGCCGCTATCATTGCTTTAGGACAGGCACTCCACCTGACGGTTGTGGCAGAGGGCGTAGAAACTTCAGCACAGGTCAATCTGCTGCGATCGCTGAGCTGTCCAGAGCTACAGGGCAACTGGTTTAGCCCACCGCTAGCCGCCGCCGCGATGACCCAGTTTTTACAAACCTATCAGCCCCTTGCCCATGACGCCGTTCAAAAGACAATTTGAGTTCAGGTTCGTCTGGCTCTACAGATGCCTGTTGGCGATGATTCTGGTATTCCTTATCGGCATTATGCCTGTAGCTCATGCCGCAGACATACATCCAGATCAGCTGTTTGATCTCCACTGCGCTGGCTGCCACGCTCACGGCGGCAATATTGTACGACGGGGCAAAAATCTAAAACTTAGAACGCTACAGCGCTATCAGATAGACTCGGTAGCCGCGATCGCAGATTTGATTACCCACGGCAAAAACAATATGTCTGCTTTTGGCGATCGCCTCAGTACCTCAGAAATTCAGGCTCTGGCAGCTTATGTAAGGCAACAGGCTGAGCGCAACTGGCGGTAATTTTTGCCTTATCTAAGCTGGTAACTAAAGATTATGTCAAGCAACCAAAGATCCGGAACCTCAGCGCTTAGGAATGCATAAGATACATGAGTTAGCAGAAATTATCCTGTAACCGTTAAGTCTTATATTTCGATATGCGCATTGCTCTACGGCACCTGTTAGTCACAGCGTTTATTGCTCAGGTGGCTGGAATGGCTGCAAGTTTGGGTTATCTCTCTTATCAGAGCGGATATAGTGCAGTGCAAGATTTGGCAAACCAGCTCATGGCGGAAATCGGCGATCGCACCGCTCAAAAGCTAGATGACTATTTACAAACTGCAAAGCTAATTAATCAGCTCAACGCCGCAGAGATAAAAGTCAACCCGACTGATTCAAATAATCTCGATCGGCTACACCGACGCTTGATAGCTCAGCATCAGCAGATAACAGCCGTGACCACTATTTTGTTTGGGACTCCTCAAGGAGATCTAAGAACGATTCAGCGCGTCAGCTCTTCTGAAGCAGGGGGTGCTAAGCTCAGTCAGATGGATTACCCGCTTAAAGCCGGAGTCTCCTCAGCAGTAGCAGGGAGGCAGCAGCTTGACATCTATGAGGTTGATGCTGAGGGTAATCTTGGCCAGTATCTTTCAACCTTAGATGACTTTGACGTGCGCGATCGCCCTTGGTACCAAGACGCGCTCAAAACTGGCAAGGCGGGCTGGAGCGAACCGTCTCAAATTGGTGAAAGCGATGTTTTAGCCATCAATGCTTACCAGCCAGCCTACAACAACCAGGGCAAGCTGCTGGGGGTCTTTGCGGTCAACCTCAGCCTCAATAGCATTAGTGACTTCCTGAAAATCCTGGAGATTGGCAAATCGGGGGAAGTTTTTATCTTTGACTGCGATCGCTTTCTAATTGCATCATCAGTCTCTGAAATGTTTTACTCAACCCGGCTAGATCAGGCAGGAAACACTGAGTTTGAGCGGATTCCAGCCGCAGAGAGCAACACTCCTCTGCTACGGGACAGCTATCAGGCACTACGTTCCGAATTTGGCGAGCTGCAGAGGGTCAAAAACGAGCAGCAGATGAGTTTTGAGTCGGAGGGCGATCGCTATTTTCTTCAGGCCATACCTTACAAAAACGGCGACGAACCAGACTGGCTGATTGTCGTAGCGGTACCAAAAGCTGACTTCATGGCGGCTATCTGTGCCAGCGCCCAGCGCACGGTCTGGCTAGGTGGGCTAGCCCTGCTGGTGGCTATTGGCGTAGGAGTTTGGCTGGCTCGACGGATTACGCGGCCAGTTTTAGATTTGGAGCGGGCTACCCACGCCTTTGCCTCCGGTGCAGCCGTCCCTTTAAGCACCAGCAAAATTCGAGAAATTGACTCTTTGCAACAGCAGTTTGGGCAGATGACGACCCAGCTACAAGCTGCCCTGACCCAGCTACAGCAAAACGAACGAGAGCTAGAGCAGCGGGTTGAGGCCCAAACCCAGGAGCTGCAAGAAAGAGAGCGCTTTCTCTCTACGCTTGTCACCAACCTACCCGGCTTTATCTATCGCGTTGCCAACGATCGCAGCTATACGCCTGAGTACATAAGTGAAGGAGTCTTTAGCGTTACAGGCTATCTACCCAAAGAGTATCTGGCAGAGGGCACAGTGACCTGCTCTCAAATAATATTTGCTGACGACCGAGAAGCCGTTTGGCAAACCGTGCAGCAGGCTGTGGCTCTGCGGCAACCCTATGAGTGTGAATATCGTATTGTCGCCAAGTCAGGAGAGCATAAGTGGCTGTGGGAACGGGGGCGGGGCATTTTTTCTGCCAGCGGTGAGGTGCTGGGTCTAGAGGGCTTTGCCACAGACATCAGCGATCGCAAACGGGCTGAACTAGCGCTAAAAGAGAGCGAATCGCGGTTCCAGGAGATTGCCAACACGATTCACCAGCTATTTTTCGTTCGCTGCGCTATGACAAGGCGTTATCTGTATGTTAGCCCTGCCTATGAGAGAATTTGGGGCCGCTCAATTGAAAGCCTCAATGATTCGCCAGAATCCTGGCAGGAGGCTATTCATATAGACGATCGAGAACGGATACAAGCCTCTATTGCTAATCAGTTCAACGGCCAGTCTACCGAGCGGGAATACCGAATTGTGCGTCCTAATGGTGAAGTTCGCTGGATCTATGCTCAAATATCACCTGTGCTAGACGAGGCCGGACAGCCGCTGCGCTACATTGGTATAGCCGATGACATTACCTGCCGCAAGCAGGCTGAGGCCGAGCTAAAAGCCAGCAGAGCTGAACTAGAACTGATCGCTGATTCTGTACCGGGCTGTATTGCCTACATCGATGCCGAGCAGCGCTATTGCTTTGTCAACAAGACTTACGAAATCTGGTTCAGACAGTCTCAGAAAGCTTTCCTGGGTAGAACAGTTCAGTCGGTAATTGGCACAAAGGCTTATGCCCAGGTTCAAACTTATATAGAGCGAGCGCTGGTGGGAGAAACCATCAGCTATGAAGCGCAGATTCCCTATGCTAGAGGGGGCAATCGTCACGTCGCCGCTAGACTGGTGCCTGATTTTGACCAGCACTCAAAGGTTGTGGGCTGTTATGCGCTGGTTACCGATATTAGCGATCGCAAACGCGCTGAACTAGAATTGGTCACCGCAAAAGAAGCGGCTGAAGCAGCCAATAAAGCTAAAGACATTTTCGTTGCCAATATTAGCCACGAGCTGCGATCGCCCCTCAGCGCTATTTTAGGCTTTGTCCGCCTGCTCAAAGACAGCAACATTTCTACCCAAGAGCAGCACAGCTATGCCGACATCATTGAGCAAAGCGGCGACCATCTGCTCAACATCGTCAATCAGCTTTTAGATCTCGCCAAAGTTGAGGCCAACAAAGCTACGCTTGATTTAGGCGTCGCTGATTTGTCGAGCCTCCTCAACGATCTCAAAAACCTGTTTTTCCTGAGAGCACAGAACAAACAGCTGAATCTAACGATTCAGTGCGCCCCTGATGTGCCCAACTCGATCTGCACCGACAATATGAAGCTGCGCCAGGTTTTAATTAATCTCCTCGACAACGCCCTTAAGTTTACCGAGACAGGCAGCATTGAGCTGCGGGTATGCCGCCACCCAGAGCAGCCTACCCACAATCAGCTGCGGCTACAGTTTGAGGTCAGCGATACTGGCGTTGGCATGACAGTCAAAGATCAGGTTCATCTATTTCAAGCTTTCGCTCAGGCAAAAGTTCGCCTCCACCCGTCGCAGGGTAATGGCCTTGGCTTAGTGATTAGCCGCAGATTTGTTCAGATCATGGGCGGAGATATTATCTGTATCAGCGAACTGGGTAGCGGTACAACCTTTCGCTTTGACATCCTGAGCGAGCCTACTCAAGCCGCTAATCTGTCTAGACAGGTTCAAGAGCAGCGCGTGATTGGATTGGTCAGCGCTCAGATGCGTTTGCGCTTGCTGATAGTAGACGACAACGCCGTCAACAGGCTGCTGCTCGCTAAGGTACTTGCCGTCTTAGCAGCCGACCTGCGCGAGGCGTCCAGCGGCCAGGAAGCGGTTGAGCTTTGGCAAAGCTGGGCACCTGATTTGATCTGGATGGATTTGCGGATGCCAGACTTAGACGGCTACGCTGCCACCCGTGAAATTCGCCAGCGCGAACTGTGCCAGCCTCACACTCAGCGCACCCCAATTATTGCCATCTCTGCTGCGGGCACCCAAACCTCCCCAGCAGCGGCCCTGAGCGCTGGCTGCGATGACTTTATTCAAAAGCCCTTCAAACGCAGCCAGATTTTTGACTGTCTACAGCAGCATTTGGCCCTGAAATACCTCTATGCAGATTCTTTTTGAACCAGCCTGTCTGACTAGATCTCTTATTGCAGAACGACTAGGGTAAATAAGAGTTGAACTTACTCGAACCGGGTAGTGAAGCTCGATGAAGCGCTAGGAGGAAAAGATACTGTGGGCTGGTGGAAAACCTCAACAGCTATAGGTGGAGTAGTATTGGTCGCTGTCGGCGGCGTTTTAGCGCTGACCAATCCCAGCCGTGAGGATTATCAAATTTATGCGGCTGCGGCCCTGACTGAGTATCTGCAACAGGAAGTTTGCCCTAAAGCCACTCTGGCTTTGCCAGGTCTAGCAGATATCCTAAAAGATCAGTGCGCTAGCCTACTAGAAAATAACCAGGCAGCCATTCAGCAGCTAGTTAACAGCAACACGACGCAGTCAAACTACATCCTCTTCAGCCTCTATCGAACCCAGCTAGCAATTCCCGAAGCAGCTCAGCTGCCGGCTTACGAGTTTACAACCTTGGGAATTGGGCAAAGGTTTTATACCTTCAAGGCAGAAGAGCGCTAGAGCGCTAGAACAGGGGCGATCGCTCGAATGCTTCCCTCGATACAGTCCGTTTGCGTAAAGTTCCGATAAAATGAGCCAGTTGGCTATTGCTAATAGCCTTCAAATGTGTCGTATCGTGCCTATCTACCTGTGACTAGATCTACCCCAAGCTATTTGCTAGTGTCGCACGGCAGCCGAGATCCACGCTCTCAGGCGATGGTTGAGCGGTTAGCTCAGCTGGTTCAGCAGCGTTTAAGCTGGCTGGCGATCGCTCAGCAGGCGTATTCAGCACCTTTGCAGCCTGCTCTAACAACCAAAACAGCTTCTGCTTTTAGCTCACTAGAGCAGGGGTTTAGTCAGCAGTTCACCGCATCGATAGTGACGGCAACGCGATCGCAGGCTATTGAAAGCGCACCTATACCTGTGGTTGAAACCGCTTGTCTGGAGCTAGGCTCTGCTACTTTGCAAACTCAAATCTGCCAGTTTGCTCAAAAGACACGGGCCGCAGGCAAAACCGAAATGCGGATTGTGCCGCTGTTTTTGCTGCAGGGTGTACATGTCACTGAAGATGTCCCCGCTGAGGTAGAGGCCGCTCGTCTACAGCTCACAAATTTTTGCAGGCTAACCCTGTGTTCTCATCTGGGCAATCATCCAGGGTTATTCCACCTGCTGAACGAAAAAATGGGTAAAGCCGCTTCTCAGGCATTTTTACTGGTGGCTCACGGCAGTCGTCGGGCCGGAGGCAATAAGCAAGTCGAGGCGATCGCTCGACAGCTTAACGCCACCGTTGCCTACTGGTCTACACCGCCAAGCTTAGAAGATCAGGTGATTGAGCTAATGCAGCAGGGCCATCAGCGAATTACCATTTTGCCTTACTTTCTATTTGCGGGTAGTCTTACAGACGCGATTATGCGGCGCACTGAGGAACTCGCCGAGCGCTTTCCGAAAGTGGCATTTCGGCTGATGCCACCGCTGGGGGCGACCCGAGAACTGGCAGGTTTAGTGGCAGACCTCAGCCAGCAATCGGTTTAACCTTTTACCGCCAATTTTGTAAGCTAGCTTATGCGCGATCGCAATAGTCTATCTGCCGCCCTGCCTGGAACCGTTTATTTAGTCGGTGCTGGCCCTGGCGATCCGGGCCTATTTACGCTCAAGGGCAAAGCCCTGCTGGAATGCGCGGATGTGGTGGTCTATGATGCCTTGGCGAGTCCGCAAATTTTGGCGATGATCAATCCCCAGGCCGAGCAGATCAACGCGGGTAAGCGGCGCGGCGCTCACTCGATGCTGCAGCAGGATATTACCGAGCTGCTGATTGCCAAGGCGCGATCGGCAGCCGTTGTGGTGCGGCTGAAGGGTGGCGATCCTTTTGTTTTTGGTCGCGGTGGCGAAGAAATGACGGGACTGATTGAGGCTGGCATTGCGGTTGAAGTCGTGCCGGGGATTACGGCTGGGATCGCGGTGCCTGCCTATGCGGGGATTCCCATCACGCACCGCGACTGTAGCGCTTCGGTAACGTTTGTCACCGGGCACGAAGCCGCAGGTAAATATCAGCCGGAGGTGAACTGGCAGGCGATCGCCCACGGCTCTAAAACTATTGTTATCTATATGGGCATTCACAACATGGCCCATATTGTGCAATCGCTGTTAGCCGCTGGGCTGAGTCCCCAGACACCTGTGGCCCTGATTCGCTGGGGAACTCGCCCAGAACAAGAAGAACTCATTAGCACCCTAGCAGCAGTCGTCACCGACATGACAGCGGTAAATTTTCAGCCCCCGGCGATCGCTGTTGTTGGGGAAGTTGTGAACATGCACGCCTTACTGGCGGCAGGACGTCCTCAGCCGCTCACCATCATGACGCCTGACCCGCCACAATAGAATTATTGAGTTGAGCCTGAACTTATCTTTGAACCCATCTTTGAACCTATTTCTGGGCAAACTTTTGAACTAACGGTCGCCGCCGCCCAGCCAGAACGCCTCGATCGCTGGCTGAGCGATCAGCTTAGCCAGCTCTCCCGCAGTCGCATCCAAAAGCTGATTGATCAAAACTGCGTGGTGGTCAACGGTCAGCCCTGCACAACCAAAAAAGTCACTGTGCAAACAGGCGATCGCGTTCAGGTGAAGCTACCGGAGGCGCAGCCGCTGGATTTGCAGCCAGAGGCGATCGCACTCGACATCTTGTACGAAGATGAGGCCCTGCTGATTCTCAACAAGCCAGCCGATATGGTAGTCCATCCAGCCCCCGGTCACACCAGCGGCACCCTAGTCAACGCAATTTTGGCCTACTGCGGCGATACCCTCGCTGGCATCGGCGGCGTTCAGCGACCGGGCATTGTCCATCGGCTGGATAAAGATACCACCGGGGCGATCATGATTGCCAAAACTGATTTGGCCCACCAGCGCCTACAGGCTCAGCTCAAAGACAAAACCGCCGGACGCGATTACTTAGCAATTGTCTACGGTGCCCCCAAAACCGATCAGGGCAGGCTTGATTTACCCTTAGGCCGCCATCCTATCGATCGCAAAAAGCAGGCCATTATTCCTGAAGATGAGGGCGGGCGCGCCGCCGTCACCCACTGGCAGCTTCTAGAGCGCATTGGCAACCACAGCCTCTTGCAGTTTCGCCTAGAGACTGGGCGCACCCACCAAATCCGGGTTCACAGCGCCCACATGGGCCACCCCATTGTCGGCGATCCGCTCTACGGGGCCGGACGCTCTGTTGGCGTCAACCTCCCAGGTCAGGCTCTCCACGCTTGGAAGCTGCGGCTAAAGCATCCTATTTCAGGTGAGCTGCTAGAGGCGATCGCCCCCTTGCCGCCCACATTTACAAAGCTGCTGGCGGTGCTAAGGCGGCGATCGCTGGGGTAGGAAGCGAGGCAGCTGGGATGAGGTAAAGCTAGAGTAGACCAGCGTGAGATTGGCTATGGTTTTTATCGCCCGTAAACCAGTAGTTGAACAGGGCGACGCAGCTATGTGGTTTGGCAGGAGGGCAGAAATCCCTGCTATCACCAATTCTGCATTTTAAGAGTTTTGGTATGGGGGCTGCCGCCTAAGAGGCTTCTTAGCAGCAGCCTAGAGCGTCAGAGGACTGGCTAAATCTGAATCCAGCCAAACCAGGACAGCACGACTGAGAGCACTATCAGTCCTAGAAAAGCTGCACCGCCGTAGGCGATCGCCGTTCCCGTTTTGTAGACCCACTGCGGATAGGGCGGACGCTGCCAGCTCCAGCGATAGCTAGCAGCTCCGTCAAAGCGGTGACCGAGCTGCTGTAGCTGACTGCGGTAGTAGCCGTCATAGCGCGGCAGCTGCAAATCAACCGGGCGATCGCCTAGTACATGTCCGACCAGCACTCGGCGGCGCGGATAAGGGACTGTGTTATCGCCAAAGTTTTCTAAGTACTCATTGCTGTTGAGCAGCGCTTCAATAAAGCCCTGATAGCCCAGCGTGGCAATTTTGATAGACCAGGCTAACTTTTCACGATCGCCATACACGTCTCGACCCAGCACCCGGCGAATACACTGCTCCACAAAGCGATAGTTGCTGTTTAGCTCATAAAAGCTGTTGTGATAGGCAGGCGAGAGCAGTAGGCCGCGCACAAAGTTGCGCACTGTAATTTGACCGCTGCGAAGCTGAGACTCTAAAGCCGGAGCGCGGTCATACTCAAAGGCATGAAATAGAATTTGACGATAGGCCGACTCGATTAAAACGTCCATCTCGGAGGGCGAAAGGCGATCGTCTACGCAGTAGCGGCGCGGCTGATCGTCATTGGGGATATCGTAGCCGTTAACGCGCTGATTTTGGCTAGAAGGGGTATATTCTAGAAGCGGAATTGTCATGGTTTGGGGGTCTCCTAAGCAAAAGTACTCAATGAACTTAAGCATAAGGAAGCCCAGCTACGGTTTTTTCGATTGCTTAAACCAAATCAAAGTTTTCAAATATTTCTCAAAAATTGTCTCATTTTTTACAGTTTTCCTTCCCAAAAAGCAAATTTATCAGCTCGATGGCGGCAAGCAGGCCAGCTGCTGAGCTGCTGAGCAGTAAGCGTAGCCGCAGGGACAGGCAGCGCCAGACCCAAACAGAGGTGATGCAGTATTTGTCGAAATGGCTCAGCGTGCCCAGGCGAACCCACCTGAGCATGGGCATATTCATGGGTAATAGCCATTTGCCAGTCTGATGGCTCAATCTGCCCGACATCAATTAATAGCGTCACGGGTGTGGTCTGTAAATTACATACCGCGTCGATGCCATAGCGCTCTGAAAGCGGGGCCGCTAGCACTTGAGCAGGTACCTGCTGGTGAGGTTTGAAGCAGTGCTGGCAGTTGGATAAGTACTGCCTAAGCTGAGCATTGACAGACTCAACATGCAGTCCAATCCAGCGGTTGATCTGAAGCCGCTGAGATATCGACTCTGGTAGCTGAATCATGTCAGAGGCGATCGCTACCTGTCGCAGCTGCTGCAAATAATCTGAGCCAGTCAGAACCGGGTCAGTCTCACCAGCCCCAAATGGAATGCAGTTTGGGGGCAATGGCTGGCTGGGATTGGACATGGGCACTCTCGGCAGCGTCATCACTTAGGCGAGTTTCAGCACAGAAAGAGGCGGTACTAAAACCACCAAAGCGCTGTACGGTGCTGGTGCGGATGCGTAAATTGGGATTGGGAAACCAAAATCGCTCAACCGAACTGGTGGCTTCGTAATCAGTAATTAAAACCAGTCCACCCTGGTCGTCTACCTGGAAATAGCCTACTACGGGTGCTTTTTCGGCGTAGCCAATATCTCTTAAAAGCTTTCCTTGCTTGGGATTGCCATCGTCAGGTACCAGCGCAAAGATAGTTGCTCCCTGGTGGCTATCTTTCTCTTGATCCCAGGCCATTGAACCCTGCCACTGCACTGAACCACCCCCAATGGCCAGATCTGGATCAATTTGGTGTAGCTGGCAGATCTCTCTCAGCCGGGAGTCTCCAGCTTCTAAGGCGCTGGCTTGAATTTCTAATTCTCCCAGCTCCGCTCGCCGAAACGGCAGGTGGTGGGTTGTTCGCTGCGATCGCCAGCGCCCTTCGCTCAGCCGAAAAAAATCCATTGCCTCCATACGATTTCGCTCCTGAGAATTCTGTTACTTCAGGTTAAGCCAAATTGATCATTTTCTATAGTCTGCCGCAAATCTTCTGGTTGATCGTTTTCTATAGTCTGCCGCAAATCTTCTGGCGTGTTGCAGTTAAACAGCAGGTGGCGTTTGTAGTCTTTAATTGGGGCTACAGTCTGATAGCTCAGCCACCGCTGAAATGAGCGACCGCTCTTGTGCAAAAAGCTTTCTAGAGAAGCCAGACAGCGACGGCGATAATAGCCGCAGAGAGGTTCCCAACCCTGGGGATGCTGGGGCAGGAGTGCGATCGCTTCCGATGACACCTGAGGCAGACGTTCGGCCCAACCCTGTAAGACTTCGGCCTCAAGGTTAGGTAAGTCACAGGCGAGCAGCAGCACCCAGTCAGTCTGAACCTGACGCAGCCCTTGGACAAAGCCCACCATCGGCCCGTGAGATATCTGTGGAAAAGTTTGCTCGTCGTCGCTATCAAAAGCAGTTTCCGCAATCAGACGACAGGTCGCTGGTAGCACAGTTCGATAGCGATCGCTCCAGGGTGCGACCACATACACCGGATCTGCAACCCTCTGTGCTACCTGATAAATCCTCTGCAGCAGCGGCTGACCGTTAATCTCAAGCAAAGCCTTGTCTGTACCCATGCGGGTACTGTTTCCCCCCGCTAGCACGATGGCTGAGAGCGTGCTCATCGCTTTTGCGGAACTCTAGGAATCGGACGAGGAGAAGGTTGAGGTCTCTGTGACTCAGCCCAGTCAGTACCCTTTAAGAAATAAATCAGTACCGTAATTGCGGCCAGCAGCATATAGAAGATGCGAATTCCCCAGCCCGTCATATGAAACACCTTGGAAAATACGCCGGGTTCAACCCCGCTGAAGCGTGTTAGCTCAGAACGCACCCATTTCTCTTCTTCTGCTAGCGTCTGTAAATCTCTGGCCTCAGTTGGCAGCACAGGCACCTGTGTTGTGTAGCGGTAAAAGCCCCAAAAGCCGCGATCGCCAGTCTGCTTGACCAGCAGGTTGTCAGCCAGTGTTTTAGCCGCCTCCGAGCTAATATTTGACTGGTCAGCAACCTGCTGAATCCAAAGATGCTGACGCGCCAAGTAGCCAGTGCCAAAGACGCCAGCCGCCAGCATAAAGACGAGCAGCAGCACGGCGACTCTAGGCCCCAGTCCCTTAACTTTGGGTAGAAAAATGGTAGCAGCCCCTAAGCCTAACCCTAATAGAGCAAAGACAACAACGTTGGCCAGTTCAGCAATCTCCAGACTTTTGAGCAGGCCACCTACCCACGGAACTGAGTAGATGTAGCGCTCGGCTGACCAGGTAATAATCACTCTAATAGCAACCATTACCACAGGTACCATCACCAAGCACAGCAGATAAAGTGCAGTATTTTTAAGCTGAGAAGACTTCATGTTTTTTGGCTGAAAGCATCTTTCTACTCATGACCCAGTTTCTCTAAGGTCGGCAGTGCTTTCATAGCAAAAGTCTACCATCCTCTTTGATTTTGAAGATTTTACCAAGAAGATACCTTTTAGTACAAATGAACTATAATTGGGTCATACTCACCTGCAGTGTACTCAGTCAGTCCTATGTCTACACTTGCCACTTCCCCTGTTGCGAATCACTCCTATCCGGCGGCCTGGTCTACCATTCGATTTCGCCGTGCCAAAGAGAAGAAAGGCTGGGCGCTGCTGGGCATTCCATCTCAGGTATATCCGCTGGTGGCGCTGCGCCTGTTTGAACTACAGGCACGCCTAATCGAACAGCACAATTCAGCTCCTTTTATCAGCCTGCTGTTTGAAGCGCCGCCTGCGGTGAGTGCTAAGCTTGCCTGTGCTTTTCCTGCCCCACCCGGGTGTGAAGCGCTAAAAATTTCTGAATCTGGCGATCGCATTCTTTCCGGCAAAGCTGCCCAATCTGCCAAGGCCCTCTCCCAACAGCCAGATCCAGCCGACGCAATTGCAATTGCAGCCTAGTATTGTTTACATATCGCAAATTACGGCTGCTCTTTCAAGGCAGTTAGCTCCGAGCGATCGCTGATGCCGTTAACAGTGACAGAGCATAGCTCGCTCAGCCAGACTGGGCAGCTTTGCCTTTTGACAGCCTAGCGATAAGAACACCAGTCGCTCCAGCCACCAACATAGAGCTTCGGCATCGGTAGTCCCGCCGCCACCTGTGATAGCAGATTTACACAGGCAGTTACGCCTGAGCCACAGTACACAATTACCTGATCGGCCTGACTCAAAGACTGCCAGTGCTGTTTCAGTTCTATCGGCGATCGCAGCCGCCCTTGCGAATCGGAAACGGCCTGCCAAAAATAGTTCACTGCACCAGGAATACTGCCCGCTACCGGGTCAATCGGTTCCTTTTCGCCCCGGTAGCGCTCCGGCGATCGCGAGTCCACTAGCCAAACGCCCGGTGCATCTTTATGCTGTTTGAGTTCCTCAATCTCAACCATCAATTCGGGGTGGGGCTGGGGTACAAAGTTTCCAGGATTAAGAGAAGAAACTGCCTGAGAGAGGCCATAGCCAGCAGACTGCCACCCGGTAAAACCACCGTTTAAGACAGCGACTTGATCATGGCCTAAGTAGTTTAGCAACCACCACAGCCGCGCCGCGAATGCAAAGTCAGAGCTGTCATAAGCCACGACCTGGGTGGGCATAGAGTTTTTAGAATTGATACCGATTGCTCCAAGTTTGGCCGATAGCTTGGCTAAATCTGGCAGTGGATGTCGCCCACCATGCCTCTGCACGGAGCCAGATAAGTCCCGGTTGAGATCAAGGTAGACAGCCCCAGGAATATGGCCTTCAGTATACTGCTGTCGTCCCAACTCAGGCTCAGACAGCGAAAAACGGCAGTCTACCACCACCAGGGTTGGCTTATGCAAATGCTCTGCTAGCCAGCTCGGCTCCACAACTGGGGTCGGAAAAGATAGGGACATATTACAGAATCAAAAAAAGGCTCAGACTTTAATTCTGGCCTGCCGAGTTATAGCTTAGGCCATCAGCCAATAGGTCGTCATCAATCCCCGTCCCTTAACTTTGATTTCGCCCCGCTGCTCAAAGCGATATTGGTTTTTAAGCCGCTCGTAAACTGCGGCTGTGACCTGAATCTTGCCTGCAATTCCCTGTGACTCCATCCGGCTAGCCACGTTCACCGCGTTTCCCCAGAGATCATAGGAAAATTTGCGAATGCCGATCACGCCTGCCACCACTGGCCCCATATCAATACCAATGCGCAGTTTAAAGGGATGTCCGTCCGCTCGTTGAAACTGAGCGATCGCCTGGCGCATTTCTAAAGCCATCGCCGCTACTGCCTCTGGATGATCTGGATCGGGGTCAGGCAGACCACCGACGACCATATAGGCGTCCCCTAGCGTCTTGATTTTTTCTATTCCGTACTGGGATGCGAGCTGATCAAAAGTCGAAAAGATTTCGTTGAGCAGATCTACTAAAGCCGTCGGCGGCATACTGGCTGAGAGACCCGTAAAGTTAACAATATCAGCAAATAAAATAGTAGCCTCTTCAAAGCGATAGGCGATTGAGCTAGGATTTTGCTTTAGCTCCTCAGCAATCGATCGTGGCAAAATATTTAGCAAAAGCCGCTCAGACTTTTGCTGCTCCGCCTGTAGTGCCCAATCAGTACGGCGGCGCTCAGTAATATCACGCGCCACCCAAATCACCCGATTATCTGGCATTGGGGAAATAATCGCGGCATACCAGGCCGTATTCTCAAAGTCGTCAGCCGCAGCATTTCCACCACTTTTATCATTCTGATGCCAGTCGCCTACAGGTAGGTTGTACTCAAGGCGAACAGGCTGCTTGGTATTCAAAGCGCGATGAATAGTGCGCATGAACAAGTTGGCCTGATAAGGAGGCAACACCTGATAGACTGTTCGTCCGACTCTTTCTTGCTCGGGGCGGTAAAGCAGCGCTGAGTTGGTTGCCACCATATTGAGGTAGCGACCTTCTGAGTCAAAGACAGTGATTACATCTGTCATGGCGGCAAACAAAGCCCGCAGTTCTGCTTCAGAATCTCGTAGCGCCTCCTCCATTCGATGGCGTTCATGAATTTCAGCTAGCAGCTGTCGGTTTGTATCAGTCAGCGCTGCTGTTCGACGCAGCACCCGCTGTTCAAGTTCTTCGTTAGCGTGCTGTAGAGCAATTTCAGCGTGCTTGCGTGCCGAAATGTCTTGAACCGTCCCTTCGTAGTAAAGCAGGCTACCTGAGTCATCTCTAACTGCCCGTGCGTTTTCTGAAATCCAGATGCGAGTACCGTCTTTGCGGTAAACCTCTGACTCAAACCCTACAACTACATCGTGCACCTTCATAATGCGAACGAATTCCTCACGTCGGCCAGTCTTGACATAAAGCTGCTGCTTGATGCTGGTAATGTGCAGCATCATTTCTTCGGCAGACTCATAGCCATAGATGTTTGCCAGAGCTGGATTGGCACTGAGGTATCGCCCATCCACCGTGCTTTGAAAAATACCTTCTACAATATTTTCAAAAATATTGCGGTACTTAGCTTCAGCCTGACGGAGACCTTCTTCTGCCTGATTGCGCTCTGTGATGTCAATGCCAACGGTAAATGCAGCTTTACCCTGATTATATTTTTGCGCCACGATCAGAAAACTGCGCCCTCTGCCGCCGACGGTAGCATCAATCTCACAGCGACCTTCAGGCTGAGGACTGGCAAAAAAGTCACGTACAAAGCTAATAAATTCCTGACTGGTATCCAAAAAGCCAATGTCTTGTCCTAGAAATGCCTCGGGTGGCATACCAAAGGTTTTAGCCAAGTGCTGATTAACGCCTAGATAGCGCAGATCAGCACTAATCCACGACACAATGCCGGGGACAGCTTCTAGAATGGCCTGTAGCTGATCTTTAGCCGCTCGCAGAGCTTCTTCAACCTGCTGACGCTCAACGACTTCTTCAATCAGAGTGTCATTTGACTCTCGCAGCGCTGCGGTTTGCTCCTGAAAGCGCTGGTCAATGTTAGCTTTTTGATGACTCAATTTTTCTAGCTGACAATTGCGATCGCCAGCTTCAGCCTGTAGCTGTTGAACTTGCTGACGCAAAGCCTCTATTTCTTGCCGCATGGCTTCTGGGCTTTGAAGCATCTCAGTAGTGATCACATTAGGGTGGGTCACAGGATTTAAGCTGCTCTTCTCAGAAGAAGGGAATCGCTCTGACATAGCATGTGAGCTTGGTTAAAAAGCTGCCTCGGTTTAAAGACTGTCATGTTTGACCTTGCTAGCTAACACTGCTGTTAGGTCTAATACACCCTGATACTTCTACCGTATTCGTTTTTTTTAACTTAGTCATCCACCCATTTTTTTCCTTATCCGGCAAATTTTTGGCTAAGATTACCCAAATCATGGTGAACCCTGACATTTCGTAAACCTGAACAATTTTCAGATCATCAGCTGTGATCTGCCGCTAGCATGGGAAAATGGGGGACGCGTAATCGGGATTTAGACAGCAAGCAGTGAAAGCATTAATTATTGGCAGTGGTGGCCGCGAACATGCCCTCGCCTGGAAGCTACTGCAATCTCCCCGGATTGCTGAAGTTGTCTGTATTCCAGGGAATGGAGGGACAGCAGCACTGGCAGGCTGCCGCAATTTGCCGCTTAGCATCAGCGATTTTGAAGGAATTACCCGTTTTTCGCTGGTTAACAATATGGCCTTTGTGGTTGTTGGCTCTGAGCAGCCGCTCGCCGCAGGCATCACCGATTATTTACAGGCCCAGGATATCAAAGTATTTGGCCCAACCAAAATAGGTGCCCAGATTGAGTCTAGTAAGTCTTGGGCCAAAACGCTCATGCAGGCCGCAGGCATACCTACTCCCGACTCTAAGTCTTTTACTGAAGCCGCCGCTGCGATCGCCTATATAGAGCAGCAGGGAACTCCGATTGTGATCAAGGCCGATGGTCTAGCCTCAGGCAAGGGCGTTACGGTAGCCCACACATTAGCAGATGCCAGAGCGGCTGTAAATAAATCTTTCTCCGGGCACTTTGGCCTGGCTGGGGAAAGGATCTTGGTTGAATCATACCTCCAGGGCCAAGAAGTTTCGGTACTGGCAGTTACTGATGGACTCACGATTCGTCCTCTAATTCCCGCTCAGGATCACAAAACAATTGGCGAGGGTGACACAGGAGCGAACACGGGCGGCATGGGTGCCTACGCGCCTACTCCAGTCGTAGATCAGCCCCTGCTAGGTCGCATCCAGACTGAAATTTTAGAGCCAGCGCTAAAAGGGCTGCAGCAGCAAAACATCGACTATCGCGGCGTGCTATATGCCGGACTGATGGTGACACCTCAGGAAGACCTACAGGTGATTGAGTTTAACTGTCGCTTTGGCGATCCTGAAACTCAGGCAATCTTACCGCTGCTGGAAACACCGCTAGACGCGATTATCTTGGCCTGCCTTGAACAGCGCTTAGCTGATTTTCCCCCGTTTGAGTGGAAGTCTGCGGCGGCAGCCTGCGTCGTGATGGCTGCCGCAGGTTACCCGGATGTTTACCCTAAAGGCATGGTAATCAGCGGGCTAGAGGCAGCAGCTGAAACGGACGCAATTGTCTTTCATGCCGGTACCCGGCGAGTGCAGCAGCAGGTTCAGGCCAGCGGGGGGCGAGTGCTGGGCGTTACTGCTGTTGGTGAAACCTTTGAGTCTGCGATCGCCAATGCCTATAGAGCGGTAGAGTGCATTGAGTTTGAGCACAGCTACTACCGCAGTGACGTTGGCTATCGGGTTAAAGTCTTGCCTGGTACCTAGGCACTGCAATCTTTAATGCTTCAGCACCGTCTTTGCTAGTGCTTCAGCACTACGCGATAGCGGGGTTTGCCGTCACGTAGTTTGGCGATCGCTCATTCACCTGCTCAAAGGCATAGGTCTCAATCACTGGGGCTACCTCATGCCGAGCAGCAAAATATAGCATCTGGCGAATCGTCGCCGGGCTACCGAGCGGACTGGCCGAAATAGTCTTTTGCCCTTCAATCAGCGGGAAAACATGGGTTGCTACCGGGCTGGGCACAACGCCGACAAAATGTAGCCGTCCTTGAGGGCGCAGAGCGGCAATATAGTCGGCCCAGTCTAGGTCGGCGCTGGCCGTAGACAAAATCACATCGAAACTGCCCGCTACCGCTTTGAGCGCTTCTGGATCCCGAGAGTTAATAAAGTGATCGGCCCCCATTTCTTTGGCTTCAGCTTCTTTATCCGCACTCGACGAAAAAGCTGTCACTTCGCAGCCCCAAGCCTGCAAAAACTGCAGCGCGATATGGCCCAACCCGCCAATACCAATCACGCCTACTCGGTCAGTCGGCTGCACACCGAGCTGCACGATCGGGTTATAAACCGTAATGCCGCCACAAAACATCGGCCCTGTTTTCTCAGGATCACTGCTATCCGGCAAAGGAATCACCCAGCCCTGATCGGCTCTGACCTTATCGGCGAACCCGCCATAGCGTCCGACGATGGTGCCTACGGCTTCGCGGCAAAGATTGTGATTGCCTGACATGCACCACTCACACACCATGCAGGAATGTGAAAACCAGCCCAGTCCGACCTGCTGCCCCACTTGGAGATGCCTGACGTGGTTACCGAGCGCCCCTATCTTGCCAACCACCTCATGCCCAGGCACAAAGGGATATGCCGTCATGCCCCACTCGTTATTGAGCATACTGAGATCGCTGTGACAAAGACCGCAGTACTCAACATTGATTTCAACTTCGTCATCTCTCAGCGCCCCGGGATCATATTCAAAAGGCTTCAGTTCTGCTCCGGCCTCTGAGGCTGCGTAGGCTTTAATCATGAGTTCTCTGAGATTAGGCTGAATTAGGTCTGTGGCGATTCTATCTCTATTAGTCTGATTGTGGGCAGGCAGTCGAGATTTTACCTGTGGCTCTGAGCCTGAGCGGCGCTAGGATAAAGATATAGGCTCGCCCGCACAAACTATGGTCATCAGTCCCGCTCAGCCCGCTGAAGCTATCCTCTACCCCAGCTCTGATGGTAAACCTGTGGCCGAGTCCTACGCCCATCTCTATGCTCTGCTCGTCACCTTAGAAGTGCTGCGCCAGTATCTAGAAGGACAGCCATCTGCCGTCTTAGGCAACCAGTTTATGTACTACGCCCAAGGGCTACCGCGCTTACGAGTGGCACCCGACGTGATGTACGCAAAAGCAAGACGACAGCTTTAAGTACACCCTCTATGAGCAGCTAGGCGTGCAGGAGTATTGGCTGTTTGATCCCAAGGCGCAGTGGATTGCCGACCAGCTCAAGGGCTATCGGCTGCGAGGAGACGTTTATGAACCGATTACAGATGGTTGCAGTCAGCCCTTGAAGCTGAGGCTGAAAGCTGAAGGTGCGCTGATCAGTTTCTATCGGGAAGATACAAACGAGAAGCTGCTGATCCCCAGTGAGCTAGCGCAGGTGCTGCAGCAGGAGTCGGCGGCTCGTAGACAAGCTGAACAAAGGGCCGAACAAGAAGCCACTGAGCGAAAAAAAGCGCAACAACGGGCTGAGCAGGCTGAAGCCCAAATCAGTCAGCTAAAAGCTAAGCTGGAGGCGCTCGGCATTAATCCCGATGAAGCATGACCCCACATCTCCGCTTTGCCATTGTCAGTGACCCCCATGTGGCGCTGCCTCATACTGTTTGGCGATCGCCCAATCGGTTCCATCTGGTCGAAGTTAGTATTCCGGCGCTAGAGCAGGTTTTCGACCATCTCAGCAGTCTAGAGCTTGACTGTGTACTCATGCCGGGAGATCTAACCCAGCATGGGGAGCGAGAAAACCACGACTGGCTAGCTCAGCGACTAGCAGCGCTGCCGTTTCCAGTTTATGTAGTGCCGGGAAATCACGACATTATTCAGCGACAGGGCACTGACAAAACTGTCGGACTAAGCGAATTTTTTCAGCGCTATCAGGCTTTTGGCTACGACCAGCAGCCTTACTATCTAGAATCGCTAAAGCCCGGTATCTGGCTCGTGGGCCTCAACTCGATCGCCTTTGACCCGGCAGGAGAGCAGCTCTACACGGGCTACTTAGACCAAGCCCAGCTAGACTGGCTCGATCAAACCCTGCCCCAGCTTCGAGGCGACACGGTGCTAGTGATGATCCATCACAATGTCCTAGAGCATCTGCCGGGGCAGTCAGCCAGCACTATGGGCCAGCGCTATATGCTCAAAAACGCCGCTGCCCTGCGATCGCGGCTGCACTCAGCCAACGCGCTGCTCCTCACCGGACATCTGCACGTCCAGGATATCGCTGAGCAGGACGGACTTTGGGAAATTACCACCGGGTCGCTAGTCAGCTATCCCCATCCCTATCGCACGGTCGAGATGGTGGTTGACGAGGGGCGATCGCAGCTTTCAGTCCAGACTCACTGGGTTAAGGCTGTGCCTGAGTGGCCTGATTTGCTAGCCCACTCTCACCAGTGGATGAGCGATCGCGCTCTGCCGTTTATGACCAAGCTGCTCACCAGCGCGCCGCTGCATCTAGAACCTGAGCAGGCCGCGCAAATTGCTCCCCAGCTCAAAGACTTTTGGGCCGCGATCGCCGCCGGAGACGCTCAGTTTGACTTTGCCCATCTACCAGATTTGCTGCAGCGCCATTTTGAGCGATTTAGTGCGGTAGACGCGCAGGGGCAGCCCCGGCTGATTGATAACTTTGCCACCTTAGAACTGGGCAAATCATCTCTCATCGACCCGCAGAAAGGCAATTATTCTGCTGCTTCAATTTTGAGTTCGTAGATATTCCACAGGGCTGAGCCATTTAAGGCCGAATACTCAACGCCTTTGACTTTGTTACGCACAGCCGCCATAGCGATTGGGTTGACGGCATAAATTAAAGGCAGGTATTCTAGCGCCAGTTGCTGAAATTCTGCATAGATGGCCTTGCGCTTGGTCTCGTCTAGCTCCTGAGCCGCTCGAATATACAAGTCTCCGATCTGCCGTTCCCAATCTGCGACTTCTCGTCCTTCTATTGGTTCTTGCCCGGCTGTTGCCTCTAGATTAAACATATGCAGTCGCCCTTCAGGCAGCCAGAGATTCGCCGCCCCATTTGGCTCAACTCCGCCCGTAAAGCCCAAAAACAAGCACTCCCACTGCATCGTGTTGTCAATCTTATCGACTAGAGTGCTGAAGGTAACAAACTGTAGGTCTACCTGAATGCCAATAGCTCCTAGATCTTGCTTAATCTGCGCGGCAATTTGATCCACCGTTGGGCTACCCGTGTAGGTCGTAAACGTGAAGCGAACCTGATTGCCCTCAGCGTCCACTAGCTGGCCTTGAGAATTAGAGGTAAATCCTGCCTGCTTCAGCAAATCTTTGGCTTTTTCAGGATCATAATCGTAGACCTTCAGCCCCTCTTCAGGTGAAAGAAAGTAAGGACTTTGCACCGTGATCGGGGAATATTGGGGAGCGCCAATGCCCCGATAGAGATTGTTGATCATGGTGCCGCGATCGATGGCATAGGCGATCGCCTGACGAAAGGCAACGGTATTAAACCAGCGCGATTTGATTGGGTCAACCAGCGGCACTCCGCTGCGGCTGCCTTTGTTTAGGTTCAGCATAAAAAAGCTGATGCCTGAAGCTGGCCCGCCGATATAGATAGTAAAATCACCTCGCTCCTCTTCTTTCTTTAGCAGCGAATAGTTAGCCGGGGAAACCCCCTGGGCATCTAAGCCGCCGGAGCGAAACTGCAGCAGGGAGGCATCAGACTCAGTCAAAATTGGCCGCACGACTCGCTCAATGTAGGGCATGGCGTTTCCCTCGCTGTCTTTGCGCCAGTAGTAAGGATTGCGCTCAAACACCAGCCGCTCATTCGGCTGGTAGTCGGTCATTACGTAGGGGCCGTTGGCAATAATTTCCTGGGGATCAGCGTCAACCCCCCAGGTAGACAGAAACAATAAATTGCCGTCGCCATCTTTCTGCTCGATTGTTTCTGCCAGGATATGCTGCGGCATGGGGGCTATTTGGCCTACCGTTCGCAGCAGGGGAGCAAAAGGTTCTGGAGAAACCACCTGTAAACGGCGTGAATCTAAGGCTTTAATTTCTGGCAGCAGTCCCTGCGTCCCCACTCGCAAACCGTCACGGCCATTGACCGGAATCGCCTCGTTGTAATAGATGTCGTTAAAAGTAAAGGCAAAGTCTTCTGCGGTGAGCAGCTCTCCATCTGACCAGCGCAGGTCTTCTCTGAGTGTAAAGACAATGGTGCGGTCATCCTCTGAGATTTCCCAAGATTCTGCCAGGGCAGGCTCTAGCTCTCCTGTGAGGCCGTTCTCACTCAGCAAACCCTCGTAGATAAAGCTAAAAACACTCGGCTGCTCAGCACTGAGGGAGGCATTAAACGTCTTGGGGTTTTCAGAAAAAGATACCACTAGCTGAGAGGTTCTCGCGGCACTGGCGCGAAACTGATCCAGGCTACAGCTCGTCAGGCCAACTACCATCAGGCCGCTAAGGGCGACAGCTATCAGCCGTCGCCCTAAAGTTTTCGCAGCCACCCAGGTTCTAAAACGCTCAGTCCAAAACGCTAAATGCATGGTGTAGAGAAATATAGTACGGTGCCGCCGCGATCGCCGCAGGTTAAAAAGGCTGCTGGCTCTAGAGCTTCAGTCTACAAAAGCTCTAAAGATTCAGTCTACAAAACTCTCTGTCATACCTACCCAAACTAGCGTACAGCAGCCCTGAATGATTACTGGAAGAGTTAAGAGAAAACTTTCTTACTGGCAAAGTTCTGCCGCAATCTAAACAGGACAGCTACAGCACTCCAGGTTCTATCACCGGCGATCGCAGAGCGGCGATCGCAGAGCCGTACAAAGCCATAAACTCAGTTTCATCTATACCAGCCGGATTATTCCAGGTTGCAGCCACACAGTAGTCAATGCCGTTTTCAGCTTTGAGATAGGTAGTCAAATTTAGTACGCCTGACTCTGAACCTCCCTTAAACGCCACCTGCGCCCAGTCTTGGGGATCAGCAATGCCAGGATTAATCTGCATCAGCGGCAAATCGGCAACCGAGGCGATCGCCTCACACAGCTCATCCGCTGACAAAAACCATTCCACATCCAGCGCCAGCGGAGCGCCCTCAAAGAGAGCTACATCAGGTAGCAATAAGTCAGCCAGACCAGTCAGAACCTGTGAGCGTTCTGCCGAGTCGCCTTGTCGATAGCGCTCTAGCAGCGCCAAATTTTGCGGATCTTTCAGCACAAAAAATTCCCGCGTTGTCAGGAAGGGCCGATTGCGGGGCGACAGGGCTGTTAGCGCCTCTTGCCCGACCAAATGAATCAGAGCATCTGTAGCCGTATTATCGCTGAGAGAAATCATCAGCGTAGCTAGGGTTTGCAGCGTTACAGGGGCGGCTGCGGGCCAGGTTTGTAAAATACCGCTGGGCAAACTACGACGCTCTAGCTGCAATTGGATCACCTGATCCCAGGTGTGCTGCCCAGCCTCAATCTGTCGCTGTAGAGCCTGTAGCACTATCAGCTTAAAAGCCGAACCCACGCCCAATGGCTGCTCAGCCTGATAGCTAACCAGCCTAGCCCCGTCCTGCAGTACCAAAAAACTGACCTCACCCGGCAGGGCCGCCCAGCGCTGCTGAATTTCATCTAGAGACAAGTTGCTCAACACCGGAGGCTGAAATATCAGCCCGGTGATTTGTCCCCGTCTGTTGAGGGTAATTTGAGCCTCAAGGCTACCCCGCTCAAACAAAACGAGGTACCCACCAGTCTTAGATTCAGTGCCCTGATAGGTGCCTAGACTAGCCCGAAGCCCCCGAACAATTTGCTCGACCTGCGCCAGCGACACTGCCGCCAAAAAACTATCTGCAAACCAGCCTGCCTGCAGCGTGGGACTGGTCAAAACGCGCTCTAAAGCAGCAATCGGCTCTGGCATAACGTTTTGAGCAAGGTGATTGGGCATTAGTCCCACATAAGGCACTGCCACCGCAGGCGGCATCACTCCGACTTGAAGTATTAGAAGAGCGCCGACAATCGCTAAACATGCCTTAGCACTACTTTTCATAGGTGTCTATGTAGAGGCTGGCTCAGATGCCTCTGCCAAGCTGACTGGGATTAGCGGTCTCGAGCAGCGTGGGCTGGTTAGGCTGATTTTGCCGACGGTTAACTAAAACTGTTTCTGATAAAACCGCGATCGCTCTGGCATACTGCGGATCAGAAGTGGTCGCTAGCAAATCTGGATTAGCGCGTAGCTGCCGTACCTGATTAGCCGTGAGATCTACTTCAATATCAGGGGTAATGCCCTTACGACTGATATCTGTCCCGTTAGGCGTGTAGTAGTGAGCAACTGTCACCGCAATGCCTGAGCCGTCTGAAAGGGCATGAAGCTGCTGCACAAGTGCCTTGCCAAAGGTTGTGGTACCAACAACCGTGGCTCGGCCATTGTCTTGCAAGGCCCCCGTCAAAATTTCGCTAGAGCTAGCTGAGCGATTATCCACTAGCACCGCGAGAGGTAAGGCGGTTAGGGCTGTGCGGTTAGCGCTGATTTCGTCATCATTGCCAAAGCGATCGACGGTGCGCACAATAGAGCCGCGCTGCAGCCACATGCGGCCAATCTCGATGCTAGAGAGTAGCAGACCGCCTGGGTTACCGCGCAGATCTAATACAAATGCTTCAACGCCTTCCTGCTCTAACTGGGCGATCGCTTCCTGCATCTGCTCAGTTGCGTGAGCGTTGAACTCAGATAGATAAATATAGCCGATGCGGGTATCGTTTTCGGCTTTAAGCGCGTATTGAACTGTTTCAACTTCAATCAGGGCGCGGGTCAGGATGATCGTCTGACGCCTGCCCTGCCCTGCGCGGCCAGCCACCGTCAGGGTCACCTGGCTACCTTCCTCGCCACGAATAAGCTGTGACACAGCCTCAACGGACATCAGGTCTGCTGATTGTCCATCCACCATCAAAATTTGATCCCCTGCCTCAATGCCTGCCCTTGCTGCCGGGGAATCTGGCAGAGCTTCGACAACAACAATTTTTCTGGCGGCTTCATCGCGCTGCAGTTTCAGACCCACCCCCGAAACCTCACCAGAGGTTTGATCGGTCAGTTCTGCATACTGTTGGGGATCTAAAAATCGGGTATAGGGATCGTTGAGCTGGCGCAAAGCTTGCCTTAGTGCTGCATAAGCCTGCTCTGATGAAGCATAATCTTGACCCAGCAGAGTCTGGCGCACAGTCTGCCAGTCAATATGGTTGTAAGTGTCATCAACATATTCCTGGTTTACGATTTGCCAGGCTTCGTCCAAAACCGCTTTGGGGCTATCGTGAAAAGCCGCGTTTGCAGCACTGCTAAAGATAGGTAAAACTGAGGAAAATAGAGTAGTCGTGGCGATCGCGCCACTCACCAGGCAAAATTTTGACAGAGAGCGAAGGCTAATGGCTGGGTTCATGAGCGACTTCAAAAGTGGGTGGGTAGTTTGAAGCGGTGAGGTAAGCGTAGCGCAGATCAAGTATGGCAGACGGTCAGCGCATCAATGATTGCTATGTGCCAGTCTAGCGATCGTACGACGCTTAAGAAACAGTAATCTACTGAAGTTTTATCAAGGATAGCTGGCCCTTCTAAGATAGCCATTCGCAGCAGCATATAGCCACACTTGTCAGAAAAATCGCCTTTAAAATAAAAAAGTGTCAGAGCCTTGCCTGTGTTTTGTTTTTTACTGACTTCTACCCGTCTAAAACGCCATGTCCAGCGGGGGAAATGGCTGTTGATTGGGCTACTGGCCTGCTGGCTAATCAGTCTATCCCTCAGACTTTACCAATCGGCTCAGGCTCCGGTAGAGGCTTTGCTGGTTTTAGGCGGCAGTATTCGACGTGAGATTCATGCGGCTGAGATTATGGGGCAGTTTCCTGAAGCCCAGGTTTTAGTCTCTTCGGGTTCCCGAGATCCCTGTATTCGACTGCTGTTTGAGCAGTTTAGGGTGCCTTTAGAGCGAGTCTGGTTGGAAAACTGTGCCCGCTCCACTTTTGGCAATTTTTACTTTAGTCTGCCAGTCTTACAGCATTGGCAAGTCCACAAAGTCCGTCTGATCACCTCATCTACCCACCTGCCTAGGGCACAGTGGCTGGGTCAAATTATATTGGGCGCTCATGGTATTTGGGTTGAGCCGGAGATCGTCGCTGAAACAGGCATCCCCGGCAATCATGAACAGTCGTTGAAAACCGTGTTGGACGTCACCCGTGGCTTGGCTTGGGCGATCGCCAGCCAGGTTTATACCCCTCAGTGTGGGGCAGTTTTATCGCTTTCAACTGTTGATTTGACACTTTGGCGACAGCGAGGCTTCAAGTGTGAGCATCAGGCTGGAATTGAAGGCTCCTGAAATAACAGCGTCACATGGGTTTTTGACTTAGCTCCAGATCCCATCAGAGTTATCCCTTGATAGAGACAGCATAAAAATAGTATGCAGATTGAATGGCAAACTTTTACAGTCCATAAGCGTGTGCCGCTGACGATTAGCCGAGGCACTCACGCTAGCTCAACTAATCTGTGGTTACGTTTGAGTGCAGAACGAATTGAAGGCTGGGGAGAGGCTACCCCCTTTTCTATTGGCAACAAAACTCAGCCAGTAGAGACGATCGCGGCTGAACTGACTCAGATTCGAGCCGACCTTGAGAGGCTACACCCATTGCAGCATCAGGCGATCGCTGACCTGATGCAGGCAGCTAGTCTCAGCTTAGCCGCACGAACCGCTCTAGACGTAGCTTTACACGACTGGCTCGGCAAGCGCGTCGGGCTACCCCTGTGGCAGCTTTGGGGACTTGAGCGCGATCGCATTGGGCCAACAGCGGTCACTATCGGCATTGACTCACCATCAGCAGCCGTCGAGCGGCTGCAGGACTGGCTAGCTTTATTTCCAGCCCGCTCAATTAAAGTTAAGCTGGGCAGTCCGGCGGGCATCGAGGCCGATCGCTTCATGATGAATGCTCTATTAGAAAACATTCCGCCTCAGACCAAGGTCAGTATTGATGCTAACGGCGGCTGGACTTTAGCCGAGGCAGTTAAGATGTCAGACTGGCTGGCAGAGCGGGGGGTTGCCTATCTAGAACAGCCCCTAGCCGCTGAGCGCCTAACTGAATTTGCTGCTTTATATCAGCGATCGCCTTTGCCTATTTTTGCCGATGAAAGCTGCTTTAGCAGTCAGGATATTCCACGACTAGCTGACTGTGTTCACGGGATTAATATTAAGCTGATGAAAGCAGGAGGGCTAAGCGAAGTCAGGCGAATGATTGCAGTGGCTCGAGCTTTTAAGCTACAGGTTATGTTTGGCTGCTATTCTGATAGCATTTTGTCTAACACCGCCTTGGCACATCTTGCGCCTTTAGCCGATCACCTCGATTTGGATAGTCACCTCAATCTAAAGAATGATCCCTTTCAAGGTGCCAGCTTAAACAATTCATGTCTCTATCCCAACCTGAAACCTGGATTAGGAGTTATTCATGCGCTTAAGCCATGATCACCATATCGCTATTTTGCTGCACGGGGGAACTCAGGGCACTAAAGGCAAAACCGGATTAGCTATGCTGCGCTACAGTCCGCTGCCAATCGTGGTGGTAATTGACCAAGACTGTGCAGGGCAGTCCCTGCTGGAAAAAACAGGCATTGACCGCAAGGTGCCTATTGTCAGCTCAGTTGCAGCAGCCCTTACCTACGAGCCGACAGTTCTGGCCATTGGCATTGCGCCTTCAGGTGGGGCAATACCGGCAGCCTGGTATCAGGAAATTAAACAGGCTGCTGCAAATGGCCTATCTATTGTCAACGGCCTGCATACCCCTTTGTCCAAAGATCCCAACCTAACGGCTTTAATGCAGCCAGACCAGTGGATCTGGGATGTTAGACAAGAACCCCCCGGATTAACAGTGGGTTCAGGCCAGGCAAAGCATCTCAATTGCCTCAGAGTTTTAACGGTCGGAACCGATATGTCTGTTGGCAAAATGTCTACTAATCTCGAACTCTACAAAGCCTGCCAGCTGCGGGGGATTAAAGCCAAGGTGATTGCCACCGGCCAAACTAATCTTATGCTCGGGGACGACGGCGTGGCTTTAGATGCGGTTCGGGTTGACTTCGCCGCCGGGGCAGTTGAACGCCTGATGCTGAAATACGGGCCTGACTACGACATTCTGTTTGTTGAGGGTCAAGGTTCACTAATGAATCCAGCTTCAACCGCAACCCTGCCGCTGCTGAGAGGATCTCAGCCCACCCATTTGCTTTTAGCCCATCGAGCCGGACAAACTCACATCCACAACTTTGCTGAGTTTCAAATCCCTTCACTGCCTGAAGTGATTCGGGTTTACGAAACCGTCGCCAGTGCAGGGGGCACCTTTGCACCTACAAAAGTAGTCGGCATCGCACTCAATACAGCCCATCTCTCAGAGCTAGAGGCTAGGGTAGCGATCGCACAGACACAAAAAGACACGGGGCTACCCTGCACCGATACGGTTAGATTTGGCGCTGAATCCCTGCTGGAGGCGATTCTATGCCGCGTCTAGCTTTATTTTTTGCGGAGTCGGTACGTAATGCGGCCTTTGCTTAGGTCGTAAGGAGTCAGCTCTACTTTGACGCGATCGCCTGGCAGAATTTTGATGTAGTTACGTCGAATTTTGCCTGAAATATGAGCAAGGACGTTAAATCCATTATCCAGGTCTACCCGAAACATTGCGTTTGGCAACGACTCCGTGACCGTCCCTTCCATCTCGATCAAATCTTGCTTAGACAACTAGCATCTCCTCAATTAAAAAAAACGTAGCTAGCAGACCAGGACTTTCAGCAGCCTGCTCGACCAGCAGCTAATTACAGTACAGACACAAACCTGCACTGGATTTCACTTCAAAAGTAGCAAACATCAGGAATAACTCATACCGACTTAAGAAGGACTTGGCTGTGTGACTTAGCTGCTGATAATTTTCTTCAATTCCTCGGTCACAACTTCCATCGGCTGGTTGCCGTCTATTGAGACGAGCTGCTGACGGCTACGATAGAAATCAATTAGGGGCGCAGTTTGCTCACGATAAACCTGTAAACGGTTACGGATAACATCTTCGGTATCGTCCTGACGACCTCGCTTCAGCAGACGGGCAATAATGACTTCGTCAGGTACGTCTAAGTTGACCACAAAATCACAAGGCTGCTGAATTGCTTCGAGTAGGTCATCTAAGAAGACGGCCTGAGGAACATTGCGAGGAAAACCATCTAGAACCCAACCCCCAGACGCATCTGTTTGAGACAGCCGCTCACGAATTAGATCAAGTACCAAATCGTCGGGAACAAGCTCACCCGCATTCATATAAAACTCAGCTTTCTTGCCCAGTTCCGTCTTGTGCGCCACTGCTGAGCGCAATATATCTCCAGTTGAGATGTGGGGAACCTGACAAATCTTGGAAAGAGATACTGCTTGAGTTCCTTTGCCCGCTCCAGGTGGCCCTAAAAAAATTAATCGACTCACTACTGCTTCACCATTCCCTCGTATCGCTGCGAGATCACATAGGTTTGAACCTGTTTAGCCGTGTCAATCGCAACGCCCACCAGGATGAGTAGAGAAGTTGCCCCTAACCCCCTGAATGTCTGGACTCGTGTGGCACTTTCGACAGCGCTCGGAATAACCGCAACCAGTCCCAGAAAAATAGCGCCCAAAAATGTCAGGCGGTTTAGCACTTTACCGATGTACTCAGTCGTTGCTTTGCCAGGACGAATCCCTGGAATGCTGGCACCCATTTTCTTCAGGTTCCGAGACATATCTTCAGGATTCACAATCAGAGATGCATAGAAATAGCTAAAGAAAAGAATTAGCAGCAGATAAAGACCCACATAAAGCCACGAGGTCGGACTGAAATAGGTGTTAACAAACTGAGCAAATCCGGGACTGGAGACATACTGGGTCAGAGAAATTGGAATAACCAATACCGCTGAGGCAAAGATAATGGGCATAACGCCGCCCTGATTAAGCCTTAGCGGTAAATAATTACTTTTCTCTAGATACAGCTTGCGACCCACCTGACGACGGGCAGAAATAATTGGAATTCTTCGTGTCCCTTCCTGAACAAAGATAATGCCAATAATCATGGCAAGAAACACCAGCATCAGGATGATAATGCCGCCAACAATACCGCGATCGCCGCTTTGAGCCAGCTCAACGGTTTGCCCTAAAGAACGCGGCAGCGAGGAGACAATGTTGACAAAAATCAGCAGGGAAGCACCGTTGCCGACTCCTTTTTCGGTAATCAGCTCACCGACCCACATCACAAACATAGAACCTGCCGTCAGCGCCAGCACTGTCTCTACCACAAAGGGAATACCAGGATCGCTAGCAAACTGCATCAGCAAGAACGATGAGAGCAACGTACTTTGCAAGATTGCCCAGCCAAGCGCTACGTAGCGTGTGATCTGGGAAAGTTTGCGCCGCCCCGCTTCACCCTCATTTTTCTGTAAGTCTTCTAGAGCAGGAATCGCAGCGGTTAAGAGCTGCAAAATGATAGACGCATTAATGTAGGGTAGAATTCCTAAAGCAAAAATTCCTAAAGCTGACAGGCCACCCCCCACAAAAATATCAACAAACCCAAGCACGCCGCCAACGCTATTGCCCTGGAGATACTGGTTGAAAGCCACACGGTCAATTCCGGGAACCGGAATGAAAACGCCTAGTCGGACTAAAAATAATAGCCCCAGCGTCACCAGCAGACGGCTTCTCAAACCTGCGGCCTGAGCCATCTGCATAAATGTTTCCTGAGCATTGGGCGATTTGCCGCGACTAACGACCATGTATACTACCTCTCCCTGTGCTTGCGATCGCCTTGGATGTTCCTATATTAACGGTACGCGCTGCCAAAAAGAGCAGCGTCACTTCTACTACACCAGTCTGTTATCTTCCGCCTCTAGAGCCATTTGGTTTAAATAATTTCGTAACTGCCGCCCGCTGCCTGGATTTTTTCCTGAGCCGAGCGCGTGAAAGCAGCTGCCTTGACTGTCAAAGCCTTCGATAAATCCCCATCTCCGAGAACTTTTAGAGGCCCTTTCTGAGCGGTCAATATCCCTGCTTTGAGCAGGGATTCTAAAGTCACCTCAGTTCCTGCCGATAGAGCTTCTAAAGCACTCACATTCAGGATGGTGTAGCGCTTTTGATTGACAATGGGAAAGTGTTTTAGCTTGGGCAAGCGACGATAGAGAGGAAGTTGACCGCCCTCAAAACCAGGTCGGGTGCTGCGTCCTGAACGTGATTTTTGTCCTCTCATACCAAAGCCACCGCTAGCACCTTGTCCAGCCGCGATACCTCGGCCTACTCTGCGCCGTCGTCGTTTAGAGCCGGGCTTCGGCTGAGCATCTTGAAGTCTCATGAATCAACCCTCTTGTGAAGCAAAAAATCTTTAGCTGTAAAGTTTTTCAATAGAAATACCCCGTTCCTCAGCTACATCAGCAAACGTGCGGAGGGCTGCCAGAGCACTGACAGCAGCTCTAGCATTGCTGAGAGGATTGTCTGAGCCTAGCTGTTTTGCCAGAATATTCTGAACACCTGCAAGTTCCAACACGGTTCGGACAGCCCCCCCGGCGATTACGCCAGTTCCGGGAGCTGCTGGCCGCATCATCACCTTAGCACCAGTGCCAACACCGTAGGTGGGATGAGGAATAGAATTTGACTTGGTCAAAGGAACTTCAACGATGTGTTTCTTGCCGTCAGCAACGCCCTTTCGAACAGCGCCAATTACGTCGCTAGCTTTGCCAACGCCCACACCCACCTGACCTTTCTCGTTACCGATAACAACGATAGCCCTAAAGCTAAGCTTTTTACCCCCTTTGACAACCTTGGTAACCCGGCGAATCTGGACGACTCGCTCTTGCCAATCCGTTTCCTTCTCTTTGCTGCGATTGTTTTTACGACGATTCGCCATAGTTCTTAAACCTAAAATTCGTACTTAAATCATTAAGTTCTAGAGAATGCACCTAGAAATCTAGACCTGCTTCCCGCGCTGCCTCTGCCAGCGCTGCTACTCGACCGTGATAAAGATTGCCCCCGCGATCAAAAACGACCTGCTTAATCCCTCTCTGGATGGCACGTTCAGCAATCAGCTTGCCAACTTGAGCGGACAGGTCTTTGGTTGCGCTTTTTTTGGTCGAAGTGTTTAAGTCTGCTTCTAGAGTCGATGCAGACGCTAAAGTACAGTGCTCAGTATCGTCAATGATTTGAGCATAGATGTGAAGGTTAGAGCGAAATACAGACAGGCGGGGACGTTCAGAAGTGCCCTGAAACTTACGCCGAATCCGGGCGTGACGTCGCTGCGTCTGTTGCTTACGAGAAATCTTCATAGTCTATTTCTTCCCTGCCTTGCCAGCCTTGCGTCTTACTATCTCACCTGCGTAACGAACCCCTTTACCTTTATAAGGCTCTGGTGGACGAGAAGCTCGGATTTTGGCTGCTATGTTGCCGACAATCTCTTTGTCAATGCCCATGACCGTGACGTTGGTGTTACCCTCAACCACAAACTGAATACCCTCAGGCGGATCGAACTGAACAGGATGACTGTAGCCCAAACTTAACGTCAGGGTTCGGCCTTGTACTTGGGCACGGTACCCCACGCCCTGAATTTCTAAACGCTTTTGGAAACCTTGAGAAACCCCTTCTACCATATTGGCAACTAGAGTTCGACAAAGTCCGTGGCGCTGGCGGCAGGTACGCGAATCGCTGTTACGATTTACGACGACCGTATCGCCTTCTTGAGCAACACTCACGCCTGTAGGGAGTGTCCTATCAAGTTCTCCTTTAGGCCCCTTCACAGCAATGTGCTGACCGTTGATAGAAACAGTCACCTTACCGGGTAAGGGAATAGGGCGTTTACCAATCCGAGACATAGTGAATAAATACCTCCTAAACCGCGATCGCCTACAGCGATAGAGTACCAACATTGAGGAATGGTAATGACTTACCAGACATAGCAAAGAACTTCTCCACCAATGCCACGCCGACGGGCATCCCGGTCGGTCATGATGCCACTAGAAGTAGAAACAATAGCAATACCAATACCTCCCAAAACTCTAGGAAGTTCCTTGCGGTTGGAGTAAACTCGTAAACCCGGTTTGCTGACCCGAGTTAAGTTCTTAATGATGGGTTCACGGGTCTTACCTCTGTATTTCAAGGACACAACCAGAGAACGCTTGATCCCTTCGCCAGCTTCATCAAAATCAGCAATGAAGCCTTCCTCTCTCAGCACATGAGCGATGCTGCGAGTCATTTTTGTGGATGGAATCTCCACTCGCTGTTGCCGCGCTAGGGTTGCATTCCGAATGCGCGTTAACATGTCCGCAATGGTGTCGTTAGCCGCCATAATCCTCTCTATCTGTAAAGTTTGCCTAGTTTTCTCGGAAAGGCATCCCCATTTCTTTCAGCAAAGCACGTCCCTCTTCGTCTGTATGAGCCGTGGTCACAATGGAAATGTCCATACCGCGCACCTGATCGATGCTGTCGTAGTCGATCTCAGGAAAGATCAGCTGTTCCCGTAGACCTAGCGTGTAGTTACCACGACCGTCGAAACTTTTAGGACTGACTCCACGAAAGTCCCGAATTCGAGGAAGAGCCAAATTGATCAGGCGATTGATAAACGAGTACATCCGTTCAGAACGAAGGGTGACCATCACGCCTACGGGCATACCCTGACGTAGTTTGAAACCCGCGATCGCTTTTTTGGCGCGAGTGACAACGGGCCTCTGCCCCGTAATTATTGCAATTTCACTAACAGAAGATTCTAATGCTTTAGCATTTTGAGAAGCTTCACCGAGTCCCCGATTAATAGTCACCTTGACCAGCTTGGGCACTTGGTGAATATTGCTGTACTGGAACTCTTCCATCAGCTTGGGAACTATTTTTTCGTGATACAAATTTTTGAACTGATTGGTCATGCTAGTTACTTACCTTTCCCTGGGCTTGGTCAGGGATCTTAATAGTTCTTGCTAAAACTTTGGTTAGTCAATCACTTCGCCGGTTTTTTTGAGCATGCGCACCTTACGGCCTGCTTCAGTAAAGGTGTAGCAAACACGGCTGGTCACCTTTTCTTTTTTTGAGTAAAGCATCACATTGGAGCTGTGAATTGGAAACTCAGACGTAACTATCTGGCCCGATTCCCCTTCTTGACGAGGCTTGACATGCTTGGTGCGAAGATTAACGCCTTCAACAACCACTTGACTTTGCTTGGGTAAGATAGAGATAATTTCGCCTATCTTGCCCTTATCACGGCCTGAGATTACCTGAATGGTATCTCCCTTGCGCACATGCATTTTTTGTCGAATAGACGGTTTTTGCTTAGTTTTCATAATAGCTAAAGCACCTCGGGAGCCAGCGATACAATTTTAGTGAAACTCTTATCGCGCAGTTCTCTAGCAACAGGCCCAAACACGCGCGTACCGCGAGGGTTCCCTTCTGGATTAATGATGACGGCAGCATTGTCATCGAAGCGAATGCTCATGCCGCTGCTGCGACGTAATCCCTTGCGCGTCCGTACTACCACAGCACGGACAATATCTGACTTTTTAACAGCCATGTTAGGAATTGCATCTTTGACAACAGCAATGATGACGTCACCTACATTGGCATAGCGCCGATTGCCACCTAGAACACGAATGCACATGAGCTTACGGGCACCGCTGTTGTCGGCTACGTTGAGAATAGATTCTTGTTGAATCACGGCTGGCCTCCTTGCTTGGCTATACCTCGGATCTACGATTCAGGGGATCGGTTGAGAATATCTGCAACTATCCACCGCTTGGTTCGACTGAGCGGTCGGGTCTCACGGATCCGAACGCGATCGCCTGAGCGACATGCATTTTCCTGATCGTGAACTTTGTACCGTTTGGTTCGAACCATAACTTTTTTATATTTGGGGTGGGGAACGCGATTTTCAACCGCTACCACCACCGTCTTATCCATCTTGTCGCTAACCACAAGGCCGACTCTTTCCTTAACCGCCATCTACTTAACTCCTATTCCTCGCCTGTAGCAGATTCAATAGAAACAGGTAGTTCAGATTTACTGTCCTGAATACCCATTGCTAGCTGTCGCTGTCGCTGTACCGTCATCAGCTGAGCCAATCGATGGTTTGTGTGTTTGAAGCGATGAACTTCAGTTTCTAACTGACGAGTTGCTTTTTGAAATCGCAGCTGGAAGAGTTCTTGCTTAACTTCTACGATTTGCTCGATCAGATCTTGATCGCTAAGCTTCCTAGCACTTTCGATCTTGGGGAGTGGCATAAGCTTACGTCTCCTTTATCTCTCGCATAACAAATTTGGTTTTGAAGGGGAGCTTAAAAGAAGCAAGACGCATAGCTTCTCTAGCAGTTTCCTCGGGTACGCCAGCAATCTCGAAAATAATGCGTCCAGGCTTGATCACTGCTACCCAAAACTCAGGATTTCCCTTACCAGAACCCATACGAGTTTCCGCTGGCCGCATGGTGACAGGCTTATCTGGAAAAACACGAATCCAAATTTTACCGCCCCGGCGAATATAGCGAGTCATGGCCCGCCGTCCCGCTTCAATCTGGCGGGATGTCAACCAGGAAGGTTCAATAGCTTGGAGTGCGAAATCACCAAAATTTAGCTCACTACCTCGCTGGGCCATACCTCGCATACGGCCACGATGCTGCTTACGAAATTTTGTTCTCCTTGGACTTAACATGGTTCACCGCCATCTAGATTTCAATGCTGAACAGCTAAAAATTAGCCACAGACTTTGGCCTGCCTGGAATCCTAACCTTCGTTAGATCGATCTTCAAATTGCTGACGTCGTCGCTGTTGACGTCGTCGCGGCTGAGCGTTTGTGTTAGCAGACTGCTCTTCTTGCCCTGGGATAACTTCACCTTTAAAGATCCAGACTTTAATACCCAAAACACCATAGATTGTTTGGGCAGTTCGATACGAATAGTCTACGTTTGCTCTCAGCGTGTGGAGAGGCACGCGGCCTTCACGAGTCCACTCAGTTCGGGCAATCTCAGCTCCGTTGAGACGACCACTGACCTGAATCTTGATGCCTTCAACCCCAGCCCGTTGAGCACGCTGAATAGCCTGACGAACCACCCGTCGAAAAGAAACGCGGCGCTCGAGCTGCTGAACAATATATTCTGCTACTAAAGCCGCATCTGCATCAACCCGGGCAACCTCAACGACGTTGATACGAATCTGACGATTGCTGTCTTGCAGAACCTGCTGCAAACCAACCCTGAGAGATTCAATACCTGCCCCGCCTCGGCCCACGACAACGCCTGGTCGAGCAGTTTTGATCTCTAGGTCAATTTGGTCAGCCTTCCGCTCAATACGAACTTCAGAGATGCCAGCATTATTCAAGTTTTTTTCAATGTGCTGACGGATTTTATGGTCTTCTTGAAGTAAGTCCGGATAGCGGCTGCTGTCAGCGTACCAACGAGAACGATGGTCTTGAATGACTCCTAGGCGGAATCCAGTTGGATGGATCTTTTGTCCCACAGGTATATCCTCTAATCGGCCAAAGGCGCGAAATACAATCTTGTTAATCTGGATCGGCTGCAGGGGCTACAGCAATCGTGATGTGGCAGGTTGGCTTACGAATTTGATAAGCTCGTCCCTGAGCACGAGGCCGAAACCGCTTTAGAGTCGGCCCTTGGTCAGCAAAAGCTTCACTGACTATAAGGCTTGCCGGACTCAATCCTTGATTGTGCTCGGCATTTGCAACTGCAGAGCGCAACACTTTAAGGACTGGTTGACAAGACCGATAAGGCATAAACTCCAAGAGAATTAGAGCTTCCCGATAAGAAAGACCCCGAATCTGATCAAGTACCCGTCGCACTTTGTGTGGCGACATTCGAATATATCGGGCAACGGCTTTTACCTGTGCAGACGTATCAACGGCCATTTCTATATACTCCACTCAATGCTTCTTATCGACGAACTTTCTTATCACTTTTGGCGTGGCCCCGAAAGGTTCGAGTTGGGGCAAATTCGCCTAACTTGTGGCCAACCATCTGCTCATTGATGAAGACTGGTACATGCTGCCGACCGTTGTGAACCGCAATGGTATGACCAATCATCTGAGGGAGAATGGTTGAGGCTCGAGACCATGTTTTGATAACTTGCTTTTCACCTTTAGCATTTAAGGCTTCAACTTTCTTCAAAAGATGATCGGCAATGAAGGGGCCTTTTTTGAGCGAACGGGACATAAATGATTTACCAATTCAAAAAACTGCGTTTTAACAATAGAGCTATAAAGCTATGTCTGCTTTGTAGGAAAACCTTTAAGAGCTGCGTCCACCCCGCCCTCGCTTCGAAGCGCGACGCCGACGGCGAACAATTAGCGAGTTGCTGGCCTTTTTCTTTTTGCGGGTTTTTAGACCTAAAGCAGGCTTTCCCCAGGGAGTCACAGGCCCACTTCGACCAATAGGGGCGCGGCCTTCACCTCCACCATGAGGGTGATCGACGGGGTTCATTACGCTTCCTCGAACCTCAGGTCTGCGTCCAGTCCACCGTTTGCGTCCAGCCTTACCAAGCGTAATATTTCGAACGTCGGCGTTGCCAACCTGCCCAATGGTGGCGTAGCACTCTCGGCGGATCATTCTGACTTCACTAGAAGGCAGCTTCAGAGTGACATACCCTCCGTCTTTAGCTACTAGCTGGGCAGAGGTACCCGCAGCCCTGACAATCTGTCCCCCTCGACCAGGAATTAGCTCAACGTTGTGAACTTGTGTGCCTAAAGGAATCTTGAACAGCGGCAAAGCATTGCCAATTTCTAATTCTGCATCCGGCCCTGACACAACTGTTGAGCCTACAGCCAGGTTAGCAGGATGCAGAATATACCTCTTTTCACCGTCCTGGTAGTACAGCAGGGCGATCCGAGCGTTCCGGTTGGGGTCATACTCAATTGAGGCTACCTTGGCCGGAATATTGTGCTTGTTTCGCCGAAAATCAATGACGCGATAAAGTCGCTTGTGTCCGCCACCCCGATGACGACAGGTGATAACGCCACGATTGTTTCGTCCCTTAGGCCGATGAACAGAATAAGTCAGTGATTTTTCAGGTTCACTGCGGGTGATCTCTGTGAAATCTGAAACAGTTCGCTCTCGCGTTCCCGGCGTATATGGGCGATATGAACGGATTCCCATGGCTCAAACCCTCGTTTGTACTACCTAACTTTAGCTAACTTAAAATCGTAAAAATATGGGATGACAGCGCAGCTATACATCAGGGAACAGCGTAATGGTGTCTCCGGGAGATAGCGTTACCACAGCTCGTTTATAGGTGGGTTTGTATCCGGTGAAGCGGCCAAAGCGACGCTGTTTTCTGGGAGGATTAAGCGTGCTAACGCCTGTTACTTTGACATCGAACAGTAGCTCGATTGCCGCCTTTATCTCTGGTTTTGTGGCTTTGGGAGCCACTTCAAATGTGTAACGGTTATCTACTAACTGTAGAGTTGCTTTCTCAGTCACAATTGGACGGCGGACAATATCTGCTAAAATTCCAGGATCGAAAGACTTAGTCACTGTAAACCTCCTGAATTTTCTCAAGGGCGGTCGCCGTTATGATTAGACTGTCCGCAGCTAGTAGATCGTAAACATTGAGACTGACTGCGGAGATCAGCTTCAAGTTGGGAGCATTGCGAGCAGACAGATAAACGTTGTCGTGCAGTTCTGCAACAATCAGCAAGATCTTATTACTGGGATCAATATTCCAGCGGGCGATCGCCTCCATCAGCTCCCGGGTCTTTGGACGAGATAGCTGCTCAGCAAAATCTTCGACCACTACCATGTCTTCAGCTCGGCTTTGAAAAGCCGTTCTTAGGGCCAAACGCCGCTCTTTGCGGTTCATCTTGACTTCATAACTGCGGGGCTTGGGGCCAAAGATGATACCGCCGCCTCTCCATAGGGGAGAACGATTAGAACCTGCCCGTGCCCGCCCAGTTCCTTTTTGTCGCCAGGGCTTGCGACCGCCTCCCCGGACTTCGGCCCGAGTTTTTGTTGAAGCCGTACCCTGACGAGCATTGTTCATCTGCCGAACTAAGGCTCGATGTACGATGTGAGAGGCATTTTCCTCTTTAGCAACTTTCAATTCAAAAGCAGCTGCTCCGACTTCCTGACCTTGCCAGTCACGAATTATGCAATCAACCATGATTCTCTATATTTTTAATCTGTCTCTCAAGTGATACTGACGCCACTGCTCAGACTCAGCACAGCCAAAAGTAAAAAATCACTTACGCCCTACCTGATTAGTGGGTGCAATGCTGACTAAAGCACCTGGTTTACCGGGTACCGCACCTTTTATTAAAAGCAGGCTACGCTCAGCGTCTACCTGAACTACCTGGAGTTTCCGAATGGTCACTCTTTCAGACCCCATCTGGCCCGCCATTTTCTTGCCGGGATAGATACGTCCTGGCGTTGTTCCAGCTCCGGTGGAACCCGGCGCTCGATGATTTTTAGAACCGTGAGACATAGGGCCGCGTCTAAAATTATGGCGCTTCTGATAGCCCGCAAAGCCTCTTCCAATACTGGTACCTGCGACATCTACAAGCTGACCTGCCTCAAAACGATCTGCGCCAAGCTGTTGTCCTAGCTGGAAATCGTCTGAACCTGCAGTCCGGTACTCCTGAAGATGACGCAAAGGCGGAGCCTCAGCTTTGGCGAGATGACCCATCTCGGGCCTGTTAATCGCCTTGGCAGCAACTTCCTTGTAGCCAATCTGTACGGCAGAATAACCGTCAGTTTGCTTAGTTTTGACCTGGGTGACAACACAGGGACCTGCTTGAATCACCGTGACTGGGATCGCATTACCCACTTCATCAAAGATTTGGGTCATGCCAAGTTTTGTACCGAGAATACCAACAGACACGATGAAACTTCTCCGTTTTTACACAGTACTAGGTTGCAGCCTATCTAATGAATAGTCCGCACGCCCAGAGGGATGCTTTGAGAACTGACGCTTTAAGAACTCGCCTTGAGAATTATAGAGACCTGCATTAACTGCTTGCACAGAGAATGCAAAGACGCTCTTCACAGTCGATTAAAACTGACTAGACCCATCTGCTCTAGAAAACAGCACCGCTTTAGTAGCAGATGTGAGGTCTAAAATGACAGATAATCACCTGGACTTGGACAGATACACTACCCAGTATCCGTTTTTTGGCGACAATTAAATATATTATCGGTTAGAAAGCTATTTGTCTAGGGGTAAGCGCTTTTGTTTTTATTTCTGTCAGCATTTCGGAACCATTATAGCTGACCAAACCCCTACAGTTAGCCAGATGAGGTTGGTTGACGATTTCGCAAGAGTCAATGATATGTTTAAGACGTGTGACTACAAAAGTAAAAATACCCGTTCACAGCCGCTATGCCACTACTCATTACAGGCAAGAAATTCATTCAGCAGCTAGAGCAGTCTGGCGCTCTGGCTGTCAAAGTTCCTTTAGAAGGAGGGTTTGAAGGGCGTTATCAGCGTCGATTGAGAGCTGTAGGCTATGAGACGTTTAGTATAACGGCTCGTGGTTTGGGAGATCTTTCCGCTTACTTGTTGGGCGTTCACGGCATCAGACCCCCTCATTTGGGTAAAAAAACGACAGGTCAGTCGGCGGCTGTTGGCTTTACTTATTATATTCCTCCAGTCCTTGGCTATCGAGTTGAAACCTTGTCACCTCAGTCAAAGGGTCTACTTGTCTGGATTTTAGAGGGACATATACTCTCGCGCCAAGAGGTGCAATATTTAGCTGGTCTGCCAAAAACTGAGCCTCAGGTGAAAGTTGTGGTTGAGATGGGGGGCGATCGCGTTTTTAGCTGGATGCCTCTACAGCAAGCTGTTTAATTGGCTTAACTACCTGACTGCACAAGAACGAATGGGTGTATACCTGTGCTTGGTTTTCAGGCATTACAGGTAATTAAAGTCGCAATGAGCAGCAGGCATCCTGCAGATATTGCCGAAGCAATCGCGCATTTTTGCCATAACCCACTAGCATAGAAGGGTGAGCAAACTGTATTCTCCCTTGACTGCCCTAAAGGAAGGTCACTGGTTTAAGCTTATTTGCGGAGCCAGCTATCAGCACCTTCCTGCTGTAAGAAGTTTAGCGCTGGCCTACGCCCTGGCCGGGGCTGACTGCATTGATGTCGCAGCAGATCCGGCTGTAGTCATGATGGCTAAAGAGGCTCTCAACGCTGCAGAGAGGCTCTCAGAAGTTTGTTACTCAGTGAAAGACTCATTTATACGGCCCTGGCTCATGGTGAGTCTTAACGACGGAGAAGATCCTCACTTTAGAAAGGCCGTTTTTGAGTTTGGAGACTGTCCTACAGACTGTGATCGCCCCTGTGAGACTATTTGCCCAGCACAGGCGATTACGTTTTCTGCTCATGCTGACGGATTTTCAGGCGTAGTCCCAGCGCTCTGCTACGGCTGTGGGCGGTGTTTGCCGCTTTGTCCAGTAGAGCACATTAGCACTCAGAGTCATGTGACCCCTCCCGCTGCCGCCGCCGACTTAATCCTAGGGGGCGTGGATGCCCTAGAGATTCATACTCAAGTTGGCCATGAAGCAGACTTTGCCCGCCTGTGGAGTGTAATCCGACCGCACTTGTCGCAGCTAAAGCTGGTTGCCATTAGCTGCCCTGATGGGGCTGGGCTAATACGCTATCTGCAGTACCTTTGGCTACTGATGCAGCCCTTAAACCTGCCATTGATCTGGCAAGCTGACGGTAGACCTATGAGTGGCGATATTGGCAGGGGAACTACTCACGCCGCAGTCAGGCTAGCTCAAAAGCTCTTGATGGCTGACCTGCCGGGATATGTTCAGCTTGCTGGCGGTACCAATCAGCACACAGTTCATAAGCTGCGATCGCTGGGTTTGCTGCGTTCTCCTCAGTCTTCATCTCCCACGATTGCGGGTGTTGCCTATGGTAGCTATGCGCGATCGCTATTGACTCCGGTTATCAATCGGCTTGACCCCCAAGAAGATCAAGAAAATCATTTTCCCTCTGTACGCGGCGATCGCCTAACTCGATTAGAAGACTCGCCCGCTCTGCTCAGTCAGGCTATTGGTTTAGCCAAATCGCTAGTAGAGCCGATTAAGCAAATTTCTCTGGCGCTGTCCGCTTTATTCCTGCTGATGCCGCACAGTTTAGTTTGTTCTGCAACGCTCTAGCTTTCAGCATTCGTTCAACTAACCGATAGATTCAAGGTTATGGTCAGTCAAAACGGTAATAGCGCTTCTCAAACGAACGCCGATGCTGTAAACGGCGCTGGAGAGTCTGTTGCTTCAGCCCCACCTGAAACGATTACAGACGATCTGGATCGCCTGATAGAAATTTTACCTCTGGGCATTCGGCAAGCTGTAGAACAGCATCCCCAGCGTGCTGATCTAATCGAAATTGTGATGGATCTAGGGAGACGACCTGAAGTCCGATTCCCTGACGCAGCCGAGTATCTTTCAGAGACCGTGGTTTCAAAAGCTGACCTAAATTACTGCATCGACAGTATCAGCTCTTTCAGCGGCGATAATCGAGCTGGTATTGAACAGACGCTGCACCGCATTAGTGCCATGCGCAGCCGTTCGGGAGAAGTGATTGGTCTTACCTGCCGAGTGGGTCGTGCTGTTTTTGGCACCATCGGTCTGATTCGAGATTTGGTTGAAACTGGAAAATCAATCTTAATGCTGGGTCGTCCGGGCGTTGGCAAAACGACCGTCCTCAGAGAAATCGCTCGCGTTTTAGCAGATGATTTGCTCAAGCGAGTTGTCATTATTGATACCTCGAACGAAATTGCCGGAGATGGTGATATCCCTCATCCAGCGATTGGTCGGGCTAGGCGGATGCAAGTAGCCCAGCCAGAGCTGCAGCATCGGGTCATGATTGAAGCAGTGGAAAACCACATGCCGGAAGTGATCGTAATCGATGAGATTGGTACAGAGCTAGAAGCCCTAGCTGCTAGAACAATCGCTGAGAGAGGTGTGCAGCTAGTCGGTACAGCTCACGGGAATCGTATTGAAAACCTGATCAAAAACCCGACCCTGTCTGATTTAGTCGGCGGTATTCAGTCTGTTACTTTAGGGGACGATGAAGCCCGTCGTCGTGGCAGTCAAAAAAGCGTGCTTGAGCGCAAAGCACCCCCCACTTTCGAGATTGCGGTCGAAATGATGGAGCGTCAACGCTGGATGATTCATGAGAATGTTTCTGAGACAGTAGACATACTGCTGCGGGGCAGACAGCCCAATCCTCAGGTCAGAACTTTGGGCGAAAACGGTAAAGTAAAAATTACCCACGAACTGCCCGAAAGTCATGATGAATCACTGATTCAAACCATGCGATCGCGCAGTGGTACGCGAGGATGGCGGGCATCGGGACGCATGACCCCGGTTGCGACAGGCCCCAAGCTGGCAAGCACTCCTTACGCTATTTCTAGCGAAGAACAGCCCCTTACTGCCGAGCAGCAATATTTTGAGCAAGCGTTAGAGGACGCTATCCCTGAAGGGGATTTTGCTCAAATCCAAGACATCTTTTCTACTTCCTCTAATGCAGCAGTCCGTGGATTTGGCCCTCAAGGAGAAGATATCATTCAGGTTTATCCCTATGGCATCAGCCGCCATCAGATCGAGCAGGTCATTCACACACTGCATTTACCAATCGTGTTGACCAAAGATTTGGATAGCTCAGATGCAGTGCTAGCTTTGCGATCGCATCTCAAAAATCACTCTAGGCTTCGTCATGTCGCCAAGTCTCGGCAAATTCCAATTCAAACCGTCAAGTCCAATAGCGTTCCTCAAATTGTTCGCGCTCTGCAGCGCCTAGTCGATATCGACGAACCCAGCGGACTTTCACTGGCCTCTAACCTAGAGCTATTTTCGCGTAATGGTTCTGATGATGAACTAGAAGCCTTAGAAGAAGCCAGATTAGCCGTTGAACAAATTGTTATTCCAAAAGGCCAGCCAGTAGAGTTACTGCCCCGGTCTGCAAAGGTACGCAAGATGCAGCACGAATTAGCTGAGCACTATCGACTTAAATCTTCTAGCTTCGGCGATGAACCTAACCGCAGACTTCGCATTTATCCTGCTTAAGGCTTATAGAACAAGCCAGACCTTTTTCCTATGATGGAGCTGTAGGATTCAGATCGTCAAAATCTGTATTGCGAGGGGAGTCCTTGGACTAAACTATAGCCTATCCATCTATCCCTATTGAGGTTTTATGAGAAAAATTTTGTCAGGTCTGTTTGCACTCGTTTTAGTCTTTTCGATTGGTCTAACAGGCTGTAGTGCTGACACTGCTAGTTCTACTGATGGACTCACCGGCAACTATCGACAAGATACCCTAGCCCTGATTAGTGACCTGAGAGCAGCTATTAACCTGCCAAGCGATGCGCCTGATAAAGTGGCTGCAGAAGCAGAAGCCAAACGCATGATCAACACCTTTGCATCTCGCTATCGTCGTGACAGTTCAGTGGATACCCTCAGCTCTTTTACGACCGTTCGCACTGCGCTTAATGCTCTGGCAGGCCACTATAGTTCTTATCCGAACCGACCCATCCCGCAGAAGCTAAAAACCCGACTAGAGCAAGAGTTCAAGCAGGCGGAAGCAGCTCTAAGACGCGAATCTTAGCCCCGTCTTATTTCTCGGTTGTGCAAGCTCGCCGCATTCCTACGGCGAGCTTTCTAGTGGATATACAGACTTCGTAATTTAATTTGACGAACTCGCTCTAAATTTAGTAGAGTGGTAATTCTGTAGTAAAGTGCGAAGAATCTGGACATGAAAGTCCGTCCGTCTGTTCGAAGAATGTGCGAGAAGTGCCGCGTCATTCGTCGTCGTGGCCGCGTTATGGTTATTTGTACTAATCCAAAGCACAAGCAGCGTCAGGGTTAGTGACTTTTTAGTTTGGCTTTGACTTTCAAGTCTAGAAAATTCTTTTTTCAAGGGGTTGTCAGACCTCGCAAAGGTAGTGATTTAAGTTTTGGGAGATTGACCTGTGGCACGGATAGCTGGCGTTGACCTTCCACGGGATAAACGCATTGAAATTGGACTGACCTATATCTACGGTATCGGTCTAAGTCGTTCGCATGAAGTTTTGGCCAAAACCGGCGTAAATCCCGATATCAGGGTCAAAGAACTTAGCGACGAGGACATTGCCAAGCTTAGAGAAACGGTCGAGGGTGATTACCAGATAGAGGGTGACCTCAGGCGCTGGGAAAACATGAACATCAAGCGCCTAATGGATATTGGCTGTTATCGAGGCCGCAGACATCGCGCCGGATTGCCGGTTCGAGGACAGCGCACGAGCACTAATGCCCGTACTCGTCGAGGCGTTCGCCGCACGGTTGCTGGCAAGAAGAAGGCTAAGTAGATCTGTAACATCTCCATATTCAGCTGGTAGTAACGTGTATCTCTGAAGTCAGACGTGGTGCTTTACGAAACCTGTTAGCAATCGTTTTTTACGGGCATAACGGTTCGCTGGGTTTGTCTGGGCCTGACCATCCGATGAAAGACCTGTAAAGGTTAGGCCGCCTGTTGTTCAAATCGTCTTGTTGACTCAGTTTTGTTAATTCAATTGAACTCTATCTAGAAGCCATGCCAAAACCAACTAAAAAGTCAGGCGCTCGTAAGCAGAAAAAGAATGTCCCCAGCGGCGTTGCTCACATCCAGTCTACGTTCAACAACACGATTGTGACGATTACCGACAACGGCGGTGAGACTATATCGTGGGCTTCTGCTGGCTCAAGCGGCTTTAAGGGAGCTAAGAAGGGAACTCCATTTGCCGCTCAGACCGCAGCCGATGGTGCAGCGCGTCGCGCTATGGATCAGGGTATGCGCCAGATTGAGGTCATGGTGAGTGGGCCTGGAGCTGGTCGAGAAACCGCTATTCGAGCACTGCAGGGAGCTGGTTTGGAAATCACCCTGATTCGTGATGTGACTCCGATTCCTCATAACGGCTGCCGTCCACCCAAGCGTCGTCGCGTTTAGAGTGAACTTTTGCTTCAAGAGCATTGAGAGAGGTTTGGCGTCAGTATTTCTAAATTTTTAAGTTATCGAAAGCCAGAGTTAAATTTCTAACAAGCCATAGTTAGAGCTACGAGGAAAAGGGAGGTCACGCCGTGGCACAGTTTCAAGTTGAATGCGTTGAGTCAGTGATTGAGGACGACAACGGTCAGTATAGTCAGTTTGTGATTGAGCCTCTAGAGCGAAGCCAGGGCACAACGGTGGGTAATGCGCTGCGTCGGGTGCTGTTGTCTAACCTGGAAGGGGCAGCTATCACAGCAGTACGTATTGCTGGCGCAACTCACGAGTTTTCGACTATTCCGGGAGTTCGTGAAGATGTTTTGGATATCTTGCTGAACATGAAAGAAGTTGTTTTGCATAGCTATTCAAATCAACCTCTCATTGGACGTGTTGTAGTACACGGGCCAGCCACTGTAACATCAGATGATTTTGATCTACCAGCTGATGCTGAGCTGATCGATCCTGACCACTACATTGCTACCGTCGCCGAAGGCTACACTTTGGAGATGGAGTTTAAGGTTGAAAGGGGGCGTGGCTATAGAGCCATTGATCGCAGTCGAGATGATGCTGCGGCGCTAGACTTCATGCAAATAGACGCCGTCTTTATGCCTGTACGTAAAGTTAATTACACTGTGCAAGCTGCAATGGTAGCTGGCTCTCTAGAGAAAGATCGTCTGGTGATGGACATCTGGACGAATGGCAGCTTGACCCCTCAGGAAGCCATGAGTCAGGCTGCGGCAATTTTGGTTGATCTGTTTAATCCTTTAAAGGATGTCACTCTTGAACCCTCAAAAGAGGAGGAGAAGGAGAGCGAAGATCCCTCCAATCAAATTCCGATTGAAGAGCTACAGCTTTCAGTTCGAGCCTATAACTGCCTTAAGCGAGCGCAAATCAACTCTGTTTCCGATCTGCTGGACTATAGTCAAGAAGATCTCCTAGAAATCAAAAACTTTGGTCAAAAGTCCGCCGAAGAAGTCATTGAGGCGCTGCAGGTACGACTGGGTATTACCCTGCCAATGGAGAAACCTGCTAAGCCTTCTTAGCTTTAAGTTTTGCCCCTACAGGCCAGTTGCTTGGGGGGCGCTTTCCGAAGCGTTTGGAGCTTCGGTTTTTTAATGAGTGTTGATTTAGTTCTGAAGTGAGTTATTATGCGCCATCGTCGTCGTATCCCAAAACTTGGCAAGCCTGCCGATCAGCGTAAAGCGCTTTTGCGATCGCTAACCACAGAGCTAATCCGCAATGGTCGGATTTCGACTACCAAGGCTCGGGCCAAAGCCGTTCGCTCTGAAGTAGAACGAATGATTACCTTAGCCAAGGAGGGGTCTCTTTCAGCTCGCCGTCAGGCGTTGGGATACCTCTACGACAAGCAGCTGGTTCATGCGCTGTTTGATCAGGTGCCTGAGCGCTACAGCGATCGCCAAGGCGGCTACACGCGGATCTCGCGCACAATTCGCCGCCGTGGTGACAATGCCGAAATGGCAGTGATCGAATTGACCTAAAAGAGTTAAGTCATCTGTGATGCCGCGCCCCCTCGCTAAAATTAGCCAACGGATTCTTTCTGATTCCAGCGATCGCTGGAATCAGAAACAGCGCGTTGCCCTAGTTATTCAGTACTTGGGCACTCATTTTCATGGCTGGCAGCGGCAGCTCAATCAAAGAACCGTCCAGGGCGACATTGAACAAGTCCTCCAGTCTGTCTTAGGTTATCCAATCACGCTGCATGGTGCAGGGCGAACCGATGCTGGCGTTCATGCGGCGGCTCAGGTGGCCCATTTTGACGCCCCTCGAATCATTCCAGCTGCCCGATGGGCTGCCATTTTAAATCATCGTCTACCCGCAGATATCGTCATCCGAGCTGCAGGTAGCGTTGAAAGCGACTGGCACGCTCAGTTTTCCGCCACCTGGCGACGCTACCGCTATACGCTTTATACAGACTCTTATCCCAATTTGTTTATCTGCCCTTATGCCTGGCATTATTACTATGAGCCTTTAGATGAAGCCTTGATCCAAGCGGCGCTGTCTGCTCTGGTAGGCCATCACGACCTCAGTGCTTTTCGCCGGGCGGGTTCGGGGAGAACGCACTCCTGGGTAGAGATTCAGGCGGCAGAATGCTACCGCCGCAATAGCTTTCTACAGGTTGAGCTACAGGCAAACGGCTTCCTCTACGGCATGGTGCGGCTGATCATAGGGCTAATTGTTCAGGTGGGTCAGGGACAGCGTACTCCCGAAGAGTTCACCAAGCTCTGGCAAACGAAACGGCGTGATTTGGTTAAATATTCTGCGCCGGCTCAGGGCTTGTGTTTACTCAGGGTAGGCTATGCCAAATTCCCGTTTTCGCCGGAGGTTTGGTTTGATACCCAGCCTCAGCTTTCCTTAGCGTCTACTCCTGTGGCTGTTTAATTTTTCTACCTCAAGTTTGATTACTTACAAGATACCAATGTCTACTAAAACCTACGTTCCATCCCAAGAATCTATCGAGCGAAATTGGTACGTCGTCGATGCCACTGATCAGCGCTTAGGTCGCTTAGCAACCGAAATTGCGGTGATTTTACGCGGCAAAAATAAGCCTACGTTCACACCGCATATGGATGTCGGTGACTTCGTCGTTGTTATCAATGCTGAGAAAGTTGACGTCACGGGTAAAAAACGAGAGCAAAAGCTCTATCGGCGTCATTCTGGTCGGCCTGGAGGCATGAAAACTGAGACATTTGATCAGCTTCAAAGCCGAATTCCTGAGCGCATTATCGAAAAGGCTGTCAAAGGTATGTTGCCGAAGAATAGCCTTGGCCGCAAGCTTTTTACCAAGCTAAAGGTTTATACGGGCGATGATCATCCCCATCAGGCTCAGCAACCTGAAACCCTCAAAATCAATACTATTCCAGGAGAAAATAAATAATGCAGGCCACCGATAAATCAGAACGCGCCGTTTACTGGGGAACCGGACGCCGTAAAGCAGCGATCGCTAGAGTACGGCTGGTACCGGGTGGAGGGCAGATGACCATCAACGGTAAGCCTGGTGAACTGCATCTACAAGGAAATCCGGCTTACCTATCGGCTGTCAAAGCACCTCTAGAAACCCTGGGCCTGGAAAACGACTATGATATTTTGGTCAATGTTCACGGGGGTGGACTCACTGGACATGCTGATGCCATCCGGCTGGGCGTGGCTAGAGCACTTTGTGAACTCGATCCTGAAAATCGTAAGCCGCTAAAGATTGAAGGCTACCTAACCCGCGATCCCCGCTCGAAGGAGCGTAAGAAATATGGCTTACGCAAGGCTAGAAAAGCGCCTCAATTCTCTAAACGCTAACGGGGCGCTAATTGAGCCGAGTAGCTTCAAAGCGACGCCGCTACAATAGAGGCGAACTGCAAAAATTATTGTTAGTCAAGTTTGACGACGGTTTAAAAAATGCCAAAATCTGATATCCACCCTACCTGGTATCCTGATGCCAAGGTTTACTGCAACGGCAAGCTGGTAACGACAGTAGGCTCAACCAAGCCTGAACTGAACGTAGACGTTTGGTCAGGAAATCATCCCTTTTATACAGGCACTCAAAAGATCATTGATACCGAGGGTCGAGTTGAGCGATTCTTACGTAAGTACGGCATGGTAGACAGCAGCCAAGAGCAAAAGAGCGACGACGCTGCCGAAAAATAGCGTCAGCGATCGCGGTGACTAACTTCTGGGTGATTAGTTAATCACTCGAACGCTTTTGGCGTCTTACGTATTTTTGTCTGAGCGGACACAGTTGCTATGGCTGAATCTTACCTGATTGATAAACTCAACTCGGTTGAGCAAACCTTTACGGAGCTAACGCGACGTTTAGCCGATCCAGACGTTGCCAGATCCCCAGACGAGTTTCAGCGAGTTGCTAAATCCCGTGCTTCTCTTGAGGAGACGGTTCTAACCTATCAGACCTGGCAGCAAACTCAAGATGAACTCAAGGGGGCACGCGAGGTTTATAAGGAGTCAGCCAGCGATCTCGAACTAAGGGAAATGGCCGCCTTAGAAGTAGAGACCCTGGCGCAGCAGAGCGAAACGCTAGAAAATCGGCTGAAAGTTCTGCTGCTGCCGCAGGATCCCAATGATGATAAAAACATCATGCTAGAAATTCGGGCTGGAGCAGGCGGAGACGAGGCTGGTATCTGGGCGGGCGATCTCGTCAGAATGTATTCTCGCTATGGGGAAGAGCAAAACTGGCGGGTGAAGATGGTGAGCGAGTCTCTGGCTGATATGGGTGGCTTTAAGGAAGCTATCCTTGAAATTCAAGGGGATCGCGTCTACAGCAAGCTGAAGTTTGAGGCTGGGGTACACCGGGTACAGCGGGTTCCTGTCACTGAGGCAGGCGGACGAGTACATACCTCAACAGCAACAGTGGCGATCATGCCCGAGGTTGATGACGTGGAAATTGAGATTGACCCTAGCGAGATAGAACTCTCTACTGCTCGATCAGGGGGCGCAGGCGGTCAAAACGTCAACAAGGTAGAGACAGCAGTTGACCTTTTCCACAAGCCTACCGGAATCCGGATCTTTTGCACGGAAGAGCGATCGCAGCTGCAAAACCGGGAGCGCGCCATGCAAATTTTACGCGCTAAGCTTTACGAACTGAAGCTTAGAGAACAGCAGGCAGAAGTCACCTCGATGCGGCGATCGCAGGTAGGCACGGGAGCGCGATCTGAAAAGATTCGTACCTACAATTACAAAGACAATCGCATCACCGATCACCGCCTTAACCAAAATTTTTCTCTAACGCCCGTCCTAGAAGGCGATCTTGAAACAATGATTCAATCTTGTGTTTCACAAGATCAGCAGGAGCGTTTAGAAGAGCTAGCCAACTCCACATCGGCTGCGGCCTAGTCTACCTGCTGACGAATATTTTGTCTGGCAGGTTCAGGGGGTATAGTATATGTGTACCCTCTTCATATTGCGGATCTGTAGAATGGCCCGTTTTCTACATTTAGCTGACATTCACTTAGGCTTCGATCGCTATAGCAGTCCAGAGCGCACAAAAGATTTTTTCAAAGCCTTGAACGATGTGATTGAGCGCTACGCCATTGGCGAACGGGTAGACTTTGTCTTAATTGCCGGAGATTTGTTCGAGCATCGAAATATTCAGCCCGCCATCTTAAATCAGGCTCAGATTTGTCTGCGCAAGCTACGGGCCGCAGAAATTCCGGTTTTGGCAATTGAGGGCAATCATGACAATCGCCCCTACGGAACAGCTACTAGCTGGCTCAAATATCTCTCAAACTGGGGATTGCTAAAGCTGCTCGAACCCGGCAGCGTTGCTGACGGTGAAGCCTTCTATCAGTCCTGGTGCGATCGCACCAGGCAGGGCGGCTATATTGATTTAGCCTGTGGCGTTCGCGTTGTCGGCTCAAGCTGGTACGGAGCAGCGGCCCCTCAGGCCATTCAGCAAATTGCTGAGGCCATCACACAGCTTCCGCCGGGGCCAGCCCACACGGTATTGATGTTTCACCACGGTTTGCAAAATCAGATTGCCCGGTATGCTGGAGCGCTCCACTACAGCGAAGTACATCCGCTAAAAGCAGCCGGGGTCGATTATCTGGCTTTAGGGCATATTCACAAAAATTATGCTGAGGAAGGCTGGATTTTTAATCCCGGATCTTTAGAAGCCAACAACATTGAGGAAAGTCGATACGAGCGGGGGGTCTATCTAGTTGATCTCAACGCCCAGGGCATTCAGGCAAGGCTGCAGCAGGACTATTATCAGCGCCCGATCGCCCGCTTATCCATAGAGGCGCGGGGGCAAGAGACTTTAGAAGCAGTTGAACAGATGGCGATCGCCGCTGTTGAGACCGCCCTAGAGTCTGGACAGGTAGTAGCCGACCTGCAACCAATGGTTGAGCTGCGAATAGAAGGACAAGTAGGTTTTGATCGGCTAGATCTCGATACTCGCAAGCTACAAGCCACACTGCAGCAGCGCAGTAACGCCCTAATTTTTTTACTCAAGTACGATGTGGATCAGGTGGCCTATGCCTCGCCGCTGAGTGACGACAGCGATCGCCTGCGGGTTGAGCAGGAGATTTTTAATGATTTAATCAGTGCTCATAGCGTCTACAAGAAGCGATCGCCAATTTTATCTCAAGGACTGATTGACCTCAAAGACTTAGCGTTAGAAGATGCCGACGAGGCAGCTCAATACGAGTTTTTAGAGAAGCTGCTGAGCGGCCCTGAATAGGCTCTGGCGCTTGAAGTAAGACCTATTTCGATACTCCCTATTTGGACTACCCACTTAGACTGCGAGACAGTCTTTCCGGTAGAAAAGTCCTCCCACAGCTCTGCTGCCCTGGTAGATGACCTGATAGATGGAATGATTCAAACTGATTGGGTTTTGCGTACCCTGAATGTACTGCTTGTGTCTTAACTTCCTATGGCTCCTGCTTTAGATTCTGCAGACTCTACCCCGCCGCTGTCGCTTGAGCAGCAAGAAGCACTGCTTTCAAAGGCGATCGCTGCGCTCAAGTGTAAACAGTATGAAGCGGCCTTGCCTGCTTTACAGCAGCTTTCAAACCATGCCACCCGCCACCGCTATCAAATCAAGGCGCAAATGGGTCTTGTCAGAGCACTGACAGGCTTGGGCAATCGGCCAGCGGCGATCGCTCAGTGCCAAAGCCTGCTGCGTAGCCCCGACCCACAGGTACAAGACTGGGCCAAACGCACACTGGCTGACTTGGGCCGTCTCAGTCAACTGTTCG
>JAAUQI010000092.1 GCA_012032345.1 Leptolyngbyaceae cyanobacterium RM1_1_2 | reverse complement strand
ACCATCGCCTGGTGGTGCACTTCACCCCGAAGCATTGCTCTTGGCTCAATCAAATTGAAATTTGGTTCAGTATTTTGGTGCGCAAGTTGCTGCGACGCTCTAGTTTTAAGAGTCAAGCTCACCTTAAGAAGAAGATGCTGGCCTTTGTCGCCTACTTCAATCGCACTATGGCGAAACCCTTCAAGTGGAATTATACCGGCAAACCACTGACCTCCTGAATAGCTCCTTTATTTCTGCCGTCAGGTACTAGGCGCTGTGGTCGCCTGCCTGTTGAGAAACCAATACGTGGATAAAAGATTTCTCTAACTTTTGCTAAGCGCTCAATCGGGTTAAATCGCCCAGCAGCCTCACGATGGCAGTCTGTCCACTCGTTATCACCGGGAGTATAGATAAAGGGCAAATTAAACTTTTGAAATTGATCAAAACGGGCTTGAAGTAGCTCACTTGAACAGACTGAAGATCCACTCTTGACGTCTCCTCCGTGCAGCACAAAGCTCAGGCTTCTCTCAGAGTTAACCTCAGAAATTAAGTTGTCAAGCTGTGCAACTTCGCCAGAATTGTAGGGCATGTCTGTAATCAGTGCAAACTGAAAAGGTCTTCTACTAAGGCTTCCACCTTCGTCACCGGAGCCATCCGCTTGAGCGGGTCTTTCTCCGGCTTCATCGCCGGGGCCATCAGCAAATACGATCTGAGGCAATATGGCAATCGTTGCCGATGCAACAATTGCCATGAGTAGACGAATCCTGATTGACTTTTTCATAAGAAATTAAAAGGCTACAGTGACAAAACAAAAAAACACGAGCGCAGAAGTGGCAGACACTTTATTCAGGTCTGAAGGAAACTTTTACAGTTGCAAAACTGTAAAACTGTCTATTCTATTGAAGGAGTGAGCTTACAAAAGCCAGCAGACTGAATTTATCCGAAAGACTTTAAGAAAGTCTTAGCAGTAGGTTAAGTCGAAAATAATGTAGGTATGTGAATCAAATAGCTGTGTTTTAGCGACTTTTGTTAAACAAATCCGTAATTATGCTTAATTGCGCACAAAATCTGCTTCAGTTTCTCGTATAGGCTGGGTGAAACAAAGTGAAACTCAACACCAACAACGTTTTTGGTTTGCTCGATAAGAACTTTTTCAGTAAAGGTTTAAGAAAACGTTGTTAGCTGGGTTAGGTTTTGGTGATCTAAAGGTTAAAGCTTCTTGCTTAGCTTTTTGAGTAAAGAATAGTTTTTGAAACCAAAAATAGAGAGTATCGAAAGCATTCAAGCGAGCAGGCTGGGCGGGAGCAACAGCGGGCTGAGCGAATGGCAGAACAGCTTCGTGCTCTAGGGATTGAGCCTGAGCAGATTTAAGCCTCAGCAGTCTTACCGACGATCGCAGAAATTATGCCTGAGAGTATAGTCCCGAAGCAGCGATCGCTGGGGGGCAATGGGCAAGCGCACGGTAACTGTGATCTCAATGCCTGGCATACTTTTAAGCTCTAAGGTGCCGCCCTGTAGCTCAGCCAGTTTTTGAGCGATCGCCAGTCCTAACCCTAACCCCTGCTGCTCATAGTGCGTGCGGTCAAATTGGCGATAGGCGTTAATGTCGGTAATTTGGTGGGGTGTCATGCCGCGCCCCTGATTTACCACCGTCAGAACAAGCCAGTTTTGAGCCGTCTGACAGCTAATTTGAACGCGATCGCCGGATACCGAAAACTTAAATGCATTTTCGACTAGCTCATCCACTATTTTGCTCAGGCTAAACTGACTACAGAGCAGTTCGTCTGTGATCGGCAGATTTAGATCTAAATCTGCTAAGCGATCGGCTTTTTCGGCCTGCTGCTGCGATCGCAAGGTCACTATTTCAGACACGGAACAAGGCTGAACTTGAAGTATTCTAAGCTTTTGAGAGTTGCCGATGAAGCTACTGAGCTGGCCATGTAGCAAAAATTTATCAATCAGTTTTTCTAAGCGCTCTGCCGAGATCAAAATACAGTCAGCAATTTCAGCCACCTCAGCCGGATCCTGAGCGATCGCAGTCATTTTAAGCAGTTGGGCAAAGCCAGTGATACCGTGCAGAGGCGTTCTCAGTTCGTGGGGCAGGGTCAGCGATAAGCTACTGCGCAGACTGTCAAGCGCCTGATTGGAAAAGGTCTGTAGCGCCCCCTGTTTTTCTAAGCGCGCTTTGAGTGCCTGAATTAGCTCGTTGGGCGTAAATGGCTTAGTTAAGTAGTCATCAGCGCCTAGCTCCATCCCCCGCCGCTGGTCGGCTTTTGCTGTTTGAGCAGATAAAAAAATAAAGGGGATCATTGACGTAGCCGGATGTTGCCGAATGGCCTCAAGTACCTCATAGCCAGAGATTTGAGGCATGGTAATATCGCACAAAATCAAGTCGGGCTGGCGGCTTTGAGCTAGCTGAATGCCGTCTTGTCCGCTGGCTGCAGTCACAACTTCAAAGCCAACCGAAGTCAGAATATCAGCTGTGACCTCTCGAGCGGTGATCTGGTCATCAATTACAAGGACGGTTGTCATAACTACAGATACGGACATGAGATATACAGCTGATGACACCCCTAAACTGAGTCGTACTCTGAGGCCGACTCTATCGTTTTATCTTCTCAGACTTTTCTAGGGTGTATCAAGTTTTGGCCACTCGCTATCGCTGCTTCAAGCGATTAGCCAGCAGCGCCGCCTCAGGTATTCGCAGCAGCATAGTACCCACTAAAAAACTACCCAAACCCAAACTTCCTGCGATTGCTAGCTGCACTAGCTGCACCCAAACGCCCTCAGTTCCCAGCCAGCTTTCTAGACCAGATCGAGTGGCCCAGCAAATCATGCTTGCGATCGCGCTGCACAGGGTTAGCCCCCCAATTGGACGTGCCCATTCTAGCCAGGGCAAACCGTTTAAGCGACGGTCTAACAAAACTAGCAGCAGCAGCATCGAAAAAATGTTCACCCCAACCGTTGCCAGCACCAGACCTGGTGCCCCCAGTCGGGTAACCAGCAGATAGTCCAGCAGAGCATTCAAAAAAATATTAAAAATACTAATGCGAAAAGGCGTCTCCCCGTCCCCCAAAGCGTAAAACACCCGCACTAGCACATCTCGCCCCAAATAAACAAACATGCCAATGCCGTAAGCGATCAGCAATGAGGTCACAATTTCAGACGCATCCTGATCAAAAGCACCCCGCTCATACACAACCCGTACCATCGGCAGCGCCAGCGTGATCATTAAGGCGCTCAGCGGCAGCATCGTCAGTGCTGTAAACAAAAGTCCTTGGCGAATGCGATCTTTGAGTTCTGGCCAGTTCTCAGGTGCTGATAAACGGGCAAAGATGGGTAAAAAGGGCACCAAAATCACGTTAGAGATGATGCCCAACGGGGTTTGAACCAGCAGATTGGCATAGCCTAAAGCAGCAGCGGTTTGAGGCAGGTAAGATGCAAAATACAAATCGGTGTAAACGTTGATTTGCATCATGCCTGATGAAAAGGTGGCAGGCGCTAAGATCTTTAGCACATCACCTACGCCCGGTTCTTGAATGTTAAAGCGCAGCTTGAGCGTGCCTAGCCCCGATCGCCACAGGGCAGGCACCTGCACCAACCACTGCAAGACTGCACCTGCTAATGTACCCACTGCCAGCACTGAGCCACCCAGAAGAGCGTACCGATCGGCAGTGATATCACTGCCCAACGACAGGGCCAAAACAGCCAGTCCAATCAGCACGGTCAGGCTAGAAAAAAGCGGACTGATCGACGGTAACCAATACTGATCGGCGGCATTTAAGGTGCCGAAGCCAATGCCAATCAGTCCAGCAAAAAAGGCCATCGGGGCCATAATCCGCAACTGCTGCAGCGCGATCGCTCTGGCTTCTAATCCCACCGCAGTTTCACTCAGTCCTCGGGCCAGCAAATCAATTAGCGGCCCTGCAAACAGCACAATCAAAACCGTAACAACCAGCAGCGCTGCGCCAATCAGTGTTGTAATCGTTTCCACTAGCGGCGCAATCTCCTCTCGCTTGCGCTTGGCTACGACGCTGACGATAGCGCTGTGAAAAGGGCCGTTGATGCCCCCTAGCAGCACTAGCAAAAATCCAGGAATGACGTAGGCAAAGCTGTAAGCATCCGCTACGGGGCCAACGGCAAAGGCCGCAGCAATTCCCTGCTGCCGCAGCAGACCAAAGATTTTGCTGACCAATGTGGCGATCGCCACAATTCCGGCAATACCAGCTAGAGAACGAGCGGGCTTAGAAGGCTTCGACACAGAGAATCACAATTTGTAACCACGATTAATCCATTTAACCCTGAATTGAGGACAACTCATGATTTTAGGCAAGCTAGCGCATTTGCTGGAGTCAGTTGCAAATAATTCAGTCTTTGCTCAGCCGCTACCTACAGCATCAACCCAGCAGCGGACAGGCAAAAAGCGAACCCCGCTATTGCTACCTGCGGCCAGCCAAAATTTTCTCAACCAGTTCGCTAAATCCATCTGCCTCAGCTAAACGGGTTATGTAGGCTGGCTGGTGGTGAAGGCGATCGCAATAATCAGCCAGATTAGCCACGCCAACGGAGTGGGGAAACTGAGCGCGCTCAAATAGGCTCTCATCGTTGGGGCTATCACCAACGGTGAGCACAGCTTCAGGCAAAACTGGTGCAAAGTGAGTTTGCAGTACTGCCTTGAGCGCAGGGGCCTTGTCCTGAAGCTTTGGTCGGATATGACACTGCACCGTGCTGTAGGTAAACCCCCAGCCTGAGGCTTTGCAGGTTTGCTGCAGCCAGTCTAGCTCTGCCAGAGACAGCCCCTGCACGTCAAACGTCCAGTCGGTGAGGCGAAAGCGGTTATCAGCGGATTCCTGGATCTGGGGCAGGCGGGCCTGTAGCTGAGCAAAGATGTGATACAGGCTTTGGCGGTGGCTAGCCCAGTCAGCAATAGGGGTGAGAGCAATAGGCTGAGTCTGAGTCTTATGAAAAAAAATGCCGCCGTTTTCGGCGATCGCCCCCCTCACAGGCAAATAATATACTAGGGCGCTCACCCAGCCAGCCGATCGCCCTGTAACAATTAGCACGGCTAGCCCTGCCGCCTCAAGCTGCTCCAGCCGCTCCAATAGCAAAGGCGTAAACTGCTGCTGCCGGGTCAGGGTGCCATCAAGATCGGTGGCAATTAGCTTCAGGGTTGGCAAAAGATTTGCAAAAGAATCAGAGTCTATTGCCTGAGGAGGGGGGATTAACGTCATAATCTTGGTGTTTATTCTAGGGAACGTGTTTGCTCAGCTATGGCACAGTTTGCGGATCAACAGCGCAACGACTATTACCGGGTAGAAGCCGCTCGAGTTGGTATCCACAAGCCGATTTTGAACGCGCTTTACCAGGTTCACCAAAGTCCACAGCTAGCAGAAGACGAAACAGGCTTGGGCATTGCCCCTGCCAATCGCATTGCTATCGATCAGGTGAGTACCTTGGCCCAGCAGGTGTACTACGCAGCCAATACCCTGCGCAGTCTTACCGACAGCTTAACAGCCCAAGGCTGGAGCAGCCGAGACCTCTGGGATATCCCCCAGGGGCGCTACAGCGATCGCTTTATTCAAACTGTAGCTGAGGGCTATGCGCCAGCTGGCAGTGAACCGCTAGCGGCTCGATTAGAAGCCACCGATGCTGAACAGTTGCTGTCGATTTATCAGGCCCAAGCCGCTCAGAATCTGCAGACTGCCACACAGCCTTTAGCCCAGCTTGAAAATGCCCTGACTGCTTTTGTAACGACGCTGCCTGCTCGCTACAGTCGTCTGGGCTTTGAGCGGCAGGCGCTGCTAGAGCTGGTGCGGATCTGGCGCAAGCAGGATGATACTAAAGCTGCGATCGCGTCTCTAAACGTACCCATTCAGGACGCTCTCCCTGATATTTTTAGTTTGGATACGGCCCTGATTCAGTTTTTGCAGCAGGTGCCGACGCTCTACAGCGGCTATCCGCACCAGCGAGAAGCCCTGCTGCGGCTGGTGCAGCTCTGGTACCAGCTAGGATCTAGATCTGCGGCGATCGACCAGCTTCTGAGCACACCGACAAACAGCACCCAGTCTTTGCAGTTTTTAGATCCGGCTTTAATTGCCTTTGTCCAGAAAATTCCCGATCGCTATCAGGGGCAGGGAGCTTACCGTCTAGCCCTAACCGAAGGCTTTCGGCTATGGCATCAGCTAGAGTCCCGAACAGCAGCTCTAAACAAACTGGGGGTCAGCGCCGACTATCTTAGGCTCAACGTTGAAGACACTCAAGCCCTAACCCAGGCCGCCATTCAGGTTGATCAGGGGCTACGACAGTTTATTCAGCAAGTCCCTCAGCAGTATCAGGCCACTGAACGACAGCGAGAGGCTCTACTGACTTTGCTCCAGCACTGGCGTCAGCTTGACAGTCGCAACAGCACCCTACAGTCTCTAATTGACGATCTCAAATATCTCGAAGGCAGCAGCCGTGTCACCGCTGCGCCGCCGCCCGTACCCCCCTTACCGCTACCGTATCCCGAGCGCTGGGAGGTTCACAATTTACAACTGGCGGCACCCATCATTACTAACGGCAGCTTCACTTGGGCTGAGGCGACTCAGGGGGGGCTGCACCTGCCAGTCAATCAGGCCGCCATTGAGAGTATTGTGCGCTTAGCCAGTTTGGTTCAGCAGGCCCGCGATCGCATAGGTCGCCCCTTTCAGGTGGTGCAGTGGTATGACCCCGCAGATCGTCCGCCACTGGTGCCCGGTATAATAAATCAGCGTCAGGGAATTGGTGATGCTCTGCTGTTTTACTGCGAAGGACTGACCAGCTACCAGGTTTATTGGGCCTTAGCGCCGTGGTGGCCGGGTGGATTGGGCCGTTACTATCAGTTTCCAACCTTAATCCAGCTTGATGCTCGTAACTACCGAGTCCGCTGGCAAGTATAGTCGGTAACATTTGTTGCTTGAAAATCAGAAATTTCTCTGTCGTCTCCTGAATCTGACGGGGAATGCTGAAGGTATAGATACACCTGTCAATAGCTGAAGCTTTATGACTCCTGTACCCGTTGATTTGCTCTGGGCTGCCCAAACACCTGCACCCCAGTCTCCCGCTATGCAGTCTGGGCAGATTTGGCCTATGACGTCGGGGGGGCTTTTTGTCCTGCTAATCGGTCTGGGGATATTCTCAAAAATTCAGCACGACAAGCTACAAAAGCGTCTGCAGTTTGAGGAATATAAAAACCGCGAGATGCAAAAAAAAGTGAAGCTGGCGCTCAGCACGATCAATAAAATGGAGCGCAATCCCGACCTGATTCACTCGCGGGAATTTAACTTAGACTATCTGCGACTGCGCATGGCTGAGGAGCTTTTTCACTTTTCTATTCTGAATCAGCTCAAGGTCAAGGTTAAGCAAAAAGTCACGGTGGCGCTACGCCCGCGTCAGGCAGAGCAGGGACTGATTGGCGTAGCCAGTAAGCCCCGTCAGGTGGATGAAATTTTTGACGTTGAGTATAAAACCAGCGAAGAGCTAGGGGCTAAGCGGCGAGTCTTGTTTCGGATTCAGATTCGTCTGGCCAAAATTCCTACCCAGCCTTCCTCAGCAACAATCAGCCAGATAATCGACTGCATTGAGACTTTCCTCAGCCTAGAGGCTGACCGGGCCTGGCAGCCTACCATCCAGGGGCGCATTGCCTACATGCACTGGGATCAAAAGGCCAAGCCCACACCCCTGCTGGTGCTAGAACAGTCCAGCGAAGGCGTTAATGTTACCTTCCGCAGTGATGCCCGCCGCGTCAGCTAGTTAGAGGTTGCAGCTGAGGGACAGGCTGAAACTGAAATCCCGCTGATGCCCGAGCTTCGGCCATATCGGCTGAAACCACTTCTCGTAACTGCTCTCGCAGGTTGGGCATGACCGCGATCGCCCTTGTCCAATCTGGAATTTGAGTACCTGTTGGATCTTCCAAGTACTGCTGCCCTGCTTGCAAAATCACCTGCTCAAAACACTCCAGCGTAATTTCTTCTTTGTGGCGGTCGTAGAGCAAATCATTAAATCGGGCATCGACAAAATACTGCCGGGTTAAATTTTGAGCCTCCCGCCGAAACTTGACCCGCAGAGCCTGCAAATGCTCAGCAGTGATCACAACCTGCTCTGTCTCAGTCAGCGTGCGCAAAACCGACAGCAGGATATCTCGACACATTTTTTGTAAACCCTGGTCGGCAGATCCGCCCAGTGACTGGTGCTTATGATCAAAAACGCCCAGATCTATCTGGGCAATGCGTTTTAGAGCAACATTGCGATAAACTTCAGCCAGCAGACCGACTTCTAATCCCCAGTTGGCTGGAATGCGCGTATTCAGGGCCAGATCGCTGCTGAGAGCAAATTCGCCAGAAAGCGGATAGCGATAGGCATTGAGGTAGCGCAGATAGTCTCGGTAGCCAAACAGCTCCATCAGGGATGTAATTAAAGGGGCCACAAACAGGCGGGTGACGCGACCGTTCATGCTGCGGGGATCAGAGCCAATGCGGGCATAGTAGGCTTTGCTAAAGGCAATGCCAAACTCTTTTTCTAGCAGGGGAAAAAGCAGCTTGAGGGGATAGGCGCGATCGTAGGTGGTGATGTCGGCGTCGTGCAGGGCGATCGCATCGGCCATTAAAGAGGCTACTCCCAAACCCAGCCAAACAGCGCGGCCTTTGCCTCGGTAGTGCAGCATATCTAAGCCGCGATCGCGCAGCGTTTCCAAAATGCCTGTCACGCGCGGCCCGTTTTCCCAGAGAATTAGCGTTGGCTGCGGCAGCGACTCAAAAAACTGCACGGCTCGAATATATTTGTCCTGCGTGTCAGCGTAGAGACAAATAATGACGTGGTTAACAAAGGCGCATTCTTTTAGGTGATCTCGGATAGAGGCCAAGGCAGGACGCTCTAGCTCTTCATAAAGTGAAGGAACAATTACGGCAGTGGGCGAAGTCTGACTGAGCTGGATCAGATGGCCCTCTAGCCGGCTCAGGTCGCAACCGAGATCGTGAATGGTGGTAATCAGTTCTTGCTTGTAGTCCATCCAGCACCTGCCCCTAACTGCATTCCAATCATAAGATTTTTGCAGCCTGACGCAGTGTTCGAGAAGACAGACAGTCGCTGGATTTGGATATCAGGGCAAGACTCAATAAAGTATTAAGTCTCTAGCGCAGCCAGCCCTTAAGCCGAGAAGCCACCTGAGGTCGTCTGAGCTTACGCATGGCCTTGGTTTGAATTTGGCGCACCCGCTCCCGAGACAGATTGAAAATGCCGCCCACTTCTTCTAAGGTGTGAGGCTCCCCGGTTGCTAACCCATAGCGTAGCGAAATGATATCTTTCTCGCGCTCACTCAGGACTTCAGCTAAGACGTTGCAAATCTCCTGGCGCATCATATTTTCGCTAATTTTAGATTCTGGCGACTGGGTATTGCCGTCCTCTAAAAGCTCCATCAGCTCAGTATCTTCTCCCTTACCGACGCGGTGATTAAGAGAAAGCGATCGCCGCCGCACCTGCTGCAGCCCTCTGAGCTGTTCGGGGGTGATTTCTAGAGCTTCTGCCAGCTCGTTTTCAGAAGGATTACGCTGTAGTTCTTTGCGCAGTTCGCGGTGAGCTTTCTTCAGCTTGTTGAGCTTTTCAACGATGTGAATGGGCAGACGAATCGTGCGGGCATCGTTAGCAATCGTGCGGGTGATGCCCTGACGAATCCACCAGTAGGCGTAGGTAGAAAACTTATAGCCTTTGTCAGGATCAAACTTTTCGGCGGCGCGATTAAGCCCTAGTGCGCCTTCCTGAATCAGATCTAGAAACGGCACACCCCGGTTGAGATAGCGCTTGGCAATTGAGACGACCAGACGCAGGTTAGAGCGAATCATGCGCCGTTTTGCAGCTTCTCCCAAATGCAATCGCTGCTTGAGCTGAGCTTCCGTGAGTCCTAGAGCATCTGCAATGTCGGCTTGAGTGGGAGAACGATCAAGGTTCTCGCTTAGAGTTTCGTAGAGTTCTTCAACCTGACTGGAAAAATGCACCTGGCGCGCTAGCTCAATCTCTTCGTCTGCTCGCAGTAAGGGGTAACGAGCCATTTCTTTGAAGAAAGCCCCAACGGCATCGTCAGATAAAGACTTGTTATAGGCAGCAGATGAAGGTTCTCGTTCGTCGGAGAAGTGTACAACAACTTCGTCATCACTATTCCAGTCGGCTGTAGCCGACTGTGTTGACTCATCATTATTGTCAGAATGCATAACCGATGACGAAGCAATCTCATCACCCTGGATTCGGTTTGTAGACAAGTCAGAATGAGAATTTAGTGAGGCTGTCATATGTAGAACTTTTATGATTTTTCTTAATTCAGGAACAATGACCCAATTTGACTACACTATAGCAACTTCGAAAAGTCTGGCTGTCTCTTTAGAGAACTTGCAGAGTCTGTTTGTCAAGGCTTTGAGCGCCTTGCTTGCCTGTGTAACGTTTCTTTATCCTCTTTGCACTGCGTAACACAGTACCAGAGTGGTTGCAGTCAGAGGCTGTTTTTTCCAGCTTTAATAAACAGTCTGCTTCAAAGCCGACTTTAAAAAGGGTCAGCTATGTTTTGGGAAAAGCATATAGAAGTTTAAAGTACCAGAATTCCTAAAAGTTGCAAGCTTATATTTGAGCCTGTTATATCGTTAAAAATACAGAGTTCAAGAGAGAATTTATTACTTAAGCAGGCGATCGCACCTATACCTTTGACTCCAGCAGCTGCTCTGTTCGCCAGAGCGCGGTAGAAAATGATGGCTGGTACATCCGCTCTAAACTAGAAGTAGTCTTTAGCTCTAATATTAGGAGGCGTTAGCACCATCGCAGTACGACTACAAACCTGGGTAGAAGTTTTAGTTGATTGTCCAGGGGCTCAAGGGCTATACACCTATCAGCTAGCGGCTGATCTAGAGGTGAGTCCGGGGGATATTTTGAGCGTGCCCTTTGGCTCTCAGCAGCTCGGCGCGATCGCGGTTCGTCTGCTCAGTGAGCTGCCGCAGCAGCTACGTTCCAGCCAGATTCGTACAGTAGACACCTTCGTAGCGGGTTTCTTCAGCCCGGCTTACTGGCAGCTACTAGAGCGGCTAGCTGCCTATTATCAAACGCCTCTAATTCAGGTAATTCGGACTGCTTTGCCTCCGGGGCTGCTGGCTAAATCTAAGCGGCGAGTTCGTTTAGTCTTGCCGCCGCCGACTTCCTCCATATCGCTGAGCGGGTCAGCCCAGCAGCTACTCTCGCGGCTACAGCAGTCTCCCACAGGCGACTACTCCTGGCAGTATTTGCAACAGCAAAGCCGTAGCGCCTACCGAGATTTGCAGCAGCTTTTACAGCAGGGCTGGGTCGAGAGCTATCTGGCGACCCCCCAGCCGCCCCGGCCCAAACAGCAGCAGGCCGTGAGCGTGATTGTTCATGCCAATAGCGTAGAGGGCCTGACCCGCCGCCAGCAGGAAATCTTAACTGTCTTGCAGCGTCAGGGCGGCGACTGCTGGCTCAGCGAAGCCTTGCAGCTCTGCCGCACCACGTCTGCGACTCTCAAAGGACTGGCCGAAAAAGGCTGTCTGGCAATCGAATCTCGTGAGGTGCTGAGAACAACTCACAGCTCAGGGGGTGAGCGCGATCGCCCCAAAGTCCTCACTGATAATCAGCAAAAGGCTCTAGAGGCGATCGCGTCGCTGAGCCAGTTTGCTCAGGTTTTGCTGCATGGCGTCACCGGCTCAGGCAAAACAGAGGTCTATTTGCAGGCGATCGCGCCACGATTACAGGCAGGCTACTCTGTCTTAGTTTTAGTGCCTGAAATCGGCCTGACTCCCCAGCTCACCGATCGCTTTCAGGCTCGCTTTGGCCATCAGGTCTGCGTTTATCATAGTGCCCTGTCTGACGGGGAGCGCTACGACACCTGGCGGCAAATGCTCAGCGGCCAGCCCCAGGTTGTCATCGGCACTCGCTCTGCCGTTTTTGCCCCCCTGCCCAAGCTAGGGCTAATTGTTTTAGACGAAGAACACGACAGCAGCTTCAAGCAAGATCAGCCTATGCCCTGCTACCACGCCCGCACCGTTGCCCGCTGGCGCGCCGAGCTAGAAGACTGTCCGCTAATTTTAGGCTCAGCCACACCGTCGCTAGAGAGCTGGCTGCAAGCCAAAGACATCCCCTTCCTTCCTACTCCTCGCCCCCACCC
>JAAUQI010000091.1 GCA_012032345.1 Leptolyngbyaceae cyanobacterium RM1_1_2 | reverse complement strand
CCGCAGCTAGCCTGCACGCTATTAAGAATCATTTGCAATCAAATCAGGCAAAAAAGAGCCGGACAGTTAACTGCACAGCTCTAAACACCTTGATTGGCCAAGAGGAGAACACCCAACAGGGAAAGTGAAGGCTTTTGCTAGCGCTTTTTGTTAAGTGTTTTAGCCTGAATCTATCTTACATTAATGATATTCGTTGTCAACTAGTTCAAGAAAAATGCTGCAAAAACGAGCTAATCTAGTGGATAAAACCAACCGCCGCTGCCCAGATTGCTATGAACCTGCCTGAAGAGCCTGAAAAGCCTTTTCAAATCAATATTCTGCCCATGATCGATGTGATCTTTGCGGTGCTGGCCTTCTTTATTATGTCAACGCTCTTTTTGACTCGCTCTGAAGGATTGCCAGTCAACCTGCCGGGGGCGGTAACATCAAACCAGCAGCGATCGCCAGATTTGACCCTAACGATTGATGCTCAAGGAGACCTATTTCTCAATCGAGAAGCTATCAGCCTTGGCGATCTCAGCAGCGCCATCAAAAACCAAATTGAGCCAGGACAGCCCGTTTTAGTGACGATCAGTGCAGATGAGGCGGTCAGTCACGGGCAGGTTGTCGCTGCTATGGATGAACTACGCCAGATTGATCAGGTGCGAATAGGTATTGCTACCAAACCAATAAATTAGAGTTTCATCACAAGTTTCGGTTTTTATTAACAGACAATCTGCTGGAGCCTTGTTATACCTAGACATGTAAATCTATTGAGCAAGGATTTTTGGCTATGTCAACTGCAAACGTTCTGCAGTTCATGCAGAAAACTGCTGACGACGCCGCCCTGCGCCAGCAGCTAGAAGAACTCTTGGGCGTCGGGGACGGCGATATCAGCAGCGAATCAGAACTTGACCCGCAAGAGACAGCGGCCCTCAAAGGGGAACGCGCTCCGATTGTGACGGAGTTTGCGGCCAAACACGGCTATTCCTTTTTGGTGAGCGAACTGGTGGCGGTCGTGGACGCCTTTGAAAAGCATCAGGCCGGCACCCTATCTGATTCAGAATTTACGAAGATGCTGGGAGATAGCGACCAAACCAGCCAGAATGCAGGTTCAATTAAGCGTTTGGCCAACTACTTTACACGCACTTATCTCGGCTACGATATGTCTTCCAAGTAAATTTAGGCGCGATCGCTGCTAGCCTAGTGCAGCGTCAACGCTTAATTTTAGGGCGATATCATAGTTCGTAGTTAGCGCTTCAGCGCTGAAGCACTGACTACCCCCCAATTTGTAGCTGTGACAATGCACTAGCAGCAATTTTGTCAGATTAATGTTCTCTAAAGATCTCTAGAAAGGTGCAGTAACCATATCTGGAGGTTTTGTCTATCTGCTACAGCTTTCTGAGCTGTAAGGCGGAAGATGTTCTTGCGCTAGACTATAGGCTACTATGGCTTCTATTAGGGCGTTTAATTGGTGATAAAATCTCACCAAACCAGCCCTGTGCAGTCTGGAGAGGTGGCAGAGTGGTCGAATGCGCTCGACTTGAAATCGAGTGTGCCGAAAGGCACCGTGGGTTCGAATCCCACCCTCTCCGTTGTAATGTTTCTGTGATATCTAAACAGCTCAAGAGAAATCAAAGCCTGCTGAGAAGGCGCGCTTAGCTCAGAAAGATCACAGGTAAAAATGAGCGAAGGTAGCTTAAAGGCTAGTAATACGTCATCGTTACTAGCCCATCCGTAATGCGACAATCAAAACGCCGAACTCAATCAAACACAGGTGCAGGGATTTCTCAATCTCCATAAGCCAGTCGGGTTTACCTCTCACGACTGCGTAGCTAAAGTCCGTAAGCTGCTGGGAATCAAAAGGGTAGGTCATGCTGGCACCCTAGATCCTCTAGCCACGGGGGTGTTGCCCATTGCTATCGGTCGGGCAACGCGGCTGATTCAGTATTTACAGCCCAACAAAGCTTATCGAGCCGTGATTCGCTTTGGCCTGACGACAACAACAGACGATCTCGAAGGTGAACCGCTCAGGGCCAATCCTGTGCCTGACCTGCAGCTAGAAGTAGTTGAATCAGCTTTAGCTCAGTTTCAAGGCGCTATTGCTCAGGTGCCGCCTAGTCACAGCGCCATTCAGGTTGGTGGGCAGCGGCTCTACCGCCAGGCCCGCAAAGGCAAAGCGGTAGTTGTCCCAGAACGCACTGTCACAGTCTACGAAATCAAGGTCTTGAACTGGGTAGCGGGTGAGTATCCAGAACTTGAGGTAGCGATCGCCTGTGGGCCAGGTACCTATATTCGCTCAGTTGCCCGTGATTTAGGCGCAGCGGTTGGCAGCGGTGCAACACTGGCCAATTTAGTCCGTACCTGGAGTAGTGGTTTGGGACTCGACAACAGCCTGAGCCTGGAAAAGCTGAGCGAACAGATACAGGCTGGGCTGTTTAACCCGATTGCACCCGCCGCCGTTTTGCAGCATTTGCCTGGGCTAACCCTGCCTTTCGAGCAGGCGACTGCTTGGACTCACGGTCAGAAGGTGATGCTAACAGACGTCACGGCTGCTGGCGATCGCAGCTTGCGAGTTGAAGATCCAGGGCGGCGGTTTTTGGGCATTGGGGCGATCGCATCCACTGAGGCAGGCAAACAGTTGATGCCTAAAATGGTTTTTGCTCCCGGTGGGGAGTGAGAATTTTGTCGGACTTAGCAGATGCCTGCTGAGCGATAGATGTCACCCCATGAGTCATTATGCTTAGCTGTTATGTAGAGGTAAACGTTCTTTGGTCAGACAAAATGACCGAAAGCTTGCTCACAGAATAGCTTTGTGATGATGCGAGCATTGGCTCTAATCGCTCATAAGTCAGGGAACACCTAATTTGAGGCAGCTATGTTTTAATCAACAACGCCTGTCGTCAGATTTTTCATAGTGTATAAAACTAAACAAGTAAAAGTCACTGGCTGCAAGGCCAAGCTTTGATTAGCAGATTCAAAATTTTTCAAAATTGTCAGAGTAAAAGGTTAAAAAAATGATTGAGAAAGTCAAAAAACCGGATAGCGAATGGCGAGAGGAATTAACGCCAGAGCAGTACCACGTCACCCGCGAGAAGGGAACTGAACGCGCTTTTTCGGGCCAGTATCACGACAAAAAAGAGGCAGGAGTTTACAAATGTATTTGCTGCGGTGCTGCCCTATTTGATTCAGAGTCAAAATTTGATTCTGGCACGGGCTGGCCCAGCTTCTGGGCACCTGTTGAAGAAGAGAACGTCGAAACCAAAATGGATTTCAGCCATTTTATGGTTCGCACTGAAGCCTTGTGTGCTTCCTGCGGTGCTCATTTGGGACATGTCTTTCGTGATGGGCCGCAGCCTACCGGACTGCGCTACTGCATGAACTCGGCAGCTTTGGACTTTGAAGAGAAAAGCTAAGTTTGGCGCTGACCGTTAAAGGATTGAAGATAAAAGACGCTGTGGCGAAAGGCAGAAGGATGAAGGCAGAAGGATGAATAGGATGCCGATTACGTAAAGATTCAGCGATCTGAGTTGTCCTAGCCAAACTGCGGTTTGCTATACCAGCGCAGCCATTCTTCTCCATGGAACTGGCGTAAACCAAGGCTCACCAAGCCTTGGTTTTTTATTTTTCATAGCTTGGGGACAAAAATCAGCTCAAACGGCCAGGAACTGCTGCACAACTTCGTTAGTAAGATTGCGGGTGGGGCCAGAGGAGACAATTGTGCCCTTTTGCATGGCGTAGTAGTAGTCGGCCTGTCGTACAAAGTGCAGGTGCTGCTCTACCAGCAGGACTGAAATGCCTGTAGTGGCAATAATGCGGCGCACGGCTGCTTCGATGTCGAGAATAATAGAGGGCTGAATGCCTTCTGTGGGTTCGTCTAAAACCAAGAGCTGGGGCTGACCCATGAGGGCACGGGCGATCGCTAACTGCTGCTGTTGCCCACCGCTGAGGTCGCCGCCCATGCGAGAGAGCATGGTTTTGAGCACGGGAAACAGTTCATAAATCTCCTCAGGCACAGGCTGGTTGATCGGGTTACCGGAGCGATCGCGCCTGGCTTCGATGCCGACCAGCAGGTTTTCTTTAACGCTGAGGCGAGGAATAATTTCGCGGCCCTGAGGCACATAGCCAATGCCTAAACGCGCCCGCCTGTCAGGAGATAGATGAACGATGGAGCGCCCTTCATAGGCAATGTTGCCGCTGCGTGGCCGCAGCAGACCCATAATATTTTTTAGCAGCGTGGTTTTGCCAACGCCGTTACGGCCAATCAGACAGACCATTTGGCCCTGGGGTACGCTCAGGTCAACGTTGCGGAGAATGTGACTTTCACCGTAGAAAAAGTCCAGCCCCGTGACTTCGAGGGTCGGGGCTATATTTGCTTCGGGTCGCTCCAGGGTATCTGCTAGCTGTGTAGACATTTGACTTCTCTCACTGTTAGGCAACTCTCTTTGCTTTTATCACGTCTGGCCTGATTTTTTGCTCTCTACAAACCGGCTTGCTTTGTACTAATTCTCCAAATCCCAGCTACCAGTGGAATGCTTAAAACGTGTATTTGACCACGCGGGGAGAGCCGACTAGCAGGTGGCGGACAGATTCGTGGGAGATGGGGGTAGCAGAAGCTGACTCAGCCCGGTGGGGCTGAGTCGCAGTTGTGGATTGAAACATGAGTAGTTCTCCTGTGTGTTTTGGGTGGGTGGAGCAGGGCGCAGTGCCCGTGAGCGCTGCGCGGCCTAACTCCTTGTCCACAAACTAGACGCCCCAAGCCAGCGCGAAGTGAGTCGGGGCGGCGAGAGAACTGTTAAAATTCACCTCAGCCTGCCGGACTGCCTGTTCAGTCTGGTCGGTTAGCGGCTCGGAGTTGTTGGTATCAGCTTCGAGTCGTGCGGCTAATTGTCTGGACGCCTGCAGCGAGAAATTGCTGCATTAGTCAGGAAGATTATCTCATTTGGGCGATCGCGTCAAGAGTCTTTTGCTGGGCAGGCTAGGAAGCAGTTCTGTGGTATTCATTCATAACTGCTACTAAATGACTCCATGTCAACGTTTCTTACAGATTCTGCTGATATCGCCAGAGTCCACTACTCCTCAAGATTGAACTTGAAACAGCGTAGTGAGTTGGGTCAGTTCTTGACACCTGCAGCTGTTGGGCGTTTCATGGCAAGGCAATTCAACAATCTGTCTGGTCACATTCACCTTCTAGATCCTGGTGCTGGAATTGGAACTTTAACTGCTGCTGTAGTAGAGCGGCTGCTAGCAAACCCTGATCAGGTCAGTAGTTGCAGCATTACAGCATATGAGATTGAACCAGTTTTCTTGTCCTCGTTAAATCAAACTCTCACAGAATGCTGCGCCGCTTTGAGCAGCAAAGGAATTCAAGCAGATTATTGTTTGCGAGAAGAGAACTTTATAAAAGCTGGTGGCGAGATGAATTTGCCACTCCTTAAGAAGGCATCTCCGAGTTTTACTCATGTGATCCTTAATCCGCCTTATAAAAAGATTCACAGTCAGTCAACAGAAAGAAAAGTTCTTTTGAGTATTGGAATTGATACTGTAAATCTCTACAGCACATTTGTTTGGCTTGCCACATTACAGCTTGTAGACGATGGCGAAATGGTTGCTATTACGCCTAGAAGTTTTTGTAACGGTACTTATTTTCGCCCTTTTCGCAAAGCCTTTTTAGAATATATGAAATTAGAAAAAATTCATATATTTGAGAGCAGATCGGCAGCTTTTTCAGAAGATGAGGTATTGCAGGAAAATATTATTTTTCACGCCCTAAAGTCCCAAAACAAGCCTGCAACTGTCAAAATAACCAGTAGTTCTGAGTTTGTGCTGGGCGAAATTTCAGAATTAAGACATGTTCCTTATGACGAGGTGATCGAGCCAAATGATCCTGAACAGTTTATTCATATTGTTACAAACGATCTAAAAGACTCTCTGAGAGTTCAAATGAGTAAAATGCCCTGCACCTTGGATCAAATTGGTTTAGAAGTTTCGACAGGCCCGGTTGTTAATTTTCGCCTGAAATCGTCTTTAAGAAGCCGTTTGGGTGATAAAACTGTTCCATTAATTTATCCAGAATCTATAAAAGAAGGAAAAGTAGTATTTCCTCCCAACAATCCCCGTAAACCCATTGCGATAGAGAATAATCAAGGTACAAGAAAGTGGTTGATTGAACCTGGCTGGTATGTTTTGATAAAGCGTTTTTCTGCCAAAGAGCAAAAACGTCGTGTCGTCGCTGCTGTATGTTCTCTTATTAATTCAGACTTTTTAGGTATAGAAAACCATCTCAACTACTACCATGCCAAAGGAAGAGGAATGACCTCTGATCTAGCCAAAGGGTTAGCGACATTTCTTAATTCAACTTTGTTTGATAGCTATTTCCGTCAATTTAGTGGATACACCCAGGTCAATGCTACTGATCTCCGTAGGGTCAAGTATCCATGTCAAAATGACTTAATCCAAATAGGAGTTCAAATTGGCAATAATGATTTAAGTCAAGAAGAAATAGATAAAGTTGTACATAAAGTTCTATCAATCATGGATGAAGCGACAGCCGCAGTTCAAGCAAGTAATCAAATTGAAGGAGCACTGGCAATTCTTAAAGCTATCTCTGCTCCTAAAGCACAGCAGAATGAAAGATCTGCTGTGCTTACTTGCGTTGGCAGATATTCAACCTGCCAAACTCTGGAGCCAAGCTACTGCACCAAGACGCGGAATCACGGAGATGATGGATTGGTTCCGCGATCACTACGGTGAACAATATGCACCAAATACACGCGAAACTGTTCGACGGCAGACAATGCATCAGTTTGTGCAGATGGGGCTAGTAGTTGAGAATCCAGACAAACCGGATCGACCGATTAATAGCCCTAAGTGGTGTTACCAACTTCATCAGCAAGCGTTATCACTTCTTCAAGTTTACGGCTCTCAGCAGTGGGAAGAAGCCCTTAGAAATTACGCCGTTTCAGTTACCAATTTATTACAAGACAGGAATCGGAATATACCAACGATTCCTATAGGCTTGCCCCCTGAACAGAGCCTAGGCTAGTCTGCTCCATCAAGCGATAGAAATTTGTTATAAAGCCTGTTTAGCCGCCTTAGCTCAGTCTAGAGGCTGATGAGGCGCTTAGGGTTGCAGTGCTATAACTGCCAAAGAATCAATATTTCTTAAAAACCGAGAGGGATAGCCTATATGAAGACTCCTAACCTAATCAATTGCCCAGTCAGCCGTATAATCAGCGCCGTAAGAGCTAAACTAGCGATCGCCTTTGCTCTGCTACTGGCGGTTGGCAGCGTTTTGGTTGTCTCTGCATCTCCTGCAGTGGCGGCTGTGGGCACTGATGCTAGCCGAGTGGCCCCAGGTTCACCAGCGGCGGCTGAAGTGGTGCAGGAACGGGCCAAGCGTGAGTTTAACGAGAAGTTGGGTGCAGGTACCAGCGACAAAGTTGAAGGTACCCTCGAAGATACTGTCGGTAAGGCCAAACGTCAGCTCGGCGATTTTGGCACTGAGATGGATGGAACTACCGATCGAGTTGAAGGGCAGATGAAGCAGACCATGGGTCGCGCCAAAGACGCCGCTGATAGGGCAGGCGACAAAGCCGAAGACGCAGGCGAGAGCCTAATCGACAACATCAAAGACTTCTTCAACTAGGTTCTAGGCGGCTAGTGTCGTCTAAAGTTTTGAATCTAGCTTATTGAGGTATTGGCTCTGACTGGTGACGGTCAGGGCTCTTCTATTGCGATCGCATTTTTTAGCCCTTTCCCCTTTGCAACTAGACTCAAAGTACGATACTATCCCTATCTCTTGAACGTTTTTCTCAAGCTGCCTGTTCAATCTCACACAGCCTCGAAAAACGTCAGCATATCGGTTTAGTTTCTACTCAAGTACAATTTCAGGCCATGGTCGCAAAAGGTAGAGCAGAAGTTTCGATTAAGTTTACAGGTATTCCAATGACGCGACAGATGCCCAATAGTCGCCAGCGAATTGAAATTTTTTGCGAAGGGTATACCTTTGTGGCTGAAGTCAAGAATAAATCCTGGCAAAATTTTGCAGTCTGCCAGAGAATTTCCGGCTTGGGCAGGCGGACTCTCCGGTAAGCTGGGCGAACAGCACGGAGCCACTATCTATCTAGAAGAAGCCGGACTGCAAATTTATGAGAAAAAGCTCTAAATTCCTTTGAGCGGCTCTCTGCCTGATAATTTTCCGGCTGCTTCAGTAACTTTCGTGCCTTTGGGGACGAAAGGCCGCGATCGCGGCGTATAACCTCTCTTGCGAAAGAGGAATTGGCCTGAGCAAAATGTTAGGGTGTATTAGGGCATCTCATTTTTGACAGCTTTTCTTCATGGCTCTTTTCGTTCCTTATGAATTCAGCTAGTCCTCTTGAGCAGAACCTTTATTCTTTTCAAGAGCAGCCCGCTCTCATTCTCGAAAAAGTAGACGATGCGATCGCACTGCTAGATGCCGAACAGCACCTGGTTTTGTTTAATCAAAAGCTGGTGCGAATTTTGCACTTAGAGAGTGTTTGGCTGAAGCAGTCACCTCGTTTCAGCGAAATTTTGGCTTTCCTGGTTGAGCAAAATACCTGGAGCAGCGAACAGCGCGATCGCGCTCTGCAAGCCTGCGAACATACCAGCGGTGAAAATCAGGTCATTCAAATCAATCAGAACGATCAAATCTATCTGGATCTTTACATCACCTCTACCTCCACCGGCGGCAAACTGCTGATTTTTCGTGACCTGACGGCCCAGCGGCGAGCGCAGCACGATCTGGCCGATGAAGTTCGGCGGCTCACCTTTTTACTGGGACTCACCGAGCGACTACAAACCTCAGATAACCTGATTCAGATTGGTCGCTTCGCCTTAACCTACTTAGTCAAGGCAATGGGGGCCGCCTTTGGTGACGTTAAAGTTATCGGCGGCAAAGGCAGCGATCGCAGTGCTGGCAAGCTGACTAACCTGATCTCAGGTCAGTTTATTGCCACCCACGGCGAATCTGTGGCTGAAACCATGCAGCAGCGACTTGATCAGGGGGTTGCTTACGGGCAAGGTATTCTGTGGCAGGTTGTTGAAACGGGCCAGCCCTGCTTTGTTGAAGATTATGCCACCCATCCCAACGCCGTCAAAGAATTTCGTCATCCCGCCATCGGTCAGTTGGGTATTTTCCCAATTCCCTCTGCTGATGGCACTATTATTGGCGTCTTGACCTTAGAGTCTCGCAGTTTGCAAAAGCTCCAGGAAGCTCCGCAGCAGGACATGCTGCTAGCGGCCTGCCGAACTTTAGGAGCCGCCATTGAGCGGGCCCAGTCACAAGAAAGGCTGCAGCGAATCAATCAAGATTTAGAGCTGGCTTCACGGCTTAAATCTGAGTTTTTAGCTTCAATGTCCCATGAATTACGCACACCCCTCAACAGCATTTTAGGATTTTCAGAACTGCTCCTACGGCAGCGCGAAGGACTCAACAGCCGTAAAGTAGGGCATGTCAGCCTGATTCATAAGAGCGGTCAGCATCTGCTGCATTTAATCAATGACATTCTCGATCTTTCAAAAGTCGAAGCGGGCAAAGTTGATCTAGAGCTAAATACTGTATCAATTCAAGCTCTTTGCCGCCAGTGCTTACAGATGATTCAGCCACGAGCTGAACGAAAACGGTTGGCCCTCTCGCTAGAGCTAGACTATCAGCTTGACCAGGTCGTTATTGATGAGCGGCGGGTGCGGCAGATTGTGATCAACTTGCTCTCCAATGCAGTCAAGTTTACGCCTGAAAAAGGCAAAGTAAAGCTGTCAGTGCAGGTAGCTTACGGCAATCAGCTTTTGCAAGATACTCGGCCTGATGAAAGCCCAGTCAATCTCAGCACGCCTTATCTCTGCATTGCAGTCACTGATACAGGAATTGGCATTGAAGCAGAGAAAAAACACCTGTTGTTTCGCCCCTTTCAGCAGATTGATGCTTCACTGACCCGCCGTCACGAAGGTACCGGGCTAGGGTTAGCGCTGACCAAGCGACTAGCAGAACTGCACGGGGGCACCGTCTCTTTTGTATCTCAGCTAGGGGAGGGCAGCACGTTTCGTGTCTGGCTGCCGCTCAATGAGCTGCGAGAGACGGGTAGGTCGATAACAGCATCGGTAGCGGCGGGTTCGCCTAGTCCAGATCAGAGCACCAGCTCTCAAGCACAAGACCGGGTGGCTCAGCCCTGTGTGCTGGTGGTTGAAGACCAGCCCTACAATCAGTCGCTGATTGCTGAAATTCTAGAAATGGAAGGCTACGCGGTCAACATCATTGCTGATGGTCAGACCATGTTAGAAACCCTAGGTTCGCCGCTGGTCACGGCGCGATCGCTGCCAGTTGTAGTCCTGATGGATATTCAACTGCCCAATATAGACGGTTTTGAGCTAATCAGGCAGCTCAAAACCCATCCCCTATGGCAGTCGGTGCCGGTGATTGCAGTGACGGCAATGGCAATGGCAGGCGATCGCGATCGCTGTTTGGCGGCAGGGGCCGATGCCTATCTCAGCAAGCCGCTGAACTTTAATGAACTGATTCAGCAGATTAGCAAACTGTCAAAAAGTCAAACAGTTAGCGAATCAACCTGAAAAAGATTCATCTATTTCAATCTGATATCAATTTGACAGACTGTAAGTCTAAACAGTGGATCTCCTACGCAGCAATACGGGTACTTATAAATAAAGCTGTCCCGACACAACTCACCACCCCCTTGCCTCACAGCCAATTTCTATGACATCTGCTTCCTACATCCTGCTGGTAGATGATGAGCCTTATAATCTGCGACTGCTAGAGGAACTGCTGGCCCTAGAGGGCTATAATACCCGTTCTGCCAAGTCTGGGGCTGAAGCTCTGGAGTATGCTCAGGCCAGTCGTCCAGAGCTAATTTTGCTGGACGTGATGATGCCAGATATGGACGGCTTTGAAGTTTGCGAGCAGCTGCGGGCCGATGCCCTTTTGCAAACGGTGCCTGTTATCTTTTTGACAGCGCTCAGCGATGATGCTTCTCGACTCAAAGGGCTGGCTGCAATGGGTGATGACTATATCACCAAGCCCCTTAATGTTGAGCTGATGCTGACTAAAATTGCTAGCCTGCTGCGGCTGCGACAGCTACGGCAGGCAGCTTACAAAGAACAAATCGAACAGCAGGTGCAGGCGCTGCAGCAGGCTCAAGTGCAGGCGCGGCAGCAGATGTCGGCGGCGTTGAAAATTAATGAAGCTCTCTCTGAAAAATTCCGCCTCTTTGTGCCTGAACAATTTTTACAGCGGATTGCGCCCCAGGGCCCAGAGACAATTCAGCTAGGCAATGCGATTGAATCAGAAGTGACTGTTCTGTTCTGCGATATTCGAGACTTTACGGCGATCGCAGAGATGCAGTCAGCCCAGGAAACTTTTATCTGGCTGAACAGATTTTTTACCACTATCAACCAGGCTATAGAAAACTGTCACGGCTTTGTGGATAAATATCTGGGCGATGCGGTCATGGCAGTCTTCGATCGTACCCAGCACCACGCATCTGACGGACTCAGCGCAGTGATACAAATCTCCCCAAGCCTTGGCCCAGCTCAACCAGTCTCAGGCAATTACCAGTTCAACAGATCCCATTCGCATCGGCATGGGCCTGCATACCGGACGGGCTGTAATGGGTACAGTCGGGGCCAGCCGTCGCATGGACACAACCGTAGTTGGCGACGTGGTCAACACCGCAGCCCGGTTGGAGGAGCTGACCAAAGTTTACAACTGTCAAATAATTACCAGCGACGCTGTGATTCAACAGCTGCCTGATCCCCATCCCTTTCATCTGCGCTGGATTGATCAGGTGAGGCCGCGTGGCAAGCGCAATCAAATTCAGCTTTACGAGGTCGTCGGCATGGACGAGGCCCCTGTAGCCGATCCGCTCAAACGACAGGAGTAAACCTGCGCTCAGCTAGGCCGTGCTGCCTACCGACGCTACCGGACGTTTTCCGCAAAGCTAGTCCGCGCTGCAGCTAAATGACAGCAATGCATTCGATTTCGACTAAGACATCTTTAGGTAGCCGAGCCACTTCAACACAGGCTCGGGCCGGAGCAGTCTCTGCGTCAAAGTATTGGCCATAGACGCTGTTGACTTTGCTAAAGTCGTTCATGTCTTTGAGAAAAATAGTGGTTTTGACCACGTTGTCTAAACCAGCCCCAGCCGCTTCGAGAATGGCGGACATATTGGCGATCGCCTGCTGGGTTTGCGCTTCCACATCTTCAGGGCCAACGATTTCTCCCGTTTTGGGATCTAAGGGAATCTGTCCAGCAACAAAGACGAGCTGACCCGAGGCGGCGATCGCTTGGTTGTAAGGGCCAACGGGGGCGGGGGCTTGGCTGGTTTGGATGACTTGGCGGTGCATAAGGGAGTTTTGAGTGGGAGAGGTGGGAGAGGTGGGGGAGTGGGAGAGTGGGGAGTGGGGGAGTTTAGCTGGTGAGGCGCTGGTAGGCTATGGCTAAGCTTGGCGGAATCGCCTACGTTACCGGGG
>JAAUQI010000090.1 GCA_012032345.1 Leptolyngbyaceae cyanobacterium RM1_1_2 | reverse complement strand
TTTTTGCCAGCCGCCGCTGTAAGTATCCCTCATCAAGAAATTCAGCTGCTTGCGGGGACTATTCCACTCTAAGTCCCTGACTGCGGTAATGCGATCGGTTCTGCTTGCTGTAGCGCTCAGATCTGGCAATTCACTTTCAGGCAAGCTGCTAATATCAATTCGACAACGTAGATCGGTTATGAAACCGTAGTAACGCAGTGAGCTTAAGCTAGTTTTATCCCAGGGAGTTGCTAGTCCTGGCTGATAAAGTTGCGTAATCCCGCTGCCTGACTGCTCAGTAAGAACCTTTAAGACCTGCTTTGAGCGGCTGTAAGCCTGAACTATGTTTCCTGGCATAGGAATTTTAAAGATTTTTCCAACGGCTAAGAGAAAAGCAGAACCCTATGGGTTCTGGCTAGCAGTTGCTATTAGTGTAACCCCATGAAAGCCCCTTGACAGTTTTTTATGAGATGGATAAATTCAATTTATCCATCTCATAAAAAACGTTGTTTTTTTTAAATTAGAGGGTCTATGCTGACATTGCAACAAGTCCTAGCAAAATTGCCGAATGGGGCAATGGTCGAAGCTGCTGATGACGTGACCATTAGTTTGAAAGCGGTAACTGGAGATGCCAGCGTTCAGCTGGCTGATACAAAGGTCGCGGAATCTTTATCAAAACTCCTGGACGCCGCGGCTTCCGCACAAACCGCGTACAACACTGCCAACCCAAACGCTCAGATCAATAGCTACCCAGAGCCTAGCTTTGGGACTCCAGTGAGCGACGGCTCAGGAAACTTTGCCGCTATCAAGATCCACTCAGTTACGGTTTCTGTCCCGCTGAATATTGGCGAGACAACGGACGCTGTTCTCTAACTAATTGAGCTGAAGTATTAGAAAAAATTAGCTCAGGAGCTAAGCATGGGACGCTATACAAAGCGGAGGTTGGTTTTTGTTTCCCCGTTCAATTCTTCCGCTATAAAATACGGGTTTGCCACAAGTATCGACCAGTCGCAAGGAACTCAGTTAGGTCATACCCCAGTAGGGGATGATTCGCTTCAGGGATATGTCTTTGGTGCCAACTCCCCCAAGCCAGCACGGGCTTCCAAAGCCTTTGCTAGTGGCACAGTTTCTAGTTTTGTGAATGCGGCTACAATTGCCGCGCCAGAACAGCTGGCTGGCGAATTGGTAAAGCTTTACTGCGTCGTGGCTCAAGCACGTCTAAAACAGTCGTGGCGTACGTCACCCTCGAGGGAGTCCAATACGCTTGGAATTTGCCAAAGGAAACCCAAAGCAAGATCGGGGGCGATCTTGCAACTTTGGGAATCAAATTAGCCTCTGGGCCTGAGACCGATTTAGTATTTGGGGCTAGCAAACCCAGGCCGCCAACCGCTTCGAAAGTAATCGGTTCTGGTTCGGCCATAAACGTCATTTCGACCTTTTACGATCCGTCCCGTAACTTGCCGCCTGGCTGGCGGTCGGGAACCAGCCGAATTGACCCCACCAGAAACCCCTAATGCTGATACTCCCTAGAGATGAAGAGGCTAATACTCCCTGGAGACGAAGAGTTCGATTTAACTCTCGGCACGGCTCTGCCGCCAAACTGGGAAGAGTCGGCAGCTAAATTCTCTGGGGAGTATTCGTTTGTGGCAAGTTCCGAAACAGGCCTCTTGCGGCCTGTTTCGGCCGCCGAGCTAGAAGAGTACCTCGAGGGCGGTGAGTATCGAGAGCGATTGATAAATTCGGAGCAATGGGAATTGCTTGAGGATTTGGATTTCTGATGCCTTGGGAAAGACGCGGCACAGTAGCGGCAACAGACGAATGGCAGCAACTGGGGCGGATCAAGTCCACAGGTGAAGCCATCCTTAAAGTTTCCTATTCAGGAGTGCAACCTAGAGACGAATTCCTCAGGGGTTTTTTCAGACAACGTTTTGAGCCAATCATTTACGATGCTCGTTGGTATAACCTCTACCCAAAGCCCATTGAGAACGACGTGTACTTTTTGCCGATTCCAGACCCTTATCGGGTTTATGCCCCAGGCCAGCGGTTTCTGGAAGTAAGAAAGTGGCGAGGAGCCTCTTTGAGCTTGGAGGCTACTTGGCAGGTGCATATTGATGAATGGGTTGAGGAGGCTCCAATCCTTTTTGGCGGTTTGCCGGCAATCCTCCTGATTTCAGCGTGGGTGTGTCAACTGCCTTCTTTAGGGAGCTAAAACCTTAAGTGGCTCCTCGAGTTGCACTTTTCAATATTGCCCTCATGATGGATGAAGACTTTATTCTTCTGACCAGAAGAAAGGACGCTCAGCCAGCGGTTAGCTGGTTGAGAGTGCTATCTAGTGATCTCCCCCATAATTGGGAGCTGGTTCGCAATCTCTGGAATGATTCCTTTTGCACAGCAGAAGACCTCCCAGCTGCAACAATTAAAAGATGGAATTTGTACGCAGAAGCGGCAGAGGTGCCGCTTTTTTTTAAGTCAGATGGTTGTGTTGATTTGATTTAACAAAAATGAGACTAGCTTTATTCTTTTTCCCAGACTTTCCTGGCAATCAGGCCGGGCGAGTTGTGGAGCTAGAGCCATCTATCAAGAAAAGAAGCTTCTCGGCTGGCCGTTTGAAAAGTTGTGAAATTCAGTTAGTAAACGAGGCCTTAAGTCGGATTCACTTCACAATATTTTTTAATTTTGACCTGCGGCAGTGGTTGATTCTGGATGGGGGGGTGTACCCAGACACCAAGGAATATCAACCTAGCAGCAACGGGCTGTGGATTAATGGCAATCGCCTCAGAGCCGGAAATCCAGAGCCCATTACTCCCTCAGATAAAATCTGCCTTGGCCTCCCCAAAACTCGAATAATTGTTGGCCAAAATCGGCACGATACGATCAACTCTTTTGCGTGGGAACAGCCGGGGTGGCCGGAGTTTTCGGCCAAACCAACCCCCAGGATTGAGGATGCTGCAATCCAAGAGCAGCTGCAGCAGCTGGCCACTCCCACGCCGGTGGGAGTGGCCAGCGACTTCCTAGATTGGATTCAGGCTCGTGCGGAATCACCTGCTGAGGTTCTCTGGAAGCTGTTTGTCGTACTACTCGTGGGAGCAGTGGTACTTTTGATTTTTAAGTGATGCACAGTCCCCTGGCCACCCTGGCCGTTGTTTTCGTCTGGGCAGCCCTTTGGTTTTTTGTTATCCGAAAAACTGGTTTTCGCGGCTGGAAGTTTTGGGTTCTTTGGGCAATGGCCGGCTTTGTCTACAGCACCGCGATCACAATCATTTTACTGGCCCTCCTCCCGTGGCCCGTGGCCAGTAAAAAGCGCCCCTAGTGGAGCGCTTTTTACCTTTCTAACTAACTTAATCGAAATGCCGATAGCGGACGCCGGCTGCAGCTGCGGCAGCTATCGGTAAGGGTTTCAGGAGTGTACCCATATGGGCCGAAGCACACACAGAAAAGCGATCGCCAGGAGACAGTCGATCGCGAACCCAACTATCAGGGATTGAATCAGGCAACTTCTAGCGTTATCCAGCCCTTCTCGGCCAGGCGATCAATGCGGCTGTCCACTGGCCGAGGGTCAGAGAGTCCCAGCAGCCCCATGATTTCCCAGGTAGACCAGCAACTTTTAATCTTGAAGAGGCTTGAAAGCAGCCGATAAGTTTCGGCCTGTGCAATGGTCAATTCGCTACTAGAATTCCCTTCAAAAGTAACCCTAAACTCTTTCTTTTCGGATGTAGTCATCAGTTTGTTTCCTTAGTCTGTTTCCTTAATGGTGTACTCTCGTTTTTCGTAGAAGAGTTCTGTCTCTTCACGAGTATCGCAGCCGGTTCTCCGGTGATCTTCTTCATAATCACCCCAATCGTCAAGAATCTCTGGAGTAACACCCTCCTTTAAATTTTCGAGAACATAGTTTCGGGCGGTCACACCCATTTTGTCCTTATTGAAGGGCCATCCCATAATTAAATTACCTCTTGTTCTAGGTGGATAGGTGAACACGGGGGCAGGTCGCCAAGCGCCCCCCCCGTGTTCACCTAGTTGTCCAAGTGGGCTTGAACGCTGTAGCCAGTTGCCAGATCGTCCTGATACCAGATGACAGCCCCAATCGGGCGCTAGCCTGATCTTCAAGGACGATCGCGCCAGTGGCAAAGGTGCCAGCGCAAATTGCAAGGCCGAGAGATACGCGCCTAAGACTTTGCCTGATCATTTTCTTCCTGCTCTGCCTTAGAATCTTGCCGATCCTGCTTGCTATAGGCAATATCCCTTTGTGCGGCCAGGTCGCTGCGACAGAGCACAAAGGAATAGGCCGCTTTTACTAGTGCCTGGCCCTCAGTTGCGCGAGGGCCAGTAAAAGCGAGGCTCCAGGCTACATCGTGGGACAGCTCCGAGGAAATGCCACGGCTCTCCAGCCGAGTTTTGTACGATTGATAGCGATCGTAGGGACTTGGATTGGTTCTCATTGAGGTTGTTCCTGCGTTTCGGGACAGATAAGAGGCGAATCAGCACCACTTCACTCTTCGTGAAAATCATCAGGTAAATCGCTTAGGGAAACTCTTAAGAGAGTGCAGAGAGCTTTAACTTGCCGAATGGTCAGTTTTGCTTCTGCTCTGCCCTTAATCCAGTTCCGATAGGTGTGGTCAGTGACGCCTATCCCATTAGCAATTTGCTCCTGAGTCATTTCAGCTTTTTTACGGAGTACTTCCAAGGGGGACTCCTTGTTTCTATTTTTTTTTCATTTTACCGTAAACCTGTTTACAAGTAAAGCGGTTTACGGTAGATTAGGTGCAGACCGTGATCCGCTTTACGGTCTGCACCTTGCAATTCACCAAAATACAGCCATGCTTAAAACCGCCACACTCACTCGCCTCCTCTCGACCGGCAAAGACTATTTCAATATTGAAGTCGGCACCTATAAAGCTACCGGTCTTCTTTGGAGGGGAATCTTTATTCATGCCACAGCCAAGAGGGGGGGTATAGCCACCGGCTATACCCTCACACACCACCGCAGCGGCTGTAGGATCGCCTGTTTTCACAGACCTCGCTTTGCCCTGGCCTGCGCCAAGGCCCTAAGCGAGGTCTGTGATTTTGATTGCTCAAGATTCGAGCTGCTCCAGAAATTCCGCCAAATCAAGGGAACCATCAGAGCCTTCCAACAAGCTGAAGATATTGAGCTGGGGCGCGTAGATGACGGCTTAGAGCTGGCTGGCTAGCTCTAAGCCAGCTCCACTCTTCCCCCAGAAAAAAAGAGCGGTTTTTGTTAATCATGGCTAGCCGCTCTTTTTTTTTTTCGCCTCCGCCGTGTTAAACGCCAGGTGCGATCGCTGCGATCGCACCCGGCATTTTACCTTTCTAACTAGTAACCTGTTGATTGGCTTCCTCATTGAGGCGATCATCTTCAGTGAGCAGAACGCTACAACGCTACAACGCTATCACTTTTGCTCTTCTACTCTAAAATCATTGGGCGATCGCTCGATGGGTCTTCCTTTCGGAACCAAATCAAAACCATGAACAACTTGATTGAAAATGCTCCTAGCAGCCTCAAGCGACAGCTGCTAGGAGATTTCCTAGAGCTAGCTGGAGAGATCAGCAAGGATACAATCAGACCAGACCAGGAGCAGCAGCTGGAGACCGAAATAATATCGGCTGCTTTGCAGGCAAAAATGCCTTCAGCAGCGTTGTCACGGGTAGCCAAATACCACGGCCTGCCGGTTGACCTTGTGCAATCGATTGCTCAAGATCTCTTAGGGGAGCGGGGCTTAGACCTAGAGGCTGAAGAATTCGCCAAGGCGATCGCCGCAGTCAAGCGAATAGAGGAGACGACTGAAGACCAGGGCCTTAGGGAATGGAAACTGCAAAATCTGGCTCGACAGTATAAGCGCTCTCCATCCCAGCTCTGGAGCTGCTACGAGAAAGCGCTCGTCAATCAGGCTGTCCTTCAGCCGCTTAGCCTCAAGGAATTCAAAGATCAGCACGGCAATGCCATTGAGTGGCTCGTTCCCGGCTGGATACCGAAAGCGACAACTCTTTTACTTCACGCTGATGGCGGCGTAGGGAAAACACTTTTTGTCTATCAGCTTTTGGCAGCTTTGCTGGCCGGCGATCAGTGGAATGGTTACCAGCTAAAAAAAGGGAGCTGCTTATTGGTGCAATGCGATGAGCCGGGAATCGTGACGGCTGAGCGCATGGAAATCAGGGGCATCAGAGACACCGCGGATCTGCAAATCTTGACTAACTGGCAAGCTGAATCTTTACCCCGATTAGCGAAATGGATCGAAGCAAAGCGCCCCGACCTGCTGATTATCGATTCCCTTACGACAGTCAACAAAGCCAGCACCTTCAGCGAGAACGATACCGAATACGCCCGGCCCCTACTGCACCTGCGTGATATAGCCAACGACTACGGTGTGACCGTCATCATCATTCACCACAGCAACGCCGGAGGTAGCGCCCGCGGCACCAGGGCGATTCACAATAGCGTGTCGGAGGTTTGGAATATGAAGCGGGGCGAGACCCTAACAGAACGGATTCTCAGCGTCGAGAAAACCAGACTAGGTCGCCCCCCTGGTGACTACAAATTTCAATTTGACGAGGGCGACTTCACTTTTTCCTACTTGGGTGAAGCTCACAGCGAGGGAGATCAAAGCGTGGCCACTGAAGAGAGGATCCGGCTATGGATGTCGACCTCAGCTGGCACCCCGTACGCAGCAGAAGAGGTTTCGGAGCAGCTAGCACTGAGCAAGAACACAGTTCGTAAAGCCCTCTACGAATTGTGGGCGAAGGGACTTTGTAACCGCAAACGCGACACCAAACAGAGATTCTATTCTTACTGGGTTGAGTCTACTTTATGGCAAGCAGCAGATCTTGCTGATCCAAGTGATCTGAGTAGATCACATCCAGATCACTTGCCAGATCACTTGGAAAAACCAGATATACCAATGGCTTCACCGGCTTCACCCCCAAGTGATCCGAGAAATCGCAAAGAAATCACTCTTGAGAAATCGAAAAATAGCGGATCATCTGGATCACTTGCTCAGGGTGAAGCTGAGAACACTTGCCCTGCAGGCATTCAGCAATTGTAGCAACTGATCTCAATACTGATCCTGAGCTGATCCGCCATCAGATCAGCTCAGATCACTTGCCCACTATTGAGAATTCAGATCAGGTCTGGCGGCAGCACAAAGGGCTGAAAACGCTGGTTCAGATCATTAAGCGGCGGCGAGAAACTTCGCTAATTCGCATTCCCGGCCTGGGAATGCGAACTGTTGGTAACGACTCCGTTGCATGGTGACCAACAGTTAGGTTAATCACCCGTTAGCCGCAGTCTTTAACCGGCAGCTGGTTAAAGACTGCGGCATTAAATCTGAAGCCCGTTGCAATCTGCTGCTGGTGGGCTTGGGGGGCCGTTCAGGGAGGTTGTCCCGGGGGAAAACGGAAAAAACCAGTCGAAAACCGAGGACTAAAAAAAGGTGGACAACCGGGGACAACCTTTTTCTAAGAGTAGGAGAACTCAAGAGCGCAGTAGAATCCAAAACCGAAAACCATATTCCGGAGTTTTAGGCCTAAATTTGGCCTAAAAGAGGCAACTGTCACACACCTGAAATCCCCTTTGTTTCGTTACGGCTTGAACGGAAAACAATTAGATTTGGCTTGGATAGTTGCTTCACGCCGCAGCAAGTCAGAGTCCAGCTGAGATTAAATTGTCAATGTGAACTGAACTAAAAAAAAAACCTCGTGTCGGCGGTGCAAGTCCGCCGACACGAGGATTTTCTTAGTTCTCTTTAGCCTACTTTTTGAATTGAGAAGTAAGTCCAGATGTCACTCCCCCCCATCCCCAAAATCGGATACGCCTCTGGCAATGCCAGAACTAGCCTGGTAGCTCCAGAACTCCACGTAGTCCCCTTCCCCATTAAGAGGAATGGGGGGACTTACAATTGCGTGCCCTAGCCCAATATACCTAGTCCCTCGGTAGACTTTCGTTTCATTGCTCTGTTTGGAGAGGATGAAGCTGGAGCCATCTGTGTCCCCCTTGTACGGCCGGTTTCTTGTCCCTGAACAAATATACAGTCCCTCTAGCGTGGGGGTAAAACGCCCCAAGCTAAGATCGCCCCCCATCTCAACTTTGGATCCAGGATAAAAAGCGTTGACGGGAATCTTTTGATTCCCGCTGCTTTGGGTAAAATCAGAAGACAAAAACATCATGGCCTGGTAAAACTGTGTTCCCCCTCCTGCTGCTGGGGAGGGGGGGGCTGCCCATTTAATCCCTAGCGCCTGCTGGGGATCGAGAGTCAGCAGCTCCCCCCCCTCCCCAGCAGGCAGCGGCACGATCGCGCTGCCATCGTGAACATAAAGATCGCCTTTATTCCCCGGCGTGTTGGGTTGGTTAATCGCAAGGCTGTAATCAGGGTTTGAAATAGGCATAGTTCACTTTAAGGGTAAAAAGTCTGGTGGCTGTTGGGGAGGCCACAAGTCAATTCTTTGTTTCGATTCATCCCAGGTTCCGCCCTCTAGGTCGGTTCGACCCGATGCGTCGATGGAGGGTCGTCTGACTAAAAGATATGCGAAGGCAGGGTATAAGTAAGTAGGTTTTTTTTTCAGATTTGGGTTTCTCTGTCCTTCCGCAGTCGTCGAGACGGTTGTGATTTCGGCTGTACTGAGCTGAGCCAGTCGCCGCAACATCTTCTCGGCTTCTGTCGGAGTACTGGCATAGACAGCCATTTGCCTCCCATTGTTCAAGTTAGCCGTCGCCCGAAATCCGCCCCACGTGTACGGTCGGGCAAATCTCTTTAGCTCTTCCCACGTAAGCCCTGCTTTCACGTCGGGGATGGCGTAAGTAGCGGTCTTTGGCCGTCGCCCTCCGGCAAGTCGCCACGGTGGTTCAGGGCGTTCGTTAAAAATTAGGGTCAGTTTTCTTCGTTGCGGCCTCGCTCTATACCAATCTTCGGCTGGCTGCCCTACAATCGCCCCCACGTCTCGATTGTAGATCAGCCGATGCTGAGTTAAGGCCGTTTGGGCCTGAACTCGCACTTGGGCCTCTGGCCCAGAAAGAAAGATCGCCTCGGCTGGAGCCCGTTGGTCTGGAATGAGCGTGATCCGCCGTTCTGGCCCCTGAGCCGCACTGGCCTGAGCATAGGCCGCATCCAGTTCGGATGCCACAATGTAGCCGCTTTCGATAAAGCCGTCCCAGGATTCCTCAAAGAAATTTTCCAGAAAAACTTGGACATAATCGTCGCCCAAGTTTTCAATGGATTCTTCAAATTGAGTGGCAAAGCTTAAGTCTGGCCCTCCCTCAGCTCCCCACTTGTTTTTTATAAACCGGGCTTTTTCAGCCCCGAACAGTTTGGTCAGCGCTTGGATTGGCGCTCTCTTCAAAAAGCGCCTTGCTTGCACGTAGGCATTAATCAGTGCACCGGTCGCCAGGCCTGTTGCGGTGGCCCTGATAGAGGCCATTAAGCCAAAGTAAAGTTCTTCCAGTGCCTCTGAGCCTACAGTTGCGGCAATACCGCGCGCCAGAGCCGCGCTTCCAATTACGGGCACTACCAGCGACACACCATATCCGATCGCAAGGCCAGCTAGCCAGCCAGCTCCCTGGCCAGCAAAGCTGCCCCAGGTGGAGGCAATGAGTAAATTCTGATTTTTTAGGGTCTGCTGCAGCTGCAGATCAGTCTGATTCCAGTTGAATCGACTGATCGCGCCGATTCCGTTTATGATCCACCCGAATATATCTGTTACTCGCAGAGCAAAGCGCGTCAGTTTGGTGATAAACCCAAAAACGCGGCTCAATCCCCCCCAGACGCGCTGCAAAATATTGCCTTTTGAATCTTTTTGAGTGAGGACATTGCCAATTTGAATCAGCTTAGGCTTTTTGCCTGAGACTGATTCGCGGGTGATTCGGCTGAGTAAGCTCCTAGGGCTTATTGTTAGAGCCATTACCCTTTTTCTTTAGATCGAGTCTATCGGCTACGGAATCTGGAGAGACATCCACGATATCCGGCTTGGGGATTGCGCCAGCATTGTAGCTACTGTTGGGGTTCTTTAGCTCGTCTACAAATTGCTGCCAACCGCCATCAAAACTAGTGCCCTTAAACAGTTCCCTCAAGCCAGCTACAACCCCCTCGGCCTGATTGCCTTTACGCAGGAAAACCGTTTTCACAATTCCCGCTGCGTAGAGCAGCTTTTGAAGGTATTCCGCTACAGTCTGAGGATCATCCTCTTCCCATCCCACTATCTCTTTCGTAACCTCAGTGAAAAGCGTGGTGAACTTATCGCTCTTTTCGACATCTATTGCATAACGGATTTTCCGCCTCTTTGGATTGCCCTTATAGCCTAGATAAGAAGCGTTTGCCTTTGCGTAATCCTGAGTAATCAAGCTTGCATTTTTTGTCGCGATCAACTCGGCAGTCAATCGAGTCAAGAAATTGATCTGAATTTCCCCAGCGACTGAGGATTGATAGGCCAGTGCGTAAAGTTCCGAGAGGGTTTCCGCTAGGTTTGGCAGCTCAACCTTCCTCCGCTGATTCCCTTCTTCTAGTAAGTCCCCATCCTCAATTTCAATCTCAATAGGGAATTGACCCCCCAGCGCGTCGATCTGACGGGCTAGCCACCCGATCAAAGCTGTCAGATCAGGCAGCTCAGCGGTCGAATCCTTTTTGGAAACTAAAGATTCAGGGACTGTGACGGGGTATTGATCCACGCCCAGCCGCAAGTGAATCCCCCTTAATAGTTCCTCGATTTCGGCACAATTACAGCTGCGCATCGGCGGCTTGTTTGGTGGGTAGGGTGGTGCCCCCACTGGCCTTTGGTGGGGGTATCTATTGCAGAGAATTTTAAAGCATTTGTAATGGGCGATATCGCTTGGCAGTAGCCTGATCAGCAAATCTCGATCGTTTTTGTTGGGTATCGCTAACTGCTCAGCTAAATAAAGATTGAAATCTCCAGGACTATACAAGAACTGAGAGTAGTACTTGTGGTCGGCTTCGACATCAATCCATAATAAGTTGGTACTGCCGCTCTCCTTATTTACGGCGCTCCTCCTGTTAAAATCTATTCCTACAGGTACGCAGGAAAAACACGTGGACTTGGCGTGATTCCTTCTGGCGTACCGCCATTTTTTAACGTTTACTCCGTCTTGCCACTCCGGCGGAAACCACCGCCGGATTCTCTTGGCCTCAGAATCGTAAGAGTACCGGTACAAGGGTGAGTTTCTCGCCCTAAAAGGCCCTGAGAGGCCTTGCCCAAAATAGTAGTCGCCGTAACAGGGCAGTGACCTTTCGTGGGTTGTCTTGCCAAAGTCTGGAGACAGTCCTCCACCTTGGCCGAAGCTTTCTGTTTTGGATTTAATGTATTTGGCAGTGTTTATGTCTGTTTCGTCGCAGGAGAAGCTTCTTGTAACGAAAGAGTGACGGGCTAAAAAAATCCGGCAGTATCCGGGCTGATTGTAAGCCCAGGGATTTTCTTTTGGGTATGGGGAGTCTCCCTCAAAAGTCTCAGGGGTAGATTTCGGTAGATCTGGATCTTCAAATTCTCCCTCTGCTTTGGGGCAAGTTGAAGATCTGCGGCAGACCGTGTAAGGCGGCAAACTTACGTACGTAATCGAAGGCTCTACGGTTACGCACTGCTCGCAGCGGTTGATGCTTGCAGAAACGCTGATCCCCGTGCCGACAATTCCGCGATCTGGCGCAGAGAAACCCGTGCCGCTACAGTAAGGGCTGCTTGGCCAGCGAGAACAATCGCGGGGGTCTACCGGCTCAGCCGGGGTCACAAAGATACCGGCTGAGCCCACCGGCACGAGGTGATCGGTTCTCGGCCTTTCCGGCGTAGCGTTGCCGGTCAAGGCTTCAGCGGCCTCAATGCCGTCCTCAGCCGCTTGCAGTGGATCATTTCGGTAGCGATCGCGTATCCGTTTTGCTGCAATCCTAAGAGACATTAGCCTAAAAAATTATTGAAATGAGGCTGATAGATTAAATCAGTCTCTATCAGTTTTTTTTGTCTGAGCCGCCGATTATAAATCTTTTCTTCAGTCCCGCCCATCAACCAAAGTGGCTCCCATTCCAAGTAATCGTCTGGCTCGATCTCAGCTGAGAGCCAAAGACCCAAATCAAACATCAGACAGCCTCCATTCCACTGAGCAGAGCACCAGGGCCTGTGGCGATCGCGCTGATTGCTCCCTTATACAAATTGCTCTGATTTATCTCGTAAGCCCCGCCCCTGGGATAAAGGGCCACGCCGTAGCCTACCTGGGCTACGGCTGCGTAACTGATATAGATTGTTGCTGAAGCGCTGCGATTTACTAGGCTGAGCTGCTTGCGGGCCGGATTGGCGGGAAGAACGATCGCGCTCTGCTCGGCGATAGGAAGTGAGAGGTCTTGAGAGGTAGCAATTTCTTCGGACTGCTCTGGGACTGTGGTTACCTCTTCTTTTACCGAGCCAAAGAAAGTTACCCTGTCAGCGCCAACCAGCAAACCATTGCCCACTTCTTCGATTTGAACCCCCAAAGAGGCATCGTTAGCGACCAAAAAAGCCACGTTGTCGCTGAGATAAGCCAATAAATTAACCATGTAGTAAGGCTCACGATTCAACAGCGACAGAGAGGCTATTTTTTGCCAGCCGCCGCTGTAAGTATCCCTCATCAAGAAATTCAGCTGCTTGCGGGGACTATTCCACTCTAAGTCCCTGACTGCGGTAATGCGATCGGTTCTGCTTGCTGTAGCGCTCAGATCTGGC
>JAAUQI010000026.1 GCA_012032345.1 Leptolyngbyaceae cyanobacterium RM1_1_2 | reverse complement strand
TTCTCAGGCATCCTCAGCAGCGACTGCTGGTCGGCCTATGGGCCGCAAGCCGCTGCCGCCAAGCAGAAGTGTTGGGCGCACTTAGAGCGGGAATTAAAAGCGTTGAGCACCTCTCGGTTCCCAGAAATCGGGAGTTCGCCCACCGGATCTTCCCCATCATCCACACCGCTCGCCAAGCTCACCGCGACTATCATCAGGGGCAGCTCAGTTTGGCTGAACTCCAAGCCCTCAGGCCCATCCTTGAAGCAGAGAAAAATCGTTTTAGCCGTGCCTCTGTAAGTGTGCAAAGCGACATCAAAGCCCATATTGACGAGGTGCAAAAACGCATCGAATTCCTCAATGAGCAGATTCAATCCTTGGCGCACCAGCAACATGATTGGCGACGTAAAAATGAGATTTTGCAGTCAGTCAAAGGAAATTGATTGCATAGGCGCAGCCAGAAAACATACCAATCGTCAGGGCTGATGCAACTGTGAATGTAGCAGACCGAGATAAATCTGCTTGAATCTGCTGGCGATCGCGGTTTTTGCCGCACTCTCTAGTAGAGTCCCAGGAACCAGGTTTCTACTGCGATCAGCGATCGCGCTATCTGTAGTCGTTTTTGTCAGGAATGGATGGAGCGTTGTGCTGAGTCCAGAAATTAATTGCTCGTTCTTTTTTAGAGTCTGAGTAAGACGTCTCAATAGTTGTATATAACTCTATGTATTCTCGAATCGATTCTCTCTGTGTCGCATTAAAATTCTCAGTTCTCCTGCGAAACTTATCCATCTCTGCACCCTCCTCCTCAGGAGGCGTAAGACTATAGAAAACACTGTCAGGAAGTGTATCTACCTCATCTGGATGCAGCACCGATGCCAGGATAAATGTCGGCAAATAGTAGTGAAAAGCTTCTGGGGTAAAAAGTGACAAGCTAAAGCGATTCTTCTTCAAAACTTTCAGATCTATTTTCTTCCAGTCTTTACCCCTAAACTGTTCTGATAGATTTATTGCTTCCCAATAAGATTTATCTTCTACCAGGTCATCATCTCCAGGATATTGACTCGTAGCAAAAGCTGTCTGAGTTTTCTGAACTACTCTGACAGATAGCTCATCAATTAGATTGTCTAAGTCGTCAAGCATGGTGGACTCCTCTCAAGCGGCTGTAGCATCAAACAACTTCTAAATAGTTATGTTTGAGGACTACATTTTACTCACAATCTTGTTGCCATGTAAGTTTCTCCGCACTAAAAGCAATTTTTTGTAAGCATTTATTACGGTAATGGCCCATGTCTATTAATATATTTCTGTTCACACGTCTTTAGAGCTTGCTGAATCTCTGCAATTACCTTCGCATGTGCTGGATCAGTAGAACCTGTAAAACACTCATCTTGAATGTCTTGCCTTGCTTTGATGCAAGCTTTGGCTCTGGCTATATTATCTAAAAGTTGTTCGCGGGTGAGAAGCTTCTCTTTCTTTCTACCCAGTTTCTCTGTTCCATCTGAACATGAAAATCCTAGATCGCAAATTCCATGCATTATTCCTTCTAGCTCACCCATCCTGTCATCTTCGCACGTTTGATTTGGAAATTTTCGCGTTTTTGGTTGAGGAGATGGATCGACTTGAGGAGATGGAGAGGGTGCAGGGGCAGGTATAGGTGTGGGGCCGGGAGATGGAGAGGGTGCAGGGGCAGGTATAGGTGCGGAGCTAGTTGTGGCGTAGTATACGATAATCCCCACGATCACGGCCACAATCAGTGCAATTACTGCAAGAACAGCAAGTGATATGCCAGCGGTTTCGGGTGCTGCGACCGCTGCAATGGGCGCTCCAGCAACCGCTGTCTCTTCTGCGGCTACCCCTGCTGCTGCTATTGCCGATAAGGATCTCTAGCAAATTGGGCTGATCTTTAGCCCGTTCTAGCCGCTGTGCCCAGAAGTTATCCATCTTCGCTTGCAGCATACCCAGCCTTGCTTGCTCTATGGGCGTAATGGCACCGTGCTTCTGCTTTAGCTGTAGCCCTGCGGCTTCAAACTTGTCCTGATTAAAAACCTGCTGCTCAAGTTCTTGCTGAGTGGGGGGGCGTTTAGGTTGCTGCTCCAGGAATGGACGAGACGCAAACTGAGAAAAACCCGATGAGGTTTGAGGATTTTGAAAGCCAGATGGCTGAACCCGCTGGAATGCCATACTCACACCTTGCTATTTTGCGGCGAACATGACTCTCGTATCTATACCGAACCGACTTGACTTGAGGCTACTGACCTGGAAAATTTTTATGTTGTTTCTGCTTTATCGCTTTAGTCTAGCCTCAATGTTATGGCTCTGAGATATCTTTGGACTACATGAGCAGAAACCTTTGCATTCAGCACTGGGTTTCTGCCGCGATCGCCCGTAGCCCTCATATCTCTCTAGAAGCTCGGCTCTTAAAAGCGATCGCCACCTACAGTAGCAGTCCTTAGGCATCAAGCCGACGCTGTAGTAGGCTAGGGCATTGTTACAGCTAGAAATTGGGGTTGCTAGTCAGTGCTTTAGCGCTGAAGCGCTAACTACCAACCATGGCATCACTCCAAAATTAAGCGTTGACGCTGTACTAGGCGCTTTGGTTTGGTCAGACAGTTTGAGATAATCGCCAAAGACTATCCGGTATCCGTCAAGACAATATAATGGCCTACTACATTTCTCCTCGATTTCTCAACAAACTGTCCGTTCACATCACCAAGAACTTTCTGAATTTGCCTCAGGTGCGAGTACCGCTGATTTTGGGAGTCCACGGGCGCAAGGGAGAGGGCAAAACTTTTCAGTGTGAGCTGGTGTATGAGCGTATGGGCATTGAAGTGGTGCACATCTCGGGTGGAGAGCTAGAAAGCCCCGATGCTGGCGATCCGGCGCGGCTAGTGCGCCTGCGCTACCGGGAGGCAGCAGAGCTGGTGCGGGTACGCGGCGTGATGACGGTGCTGATGATTAACGACCTAGACGCTGGGGCGGGCCGCTTTGATGCTACCACCCAGTACACGGTGAATACGCAGCTCGTCAACAACACGCTGATGAATATTGCCGATACCCCCACCAATGTGCAGCTCCCCGGCAGCTATGACGATCAGCCGATTCAGCGCATCCCGATGATTGTGACGGGCAATGACTTCTCGACGCTGTACGCGCCGCTAGTGCGCGATGGCCGCATGGAAAAGTTTTACTGGGAGCCTGACCACGGCGATCGCGTTGGCATTGTCGGCGGTATCTTTGCCTCAGATGGTCTTTCCAGTCGAGAGATTGAGCAGCTCGTCAATACTTTTGAGCATCAGGCTGTTGACTTTTTTGGTGCTCTGCGATCGCGGATTTATGACGAGCAAATTCTAGACTTTATCCAATCCGTCGGCGTTGAAAATATTTCTCGCAGTGTGGTCAATACTGAGCACCCGCCCCGCTTTGACAAACCTGAGTTTAAGCTAAATCACCTGCTCGAAGTGGGTCAGCAAATGGTAGGAGAACAAAGCCGCCTAGAAAACATGGGCCTAGTACGCGAATATAATCAGGCGCTACGAAACAGAGCCACCCATCCCCCCCAGCCCGATAGCTTTTACCGCAGATATACTCCCCCGACCGCCCCCGCCCCCAACGGCAAGGCTGAAACCGTCCCCCCCGCTGCCGTCACTCCTGCTGCTACTGCCACCCTCAGCTCAGAAGCCGCTAGCCAGGTTCACCACCTGCTACAGCAGGGCTACCGCATTGGCCTAGAGCATGTCGATCAGCGGCGCTTTCGGACAAATTCGTGGCAGAGCTGCGCGATCGCCCCAACCAACCACCCAGCCGCATCGATCGCAGCAATAGAACAGTGCTTAACCGAGCACTCCAACGACTATGTGCGACTGATTGGTATTGATGCTAACAACAAGCGTCGAGTGCTAGAAACCATCATTCAGCGGCCCAGATAGACCTTTAGATCAAGTCACATCTCCGCATATAAAAGGAACAAAAAACGTCGTCCTACTGCCTGAGGCTTACTCTGAGGATCACTCAGCAAAAAACACGGACGGGCTAAAAGACATTGACATGCTCATGACTGTTAAAAAACTTCGTCAAGAACTCCCCAATCTCAAGCCTCTTCTGGCTAAAAAACACGACCTTGCCGTCATCCCCCGGAGACAGGTTAGTGAATCACTCCATTTTTGGCAAGCTAAGTTCTAGCTCCCGTGATCCAAGCCAGCTAGAGGCATTTATATCATTGAGTGATCGTCACCTCACTCAATGGTATTGAGTTCTCAAAGCTCTATGCTGAACTGTTTGGGTAAAGCTGAGATCTAGGCTATCTGTGGAAACTTTAGTTCCAAAAATATCGATATTTTTGAGCATATAGGCCAGATTTTTGGGACTACGGGTTTGCCCTGACTGATTGTGGGCAGAGCTGATCGGCAATTTGATCTAAAGCAACAGCGCGTGAGGCTTTTAGCAAGAGGCGATCGCCCGTGCGCAAAAATTCCCGTACTCGCTCAAGCAGCGCCGCGTGGCTATCGAATTTCTCACTCGGTACGGGAGCTGCGCCCTCAGCTAGTGCTTCAGCTTCAGCGGGGTCGGCCAGAATAAACAAATAGTCTAGCTGGAGCTGTCTGACCACCTGTCCCACCTGATAGTGAAATTCCGGCGATCGCGCCCCTAGCTCTTTCATCGTGCCCAGCACTGCTAGGTGGCGCTGACCCGGCGTTTGGGCCAGCAAGCGCAAAGCCGCTGTCATGGACTCAACCCCGGCGTTGTAGGTTTCATCCAGCAGCCAGATATCAGCTGCGATCGCCCGCCGTTGCGATCGGCCTGCGGGTAGCTCTACGGAAATTCCCTGGGCTAAGATGCGCCAGTCTAGATCAAGTGCCTGCATGACTGCGATCGCCGCTAAATAATTGAGCGCATTGTGCTCTCCCGGCAGCGGCAGCGGCAGGTGAACACCTGCGACCACCAGCGTATCTACGGTAGCTAATTGCCCTTGAATATCGCCCCCGCTTAGGCCGTAGGTAATCTGCCGACCTTGCCAGACAGTCGCGGCTGTTTTGATTAGCCGCTTATTGTCATAGTTGAGGATCGCTAAGCTAGTAGACGGCATTTCTGCCAGCAGCTCACACTTGGCATTGGCGATCGCCTGTTCAGACCCGAGTCGGCCAATATGGGCCGTCCCTACATTAGTAATCACGGCCACGTCCGGTTGAGCAATCTGGCTCAGCAAGGCAATTTCTCCCGCCGCCCGCATACCCATTTCGACTACGCCAAACTGGTGGGTTGGTTTTAGAGAGAGCAGCGTTTTAGGGACACCAATTTCGTTGTTGTAGTTGGCCTGAGTTTTGAGTACCGATCCCTGAGTGGACAAGGCGGCAGCCAGCAGTTCCTTAGTCGTGGTCTTACCCACTGACCCTGTAATCGCAATAATTTTGGCTGCTGATCGCTGTCGCCACCAGTGTCCTAGCTGCTGATAGGCCCTTAGAGGACATGCAACTCTCAGCAGCGGATAGTCGTCGTTCAGGGCTACGTTGTGGCTGACCACTGCCGCGACTGCGCCTGCAGCGATCGCCTCCGAGACAAACTGATGAGCGTCAAAGCGCTCTCCCACCAGCGCTAAAAACAGAGATCCCGGCGCTAATTTTCGCGTATCTGTGACAATCTCTGTGATCGGCGCTGCTAAATCTGCGATCGCCGCATTTGGCTGAGCGCCTATCACTGCCGCCATTTCTGCTAGCGCTATCTCACCACCCATGATTTTATCAGTCACAACATAGTCTTCATTAAATCAGGAGTTGCTGCCTTTTATCTGCGCTTCTTGTGGCTAAAGCTGACTACCCAAGACATAGCAGTCCTAAATCGTTTATGGGAAAAGAGCGTTGTGAAAAGACTTGTTCACAGGAAAAGCCTTTCATAATCCAAATAAGATTGCATGGAGCTGTATGCAAATGCATATCTTCAGTCTGATTGCTGGCTTTAGGAGTTCACTTCACTAATTATTCACAATTTAGCAGTAACGTCTGAGTACTTGATAAAGATGGCTTACAGCTTTATTCGCTGGCTCACCTTGGCATAAATCTCTAAAAACTTTACTAAATCTTTAATGACACATTACTCACACACCCATTCGCTGAAACTGATGCAGAGGTAAGCTGAGTAAAAGATCTTAGAAAGATTGGTATAAAAACTGACGCTTTAAGCCAGTTAGATAGCTTTCAATGGAGCATGCTGCAGTGGCAGAGTATGGCACATGGGCTGAGTATGTTTCTGTGCATAAGCCTTTCAGGTTGTTTCTGGGAAGAAAGTTTTTAAGAGATCAGTGAATAATTCAGCCAGTTACAGCAGTAGATTCACCAGCCCAGAGGAGCAAAGACTCTACGATCACCTGCTTTACCAGGTTGATCAAGAAGCCCCTGAGCAACTGGTAGAGCGCTTTCGGACGCTTTTTATTGAAGGCGTTGGCTATCCTGAGCGCGATATTACGCTTACCCTCGATGCCATCGTGAGTTCTAAGTGCGTTGAGGAATATTTTTGCTACGTTCTCAATCGCTGCTGCCACATTCTGATTAATCGCTGGCAGACGAGTCGCCAGATGCAGGCGACAATTCCTGAGCTAGTCAGCCTGTTTGAAGCAGGCCCCTGCAATCAGGTTTCTGAGTTCTCTCGCACCCGGACAACCCGACGCCTGAGAGAGCTAGTAGCGCAGTTTAAAGAAACAGAACAGTTCGTCACACTGAAGCGGTTGTCTCGCGTCGTTAGCGAAAAGCCTGAGTTTTCCTCACAGTCGGGTACCCGTCCGCTAGGCACGCTGATTAAGCGTTACCCCTATCTTTATGAGCACTGTCTGGTAAGCGAAGATAGCACCCGCGAACATCAGCATCACGTCCGCAGTCTGCAGCTACAGGCCCAGCAGCGCTTTGAAATTGATCTATCTCACTACGTGACCTATCGGGTTCGCCGTTCCCGGCTGCGACGTCAGGGAGAGGCCAAGACAGCCCACAGAATTTTGCGTCCGGTGCAAACCCAACTCTGCTGAGCGATCGTGAGCTAGTGGACTCGCTGCGTCAGTTTACCGGACAGGTCGAAGTCAACGGCAGCTACCGCGATGTGGCTCAGAGGTTTAAAGCCCAAAACTGCCAGATTAGCCAAACATTCGGCGCTTTCAAAGATGATTTGTATGACTATGTCACCTCAGGCATTGATTCTGAGTACGGCAGGCGACAGTTTAATAACCTGCTCTACAAGCATCTCAATCAAACTCACTCAGAAAGCGACGCGCAGACCCTAGACGACTTTTTGATGGTGCGAACCTGTAGCCAGCTGTTTAACTTTCTAGTTGTAGATACCTCTGCCCATCCTCAGCATTTTGTCTTTGTTGATCTAATCAGCAATTTGGGGGCGATGCTGACGACCGGAATTTTGCTCAAGGTTTTGCTGATTTGCAATAAGGTGAAGCCTTATCTAGAACGTCGCCTATCTGTCCTGTTTGACCACTACGAATCGGCCACAAGAGACACTGTTAGCTGGCTGGTACAGGTGCTAGAAAACCTTAATCTGGCGCTGAGCCTCAATTTTGGTTCAGTGGATCTGTCTCATGTGCTTTGAGCACATAGCCCTGAAGCTACAGCTTTAGGATTTGCTGGCCAGACTGATGCGATCGCTAACCTGACGCACGGTTTGAGCCAGGTTCAAGTCTCGCTTGAGCAGACGATTAATTTTGTCGCAGCTATACATTACCGTCGTGTGGTCTTTACCGCCAAATTCCTCACCAATTTTGGGCAGGCTCAAATCTGTGAGCTGACGCATGAGATACATGCCCACCTGACGAGCCAGACTAATTTCTCGGCGTCGAGAATGACCTTTGAGTTCTTCTGATGGAATCGAGAAAGCTTCTGCTACCGCCGCAATCACTGACGTGGGGGAAGCCTCAATCTTCTCTGTGGGCGGGTTAAGGACGGGGGTGAGGTTTTCTACCGTCATCGAGAGGCCGGAGATGGACGTGTAGGCGATCGCTCGAATCAGGGCACCTTCTAGCTCACGAATGTTTGAAGTGTAGTTTGAGGCAATAAATTCAACCACGTCTCTGGGCAGGCGCACGTTTTCGTACTCTGCCTTTTTTGCAAAATAGCCATGCGAGTTTCTAGATCCGGCGGCTGAATGTCGGCAATCAGGCCCATCGAAAACCGAGAGCAAAGCCGTTCTTGCAGGCGCGGAATCTGGCTGGGGGGGCGATCAGAAGCCAGCACAATCTGTTTACCGGATTCGTGCAGCGTATTGAAGGTGTGAAAAAATTCTTCCTGGGTGTATTCTTTACCTTCAATAAACTGAATGTCATCCACCAGCAAGATATCGACAGCTCGATAATGCTCTCGAAACCGCTGCATGCTGTCGCGGCGAATGGCGGCAATCAGATCGTTGGTAAACTGCTCAGTAGAAACATAGGAAATCCGGGCGTTGAGATCAATCTCTAAGCGGTAGTGGCCGATGGCCTGCATCAGGTGAGTTTTGCCCAGCCCTACCCCGCCACATAAAAACAGCGGATTAAACTCTCGCCCCGGAGATTCTGCCACCGCAAGTGCAGCAGCATGGGCCATGCGGTTATTAGCCCCAACTACAAAGCGAGAGAAAACGGCCTTGGAGTTGAGTTCTGGCGATCGCGATCGCGGTGGCGCAGCAGCCTCTGCGGATTCTGCAGGTGGAGACCAGCTTGAATTCGCAGCAGGGTTAGCAAAAGCAGGCGTCGCTATAGCTTCAACCGTGGCGACGGCTTCACTGGCAGCGACTGTAACTTGAATATCAAGCGGATAGCCGACGATATCACAAACAACATCAGCAATAGTGCTGACATAGTGCTTCTGCAGCCAATTACGCGCAAACGGGTTAGGCGTCGAGATAATCATCCGCTCCTGACCCAGTTCCTGAATACAGGCGGGTTTGATCCAGGTTTCAAAGGTTGGACGACTCAACTGCTGCTGAAGCCGATCCAAAACCTGGCCCCACAGTTCCTCACATCCCTTTTCCACAGCCAAACCTCCTCAATTAGAAACCAGCAGCGATGCAGGAAGCCACTTCGACAACCCTGTAATCCGCCTCAAAATTCACTGAAAGCTATAGTTCTTAGCCGCAATCACTTGAGTCGCCTCAAAAGTCTTTTCTCGCTACTATGGCGCTCCTCAGAAAAGCAGATGTAGCTGACGTCAGGACTTACTAGCGTACTAGATATAAGGCTAAATAACCGTTCAAATTCTACATATAGCGCTTTAAATAAAATTATTGATTTCAGCTTTGGCATTTTTGGGGGCGGCAAAGCCCCTAATCGCTATGAATTTATGAACGCCAGTTAGGACTGCTCCTAAACCGTCAGGTGAGGATCAATAGAGCGGGGCTGGCGGACACTTGTGCTTGCGTGAGTCTTCCAAAAGTTCGGAACCTGACCCAGGCTCGGCTAGTCTGATCAGCCAACTCCTGTCTTGAGGTAAGGGTTATACGCCCAAGACTTCAGTCTCAGGCTTTGATCCTAAGCGCTAGTTCTAGAATCTGATCTCAGACCCAAAATCTGATTTCAGGCTTAAATCTCCTCTAGATTTAGCTCACTGTAAACCAGCGTAGCTGAGATACTGAGAGTAAGCTAGTACAAAGTCGTCGCTTGATTTAGGGTGATGTCATAGTTAGTAGTTAGTACTTCAGCGCTAAAGCACTGACTACCAACCCTGTACTACCGCTTAGCGAAGCTGCCACATTGGGTGCTGTGCTGTTGTCAGCATTAATACAACGGCTCTTAGTCTGTTTCAAAGTTGGTTTAACTCCCCATGACCCCAAAAACAGCAAACTACAATCCTCTGTTTTCACCCTTAAAAACTAAGGCGATCGCGCAGCGGCGAGGCCACCAGGGCTGGCAGCAAGCTCTAGTCTACTGCTTACTCACCCTCACAGGCAGTTTCCTTTTGGCTAGCCGCAGTGCTGCGTCAGACACGGCGCTGTCCCCATCGTGGGTGAGTCAGGTGCCTGCGGCTGGATCAAGCCGTATCCTGATCACCCAGGGATCTAACTTTATTGCAGCGGCGGTTGAGCGAGTTGGCCCTGCCGTTGTGCGAATCGACGCCTCGCGCACGGTGACAGAGCGCCGCCCCAGCATCTTCGATGATCCTTTCTTCCGCGAATTTTTTGGGAACTTTGGCACATCAGATGCCCCTGCTACTCGGGTCGAGCGGGGTACGGGATCAGGCTTTGTGATTGAGGCTGACGGTCTGATTGTCACTAACGCTCATGTGGTTGCAGGAGCTGATGAAGTGGTGGTGACTTTGAGAGATGGCCGCGAGTTTGTGGGAGATGTGGTAGGGCAAGATCCGGTGACAGATGTGGCTGTGATTCGGGTGGAGGCGACTAACTTACCGACTGTTTCAATTGGCGATTCTGAAGAGATTCGCCCGGGGAGTGGGCGATCGCCATTGGTAATCCCCTGGGGCTTGACAACACCGTCACGGCTGGCATCATCAGTGCCACGGGTCGCACCAGCGCTCAGGTGCGCGTTCCTGACAAGCGGGTTAGCTTTATTCAAACTGACGCAGCGATCAACCCTGGCAATTCAGGTGGGCCGCTGCTGAATGAGCGCGGTGAAGTCATCGGGGTTAATACTGCAATCATTGGTGGCGCACAGGGGCTGGGCTTTGCCATCCCGATTAATATGGCCCTTGCTATTGCCGAGCAGCTCATTGCCAACGGACGGGTCGAGCACCCTTATCTGGGGGTGCAGATGCGGACGCTGACAGCATCACTGCGAGACTCAATTAACCGCAATCCGCGAGCTAGCGCTCAGGTGAGTGCTGCATCTGGCGTGATTGTGTTGGGCACCGTCCGTAATTCACCCGCCGAGCAGGGGGGAGTTCAGCCTGGGGATGTCATCGTTAAGATCAACGAAACCGTAATCACAGATGCGGAGCAGGTTCAGCAGATAGTCGCTGAAACTTCTATTGGTCAGCCTCTACGCCTTGAGATTGACCGGGCTGGACAGAGGCGTACCCTCACCCTTGCGCCAGCCCCTCTGCCCCAGACTGCCCAGCGGCGTTAGCAATATCATTTAGTTTTTCTACGCTCTGCGACCTATGAGTCTACTCAACATCATTCAGCTCGGTCATCCCACGCTACGGCAGCTAGCTCAGCCAGTGACCAATATCGCCAGCGACCCGGTTCAGCAGCTTATTGACAGCCTGATGGCGACGGCGCAGCAGGCTCACGGTGTTGGGATCGCTGCTCCTCAAGTGAACCACAGCGATCGCCTGTTTATCGTCGCGTCGCGTCCCAACCTTCGCTACCCACAGGCCCCGACGATGTCGCCTACCGCCATGATCAATCCAGAGCTGGTAGCTCACGGGGAACACCAGGTCAAGGGCTGGGAAGGGTGCCTTAGCGTGCCTAGCATTCGGGGACAGGTGCCGCGCTACACAGAAATCGAAGTGGCCTACTGGGATCGCTGGGGCGATCGCCAGCAGCAAATCCTGAGCGGGTTTGTAGCCCGGATTTTTCAGCACGAGCTGGATCATCTCAACGGTCTGGTGTTTTTAGATCGCGTTGAGAGTACGGCTGAGCTGGTCAGTGAGCAAGTGTATAGCGAAAGGCAGAAGGATGAGGGATGAAGGGTGAGGGATGAGGGATGAAGGCAGAAGGATGGGGGATGAATGGGATGAGGATGCCGTCGCGTAAAGATTCAGCGATCTGAGTTGTCCTAACCAAACTGCGGTTTGCTATATCAGCAGATGCAGGGGTCAAACTTGGGCTTTCGCCTAAAACCCGCCTCCAGAATAGGCTAAAGTCTGCCCTGCCATTCCAGTATTTGCTCAGCCTGGTAGGGGCCGAAAGTCCGGACGGCTTTTAGCTCAAATTTGGCCGACGTGCCCGATCTGAGGTGGTTGCCGCTGATGGGCAGGCGGCCCAGATTCAGCACAAAGCGATTCTGACTGCGAGTGACTAGATCGGCGGGTACAAAATCTTCGTAGCGGCTGATATAGCGGGTGCGGGGGCCATCGCCGCGATCGGCGGCGGCGGTGCTGTAGGTCAGATGAAATTGAGTAGAAAGCTGGTCTGTCTGTCCACCCAAGTCGAGCACAGCCACCTGAAACTGATTGCTGCGGCCCGAAACACTGCCCAAGGCTAGCTGTGTTGCTTCGCTGGCTCTCATGGCATCCGTGACTCCATAAGTGGTGAGGTCATCCGTGTGAGACGATGCGCCGATGACCCAGAGCGCTTCAGAGAAATTGGGCTGAACCTGGCCGTTGTCCTGTAGCTGTAGCATGACCTCAACCGTGGCCAAATCACTCAGCGATCGCGCCGCTGACCAGTCCAGCACAAAGCGACCTTCAACCCGTCCGGCATATTCTTGATAAGTATCGGCCACGTTTGAGCCAGAGGCCAGCAGCGATCGCGCCCCGGTTTGGGTGCGCCAGAGATTTTTTGTCAGCGTCGTTGGCTCTGTTAGCTCGGCCAGGGATTTTGTCTGCTGGGGCTGATCGGCCAAGAGCGGCTCTAGCTGATTAATTAAAACGAGCTGCCCTAATGCGCCGTCTCGCCCTTCTCGGCCATCCTGTCCGGTGCGGCCGCTTTCGCCGTCTCGACAGACAAACTCGCGGGTACGGCAGCTATAGTCTGGCTGACCTAGAGTGCCGCTGCACTGACGTACCTGCCAGCGGCGATCGCGGCAGTCACAGCCTGCTGTAGCGCCTCCCCCCCGACCGCCACGTCCGGGCCGTCCGCCTTGGGCATCGACAAAGATTCTTTGCAGGTTTGAGCGCTGGGCGTAATAAGCCGTCAGCGTCCCCCCGCCGCCGCCATCGCCGCCATCGCCGCCATCGCCGCCGTCGCCACCGTCAGCCGCCTGCAAATCATCCTCTACATCCCTGGGCTGACGACCACAGGAGGGACTGCGACCGGATTCACCGTCTTCTCCATTCTCCCCGTCGCCCCCTTGCAGGAACAGCGTTTGGGCCGCCCCGGTAGCGCTTGTAACCTGACTGGCTCCCGGTCGTCCTGACTGACCATCGCGTCCGTCTCGCCCATCAGTGCCGTCGCTACCAAAATGAACCACGCGATTAGCTAGCACCGTAACCGTGCAGCTATCTATCAAAGAGATAGATACCAGGCTTAAAAGGGCGATCGCGCTTGTCAATAGCACAAATTTTCTTAACCGACGCATGGTAGTGAGTCCAGGGTTGCAAACAAAGATTAGCGGCTATCAGTAGTTTCACTACCTTGACGAGACATTTCGCAAAAAGCTCCACACTTGGTTGCGATCGCGGCACAGGCTCAAATCAAAGCCTATTGATCAGACTGGGGTAAAATCTGAACCCTGGCAAACTTGAGGCCGTTGACACCCTGTAGGGGTTCTACTAGACCCTGCTCAATCCTGTCTTCAACCCAGCGATCGCGGTGCAGATAGCGCAGATATTGGCGGTACTCGTTCCACTCATCTGCGGTGGAATAAACGACCGTCAACATGCCAGGTTGGGTGATGCGCTGGTGGCTTTCGGTGTCAACCGCCTTATCAATTCGCTTTTTGACGATTTCATAGCGGGTATCGCGTGATCCGCGCACTTCAAACAGACGCTCGGTGGTCTCGTCGTGAGAAATATCAACTGTGGCATCCTGCACCAAGACCAGATGAGTTACTTCTAGATGGGTGTCGCAGGTCTCTTTTAGCCGAAAGGCCACCCGGGCACAGTCGCAAACGGCTCGTAGCTGCTCGTAGCGCAGGCTGCGAAGCTGAAAAGGAGAAAAGCCGGAGTCAATGGACTGACCCGCGTAGAGCATGTGGTCTATGCCATCTGTGGCCTCGACATCACAATAGTGGCGGGTAATTGTCTGCATGCTCTCCTGCCACCGCATCCAGGTATTTCGCAGCAGAGTGTTGATTTGCTGAATCGTCTGGTCATAGACTGCCCGGGCCGCATAAACGCACTGATGTTCGCTACCGCAAGCGCTTTGATAAGCCATGACGGCGTCGGTAGCAGCAGCGCTACAGTGGCGAAAATATTCGAAATTAGGCTCCAGGTTTTCTGCCAGGTAGCGGGTAAAAGTCACCTCCGCAGCAACGGTAATGCCCTGGCGAATTTGCTCCATATGGGCCAGCAGGTCAAGGTGAAACTGCTGGGCAAACGCGTGGGGTTTGGCGACGCAGACGGCTTCAATAATCGTCAGCGCCAGCCCAAACTGAGCCAGCAGGTCAGCCTGGATGGCGCAATTGCGTTCGCTAGAGGAGTCGCGAATATCAGAAATGCCGTAGAGCGGGTATACGTTTGTAAAAGTGATAGGCTCGGGCGGTAGGCCCCAACTGCGCCGCTCGGCTTCTTCTTCAAAGCGCCAGCGGACTGAATCGTGAATATTGCTGAAGTGCTCATGGGTGGTGTGGCGCATGGCTGCGGTTAGGGCCGGAATTAGCTTGGTGGCATTGTGGCAGTCGCGGTTGTCAAAGGCGTAGGCGCGATCGCTCGCTACGCCTACCAGCCCCAGCAGACGACGCCCCGTGCCGTCTACGTGAACTGCCTTGGTCACCAGCGGAATAATTAGCAGCGATCGCACACCCCTGTCTGCAATTGTCTGCTCACAGGGCGTTAGCGTAATCGCAGAAAGATCGGGAATATTCAAGACACTACCTCGTTCAGCCGCCTGCAAAAACAAAGACATTTGCAGCGACTTAACTGAGTAAGTATGCGCTTTCCACACAGGCTGATCGAGATTGGTAAACAGCTTTGCCTGCTCGTTCTCAGCACTCATAATCAGGCTATCAGAGGCCCGAAACAAACCCCGCATTAGCCCGTTGGCTCGGCCAAACCTATGGGGCTGCAACACTGACTCGCGCCCGATCAAGAGCTGCACCAGGGTACTGATGGTTTCGCGCTCTGTGACTTCTATGCCTTCAAGCAGCAGCCATCCGGCGAGTTGATAAGGCTGATGGGCTAGCTGCTGTAGGCAGTCCTGCAGCGGTAAATCTGCTTCGTGGAGCTGGGCCATCACCTGCTCTAGTGTTGGCTGTTTGCCGAGACAGTGGCGGATTTGCTGCTCTAGATCAGGGGAGAGTGACTGCACCTGCAGACTTTCACTGCTCAGTCTTAGCTCTACTTTGCAGAGCAGTTCGGTGTGACTTTGACGACAGGTGAGAAGAAGGGGTTCTTCGAGCAGTCGAGCGGGCAGAAGCGATCGCTGGGGATAGAGATAGGCTAAAACTGCTCTGAGCAGGTGATGCGGTAGAATCTGCCGAATCCGGGCCTGCTCATCTGGCAGCAGCATCTCTAGTAGATCAGTCCCTGGGCGGCCATTGAGCGCGATCGCCGCCTGCGTGATCCCCACGGTTTGACAAAAACTTTGATTGGCAAACTGGAGCTGTAAAGATTGCGGATCCAAAATTGCCATCGGCAACCGACTATGCTGCATGAGCACAGGCAGCCACTGTTCAGCTCCAGGTACTTTAGCAGCCTCAGCCCGATCTGATGCTGTAGCTATAGCAGGCGATCGCAAACCAGGCGACAAATCAGACTGAGGCGCGATCGCGTGTATACCTTCATGATTGGGTGCCTCAGGCGGCGGCATAGATGAACCTACAGCAACAGAACTTAGCTTTAGACTACTGCCTAATTCAAACAGAGACTGATAAGAATCTCTCAGAGACTGATAAGAATCTCTCCGACCCATGACAAGGTTTAAGTTTATCTCACTGGAATATGAATTTTTTGCCAGCTAGCCGAGATTTCTAAACAGCGAGTTCTGAACCAAACCCTCTAAAATAGAAAGACTGTGGCTCAAAACAAGATCTCTCTGAGCTGAGCTGATTTTGAGTAGAGAGCCTGTTTGATTCTGCTGAAGCGAGATAATTTTGCTATGTTTGAAGCCCTCTCCGAGCGTTTAGAAGGAGCCTGGAAGACACTACGCGGCCAAGACAAAATCACCGAAAGCAACGTTCAAGCAGCCCTGCGGGAAGTTCGGCGAGCGCTGCTAGAAGCCGACGTTAACCTACAGGTCGTCAAAGAACTCGTTGCTGAAGTTCAACAAAAAGCGCTAGGAGCAGAGGTCGTTCGAGGCGTGCGGCCAGACCAGCAGTTCATCAAGATTGTCTACGACGAGCTGGTCAGCCTCATGGGGGATACGAATGAACCCATTGCTGAGGCCAGGACTGCCCCCACAATCGTATTGATGGCGGGTCTACAGGGTACAGGAAAAACCACCGCCGCTGCCAAACTGGCTCTGCATCTGCGTAAGCAAAACCGCAGTACGCTGCTGGTGGCCACCGATGTTTATCGTCCGGCGGCGGTCGATCAGCTGATTACGCTGGGTAAGCAGATCGATGTCCCTGTTTTTGATTTAGGAACCGACGCCAATCCGGTTGAGATTGCGCGTCAGGGGGTCGCCCAAGCCCGCGAACAGGGCATTAACACAGTCATTATTGATACGGCGGGTCGTCTCCAGATTGACCAAGACATGATGGCCGAGCTAGCCCAGATCAAGTCAATCGTCAATCCCAATGAGGTATTGCTGGTTGTAGATGCGATGACAGGTCAGGAGGCAGCTAGCCTGACCCGGACTTTCCACGAGCAGATTGGCATTACGGGTGCCATTCTCACCAAAATGGATGGTGACTCGCGTGGGGGTGCCGCTTTGTCCGTGCGACAAATTTCGGGTCAGCCGATTAAGTTTGTCGGCGTTGGCGAGAAAGTTGAGGCCCTACAGCCTTTTTACCCCGATCGCATGGCTTCGCGCATCTTGGGTATGGGAGATGTTCTCACCCTGGTTGAGAAAGCGCAGGAGGAAGTCGATCTTGCCGATGCTGAGAAGCTGCAAGAGAAAATTCTGGAGGCGAAGTTTGACTTCAACGACTTTCTTAAGCAGACTCGCCTGATGAAAAATATGGGATCTCTCGGCGGCATTATGAAGCTGATCCCAGGCATGTCTAACAAAATTTCCAGTGAACAGCTTGAACAAGGTGAAAAGCAGCTCAAGCGCGTGGAGTCGATGATCAATTCAATGACGCTAACAGAGCGCAAAGATCCTGACCTGCTCTCTAGCTCCCCTAGCCGTCGCCGCCGCATCGCTAGCGGTTCAGGCCACAAAGAAAAGGACGTCAGCAAGCTGATCAGCGATTTTCAAAAAATGCGATCGCTGATGCAGCAGATGGGCCAAGGCTCAATGGGAATGCCCGGCATGGGCGGTTTTCCTGGCATGGGCGGTGGTTTTCCCGGCCTAGGCGGCGGTATGCCCGGCCTGGACGGCGGTGGCTCTGCTCCTGGATTTCGGGGCTATAGCGGCCCTTCTAAAAAGAAGAAAAAAGCCAAAAAGAAAAAAGGGTTTGGTCAGCTATAGCCTCAGGTTTGCAGTGGAGTATGGATACTCATTCCGGTTTGCGGTGAGTATCCATACTCGTTTTGAAACTGCCTGACATGAAAAAGAATTTAAACCAAAAGTCCTTGCACACAATAAAGTATGCAAGGATTTTTGAACAAGCAGAGCGGCACAACGGCAGTAAACTTAGCTCAGCTCACCCCTGGAAAGGTGCTAAACCGACGATTAGCAAGAGCCTAGTCGAGTGTTACAGGTCGCCGCCGCGCGCGGCCAGCAAGAACACGATGGCTGGCCCCGCAATTACAATCATGGCTAGCATGGTTAGCTGAGCAATCAGCTCAAAATTAATACTGCTTAAAAACTCCATTCATCCTCCCAAACAGACAAAATTACTAAGTATACAGGCTCAAATTCTCAGCGCCATTCTACCTGTTAATGAACCCCTGATTTTAAAAAAGTTTACAAAATTCTAAGGAGACGCTTTTTCTATGGCTACCTGGCAATGTGTCAAAAACTGCGGGGCCTGCTGTCATCTTGCCCCTGAAGAACGTCCAGATCTAGAAGACTACTTAGCCCCAGCTGAGCTAGATCAGTACCTTAGCCTAGTGGGTAAAGACGGCTGGTGCATCCACTATGATGCCAATCAGCGCGAGTGCCGTATTTACAGCGATCGCCCCCGGTTTTGCCGAGTCGAAGCCAGCACTTTTGAGCAGATGTATGGAATTGAACCTGCCGATCTCAACGAGTTTGCTATTGATTGCTGCCAGCAGCAGATTGGTGGCGTCTATGGGGAAAGCAGTTTGGAGATGGAGCGTTTTTCTCAGCGATCGCGTCTTAGGTATTGCTGATTGCTGCGATTTTGCAGATAATGAAACGAAGATGAAATAAACTTAGCAAATCACAGGCCCTGATCTATCCACGCGATCAGCTGAGCCGTCATCTTTCTTAATCGTGAGTTCTGAATCAAACCCATTTTTGCCTGATGTTGCCAAATCTCTTGCTGATTCACCTGCCAAAGCTGTCAGTACAGCAGCCTCTGACGAGTCGAATGAAATTTTTGACGCAGATCGCATAGAAGCATTTGCCCTTTCCCAGGGCAAACCAAAAACCTTTCGGGGCGTTTTTTTGTCTACCTTTATCACTATTTTCTTGGCAGAAATGGGTGATAAAACCCAGGTAACAACGCTGCTAATGGCAGCAGAGTTTCACGCCCCGTGGGTGATTTTTGCCGGGGCGGGGGCAGCTCTGATTGCGACCAGCCTAGTTGGGGTGCTGCTAGGTCAGTGGCTGGCTCAGCGCATATCACCCCAGGCTCTTGATCGCTCTGCAGGTTTGACTTTATTGGGCATTACGGTTTGGCTGCTGTGGGACTTGCTGGTAGCCTAAATCAGTGATTTAGAAGTTGAAAGCGGCAAGGAGACGGTTAAAAAGTGGATTGGAGTTTATTGGGATTGAGCTTTGCTGCAGTTTTTTTGTCAGAACTTGGGGATAAAAGCCAGTTTGCGGCGATCGCCCTCGGTGGCTCCTCTCGTTTTCCCAAGGCAGTTTTTTTAGGAGCGGCATCAGCCCTGCTTTTAGCCAGTTTGATCGGGGTGCTGCTGGGTGAAGGGACTGCCCAGCTATTACCGACCCGGTGGGTAAAGCTAGCTGCCGCTGCCGGATTTGGCGTTATGGCGCTGCGGCTGCTCTGGCCAACTTCTAAAGAAACTGAGGAATCTGAAGAAACAGAGGCGTCTGGTTAACGGACAAAACTCTCAAACCTGTGATTCTGCTGTAGGCTGGGTGAAGCTTTGGCGCAACCCAGCGAAACCGTTGTTGGCGTTGGGTTTCACTACGTTTTACTCAACCTACGCGAGGAACTGATGAATAAAGACATAAGCAAAAGGGACACACTGCTGTAGTGCGCCCCTTCTGCATAACATGAGATAGTTCGAGCTAGCTTAAATTAGTGAGTGTTGCCAACCGCTGCCACATCGCGGTAGCAAAACCGCAGCAGTAGAGCTGCCGCCGCTAGCTTCAGCGACTCCAGCAGCCAGTACAGACCATGTAGCTGGTTCATTTCTGCCGGGGCAGTCGCTGCGGGCTGTAGGGCATCACTCAGGCTCAGAGCGCTCATCTCAGGCGCTAAGAAGTAGGTGTAAGCCATTGCGATCGCAGCAGCAGTCCTGCCAGCAGCAAAGACCAGCGACTCTGGCTACCGTTGTTTAAGAGGCTAAACTGGTTCTGGCCCTGTCGTAGCACTAGCAGCCCGGTCAGGATACCGGCTGCACAGAGCACTTCGATGCGGTTGAAAATCCAAAACAGGCCGTAGCCCATACTGCCAAAATCGGGCTGATTCATCATGCCTGCCCCATACATGCTGGGCATAATCACAAAGTCAAGCACCAGACTGGCACTGAGCCAAAATCCCAACATTGCAAAGACAATTACCTGCCAGTCAACAGACCTGGAAATATTTTTGGAAGCCACATGCATGAGAATATTCTCTAAACTAAAAAATTGCATCAACGATGTTTCCACAGTAACTAATTCTCCTCAAGACAACTATGAATTCTCATTACGAGAAAACCGTCTATAAAGCGAAGGGGTAACTCTAAGAATAAGTATTAAAAAAAGATACGAAGAGTAAAGAGGAGTTGATTGGAGCGATCCGCCAAACGGCTTTCGATTTTTTTTAAGATGAAAGAAGCCTCTCTAGAAATTCTCGCTTAAGCGCAAAAGATAACACTATCCAACGCTGAATCTAAAATATCTATGAACCCCAAAATCTTCGCAACTCCTTCCCTATGGCTAAGCTTGCTGCTCGGTGCAGCAGTTCCTGGACTCTCTCAGCTGCCTGCCGCTGCCGTCGAGATCTTAGACGGCGCGATCGCTTTTGTGCAGCTGCCTCAGCTACTCGAAGCCACCACCACCCGTAACCGCACCCAGACCCGCAATGCAACTTACTATTTCACGCTAGATCTGCCGGAGGCAGCCGGAGAGCCTTTGTCAAAAGTGGTGATTGCACCCAGCAATTTTCGCCTTACCAGCGATCTGCGCTATCGCTTAGAGAACAGTACGGCCTTTGTTAGAGATGCTAGAGGAGCGCGATCGCCTATCAGTCTTGGCAGCGTTACCCAAGACGAAAATTCTGCAGCCATCACGTTTACGTTTGATCCCCCCGTGCAGCCCGGACAGGTTGTGACGCTCAGCCTCAGTCCTGTTCGCAATCCTCGCTGGGGTGGCACCTACCTCTTTGGGGTCACGGCTTTTCCGGCTGGGGAGTCGGTGCAGTCGCAGTTTGCAGGTTACGGCCAGCTCCGCTTTTATGAATCAGACGGCAGTGATAACTTTCGACCTTAGCGAACAGGTATAGCGAAAGGATGAAGGATGAAGGATGAATAGGATGCCGATCACGTAAAGATTCAGCGATCTGAGTTGTTATAACCAAACTGCGGTTTGCTATACCTGTCGGGGCAGGTTTAGCTGCAAGCAGATAGGGATAGTCGCTGGGTGCAGGCGATCGCTTGTACCCAGCAACTGAAGCAGCTTGATGTCATGAGCTTGAGGAGCTAGGCTGAAACGTCCAGCGGAAATTCATCGTGGGGATCGCCTTGATGCACGGTTTTCACCCACTTCAGCCGCTTGGGGCGAACAGAAATACGGATGGTGGTGCTGGCAATGACTGGTAACCAGTGCAGCATGTATACGGTGCCCCGCAAACTGCGAATCAGGGTCATCAGCACTGAGGCTTTTTGAATTCGGCGCAGGCCCACAAACATGCCAATCATTGAGAGCATCACAGCTAGGGCTGTCAGAGGGGCAAAAATAGGAGAGCGGTGGCGCAAGGTCGCCACCAGCAGGTCAGCCGGGGTCACGACCGGAAGCATATACTGCATCACCCAAAAAGCCAGCATATCTAGCGTTTTTTCAAGACCCATACGGTTTTGACCGATCAGCCGCCAGTAGTCTAGATAGCGCTGGTAGCCGCCTTCTGCCCAACGGTTGCGCTGGTGCCAGAGAGCGCTTGGACGCGTAACCCCTTCCTCTTTAACAGATGGGAAGGCAAGAAAGTCAATTTCCCAGCCGCTGAGGTGCAGGCGAACGGTTAGATCTAGATCATCCGTAATCGTTTCTTCATTCCAGCCGCCACAGGTGACTAGGGCTGAGCGGCGCACAAACTGGCCGTTGCCGCGCAGTTCGCCAATGCCACCGAGAGCGATACGCTGCTGTTGAAAATAGCTGTCTAGAGCCATCTCTACCTGCTGGCAGCGAGTCAAAAAGTTAGTGCTGCTGTTGGCGATCGCCTTGCGCACCTGCACTGCCCCGACTGTCTGAGCGTATGAAAACATGGGCACTGTCCGCCGCATCAGGTCTACAGGCACCTGAGCATCCGCGTCAAAAACCGCCACCAAGTCACCGTCAGTTTGCGGCCAGACTAAATTTAACGCCCCCGATTTGCCCCCTTTAGCCTCTGCCCCCCGATGGACCACATGCAGCTGCTGATACTGCTGAGCCAGACGATCTAGAACCGTCCCGGTACTGTCGCTACTGTTGTCATTGATAATCCAGAGATCATAGCGATCGCGCGGATAGTCCAGTCTAAACAGGGAATTCACCAAGCTTTCGATCACCGCTTCCTCATTTTTTGCCGCCACCAGTAGAGAAATATAGGGCCAGGGGTCAGCATCCGTCTGCCTCAAAGTACCTGTTTTGTAGGTTTCGTAGCCTGACAGGGGGGGCGGTGTTTGGCGAGGTCGAGCAAACAACACCCGCAACACATGCACTCCCATCAGAGCGGTCGAAAAAAGCACCACTGCGTTTCCCCACCGAGAGAGGTGTAAGGCAAGCGTTCCTCCCCAAAGGGCGATTAGCGTAATGGCCGCTTTTTGGCGTCGCCCAGCATAACCAGGGCAAAACTCATCATCCTCAAAATTTTCAATCTCAATCATCAGCGGATTATCAATTTAGACATTTACTATCTGGCTTGCGTCACCAAGAACTCGCTTGCACTGAAAGTAGCTTGAACAGTAGTTATTACGACGGTACCAAAGCAGCTGGGCTGCAACTTGAGCGCTGGCTCCTGGCAGTCTTGACGGATGGCATGATTTCGACTCAGTGAAAAAACTGAACTCGCTATCGTGATTGAATTTGCCGTAAAGTCGGGAACCCTAACCTTCAGTATTAACCAGCAATTAACCGCAAAACTTGCTTGTGCTACTTTAACAATTCCTCAATGCTTCTTAATAATTCTATGGCTTTATGCCCTTTCATCCTTGTCGATTCACGATAAGTATCAATAGACTGACCTTGAGGCTGTTGCAGAGTTGACACATTTGAGCCCTCAGGCTGCGGTAACGGTCATTATTCGGTAGCTCTGTTTGTCTGTTTAGACAGGCGTTGAATCTAGAATCTGAGAAAGTGCTAATTGAGAACGGTCAAGGAACGTATAGCCAATGTCTATTTCAATTGACGAAATCCAGCCCGCCAGTAAGCAAGATATCGGCGTCTACCTGCCCTACTATCAGGGCACTAAGCGCCAGGTTTTGCCCTATGCTATTAGCCTATACAAACAGGGTAATTTGGAAGGCGAACGGATGATTGAAGGTGGCGAGAGCGTTCCTTTTATCGCTACCTGGAATGTTTCAATGCTGCCAGCCGACCTGACTCACTGCCGAATGCAGTTTGAGGGCGACGCCGATCTGAGCTACGAAGTGACGATGGCCACTTTCGAGTTTGTCGATTTTTTAATTGACGTCGTCTACTCTATTCGTCGCAAGCGTCCCGCCGACTTTGCCAAGCCGTTTTATCGCAAACTGCTGCGACTAGATGATTAATTTCACCACCTAGCTGTAAGCAAGACATGAGTCAAATTTCAGGTTAGCAGGAGCGATCGCCTGCGCCGCTGACCTGATATTTCGGCTGTTCACTATCAGCTGTTGTCGGGACTAGTTGTAATCATAGCTATAGAACTTGACTGCTCTGGGTGAGACCCTAAAGCAAAGACAGTGTCAGAATGGAGTCCATAGAAGCAATCTAATTGAATTATCTGAGAGGAGTATCGGCGTGCCCAAGCAAGCTCGGCATTTACTGGTGGGTTCTACTGAATCGTACAGTGGCAAATCGGCAATCATTTTAGGCTTAGCGTTTCAGCTACAGACACGGGGCATCAAGATTGCCTACGGTAAGCCTTTGGGGACATGTCCGAGTGAGCAGCCTGACGACAAGCTAGATGAAGATGTGCGCTTTATTACAGAGTCGCTCAAGCTGCCAGCAGACAGGGTGCGTCCAACCCTGCTGATGCTGGACGAAGCGACGATTCAGCAGCGGCTATCGGCCTATAAGCAGTTCGATGACAGCAACGGCTTAGCGCCCTATTGTCAGTCCTCTGGCGAAGATTTGCTCCTGGTAGAAGGCCCCGGCAATCTCAAAGAGGGAATTTTATTTAATCTGGCTTTGCCCCAGCTAGCTGATGCGGTTGAAGCTGCGGTGCTGATTGTGGCTCGATTTCATTCAGCCCATATCATTGATAGCCTGTTGTCAGTCAAGCAACAGCTCGGCGATCGCTCTTGGGGGTCATCATCAATGACGTCCCCGCCGACCGAATGCAGTACATTACAGACGATCTCAAGCCTTTTTTAGAGCAGCAGGCGATCGCGGTGCTGGGGATTATGCCTAGAACCGCCCTCATGCGCAGCATTAGCGTTGAAGAGCTGGTGCATCGGCTGGGGGCGGAAGTGCTCTGCTGCAAAAATCGCCTTGACCTCATGGTAGAGAGCCTAACTATTGGCGCTATGAACGTCAGTTCGGCGCTGAAATACTTCCGTAAAGCGGTCAACATGGCCGTTGTCACCGGCGGCGATCGCACCGACATTCAGCTAGCGGCGCTGGAAACCTCGACCCAGTGCCTGATTTTGACCGGGCATTTACCCCCTGCCTCCCAGGTGCTCAATCGGGCCACCGATTTAGAAATCCCGATCTTGTCGGTTGATTTAGACACCTTGACTACGGTGGAGATTATTGACCAAACCTTTGGCCAGGTTCGGTTTCACGAGCCAGTCAAGGTGGAATGTATGCAGCACCTGATGGAGCAGCATTTTGACCTCGATCGCCTGATGGCAGCGCTGAATTTGCAGCCAGTGACAACAGCTTCGTGATCGAGTGCGCTTTAGTTCCATTCGTTCTGATACAATGGGCCAGTTCTTTAACACTTTGTAGCGCCCTTGAGTCAGTCTATCGAAGCTCCTGCCGAGACTCCGAAAGTTGACCTGTTCTTAGAAGAGTTAGCAGCTATCCAGGAATCGGGTTCTAAACGGATTGCTATTTTGGGTTCTCGTCACGTTCCTATTACCCATCAGCGCCTGATCGAGCTAATGAGCTATGCGCTGGTACTAGGGGGTAATCGCATTTTGACCTCTGGTGCTACAGGCACTAATTCTGCCGTTATTCGAGGGGCCATGAAAGCAGATGCCAATTTGCTGACGGTAATTTTGCCCCAGAGCCTGTCAAAGCAGCCCAGAGAGTCACGCGATCAGCTTGAGCAGGTCATGCACCTGGTAGAAATCCAGAACGTGACTCGCTTTCACTGGCCGAAGCCAGTTCTCTGTGCAACCAGGAGATTATCTCTCGCTGTCAGCAGGTGATTTGCTTTGCCTTTCACGACAGTCAGACCCTCTTACAAACCTGTGATGACGCCGAAGATCAGCGTAAGCTGGTAACGCTGTTTTATTTTGACTAGGGATGCACGGACGGTATGCGAAGACACATCGCCTGCTCTCTGCCGCCGTACCTCACAAAAGAGCCAGGATTAAAATTAACAGATGGATTTTCTTAAATTACCGATGCCAGCAACCCTGCTAGTCAGCACCGCGATCGCTGCCGCCCTGATTTATCTCCCCTTTTTGCTGGTGGGCCTAGAGCGCTTTCGCGTGGGCTATGACATGTCGGCCCCACGGGCCATGCTAGACAAGCTGCCTCCTTACGCCCAGCGGGCCAACTGGGCACATCAAAATGCGTTTGAATCCTTTGGGCTGTTTGCACCGGCGGCGCTGATGGCTTATGTCACCGGGCAGACGTCAGATCTGGCGCTTGGAGCTGCGATCGCCTATCCGGTTGCCCGCCTGCTATACTCAGTTTTTTATATCCTCAACGTGCCGCTGCTGCGCTCGGCCATGTTTGCAGCAGGCAGCATATCAATCTTTACCTTATTTGTGATTAGCTGTCGTTCTGTCTTAATCTAGGGAGCAAACGTCACGGCTGAGAGCTTTTAATATTACGATGGCTTCTTCTTATTCGTTTGATGTCGTTAGCGACTTTGACCGTCAAGAGCTGGTCAATGCCCTTGATCAAACCCGGCGCGAGATGATTAGCCGCTACGACTTGAAAAATACAAAAACTACTGTTGACCTCAGTGATGACCTGATCACGATCGAGACGGACAGCGAAATGACGCTGCAGTCGATTCACGATGTCATGCAAACCAAAGCGGCCAAGCGTCAGCTCTCGCAAAAGATCTTCGACTTTGGCAAAATTGAGTCTGCCAGCGGCACCCGCGTGCGCCAAGAAATCAAGCTGCAAAAAGGGATTAGTCAAGAAAGTGCTAAGCAGATTACCAAACTGATTCGTGACAATCTCAAAAAAGTGCAGGCTTCTATTCAGGGAGACGCGGTGCGAATTTCGGCCAAGTCCAAAGATGATTTACAGGCCGCGATTCAGGTGATCAAGCAAGAAAACTGGCCCGTGGCACTGCAGTTTACAAACTATCGCTGATAGGTTTGGTCATCCACAGTGCCTGAGCCGCAAAGCCTAGCTTCTCATAAAGCTGCCTCGCCGCCTGATTGTGACAGAAGACCTGTAGCCCAATCTGACGATCGCCTCTTGACTTGGCCCAGGCGATCGCCTGCTGCATCAGGGCCGTGCCCAAACCCCGGCGGCGGTGGCGAGGATCCACATACAGCAGCAGCACACAGGCATGGCGATCACCGCTGAGCTGATCCACAGCGTTGCCCAACCACAGACAGCCCACGGGTTTGTTCTGGGACGGAGCCTCAGTGATATCTAGGGTTGGCAGAACCCACCAGAGCGGCGTATCGGCTGAAAAGTGCCGCTCTACGGTTTGCCCCAAGTGTTCAGAAGCCTCACTTTCTATTTCCTGGTAGGTGCGCTGCATAAAACTGACCAGAAGCGGGCGATCGCTTACAGAGCCAGCACGCAAGCAATACCCCATCACAGCAACCATCTTTTGACTACGCTCAACCTAAACTGGGCTGGGCTGACCGTGTAGCAGCTCAGAGATTTGTGGCGGTAGCGCCGTCGTCGCAGACAAAGCTGCCGGGGAGGACATGGGAACAGCGCCTTCCATGTCCTCAATTGGGGCCGGGGCCATCATGTCACTGGGCAGAACAATGCGAGCGCTAACGGCAACCAGGGCAATGAGAAAAACCAGCACAATCAGAAAAGGAGCGATGTAGGAACGAAAGAAAGCCATTGCAAATAAAACCGCAGCTTACTGTCAATTTTTATGGATACAATCTCATCCTACCGCTCATCGGCAGCATCGGTGCGATCGCTTAGACCCGGTCGCGGGGCCGGAGCCACCGGATATCGCTGGCTGAGCTGTCTGAGCCGAACAGCCCCCAAAACCGCAACAATCAAGGAGAGCCAGCCCGTCAGCGGCTGCAGCAGCAAAAAGCCCCCCACCGCAAACATAGCTCCAAACAGCAGCAGCAGCGCCGCCACTACCCGCTGCCCGTCAAGCCTGAGATCCTGAATTGGGCTGAGGCCAGTACGAATCCGCTGTCGATGCCAGCCAGGGCCACCGGGACGCACCTTGCGGTAGAAACGATCGAGGGTTTCATCTGATTCAGGTGGAGTCACGAGCATAACGCTCACCCAGAGTAAAGTAGTAACGCCTGCTGTCACCAGCAGCCGCAGGCCAAAGTCTTCGATGGTCAAAAGCGGTACTACGCTGGTGAACAGGCCAATAAAAAAGCCTGCCAGCATCGAGGCCAGTTCAGCCGCCGCGTTGATCCGCCACCAAAACCAGCGCAAAATCAGCACCAGCCCCGGCCCGGTGCCCACCGCAATCACCAGCCGAAAAATAGCGGTAATGTCTTGAAAGTAAAAAGCGGCGATCGCCCCTAAAACCGTGACTAAAACTGAAGCTGCCTGCCCCGCCAGCACCAGCTCAGCCTGACTAGCCCCAGGGCGCATAAAGCGGCCATAGAGATCGTTGGTCAGATAAGAAGCGCCCCAGTTAATCAGCGTAGAGACCGTACTCATAAAGGCAGCGATTAGAGAAGCTACCACAATGCCCAGCACAACAGGGGGTAAAAAATCCAGCATTAGCTTGGGATAGCCCAGCTCTCGATCGGCTAAATCTGGATACAGCACCAGAGCCGCCAGGGCCACAATAATCCAGGGCCAGGTGCGGACAACGTAGTGCAAAATGTTGAAAAACCAGGCCGCTTTTTCAGCTTCAGCCTCGGTTTTAGCGGCGGCTAAGCGCTGCACAAATTCACCGCCACCGTCGCTGCGGCGAAAGGCCCACCACTGCAAAAACACATAGGCACAAAACGTGCTGGCGGTAATTCCGGCGGTTTCGCTCCACTGTAGCCCCCGACGGCCCAGAGAGACTGGCACTAGAGACAGGGTATCTGGGGCGGTCACTGCCTGAACTTGGCTAATCAGATTGCTCATGCCGCCGACCGAGCCAACAGCAGCGATCGCCACCACCACGGCCCCAAACAGCGCTAGAAAAAACTGAAAAAAGTCAGTCGCTACCACGCCCCACAGCCCAGAAAATCCGGCGTAGAGCAGCACAAAAAAGCTAATGCCAATGACGCTCCACAGCTTTAGCCCTGCTCCAGGTTCCACTCCCAAGCTCTGCCACAGTTCCAGCGCATCAATCACTTTAACCATCGCTAACATGGCATAGCCGATACCGATACAGTTGATGGGTACCGCAAACAAAAAGGCTTTAGTGCCGCGCAAAATCGCCGCCGTGCTGCCGCCGTAGCGGATCTCAGTCAGCTCTGCATCAGTAACAATTTCAGAGCGTCGCCACAGCCGCGCAAATATGTAAATCATGACGACGTGGGCTACACCAAAGCTCCACCATTCCCAGTTACCGGCAATGCCGCGAGTGCCGACAACTCCAGCAATGTAGAGGGGCGTATCAATTGAGAAGGTAGTTGCCGCCATGCTGGTGCCCGCCAGCCACCAAGGCAGCGATCGCCCAGAGACAAAAAAGTCCACTAGGCTACCCGATGCTTTGCGAGATAAAAACAGGCCTAGGCCCAAAGTCAAAATCAGGTAGACCAGAACGATCAGCCAGTCGATTGGTTGCATGGGTAGCTAGAAGAAGTGCCATTGTCTAGCCATCTTCCCACGGGCAGGTTCCTACTGCTGCGTCAAAAGTTTTCAAGGCGCTCAATTCTAAAAAATAAACCCACAACTTTATTAACCTGAGTTCGATGGGGAATAGAGCGGTTGAAACCACCATTGCAAAGATGGCTCAAATTTTTGACATTGGGCGAGCCGCCTGCAGCCGGGTTAAAACCTGCTTGAGAACCAACGCCGTCCAGTCAATGTCAGCCTCAGTTGTCTGTCGTCCTAATGTAAGGCGAATGCCGCATTTGGCGGCGCGATCGCTGTAGCCCATAGCCTTCAAGATGGGGCTGGGGGTGAGCTTGCCGCTGTGACAGGCAGAGCCAGCGCTAATGCCAATACCTGCTAGATTCATCTGCCGCACTAGGGTTTTGCCGCTGACCTGCTCACCGTCAGCCTGAGTCAGACAAAAGCTGACATGATGGGGCAGGCGACTGCGGCTGTCGCCTGTGAGAGATAAACCCAGCTCTGAGTCTAGCTGGCTAAACAGGCGATCGCGCAGGTGAATTAGCCGCAGGGTCTCAGCGGGTAGCTCCATTGCCGCTAGCTCAGCCGCCACCCCAAACCCGGCAATATTCGGCACTGCCTGCGTGCCTGAGCGCAGCTTAAACTCCTGTCCTCCTCCCCCTAGCAGCGGCACTAGACCTACCCCAGGACGCACATACAGCGCTCCGGCCCCCTGGGGCCCGTAGATTTTGTGGCTCGACATCGACAGCAAATCCACCCCCAGAGACTGGACGTTAATCGGCAATCGCCCCACACCTGCACCGCATCGGTATGAAACAGGGCACCGTGGGCGCGGGTGATTTGCCCCAGGGCCTCAATGGGCTGTAGCGTGCCTACCTCACTCTGACCGTAAATCACTGATACCAGCACCGTGTTTGCCCGTAGCGCCGCCGCCAGTTCTTGAGGATTCACCTGGCCTGCCGGGTTAACAGCCAAGCGCGTTACCTGCCAGCCCCAAGCCTCTAGCTGTCTGGCAGGTTCGGCCACCGCCGAGTGCTCTACGCTGGAAATAATCAGGTGCTGCGGCTGGCGATACTGACGGGCAACGCCCATGATGGCTAGATTGTCGGCTTCGGTGCCACCAGCGGTAAAGACAATTGAGTCAATCGGCGCATTGATCAAGTCTGCGACCTGCAGCCGCGATCGCTCTGTCAGGGTTGCGGCCCGGTTACCCCACTGATGCAGGCTAGATGGATTGCCCCACTGCTCAGTCATGGCTGCCTGCATAGCTGCGATCGCTTCTGGTCGCGTCGGCGTTGTGGCGCTATAGTCTAAATAAATTTGCATAGGGCTGTCCTTGACGAGCGCAGTCTTAATAACCAGGATATCTTCATACCCCAGCTAAACTAGCGTACTGTCCCAAGGGGGCAGAACCCCGCCGAAACCACGTCAAAAAAAACCCTACCAGAGGCAGGGTTAAAAGAGTGTGGTTCAGATTGTGAAAGAGAACTTAGAACTTCAAATGGAGGTCATAGAAGCAATATCCTCACAGATGGGGCAGTCAACAGACTCCGGCTTCTTGTCTGCCTCAATGGCAGTGATTACGGGCGTCCTTGCACGCTTCCATAATGCAGCGGCCCATCAGCTTGGGCAGTGACATTAACCCCAAGAGCAGGTGATGTCTCCAGGCATTTGATGTGATTTGCTCAGGCGCAAATGGTGATAGCGAACAGGCTTTCTCTGTGACAGAGATCACCCACTACCCCAGGTAAAACCGCTTGAGCTAAGAACCCCAAAGCTCCTCTAAGCGGCGATCGCGGCCACAGCCAAAACGATAGACGCGGTAGCGCACCGGATGGGTCTGGTAGTAGTTTTGGTGATAGGCTTCGGCGGGATAAAACGGCAGAACCGGCAGAATCTCAGTAGCAATTGGCTGCTCAAACGCTGAAGCTAAAGCAGCCTTAGAGGCAGTCGCCAAACGCTGCTGCTGCTCAGAATGATAAAAAATAGCCGAGCGGTACTGGCTACCGCGATCGCAAAACTGTCCCCCTGCGTCTAGCGGATCGACATTTGGCCAGAAAGCCTCTAGCAGCTTTTCGTAGCCAATCTGCTGCGGATCATAGACCACCTGCATCGCCTCAAAATGACCTGTCGTACCCGCAGAAACCTGGGCGTAGCTGGGATTTTCGACCTCCCCGCCTGTGTAACCCGACGTCGTTGAAATCACGCCTGAAAGCTGATCAAAAGGATGCTCCATACACCAAAAGCAGCCGCCAGCGAACGTAGCCGTTGCCAGCTCAGCGTCGTCGGCCTGAGCGGGCAGAACCAGCAGGAAAAAAGCCAGAAAAGAAATAAAAAGCGATCGCATGTTAGGGTAAGTGATTCAAGAAAGATTAGACGTGGGGCCAATGGCCTGCTCAGTAGTGATATCAAACAGGTGAACCTGCTCAGGGGCGATCGTCAGCCATAGTTCTTCCCCTAGGCTAACTGAGCGCCTGCCTTCTATGCGCGCCTGCAAAATTTCCCCCGCGAGATCGGCAGTGACATAGGTTTCACTGCCCAAAGCCTCGACCCGCACGACTCTGACGCAGAGATTTTTGGGGGCCGGTAGCCCCACAGCCAGATGCTCGGGCCGAATGCCCAGCAAGACGGTTTGCCCGTCATAGGCAGCCAGCGCCTCTTGCCAGGAAACAGGCAGCGTCAGGCGAAACTGGGGATGGCTAATTACAGGCGCTCCCTTTACCTGCACAGGCATAAAGTTCATCGGCGGCGACCCAATAAACTCAGCCACAAAGCGATTAGCCGGACGATGATACAGCTCCAGCGGCGGAGCAATTTGCTGAATCTGCCCCTGATGCATCACAGCAATGCGATCGCCCATAGTCATCGCTTCAGTCTGATCGTGGGTGACATAGACTGTGGTAATGCCCAGGGAGCGCTGGAGGTTGACAATTTGCCCCCGAGTTTCCGTCCGCAGCTTAGCATCCAGGTTAGACAGCGGCTCATCCATTAAAAAGACCTGTGGACTGCGCGACATCGCCCGCCCTAGCGCTACCCGCTGCTTTTGCCCGCCGGAGAGCTGACGCGGCATCCGGTTTAGCAACGCTTCAATCTGCAGCATCCGAGCCACCGCCCGAACGCGCTCATTTACCTGACGCTCAGCTTTGGAGAGGTAGCGCAAACCTTTGGGCAAAGGTCGAGTCAGAACGCTCAGAAGAGCCTCCCACCAGGCTGACTGGCTCAATGTCGCCTGCTCATCAGCATTTTTATCAGCGTTTTTGCCAGACTCTTCAGGGGAGGGGCCATCTGCTAAAACTGTCAAGGGCATACGCCGCAGCCCAAAGGCCAAATTGTCATAGACCGTCAGGTGGGGGTAGAGGGCATAGCTTTGAAACACCATAGCGATGTCGCGCTGTTTGGGCGGTAGCTGGTTGACCAGCGATCGCCCACCCAAATATTGCCTGCCGTCAGCGTTTCCAGTCCGGCAATCAGCCGCAGCAGCGTACTTTTACCGCAGCCAGAGGGGCCAACCAGCACCATAAACTCGCCGTCTGCTACCGTCAGGTCAATTCGCCGTAGCACCGCGATCGCAGCCTCCGGGGCCGATTTCAAAGCCAATTCTGGAGCTGCTTCTGGGGCGATCGCGGCCTCGTTAACTAGCGGCACTGGCCCCAGAGCTGTTCCCATACCTGCTTCAGACGGGCGATCGCGGCGATGACGCGGAAAGGTTTTGTAGATGTTCTCTAAAACAACGCGGGCCACAGCAAATCCAGTCAATTAAGTTTATTGTCGCCTGATTGTATCAATTCTAGGTACAGGCGCTGCTTATTCTACGCCAGTGTTGTCATCTACCAGGGCAGAAATCATGGCGGCAACAATTTTCTCGTTTTGAGCCGGATTTAGAATGCGATCGCAGGGCGTATCTCTGCCCTGGCGGGGCACCTGATCTGGCAGAATCTGAGCGACGCGCCCCTGAGTAGTGCTGAGCGTCACCTGGGTTGCTGGCAGGGCCGGCACCACTGCCGCTAGGCCATCCGTTTTAAGGCTAAAGCGAAAAGCCTGGGTGCCAATTTCGCCTCGATTCGCCAGCCGCAGACTCTTGACCGGCATTCGTTTGGCAAAGCCCAGGTTAGAAATCAGCAGCAGCAGGTCTTGGGGCTGAACCGCGAGAGCGCTGACTAGGGTTTCTTGCTTACGCAGCCGCAGCGCCTTAGGGCCTTGAGCATTACGCCCGAGTATCGGCAGTTGATCATCATTGAGCACAAACTTTAGCAGCCTGCCGCCAGAAGTTCCCAATACCACCAGATCGCCGACCTCAGCTAGAGCGGCATGTTGCAAGACGTCATCGTCTTTAAGCTTCATGGCGGTGAGTCCGCGCCCGGTCAGGTGAGTCAGCTCTGAGAGTGGCTGACGCTTGATGCGGCCTGACTGACTCACCAGTACTAGCTCCTTTGCCAGCGTACTCTGACTCAGGACAATTTGGGTCACAATGGCTTCTGGATCAGGGGGCACAGCGTCTGGTAGCAGGCTGGGTAAAGGTGTACCTCTAGACTGGCGCGCCGTTGCAGGAATATCATCTACTAAAATCGTGTAGGCTTTACCGTCTTTAGTCAGCACCAGCAGTTCTTGTGATGTCAGGGCCGACTCAGTTTGAATCAAAAAGTCGTCGGTTTCTTGCAGGTCAGTTTCTGGGAGGGCGGTGGCGTCACTTTCTTGACGAGCCTGTCGCCGCTGGAAGGATTTTGGCGAAGACCTGCGCACATAGCCCCGAGCGGAAAATTCTAGCACCACCTCAGTTTCGACTTCTTCAGCCACAATCTCAGCAATGAGCTGCTTTTCCTCGGCTCGTTCCGCTGCCGTTTGAATTCGGGTGCGTCTAGGGTCGCCAAATTTTTTTCTTCAGCGATCGCAGCTCTTTTTTCAACGCCTTTAGCAGCTCTTTACGATTCCCTAGGAGCTGATTGAGCTGCGACATGCGGGCTGAGAGTTCCTGATGCTCAGTTTGGAGATTTTTTTGCTCTAGCCCTGTGAGTCGGCGCAGCGGCATGGCCAGAATGGCGTCGGCTTGGCGATCGCTGAGTTCAAGCTGATCTTGTAGCTGTACTTTGGCAGTGGTACCGTCTGCAGCGTGACGCAAAATATCGATGACAGCATCTAGGTTGGCCAAAGCAGTGCGCAGCCCTTCCACAATCTGCAGGCGGCTTTCGGCTTTGTCCAGCTCGTGCCGATACTGGCGCGTCAGCGTCTGTTCCCGGAAGTTTAGAAAGGCTTCAAGCAGCGATCGCAGCGGCATTTGACGCGGCTGGCCTTGGTCTAGCGCCAGCAAAATTGCGCCAAAGTTACTCTGCAGCGGCGTCATCTTGTAGAGGGCATTAAGAATGAGCTGCGGCTGTGCCTCCCGCTTTAGCTCAATGACGACGCGCATACCGTCGCGATCGCTCTCATCACGAATATCGGCAATGCCTTCAATCCTGCCGCTGTTGACTAAATCAGCAATCTTTTCAATCCAGCCTGCTTTATTTACCTGATAGGGCAGTTCAGTCACCACAATGGCGCTGCGCCGCTGCCGTCCCCGTCCGGGCTGAATCTCCTCAAAAGTTGAAACCCCCCGCATAGGAATACTGCCGCGCCCGGTGCGGTAGGCTTCATAGATACCTTCTGTACTGATAATCTCGCCCCCTGTCGGAAAATCTGGCCCTGGAATCAGCGCAAACAGATCTATATCTGACAAAGCCGGATGGTCGATCAGGGCAATCAGCCCGTCTACGACTTCTGAGAGATTGTGCGGCGGGATGTTGGTTGCCATGCCCACGGCAATGCCAGAGCTGCCGTTAAGCAGCAGATTGGGGAGCTGAGACGGCAGGACGATTGGCTCCTGTTGAGAACTGTCAAAGTTATCGGTGAAGTCAACTGTGGCCTCGCCAATCTCTCCCAGTAGAGCATCATAGCCAATTGAGGCCAGCCGGGTCTCGGTGTAGCGCATGGCCGCTGGCGGATCGTTATCGACCGAACCAAAATTACCGTGCCCTGACAGTAGCGGGTAGCGGCTAGAGAAAGTCTGCACCATTCTCACCAAGGCGTCATACACCGCCTGATCGCCGTGGGGGTGATATTTACCCAGCACATCCCCCACGACCCGGGCACATTTGCGGAAAGGCCGATCGGGGGTCAAACCCAGCTCATACATGGCGTAGAGGATGCGGCGGTGGACTGGCTTCAGCCCGTCTCGCACATCGGGCAGCGCCCGTCCCACAATGACACTCATGGCATATTCCAAGTACGAGCGCTGTACTTCAGAATGGAGGGAGGTGACTATGACCTGACCGGGGGCAGGCCGATTGAGCTGCTTCGCCATGAGCTGTTTTCCTTGAAATTTAATCTAAAGTCCGAATCGTCTGTAACAATGCTGTAACTTATATGCAGAGCAGAAAAGTGACAAGACTTAATGCGTAAGCTAAGGCTTAACTTCACAATAGGTTCTGCTGTCGGGCATCTATCTCAGGGCTACCTGAGTTTAAGAATCGGGGAGTTACTTGACCAAATTCAATCATGCTGTTTCTTACCTTCTCAACTTTTCCAGCTCCTTAATTTCAAAGTTCTATGAAAACTGTTCTGATTGTGGAAGATGACATGATCAATGCCCGCGTTTTTTCCAAAATTTTGACCAAGCGCGGTGGACTGATGGTGAAGCACACTGAGAATGTCGAAGAGGTGATGCGAATTGCCCATAAACAGGAAGCTGACATTATTTTGATGGATGTATCGCTGGCACACAGCATGTATCAGGGTAAGCCAGTAGACGGCATTAGAATCACTCAGATGCTGAAGTCTGATCCCACAACGGCAAAGCTGCCCGTAATTTTGGTCACGGCCCATGCGATGGACGGCGATCGCGAAAACTTTCTGCAGCAGAGTGGCGCAGACGGCTATATCTCAAAACCCGTGGTGGATCACCAAAAGTTTGTAGACGATATTTTAGCCCTGCTGCCAGCCGATGAGGAGCCAAAGCTTCCAGGATAAGTACACTTGTACGCCTAGAATTAAATTTTAGCAAGCCTAATTTTCAGGGTACAACTTTCACACTGTCAAGGTAGGTAGCTAAAGCTGTGCTAGTAAAGCCTGCATAGCGGGGATATTAAAAAACTCCTGGGTAGCGCCTAGCAGCTGTTCTCCCCAAAGATTGTCTTCTAAAAAGCTGAGGTCAGCGTAGCGGCTATCGCTTTCTAGTGCCGCAGTCGCCAAGCTGATAGCAGTTTCCCGCTGGCCCTGCGTGTAGAGGGTCACAGCGATCGCCAGCTGAGGCTCAGGTTCTTCAGCCGCGATCGCCAAGGCCGACTGCCAGTACTCAACGGCAGCTTCAGGTTTGCCAGTTTCGTAAAGCACTAGGCCAATATTGTTAATAGCAGGCCAAAACTCCGCTTCTTGGGCGGCAGCTCGCTCATAGCTAGCGATCGCCTGGTCATAGCGACTGAGCCTATAATAAGCGTTGCCGAGATCAAAGAGCGCACCTGCGTTTTCAGGCTCAATTGCCAGTCCAGACTCAATATGCTCAACCGCCTGTAGATACTGAGCTTCTTGAAAAGAGGCGGTGCCTAGAGCAAACAAAACGGCAGCATTCTCGGGAGACAGCGTCTGAGCTTTTTCCAAGGCAGCAATAGCGTTTTCTGCCTGATCTAGCTGCAGGTAAAGCGTACCGAGCAGGCCCCAAATATCGGCTTCGTTAGGGGCAAGCTGAACGGCTAGCTGTGCTCTAGAGAGAGCGGCCTGGTATTGTTGAAACTGTGCTAGCTGCGCGGCTTCTTGAGCCAGAAGCAGTCCCTCCTGCTGTAGCTGCTCAAAATCTAGCGGTAGCGTGTAGGGGATAAGTGCTTGCGATAGGGCTGGTTTGGGAAGAATAAAAAGACCAGCAGCCACCAAACAGGAAACTAAAGAAATACGCTTCAGCACAGATTCAGCCACTCAAAATAATACGCTTGCAGCTAGCATAGCTCATCCCAACCGTTTTGCTCAGCTCCTTGCTCAAACCGTTTGTAGGCTTAGAAATGACATACTTCCGGGCTATAGGCACCCGCCATGAGTTCATGGGAATCTTCACAACCACTTGAGTCCTACTGGCTGCAGATTGCCAAGGCCGTAGAACATACCAGCGACGGTGTCGTGATTACCAATCAGACTCGTCAGCTGGTCTATATCAACCCGGCGCTGGTTAATCTGCTGGGCTATAGTCTGATGGCGCTAAAAGCTGCGGGTGCGGCGACGGCTGTTTATGAAGACGCTCACCAGCTGCAGGAGATTCGCGCCACTGTCTCAGAACGGGGAAGCTGGTCAGGTGAAGCTCTGATGAAGAGTCGTGCGGGCGATCGCCTGATAGTTTTCGTCAGGGTTGACACCATTCGAGACGAGGCCGGACATCGAGTCGGCCATGTTGCTGTACACACCGACGTCACGAGCAAAAGACAGGCTCAGCAAGAGCGCGATCGCCTGCTACAGCGCCTATCCGCTCACAATCAAAACCTGGAATCTCTAGTTCAAGAAAGAACTCTGCGGCTGCAACAGCAGGCTCAAACCCTGCGGCGCAATCAGGCTGTGCTAGAGGCACTTGTGGAGGAAACCGCAAGCACCCTCGGAGAAGCTTTTTTCCCTTCTCTAGTCAAGCATTTAGCTCAGGCTTTGGGGGTGCGATACGTCACCATCACCGAACAAGTTGAAGTTGGCGTACTGGCTACGGTGGCTGCTTACGATGCCAAAACGGTGGATCATGCCGTACCCTGGTTCAGAGGTGCCATAGCCGGAAGTCCCTGTAAACTGGCTCTTGAGCAAGGTCACTATAGCTGCTCAGCTGGCGTACAGCAGCAATTTCCTAACTGTCTGGCCCTGCTGCAGCTAGAGGTAGAAAGCTACTTTGCGGTGGCGCTATTGGACAGCACTGGGTTATCTATCGGTCTGTTGAGCGTTATGGACGATCGGCCCTTTCCCTGTTCAAAGGCGGTTGAAAAAATACTGCGGATCTTCGCAATGCGGGCCAGTGCTGAGCTAGAGCGACAGCGAATAACCCAGGCGCTGCAAACCAGCGAAGAAAATTTTCGTGCCATCTTTGAGCAGGCAGCAGTCGGCATCTGCCGCACCAACTTAGCAGGCGAATTTGTCCAGGTCAATCAGCGCTTATGTGACATGCTGGGCTATACCGAGGCTGAGCTGTTGCAGATGAATTTTCAGCAAATCACTTATCTAGAAGACGCTCACTTGGGGCTGGACTTACGCCAGCAGCTACAGCAGGGATTAGTTTCTGCCTTTTCGCTAGAAAAGCGATACCTGCGCAAAAATGGCGAGATTTTGTGGACTAATCTGAGTATTTCTGCCATTTATAGTACTGCCGATGACTCATTTTGGTCGCTGACCGTGGCTGAGGATATTACCGCTCGTAAACAGGCTGAAGCGCAGTTAGGCCGCAGTGAAGAGCGATTTAGGCGCATTGCAGCTAACGTACCTGGGGCAATTTATCAGTTTATTTTGCATGCCGACGGACAGCGACAGATTCCCTACATCAGCGATCGCATTCAAGAGATTTTAGAACTAGATCCCGAGATGATTCAGCAGTCGGCGGCTGTCTTATTTGACAGAGTTCATCCTGAAGATCAAATCCTGCTGCAGGAGTCAATTGCGGTGTCGGCGCGACGGCTGATTTGCTGGTCTTGGGAGGGACGCTTTATCTCGGCTTCGGGCTGTGTTGTCTGGGTTAAGGGCATTGCAGAGCCAGGACGTCAGCCGGATGGCTCTATTCTGTGGGACGGTCTGCTAATCGACATCAGTCGGCGGCGACGGGCGGAAGCAGAAATTCAAAAAGCGATCGCCAAAGAACGAGAGCTAAACGAGCTGAAGTCGCGTTTTGTTGCCACCACGTCTCACGAGTTTCGCACACCGCTGGCAGTGATTGCGTCTTCAGCCGGAATTCTCAAAGACTTTGGTCACAAGCTAGATGAGGCTAACAAGCAAAAGCACTTTGACGCCATCCAAACCTATGTCCGCCAGACCACAAAGCTATTAGATGATCTGCTGTTTATCAATCAGCCCGGCACAAACCAGCTCTCTTTTCAGCCAGTCTCTCTCAATTTGCTGGTCTGGTTTCATCAAATGGGCGAGAAAATGCGGCTAGAGGCTCCGCGCCATCAGCTCCGATGGGTGACCACTGAGGCGGCGACAGCAGGGCTAACAGATAGTGTTTGCCTCGACCAGCATCTGCTCAGCCGGGTTTTATCTAACCTTGTTTCTAACAGCATCCAGTATTCGCCAGAAAAAACTCAGGTCGAGGTCACTCTAGATTTAGAGACAGACTGGATTTACTTCAGCATCAAAGATATAGGCATCGGCATTTTGGCAAGAGATCGCCCTTACCTGTTTGAACCTTTCTACCGGGGACGCAACGTAGAGCATATACCGGGAACTGGGTTGGGGCTTTCGATTGCGAGGCAGTGCGTAGATTTGCATCGGGGACGCATTAGCTTTGACACTCAGGTGGGTGAGGGCACAACGTTCTACTGCTGGCTACCGCTGGTGTTCTGCACCACCGCAGGGCTGTGCCACTAGTGTCTAGCGGCCTCAATAACGCCGGTTTAAACGTTCCTGATGGGGGGTCAAGCTATGTGGAAGAGTTTGGCAAACAGATTGTTGGCGATCGCCGTTCCTAGCAAAATCAGCCCGCAGCCCCACAACATCGCAGCGGTAACCGCCTCTTGTAGGATCAAAGCGCCCCAAAACATCGCAAACAAAGGAATCAGATAGGCCACGGTTAAAGCTTTGGTAGAGCCGACATTTTGAATCAGTCGGAAGTAGAGAATGTAGGCTAGGGCCGTAGACAGTAGTGCTAGGGCTACCACTGAGGCCACAACCGTAGTGGAAGGAGCCTGCGACGGCACTGTAAACGGTAAAACAGGCAAAAGCAGGCAGGCGGCGCTGAGCTGACTGCCGGAGGCTACCACCAGGGAAGGCACCCCCACCAGGTTACGTTTGGCGTAGGGAGCGGCGATCGCATACATCAAAGAGGCCAGCAGTCCGGCTGAGACAGCCACAAAGAAAGCAGGCGTCGCCGCGATCGCATTCCACCCGACCAGGACAACCACGCCGATAAATCCTAAAGCAAAACCGATCATGCGCGCAGCTGTTAGCGACTCCTTTAGCCAGATCAGAGCGACAACGGTGCCAAAGAGCGGCGCTGTAGCATTCAAAACGGCCATAAACCCGGCAGGCAGAGAGATCGAAGCAAAAGCAAAGAGCACAAAAGGCACCGCAGAGTTGACGCCGCCCACCACCATCAGCGGCAGCCAGTGGCGACGCAGGTAGTGCAGCAGATCCAGACGCGCCAAAACTGGCAGCAAAACTACCCCCGCCAGCAGTACCCGGCATTCAATCAGCCAGACTGGCCCCAACACCGGAGCCGCCACCCGCATAAACAAAAACGACCCCCCCCAAACTGCAGCCAGCAGCAAAAGCTCAGCAATATCCGTAATTTTCATAGTTAATTCTGCTGTTTTAACCAGATTGAGCGTTCATGATCTAGCAGCCACCGCTTGCGCTCAAGCCCCCCCCCATAACCCGTTAGCTTACCACTGGCAGCAATGACCCGGTGGCAGGGGACGATAATAGAAACTGGATTAAGGCCATTGGCTAGCCCCACTGCGCGCGCGGCTGTGGGCTGAGCGATCTGCTGCGCCAGCTTGCCATAGGAGAGCGTAGTGCCATAGGGAATAGTTTTGAGCGCCGCCCATACCCGCTGCTGAAAGGGCGTTCCTGACACAGACAAAGGCAGGTCAAACTCAGTCAGCGTTCCCGCAAAATAATCGTCTAGCTGCTGTCTGGCTGCGGCAAAGGGCGGAGCTGAGTCGGCTTCTACCCAGTCGCTGTGCGTAATCAGACTGTGCTTTTCTGACTGCATGTAGAGTCCCAGCAGCGATCGCCCGTCAGAAACCAGCCGTAGGGTTTGAATTGGGCTTTCGTAAGTCATCAAGTAAAGCATGGGCCTTCTATAAGCTAGCAGCTTAAACGGGAACTGATTTTGACTGAGGGGATTCTCTGCGCTCTAAAGATTTCCAAAGATGCAGCGTGGCATAGGAGCGCCAGGGCTGCCACTGGGCCGCGATCGCTAAAATTTGCTTAGAGTTAGTTTCGCCTAGCGCCTGCCGAATGCCCAAATCGCTGTGCAGAAAGACATCGGGATCGCCCAGCACCCGCATGGCAATATACTGAGCCGTCCAGGGGCCAATGCCAGGAAGCGCCTGCAGCTGAGCCACGGTTTGCTCAATGTTGCCCCCCGGTTTGAGCATGACGCGCCCTTGGGCGATCGCCTCGGCTAGGGCCAAAATTGCTCTAGCTCGGGTTTTGACAATGCCTAAAGCCGCGATCGCGCTGGCATCGACCTCAGCTACCTGCTGCGCCGTCGGCATCAGATGGGTCAGTGTGGCAAATGGAGTCTCTAGGGGTTCGCCCAGGCATTGCACAAAGCGGTTCATCAGCGTGTTGGCAGATTTGACACTGACCTGCTGCCCCAAGATGGTGCGCACAGCCGTTTCAAAGCCGTCAAAAGCCCCCGGAACCCGCAGACCGGGATGAGACAGGGCCAGTTCACCTAGGTGAGCGGCAATCTGCTGCGGTTCAGCCGCCAGATCAAAGAGTGTTTTGACCTGGGCCAAAGCCAAGGGCAACACCGGCACCAACGCCAGGGACAGGGTGACTTTTAGCCCACAGCGATCGCTGATAGGTACAGCCGTTAGCCAGCCGCGCTGCTGCCCCAGCCGCACGGTGCGACCATAGCTCTTGGCTGTAACTGTCTCTATGCCAGCGATCGCCCGTCCGGCCAGATAGCCCAGCAGTGCCGACCAGTCTAAGGGGGGGCGGTAGGCCACTTCGCAGACAATGTAGTCTTGAGTCTCTTGAGACTTTTGTAGGGCGGGGGCTGAATGCCGAATTTGAGTAGGCTGCAGGCGGTAGCGCGCCTGAAATAGAGCATTAAAGCGGCGCAGGCTGCTAAAGCCACTGGCATAGGCCACATCAGCCATTGACAAGGTCGTTTCTCTTAGCAACTGCTTGGCCAGCAACAAACGATGGGTTTGCAGCAGCTTAATCGGGGAAACCCCAAATTCTTGCTGCACCGCCCGGCGCAAATGACGGGCACTGACGCCCAGTTCGGCAGCCAAATCTTCAAATCGCTGCTCTAGCAGTGCCCCCGCTTCAATGCGTTTGGCCACAGCCGCCGCCAAGCGACCGACAGCATCAATGCGGGCATTGCCGGGGGCCAGTTCAGGCCGACAGAGCAAACAGGGACGAAAGCCCGCCTGCTCAGCAGCAGCAGCGCTGGGGTAAAACGTGCAGTTTTTTGCTGAGGCGTTTTGGCCCGACAAACGGTGCGGCAGTAGATCCGGGTGGTGGTCACCCCGACAAAAAACACCCCATCAAAACGCGGGTCGTGGGTCAGCACCGCCTGATAGCAGCCACGAGCATCTAGGGTAATCATGCCAGCCGTGAGGTTCACAACCCCTTGACTCTAGCGGGTGTTTGACTGGCTGTCTCGCCATTTTCGGACAGGGCTATCGAGCGTAATTGGGCTGGAGCAACACCTGAGCCAGATTTTTCATAATCTGCAGCACCGGGTAAAAGTCGTTGCCCGGATTAAGCAAAGAGAATAGACGCGAGTTGGCGTACTGCGGCTGTGGCTGTTGCACCAGCTTGAGAAATAAAAAGCTCTGACCGTTGCTAATCATGGCAAAAGGGCTGGCTCTGGATCAGGGTTAGCCAGTAGATAGGCCAGTGCCTGCCCTGTGGCAACTGCAACTAGTTAACTACTTGGTCGAAAAGTTGCGGGGCGGCACGGGGCGACCCTGGTAGAATCGGCGCTCAAGCTGACCTAGCCCATACCAGATACCTCCGGCGGTGAGCGTCAGGGCGCTAAGCAAGCCGCCAGCCCGAGTGCTGAGCGCGATCGCGGCTAAAGGCGTCAGGCTGAGGCTGATAAAGGCCAGCAAAGCTGCTAGCTGTCGCAGGCGCTGGATATTGGCCAGGGCCGGGGCGCAGCTACCGCAGTGTTGGGTATGAGAGTGATAGCGATCGAGCAGGTCAGCCTGGGTGGCCTCGCCCGGTAGCGACTGACCGGGAAAAGGATCGGCCTTGAAGTTGCTCACCCACTGGCGAAAAGCCAGCACATAGCGATCGGCTTGAGTTGGCAGATAGCAAGCCTGGGCGTAGGGTTTGCTGCCTGCCTTTTCTAGCTCACGCTCCTGAATGTGCAAGAAAATCTGGTCGTCTTCAAGGACGCCATTGTTGCCAATATGGCTGTACCAGCGCGGCGTTAGCTTAATAAACAAACCCGGCAGCTTAGACGAAAACTTGAACGGAAAGCGAGCAAACAGCCGACATTCGCCTTTGCGAGTCGGCACTGCGTAAACCACGGTCATCGTGCGGCCAAACTGCTTTGAGGTGAGGTCGTGGTACATCAGCGAGGGGGCCACGAAGCGGGTGTGCTGAGTGCCTAATTTGCCTTTGCGCGGCCCTTCCGGCCAGATACCGCAAAAGCCTTGCCTATCAGATTCCAAAACCTCCATCTCCATTGGAGCGGCATTTTCGCGCTTGCCCACGGTTTTGTGGTGGGTGTAGGGAATGTGGCTGGCGTCCAGCACGTTCTCTAATAAAGTAAGCGCGTCGTAGGGTAAATCTCGGAAAGTGTTGAGCATCACCCAGCCGTTGGGGTCTTCTATCAGCGGCTCGATCAGGGGAACCTGTACCTGAAACGCATTTTCGGGTTTGCCGGGGTAGACAAACAGCAGATCCTGGCAGAGGCGAGTCGGCAGGGCAGTGGCACAGGCCCGTGAGGAGAGGTTGGCCTGAATCGCCTCAGGCTGCTGGGGAATGTACTCACAGGCACCCTCGCCGGAGAAAGCCCAACCGTGATACGGGCATTCTAGCTGTCCGGCCTCGTTCACCCGGCCCTGGGAGAGGGGGGCCAAACGGTGCGGGCACTGGTCAGCAAAAACGCGCCAGGCAGCAGCAGCAGGCTCCCACCAGATTACCAGCGCTGTGTCTAGCAGCACAAAGCGGGTGAGCTTGCTTTTGTCGAGGTCACTGAGGTAAGCGATGGGATACCAGGCTTCTTGCCAGTCAAAGCGATCGCAATCGGGGCCGCCTGCAGGCAAAGCAGCGATCGCAGCGGACGGCAAAACTGGCAAATCTGAATCTTGGGTTGGGGCTGAAGTCTGCACCGTGTTGGGTAGTAAAGGCCAGATATTCATATTGTAAACAAATCTTAAGCGATCGCGCTCTGGCTGAGGCGATGGCGCGATCGCCCAAATTTGGCACTTGCAACTTCTAGTTTCATAAACCCATTGTGCAGCGTCAGGAAAACCTCCAGCAAGAAAGTAAAACTGGAGAGAAATTTAGTTCAGGTGTACTATTAATTAAAAGAGTCAAGTCGAGGTCGCTATGCCGAACCTGCTGCTGATTGAAAGCCCTGGCAAGCTGAAAAAGCTGGGGCAAATACTAGGCTCTGGCTGGATCATCAAAGCCAGTATGGGACATGTGCGAGAACTCGCCAACGACGGCAAAGACTCTCTCGGCTTTGATCTAGGAGCCTCTGCAATTGATTGCCGCTATCAACCCCGCAATGCCCGTGCTCAAAAAGTGCTCTCAGAACTGCGGCAGGCAGTTAAAAAAGCGGATCGCGTCTACATTGCCACCGACCCCGACCGTGAAGGGGAAACCATTGGCTGGCATTTGCAGCAGGCTCTCCATATCAACAATCCTCAGCGAGTGGTCTACAGCGAAATTACGCCCCAGGCTGTAAGAGCGGCGATCGCCCATCCTCGCACCCTCAACCAGGATCTAGTCGCTGCCGGTCGTGCCCGTGACTGCCTCGATAAACTGGTGGGCTACACAGGCAGCCGTCATATTGTCTGGCCGTTGAACAATGGCGCAAAGTCAATGGGACGGGTGCAGAGCGCCACGCTGCATCTGCTCTGTGAGCGCGAGCGCCAGATTCAAGCCTTTACGCCCCAAGATTACTGGAGCGTTTGGGTCACCTATAGGGAAGGGTTCAAAGCTTTCTACCGCAGCAGCCCTAAGCCTCAGCGCCAGTCTACGAAAACCCCAGAGGACACGGGGATTGAAAAAGAATCAGAGCGGGTGACCTCTCAAGAACGGGCGGATACACTAGTAGCGATCGCGCAATCTCATCCCCATCAGGTTTTGCAAGTTGAAGGCAAACAGACCCCTCAGTCGCCCCCGGCCCCCTTTGTCACCTCGACCCTGCAACAGACAGCAGGGTCGAGGCTCCACTTCAGCCCCGAGCAAACCATGAAAGTGGCCCAGTCCCTGTACGAAAAGGGCCATATCACCTACATGCGAACGGATTCGGTGATCCTTTCGACTCCTTTTTGTGAAGCTGTGTATCAATACCTCCAGCAGCATGACCCCACCAACGTGCCCCGCAAAACCACTCAGCACCGTGCCATTAAGGGATCTCAGGAAGCTCATGAAGCGATTCGCCCCACTGAAGTCAACCACCTGCCCCAGCAGCTTCAGCGCGAGTTATCCTCGGATGCCGCCCGTCTCTATGAGCTGATTTGGAATCGGGCAGTTGCCTCCCAGTGTGCTCCAGCGCGGTTGCGCAAGACTCGCATTGTTACCCAGTCTGGTGATGCCCACTGGGAAGCCCGAGGTCAGGTACTTGAATTTGCCGGATACACCTGCTACTGGAATAACCTCAGCGCCGACTCTGTCTTGCCTGCTCTAGCTGCAGGGCTTGCCCTGCAGCTAGAGCAGGCCCAAGCCGATCAGAAACAAACCCATCCATCCCCTCGCTACAGCGAACCCAAGCTGGTGAAGCTGATGGAGCAAAAAGGTATTGGTCGCCCCAGTACCTATGCGCCGACGATTAAAACCCTGAGGCAAAGAGAATATGTGGGTCTGCTACAGGGAAAGCTGCAGCCAACCGCTTTGGGGTTAGAGCTAGATGGGGCCTTAGAACAGCTGCTGCCAGACTTAATTCAGCCGGAGTTTACGGCCCAAATGGAAGCGGCACTGGATGCAATCGCCACCGGAGAGCAGGACTGGCAGGCTTATCTAATTGGCTGGAATCGGGGATATTTTGCCCCAGCGATCGCCCAGGCCAAATCTCAGCTCCTCTCCCTGCCAGCTTTTGCCGAGCAGCCCCCTACCCCCGTAAAGACGCGGCCTGAGCGATCGACAGCTACTAAGGCAAAGCCCGCCAGCGGCCAACCCACTAAAACCAGATGCCCTGCCTGCAACGAGGCAATGACCAAAGTCCCCTCCCGTTCCAAAAAGCTCAAAGCCAAGCATTTCCTCAAATGCTCAGGTGCGACCTGTGGCACCGTCATGTTTTGGCATACCAAGGCCAAACGCTACGAGCTGCCTCACGCCCAGCGGCAGGCTCTCAACCCCGATGTGTTTGTTGATCATCCCTGCCCCGTCTGCGGCGCGATGCTGGAGCGCTACGCCTACACCAAAGACGGCCAAGACAAAATGATGCTGCGCTGTTCGCTCCTAGAGAATCGTCGCAGCAAATGCAAAGAAGTTGCCTATTTTCAGAGTCGGGGCGAGTTCTGGTCGCCTAAATTTGGCACTTTGAAGCTGCCAGAACCTCAGGTTTAGTGCAAAGTTAGTAGGGTAGTGTCCTCATCAGACTGATAGTACTGTGATGAAGTCTGAAACGTTGTTCATCAAGATATTCCAAAGCTGATGGCAATGATTGCACCGCTACTGTCTGGTGAGAGACAGGGATGTGGAACGCAATAATGTCCATCGGTGGGTGGATGAAAAGCGTGACCCGACTGCTGAAACAGTAGTAGCAGTTGTTCAAACGCTGAAAAAGCTGAATCCTGAAGCATCAAAAGCTTTTGTAAAGCAATACCTTGGTGACGTACAGTAGCCGCTTTGCCTAAGTTTCAGTTTCAATAAGTGTCTTGAAAACAAAGAGCGACCGCACGTTTCCATACGATCGCTCCTCAAATTAACTCAGTGGCAGGTCAAAAACCTAAGCAACTGACTGCTGTTGAGCAGAAGACTGACTAGAGCGTCGCCGCTCAGACCGTCGGGTGCCGCCTGCCATCTCATACTCAGAACTCTTGCGCCCGTAGACGACAGCAACAGCGCTCAGCATTTTTTCTGACTTTTCAGCCACGGCTTTTTCAGCTTCCAGCATGTCGTTGTAGAGCTGATCAACTGTGGAGAGTAGGGCGTTGTACTTTTTCTGCTGATCTCGCAGGTCATCAATATCGGCCCAAAATGATTCTAGGGTCATGCTGTTGCCTAGATCGAGATTGGCGTCAATAGAATCCATACCGGAAGCGCGACGCTCTGCTCTTTGCAGAACGGTAGATGTTCGTTTGGCTCGTGCCATCGTTTTACCCTTTTTTTGAGATTGGATGAAGAAATCAGACCAGCCGATCAGACGATCAGCTTGCGCTCAGAGTGGACACCAAAAATCAAAAAGCAGCTTCGTAGACCAAAAGAACATAGAAGCTTAAACAGCGATCGAGAACTCTTCAAGCAAGTTCTGTACTTCCACGCTTAACGTCTTTGGCAAGATAAAACATTCTCGAAGATTTTTGGCCTAACTCGCTCAAGTCTAAGTATTAACGCTAACGGAGAACTGGTTAAGCCTTGAGCAGAACTCGTTAGCTGCTACGGAAAACTGGTTAAGCTCTAATGAAAACTCCGCTGCTCCTACAGAGAACTCGTGGGCTGCTATTGAAAACTGCTTTGTCTTTAATCAGAACTTGTCTGTTGCTGTAGAGTAAGCATTGATCCGGTTTGCTTATGTCTTAAGCTTCAGGCTATAAACACTAACAGCAAAGCAGTCAAGGACAGCAGCTTGGCTTTACTATTGAGCTGCTTCGGGGCGATCGCTCAGCCAAATACCTGGTTGACGGACAAAACTCTCGAACCTGTGATTCTGCTGTAGGCTGGGTGAAGCATAGCGCAACCCAGCGCAACCTTTGCTGGCGTTGGGTTACTGGACGATGCCAGGACTTCGCGTAGACAATATCCTGGTGCCCTTATTCTAAGATAGACAGGCTATGGGGTCTTTGCCCTCCAGATTTAATTGACTATGCTGCCGCCGCTTACAACAGAGACAGTCTGGGCCATTCTTAATGAAGATCTGCCAGACGAAACGGTGAATCGTCTGGTCTGGCACTACCTGGGCTACCGCTACGACGAAGCTATGAACCAGTGGGACACTACCCGTGTAGAAGCCGCTTGGCGAGAAAAATACCCCCAGCCGCCCAGCTTTATTGAGAGCCGCGCTGCCACCGTGCAGCTCACACGATTGATTCCTCAGCAGAACAAACAGCTACTCAAAGAGCTAGGCTTCAAAGGCTACCGCGTCGATCAGCTGGTTCCTCGGCTCACCCGACGGGCAACAATGGCCAACTGGCTGCTAAGCCATCTGAAAGAGCAGAACCTGCCGTAATGGCGGGCACCTAACAGATAGCGCGTAGACAAGCACAGGCGATCGCCCGCATTTGTTTACGCGCCAGCTTACTTATCTTGTTTGGCTGAGCACTTCAAGCCAAATGCGATCGCAGCTGCGACTAATCTCTGCGCTCAATTACCAGAGTTAGATGAGCCACCATCGCTCCAATCACACCAACTGCGGCAATCACCGGAAAAACCGCAGCGCTAACGACACCGCCAACGACACCAACCGTTAGTGGAATTTCAATCAGGACGCGGCCCTCTTCATTTTTGATGATGATGCGCCGAATGTTGCTTTCGTGAATAAGCTCTTTGACCTTAGCGACCAAGGTATCACCCGAGATAATAAACTCCTCAGTGGTAAAGCTCTCAGCGGCTGTGCCACCGGGCGGAATTGGGGGGTCTACTGATGGGATTGTTTTGACGGGAATATCTACAGGTTCTGGAGTTTGGGGGTTGATAGGATCCATTAAGCGAGGCTCCTTAAACATCTCTACCTACAATTTTAAGGACGAAACTTGAGAAAGGTGCGAGAAAAAGCTAAGGGGTACTCACAGTGCGCTCCAAAATATCTACCGCAGGCTCGACCAAAGCCCAGGTGCCATCTGGCTGCTTGCGAAGTGCCGCAAACTGGAGTGTTTCCCCACTGCCTATTTTGTGTCCCGCTTCGATTTCTCCTAGCTGAATATTATGTAGGCCACAGAAACGAAACAGATAGGCCGGCACCTCTGGGCTAGAAAACATGACGCACTCGGCTGTACTCGGCTGCACTTTGCCATTGAAAGGAGCACGGGCCGCTTTTCCCTTCAGCTCAATTGAGATGTCGCCTAGCCCCCCACTGACGTGGTAGCCCGCAACCTCACTACCGGGCTGCAAAGCCCAGTTTTGATGAATTGAAACCTGTCGCGCCGGGGGCGTCGCTAAACGACCGCAGCCTGCAATTAGCAACAGCCCACCCACCCCTACTTTGGCAATCGCCCGCAAAACACGCTCCATTTTGCCTCCCCTATTTGCGAAAGCTGAAGTCGTAGCCGACATAGCGATCCCCTGCATATTCCACTACAAACCAGGTATCGATATCAAACTCTAGGGGATAAGCCTGTCGCTCTAGGGTGCCTGTTTGAGCTGAAGCGGCTGAGAGCAGGCAGTAAGGCTCGCCAAGGATATCTTCAACAGCGGCTCGACTTGACGACTCGGGTACGCTCAACAGCTTGGTCAGTTCTCCCCGAGACAGTCGTGATGTTTCTTGAACAACCTGGGTGCAAACTTCGGCCTGAGCCTGCTGCTGCTGGGCCGGAGAAATAGCCAGCGCCGCGATCGCCAAGACTGAGCCACCTGCAATCAAAGCTTTGGCTGGCCGTCGCCTACGCCTGCGTTTGGGCCGGGCTAATCTGGAGCTAGGGGGAGCCTGCTGCCGCGCTGGGGAAGGCGCAGAACAGCGCTGTTGAGTATATTGGGGATACTGCTGATCTGAGTTATGAACCATAGCGATTCTCTGCTAAAGCCGTTTAGAAGCCAGTGCAGGCTCCAAACACTCAGAGGCTGGTTCAAAGTAGCTAAAAAGCTACGCTGCTTCAGAGCCACGGGGGGTAGAGTGCTAAAGCCCGTAATTTGGGTGAACGCTCTCATCATAGTACATCCGTACTGAAGCAGGCAGGTTTTATTATTTTTTTTAGGCTTCAGGCTAATCGGCCTCGGGAAGTACCTCGTTGGGAATAAAGCTGGCACCGTAATCGGTGATGATATGCATCCCGTCTGACCATTCCAGCACTACTTTAATGTCACCTGCATCTGGGTGATCATCGTCAAGCACGCTCATGCCGAGTTCCTGCGATCGCGCTAGGGCTTCAATTGCCTGCTGATCGCCTCTGGCGGCCAAAATCTTGAGGCTGTTAAAGACTGCTTTGCTCATGGGTTGAGAGGTTGGGTCGCTCATTTTTCCAAAGTCTCCATTGCTAGCATTCCTAAGCTAAAGGGTTAGTCAGGTAATCCTAATACAAAGTGGGTCAGTTAGTCACTCAACATCTGAAACCCCGTCAACTCCTCACCTTCAGGTTCGGTAACCCCCCCTTCAGAGAACCGCTTTTGCCTAGCACTATAGTAAGTAACTGTTAAGCCGGAGCAAGAATTTTATGGCCAAAGTTGTTGGCATTGACTTAGGAACTACCAACTCCTGTGTAGCGGTAATGGAAGGGGGTAAGCCCGCCGTTATTGCTAACGCAGAGGGTTTTCGCACAACGCCTTCTGTCGTCGCCTACGCTAAAAATGGCGATCGCTTAGTCGGTCAAATTGCCAAGCGTCAGGCGGTGATGAACCCGGGCAACACCTTTTATTCTGTTAAGCGCTTCATGGGTCGCCGCTATGACGAAGTAAACAACGAAGCGACTGAGGTTGCTTACAACGTCCTCAACTCTGGCGGCAACGTCCGTTTAGAATCCTCTAATGCAGAAAAGCAGTTTGCCCCTGAAGAAATTTCAGCCCAGGTTCTGCGCAAGCTGGTTGATGACGCCAGCAAGTACATCGGTGAAACCGTCACTCAGGCGGTGATTACGGTGCCTGCTTACTTTAATGACTCCCAGCGTCAGGCCACCAAAGATGCAGGCCGGATTGCTGGCATCGAAGTGCTGCGGATCATTAACGAGCCGACGGCAGCTTCTCTAGCCTACGGCTTGGACAAAAAGAGCAACGAAACTATTCTTGTCTTTGACTTGGGCGGCGGTACCTTTGATGTCTCTATTCTAGAAGTCGGCGACGGCGTCTTTGAGGTACTGTCTACGTCAGGCGACACTCACCTAGGCGGTGATGACTTCGACAAAAAGATCGTAGACTACCTGGCTGAGGAGTTTATGAAGTCTGAGGGCATTGACCTGCGCAAAGATAAGCAAGCGCTACAGCGCCTGACCGAAGCGGCTGAAAAAGCCAAAATCGAGCTGTCTAGCGCCACTCAGGCCGAAATCAACCTGCCTTTTATTACCGCTACTCAAGACGGGCCCAAGCACCTCGACATGGCGCTGACCCGGGCTAAATTTGAGGAGCTGGTTTCAGACCTGATCGATCGCTGCCGTATTCCGGTTGAGAACTCACTCAAAGATGCCAAGCTGAGCAAAGAGAACATTGATGAAATCGTTCTCGTCGGCGGTTCAACCCGGATTCCGGCAGTCAAAGAGCTGGTGAAGCGGGTGTTGGGTAAGGATCCTAACCAGAGCGTCAACCCAGACGAAGTTGTAGCTGTGGGCGCGGCTATCCAGGCGGGCGTTTTGGCGGGTGAGGTCAAAGACATTCTGCTGCTGGACGTGATTCCGCTATCTCTAGGGGTTGAAACCCTAGGGGGCGTCATGACCAAGCTAATTCCGCGTAATACCACCGTGCCGACCAAAAAGTCTGAGGTTTTCTCGACGGCGGTAGACGGACAAACCAATGTGGAAATTCACGTTCTGCAGGGTGAGCGGGAGCTGTCTAAGGACAACAAGAGCCTGGGAACCTTCCGGCTCGACGGAATTCCGCCGGCGGCTCGGGGTGTGCCTCAGATTGAGGTCATCTTCGACATTGATGCCAACGGCATTCTCAACGTCACGGCCAAAGACAAGGGCACTGGCAAAGAGCAGTCTATCAGCATTACTGGCGCTTCTACCCTAGACGAGCAGGAAGTCGAGCGCATGGTGAAGGATGCTGAGGCTAATGCCGCAGTTGACAAAGAGCGCCGCGAAAATATTGACCTGAAGAATCAGGCCGACTCGCTGACCTATCAGGCTGAAAAGCAAATTGGTGAGCTAGGGGAGAAAGTTCCTGCCGCTGACAAAGAGAAAATCGAGGGTCAAGTTAAAGATCTTAGAGAAGCGATCGCCAGCGAAGACTTCGACAAGATTAAAACCCTGACTACCGAGTTGCAGCAGGCGCTTTACACCGTCAGCAGCAATCTCTATCAGCAGGGGGATGGGGCAGCAGCGGGCGCTCCCGGTGAAGATGCCGGTACCCCAGAAAACGGCACCAGCGCTACGGGCGGCGAAGATGACGTCATTGACGCCGAGTTTTCAGAAACTGACGCCAACAAATAGCCCAGTCTCAGCCCGAGTTCAGCCAGCGATCGCTGGCTGAACCGCTACTCAAAAAATAGCCCTGGCCTTGCTCCGGCTAGCAAGGGGCGGATGAAAGTTTCATCCGCCTTTTTTGCGCGCTATGGCAAACCGCAGTTTGGTTAGAACAACTCAGATCGCTGAATCTTTACACCACCAGCATCCTATTCATCCTTCATCCTTCTACCTTCATCCTCCTGCCTTTCACTATATGCAGCCGGAGTTTAAAGAATTCGTGTCACAAAAATTCCACCGGCTGGCTGAAAAGACATCCAATTGAGGGCATAGTTGCGTACACTTTGTAGACAATTTATTCTGCGATCGCTGCTCAACGCATTCCTTGGGGTCTTTTTATGAAAAAGCTGTTTCGCTACGGCGGTTTGAGTCTGCTCTCGGGTTTTATCCTCCTGGTTTGTGCTCTAGTCGCTGCTCCACCCGGTCAGGCCCACTGGGCTGATCTCTCGACTGCCGAGGTGATTGTTGAGCCAGCTACCGTTCAAATCACCCTGACTTACCCCACTGGCTTGAGCGCTTTTGCCGATGACAACCAGGATAATCAGCTCTCTGCTAGTGAGGTTCTGGCTCACCAAGCGGCGCTACAGGCTTTTTTTAGCGAAAAGATCAGGCTCAGCGACGGCGATCGCTCCAGTCCAACCCTGACGGTAACGGCTCCTGAAGGTCGAGTGGTGCCCGGCGCAGTGCTAGCACCTAGTACCCATACAACCCTGCGCCTAGACTACACCTGGGATACGCCCCCCCAAGAGCCAACTGTTTTCTATGATTTATTTTTGCCAGAGGCACCCGGCGCTAGCTGCCTAGCTACCGTCTTACGAGCCGGACAGCTCAAAACTTTTGTCTTCACGCCCAAAAAGCAAACCCTGGCCCTTATCCCCCGCTCCCAGTGGCTGGGAATGAGCGAAACGATCTTGGCGATCGCGGGGGCTTTTGTCTGGGGTGCTCTGCACTCTATGTCGCCGGGACACGGCAAAACCCTGGTCGGGGCTTATCTGATTGGCGAACGGGCAACTCCTCTCCATGCTGTCATTCTGGCTGCGACCACAACAATCACTCATACGCTGGGCATTTTTGCGCTAGGGCTGGTAGCGCTCTTTGCCACTCGCTATGTAGTTCCAGAAACGCTCTATCCGTGGATGAGCCTGATATCAGGATCGATGGTGGTGGGTATTGGCTTTAACCTGCTGATGACGCGCTGGAGACGCGATCGCCAGAGACGCCCTGAATTGAATGCCAGCGGACACAATCATGTTCACACCGATCATGAACACGCTGACCACGGGCATAGCCACAGTCATAGTCAGGCTGAACACAGTCATACTGGACATGGCCATACTGAACGCAGTCATGTTCACACCCATCATGGAGACGCTGAACCTGGGCACAGTCATGAACTGCTTCACCCTGCCATACCTGTGCTGGCTACTTCTGCCCAAGAACATTCTCACCCTCATCCCCACAAATATTCTTACTCCCACCCAATCCAGTCCCACAATGTACTGGAAACGGCACACGCGAACCCGCCCCACACTCACAGCCATGCCCACTCAGGGCATCACTCACATGCTGGGGGACACTCGCACTCTCATTTACCCTCTGGAGCAGATGGCTCTCCGGTAACCTGGCGTAGCCTGCTAGCTTTGGGCATTTCAGGCGGACTCATTCCTTGTCCGGCAGCTTTGGTTTTGCTACTGAGCGCGATCGCGTTTGGGAATATTGCTTTGGGGCTATCGCTGGTTGTGGCTTTTAGTCTGGGGTTGGCGGTAGTGCTGACTAGCCTAGGGCTGCTGCTGGTTTACGGCAGGCAGTTTTTCAAGCGAGTTCCCACCCAGTCAAAAGCTATGAGACTGCTGCCAACAGTCAGTGCTCTGAGCATTTTTCTATTGGGCCTAGGCATCTCAACCCGCGCCATGCTGCAAATTTTTGCCTGAGTCTAGTCAAGACCTCCTAGCCGCTGGGGCGGCCAAAACCGGACTGCGGCTCGACCAATAATATTGTCTTGCGGTACGAAGCCCCAAGAGTGGCTGTCAAAACTGCTGTTGCGGTTATCGCCCAGAACTAGGTATTGATCGGCGGGTACGATTTCAGGCCCCCACTGATAGTTGGGAGGAGCCTTAATGTAGTCTTCTTCCAGGGCTTGACCTTCTACAAATACTTTGCCCTCTTTAACTTCAACAGACTCGCCCGGCAGGCCAATGACGCGCTTGATAAACGCATCGCGCCGCCCACCTGCGGGAAACAGATTTTCAGGCGGCCAGAACACCACAATATCTTCTCGCACCGGAGGATTAAAGCGGTAGCTAATTTTCTCAATGACTAGGCGATCGTTAATCTGCAGCGTTGGCTCCATTGAGCCTGAGGGAATGTAGCGGGCCTCTGCCACAAAATGTCGAATTCCCAAGGCTAAAACAACACTTAGCCCGACTGTTTGCAGGGCTTCTATCCAGGGATTAGCTGTGGCCTGCGCTTTAGCAGGGGGTAGCGCAGCCGACCCAGGCCGGTTGGAGGTCTCCTCTGGGCTAGGAGTTTCTGAGCCAGGAGCCTCTGAGCCAGGAGCCTCTGAGCCAGGAGGTAGAGACGGATGATTTTCGGCCACAGGCAAACACCTAAACTTGGGTAGGGCAGGGTTAATCAACCGATCATAGTCAATTTGTAGCCAAGATGCTATCTGGCTGCCAAATCTTGCCAGCGATCGCCCCTATGCCTCGTATATCAGCATTCCACCTGCTTTCTGAGCGCCGTCAGCAGGTTTGTTCTCTAAGCTAGCATCAAAGCTGGTTGGAGTCGAGCATTTGTACTCATTCTCTGAAAAGTCCGTCTTACCGACGTGCAGCATTCTTCGACTAGAGGCTAAAATTTTGCATCTGCAAAGGTGACAGGCTCCCCATCCCGCTAAAATAGTCTACAGTCGAACAGATCAGATCTGTGTTGCTCTTTGGTGCGTCTGTTTCTATGACGGTCACACTCCTGATTCAAAACGCCCGTATTCTGCTGCCCTCTGGTGAATTTATCTCTGGAGATGTAAGCATTGCAGGCGATCGCATTGCCCAGGTTGCAGATACGATTTTGCCTACTGCAGGAGTACAGACTATTGATGCGGCGGGGCAAACGCTGCTGCCGGGAGTGATTGATCCCCAGGTACATTTTCGAGATCCGGGCCTAGAGCACAAAGAAGATTTGTACACTGCTTCACGGGCCTGTGCCCGAGGCGGCGTCACGTCATACCTGGAAATGCCCAACACGCAGCCGCTGACGACCACACAGGCAACTTTAGATGCCAAGCTGAAGCTGGCCTCCGAGAGATCCCTGGTTAACTACGGCTTTTTTATTGGGGCCACGCCTGAGAACCTGCCAGATTTGCGCACGGCTCAGCCTACTCCCGGTATCAAAATATTTATGGGGTCTGCTCACGGGGCGCTGCTGGTCGATACAGAAACCGCGATTGAGCCAATTTTTGCCGAGGGCGATCGCCTGATTGCTGTCCATGCTGAAAACCAGGCGCGGATTTTGGCACGGCGACAGCAGTTTGCCGGACGCAGCGACCCCAAAGTGCATTCCGAAATTCAGGACGCTCAGGCCGCTCTAGAGGCAACGCAGCTAGCCCTCAGGCTCTCTAAAAAATATCGGCGGCGACTGCATATTTTGCACCTCTCTACGGCTGAAGAAGCTGGCCTGCTGCGGCAAGATAAGCCCGACTGGGTCACAGCAGAGGTCACTCCCCAGCACCTGCTGCTCAACACCGCTGCCTACGAAGCTATTGGCACCCTGGCTCAGATGAATCCGCCGCTGCGATCGCCCCATGATAACCAGGTACTGTGGCAGGCCCTGCTAGACGGTGTGATTGACTTCATAGCCACCGATCATGCCCCCCATACGCTAGCAGAAAAAGGCAAAGGCTATCCGGCCTCTCCGTCAGGAATGCCTGGGGTAGAGACTTCGCTGCCGCTGATGCTGACCCAGGCTATGCAAGGGCGCTGTACGGTAGCACAGGTGGCCAACTGGATGTCTACAGCAGTCGCCAAAGCCTATCAGATTCCCAATAAAGGAGCGATCGCTCCCGGCTATGACGCCGATTTAGTACTGATTGACTTAAAGACCTACCGACCCGTCCTGCGCCATGAGTTGCAAACCAAGTGCGGCTGGAGTCCGTTTGAGGGGTGGAACTTAACGGGCTGGCCCAGCCTCACCCTGGTTGCGGGTCAGGTAGTTTTTGATCACGGTCATTTCAACGACACTGTGCGTGGCAGACCCTTACAGTTTGAAGCGGGATAGGGACATCTAGAGCCACTGCCAAAACTATTCTCCCTCAGCAGTCCTAAATACAAAGATGCGTTAGCGTAGGTTTACTGGTGTCCATCGGCTTGTAGGCCCGTTTTTTCAGGCATTGAGATTGCCAGAGGCCTCTGTTTGGCGTACCACCACTGCTGTTGCTGAGGCGGCAGCAAGAAGGTGTAGAGCGTGATCACAAATGGCTCACTGCGATAGCTCTGACCGATAATCTCAACGCTGTAGGAAGCAAATTTGCGCGTAGCCATGTCAGGCACTAGCTGGCGGCCCACGCGCCGCCAGCTAGGTTCTTTGCCACGCCACTGTAGCCGACAGCACGGCCAAGGGAGCTGATTGCGGTCAAACAGCCGACAGCACGGCCCCACCACACGATAGGTCAAGTGAGCACCCGGACTTTGAAAAATATGCCCCGTAGGCCAAGGATGCTCTAAATCTAGACTAGACGATGGCAACAACTCCATGACTCCTTCAGGCAGTGCTAGGTTAGGGGGGTAGCTTGGAGAATTTTACATGTCAGAAGCGATTACAGCGGCAGTGAGCGATCGCATTTGTAAGCACATGAATAAAGATCATGCCGAGGCCGTCCTTACCTATGCGCAGTTCTTTGGCGGCGCACAGGCGGCTACGGCAGCGGCAATGGACTCTATTGACAGCCAGGGCATGAACCTGACAGCCCAGGTTGGGGGCGCTCCGACTGCCCTGCGCGTGAATTTTGATCACGCCCTCGAAAGCGCCCAAGACGCTCACCATACTCTGGTTGAAATGCTGAAGCAAGTCCCGGCAGCTCCCCACACCGCCTCTTAAAAGACGCCATGAGCACAGAAATTCGCTTTCTTCCAGACGACGTGGTGGTCGAGGCTGAAGCCGGGGAACCGCTGCTCCAGGTCGCTGCCCGGGCCGGAGTCACCATTCCCACAGGCTGTCTCATGGGTTCTTGCCATGCCTGTGAAGTTGAGGTAGATGGTGGCGAAGATCCCATCTGCGCCTGCATCAGTGCTGTCCCAGCCGGGCGATCGCAGATGACGATCGATCTCTATGTAGATCCGACCTGGTAGAGGCGGAGTCTCCCCCATTCCTGACTCGCTGATATCCCCCTATGGCCCAGTTCGGTTCTACCTACCCTGGGTTGCAACTGACCTTGCTACAGTGGCAATAAGCGTTACACACCGTTGTAGCGCGGCTCATAGGGTTATACACCAGGTGAGCAGTTGTTTTCTGAGTGAGGGAGCTGTTATGAATAACGCACCTGGTCAAGCATCTGATTTTTTGGATAGGTCTGCTCAGGGGAATGCCCTGATGCACTATGTGCAGTCTTTAGAATCGGAGACGATCGCCCAGCTCTCGAAGCCTGATTCGTCTGAAGTTTTGCAGGTGATGGAGCACAATGTCATTGGGCTATTAGGCGGTTTGCCGTCCCAGCACTTTGACATTACGGTGACAACCAGCCGTGAACACTTGGGTCGGCTGTTGGCGTCTGCGATGATGAGCGGTTATTTCTTGCGAAGCGCTGAGCAAAGAATGACGTTTGAGCAGGCATTAGCCAAGACCAGCGCTGATACCGTTGAGTAGTTGCGGCTTGATTGAGCCAGTTCCTTGAGCCAGTTTAAGCTGTTTGAGTTCATTGAAAAGACTTCCCTATCGGCAGATTCGCTAGCGGATCTGCCGATAGCTGTTGTCTTAGAACTGCGGCGATCGCTGCTAGGCTGGTATGGCCAGTCTGGCCGAGACCTGCCCTGGCGACGCAGTCGAGATGCCTATGCCATCTGGATCTCAGAGATTATGCTGCAGCAGACCCAGGTAAAAACGGTCTTACCCTACTACGATCGCTGGCTCAAAACGTTTCCCACCGTTCAATTATTAGCTACCGCCGATCAGCAGGCCGTCCTCAAGGCGTGGCAGGGGCTGGGCTACTATGCGCGTGCCCGTAACCTGCACCGGGCGGCTCAGGTGATTGTGCTGCAGCACGACGGTGCGTTTCCTCAGTCGCTCGCGACGGCGATGGCGCTGCCGGGAATCGGTCGCACCACGGCAGGGGGAATTTTGAGCGCTGCCTTTAATCAGCCCTTGCCAATCTTAGACGGCAATGTCAAACGGGTGCTGGCGCGGCTGGTGGCGCTGCCTTGCCCACCGAGTCAGTCTCTCAGCTTTCTCTGGCAGGTCTCTAGGCTGCTGCTAGACCCGCAGCAGCCTAGAGACTTTAACCAGGCTTTAATGGATTTGGGTGCAACCCTCTGCACTCGTCATCACCCTGCCTGTTTGCTCTGTCCTTGGCGATCGCACTGTGCCGCCTACAATCAAAACATACAGCTGGAGTTACCCATGAGTGAGAGTCGTGCACCGCTGCCTCATAAAGTAATTGGGGTTGCGGTCATTTACAACCCTGAAGGGAAAATTTTGATCGATCGCCGCCATCAAACCGGCCTTTTGGGCGGCCTCTGGGAGTTTCCGGGGGGCAAAGTCGAACCAGGGGAGTCTCTGGAAGCCTGCGTCGAGCGAGAGATTGAAGAAGAGCTAGGCATTAAAATTACTGTCGGCGATCGCCTGATGGTCGTAAACCATGCCTACACGCACTTCAAGGTCACCTTAAACGTGTATCATTGCCAGCACGTCAGCGGCGATCCTCAGCCTCTGGAGTGTGATGAAGTCCGCTGGGTAACGCTGGATCAAATTGACCAGTATCCCTTTCCGGCAGCTAACTTACAGATTATTGCGGCGCTCAAGAGCGCGGCTTAGAGGGCTTAGGCTGACGTGCCCAATCGGTCAAATGCCAGATCGAAAAAAACAGAAACGCTGAGACGATAGCGCTGAGGCTCCATTTGAGGGCACTTTTTTGCAAAGTCAGCCACTGGCTTCTATCAGCACTTTCACGCTGGGCAACTACCTGCTTTTTGGCTGAGTCGATCTCTGCTAGTAGCTGTTCCTCCAGTGCTTGAGAGTCGTTGACTTCGAGCGTTATGCTTTGACCTATTAGTGCTTCTGCCAGAGCATTCATCTCCTGGCTGGTGGCATTATTGACCCTTGCCTGGAGTTCCTCTAGCTGAATCATCTGCTGTCTAGCATCTATCTGTACCTGGGCGCTACCCTGAGATCTGAGCTTCACACTTGAGCTGACGCTAAGCGGTACTAAAGCAAAAAACAGCACACTTGCAACCAGAGTTGACCACGATAGCCCCCATAACAGCCACTTTTCCCATCTCTGTCGCAGGTTCATCTCCCCAAAGAAAACCAGGACTAAAGCAATCAGCGCTAAAGGCATTCTTTCAATTAGGTTAGCCACCATGCCCATTTCCCAGTCAGAATCCATAAAGTAAGCAGGGATGAAAATATCGGCTAGCTGCAAGGCAAATATAATCAGCAATCCGTAGCCAGCCGAGCGAATTAAACCCAGGGTTTTGCGAGAGTCGTTTGGTTTTGAACTTGAACTGGAATTAGGCATTTTGAGTCTTGTCGGTAGAGTGAGTATTCTATAGGTGCGAAAAACGGGCCTGCCACTGAGCCTGCCAGTCAAACCAAATCTGTTCTAAGCCTGCGTAGCTGCTGGCTGAATGAGGCTTTTCTGCAACCGCTGATATTAGAACCCAAAGACAGCGAAAGTCGCGGATATTTTCTGCGGTAAACAGCCACCTTAAAAGGCGTGGGCTCCAGATGTCGTAGCGGTAGCGGTTGTCTCTAAACTGCGGCAGAGTAACGGTGGTTTCTCCCCTAGGGTTGATGCAGCTGGCTAAATAATCTCTTCCCTGATATGGGAAAAGCAGGTAATAGCCAACGGCTTGCCGATAGCGCTCTATTCTCAATGAGGGGCCGATGGCTGCTTCTGGAATATCGGTATGGCTATCTAAAAAACCGATGACGTTGCCGCTAGTATCAAACATGTAATACATCTGAATAGTCAGCGATCGCCCATCTTTTTCATACTTGTAAACATGCCCGTTAATCAAACGTTTTTGAGAGCCAACCACCGGAGTTTTATCACCTGCGATGGCAGAGCCGCCTAACAAGGTGAAGCTATCTAAAGGGACTGCGTCGGGAAAGTCTAAAGGCTGAAGTTTGGCTTGATAAGGTACGGGAGTCTCTGAGCTAAAGAATAGTTTGCCAAACACACCCAAAATGCTCAGACATGTCAATGCTAAAAGTAAGCTTCTCAGCGATCGCCAGTGCTGCATAATCCACTCTCGTAGCAGAGTTTATTTTTCATACTCTGGCTGCAGGGTCAAAAAGCAAAAAAGGCCGAGCAGCGTAATTGATATGGCTGAGAAGATCAGTGAGCCATCCCCCACATGCCAGTATTCAAAAGCTGTTTGGTTACCTGAGGCGGCCAAGACTGCCATAATGCTAACCCGAACCGTATTCACTAAAAAGCCAAACATGACGGCAGCAATCGGCAAAAAAATCTTTTGCAGCCACCCTGTCGGAAACATTACCAGAAAAATAACGCTAGTTCCTAGAAGCTGCATCATCAGGCTATAGCCAGCACAGCCAGGGTTAACCTCAACGCTGCCTGAGGGCAAAATCACATAAACCCCTTGCCGATAGACATCAAAGCCCAAATACCACAAAAGTACGGTCGTAGATCGGGCAGTACTGACAGAGATATCAGCGATCTGAGAAAGCAAGCCGCTGTGGGGAATTAAAAAGGACAGAATCAAAAGCTCTTGCCAATACTGCTTTAAGCCTCGTATACCTGAAGCTATCAGCGCCAGAGCCAATGCCGCCAGAAAGGGCAGCAGTCTTAAAAAAAAGTCTGCATTTCCTAAAGCCTGGCTTTTGATCAAAATTAGGCTGACTAAGGACAAACCCAATAAAGTGCTAAACCATCCACTTTCAAGCTCCAACCGCTCTCGTCTCTGCCAGATTAAATAGGCAACGGCTGACCAATAGAGCAGGCTGGCGCTGAGAAGTTCACCTGGGCCAACTCGGTCTGCGATCGTTAAATGAATGGCAATCAGCCCGGCTCCAATTCCTAAGAGCCAGAGTTTGTCATTAAACAGGCTGTTTGAAAAGTTCTGAGCTGCCATCGTCCACCCAAAGCGATTAAATTTTATCCAGCCGCTATCTGCCGAACAGACGTATTACCCGTCCCCTTAGAGGATGTTTTGAAAGTCTTCTGTGAAGCATCGCTCTTTTAATCGCCCTAAATTCCCTCAGAAAGGGAGACTTCTAAGCCGATTTCCCCGTTTTAAGAGAGGTTGGGGAAGATTTCGGAGTAGCCTGCTCCAACCGTAGGGTGGGCAGTGCCCACTAGCTTCTCCAACCGCAGGCAGCCCACCTAGCATATAAGATCACGCATGAGGTGGGCAGTGCCCACCCTACGAATGAACGCTACTTCACGCCAAGCTGTAGTAAACGTGTGGCTCACTTTGACAGGGTTGGTAGGCCCACCCTATCAGGAGCCAAAAATTGAGCGAATTAAGCCTTGGCAGCTTTGCGCTTGGCTAAATTACGCTTGCGAGTCATCAGAGCACCAAAGCCTAGGGCAATGCCTGAGCCAACAGTTGTGATCGGTTCAGGAACCGCGCCGTTGACAAAGCTCTCACTGCCGCCGTCTGAAAATCCCTGAGCGTGCATACCGACGCGCAGGGTGCCCCGGCGCAAATCAGTCACAACCGCGTTGAAGGGATCGCTGAACCCTGGCAGTACATCGAAGACAATCGCTACAAACTCTGAAGGTGGAGTGCCGATCGCATTGGGATCGTTATTGACACCGCTGGGCCTGACCGGATTTTCTGCCCTAACGCTGGCGGTGGTCTGAAAATCAACACTCTTTCCGCCGGGCAGATTTGAGTTGCCGGGAGCCGTAGTCGAAAAGTTGACGCCTGCAGAGTTAATGATCCCAGCGATAGCGCCCAAGGTTTTGAAGTCTGTGTCTTCAAAATAGATGCGGGTGATAGAGGAGGGATCAACCCCGACATTGAAAAATTTGAACATTACCTGAGTCGGGCTATGCTCGGTTACTTTAGCCTTAAACTGATTAGTACCCGTGGCGCAGTTAGCCTCACTTTTATTGCTGATACAGCTAAAACCAAAAGCAGGGATAGATTTGGTTGTTGTCACCGCTTGGGCCGCAGGAGCATTGACAACAGGAGTCATAATGCCTGTTGTTAATGCTAGTGATGAAAGTAACACAGACTTCTGAAAAAATCTCTTAACCATTGTCAACAAACTCCTATCTAGGGAACAACCAAGCTAATGCAATTTCTGGTGCAGGTTTTGAAGAGCGCGATCGCTGCCCTCACAAAATGCAGACCAGGCGTTTTATGCATTTAGCATGAGGAATGGCAAGCTTTTTTTCACATCAAAGCGATTTGAAGAGCAGCTTACCTGAAATAGCCTACGTAGATTGTCCTACTGCGTCAGCCTGAGCTTGTATCGAGACGTCGCGCATGTATCGGTGCGGTTTTTACGGAGTTCTTAACGGTTATGCTCTCAGGCTAACACAGCAAACGACTGTCTTGGCCAAGAACTGCAATGTTCCGGATGATTTTCCGTGCAACCAACCTTTAGATGCTGAGCCTATCCTCTCACTCGGTAAAGGTTGTCAGAAGATCTACCCCAGTAAGTTCATGCAAGCTTCAAATATAGTTTCCTGCTGAGCAGTTTTGTGAAGAACTAGGCGATCGCCCAGGGACCTGGGCTGCAATGTTGGTTAACAGTTGGCTGAAGGTTAGGCACCCGTTTTTACCCACTTTCTGGAGCCAGCTTTGATCTTCTCAGCCAGCTCTCAGTTCTTTGTCACCCGTGGTTTAGCTCATCAGGGCATGATTAAGACTGTAAAGGTACCTGGGTAACGGCATCGGCCATGCATATTTTGCTGATTGAAGACAGCCTCAATACCGCTAAGCTGATGGAGCTAGAGCTGCTTGATCAAGGCCATCAGGTAACCGTTGCCAGGGACGGGCTAGCAGGTCTACATACGGCTCAGTCTATTCTGCCCGACCTGGTTCTATTAGATTGGAAACTGCCGACGCTATCTGGGCCAGAAATTTGTCAGCGTTTGCGGCAGTCGGGCTATTGCAGGCCCATTATTTTTGTCACCGCCATGTCTGATGCTGAGCATCAGGCCACAGGGCAGCGAGTCGGAGGCAGTGATTACCTGGTCAAGCCGTTCAATTCAGAAGTTTTGTTTGAGCGAATTCAGCAGCAGAACTGCTGTGCTGCCTAAGCCTGAGCTGGCTTTAGCGGGAAAGTTATCGTGACTGTCGTTCCACCAGCGCAGGTAGAGGCGATCGCCAGCTCTCCTCTGTGGGCTTCGATAATTCGTTTGGTAATAGCCAGTCCTAGCCCGTTGCCTGAAGATTTGGTGGTAAAAAAGGGCTGGGTTAGCTTGGGCAGCACCTCTAAGGGAATTGGTTCGCCGCCATTGTGCACCCGGACTATAGCCTGCTGGCGGGGGGTGACCTCAATCTGGCAGGTGACTCGTTCTCCGGCAGCAATGGCTTCACAGGCATTGCTAATTAGGTTGATAAAGACCTGCTTGAGCTTGTCGATATCGCCCAAAACAATCGCAGGCTGCTCCGAGGGAATCAGATGAATAGCGCGATCGCTAGCAGAGGGCATTGCCAGCAGAGAGGTTAGCATCTCTTGAAGCAGCCCGTTTAGATCTAAAGCATCTAGGGCCAGGGTTTGCTCTTTGGCATAGAGCAAGATCTCATTTAATAGCCGCTGCAAACGCTCTGACTCTTCTAGAGCAAATGCCAAACGCATTTGGGCGCGCTCTGGCAAATTCAGACGCTTAAAGGAGCTTAGCCCCATCAGCACTGTTGTCAGCGGGTTTCGCACCTCATGGACAATCATCGCGGCTAGCTCCCCAATTTCTGCCAGCCGAGCTACGGCAGCTTCAGCCTGCTTGCGCTCAGTGATATCGCTAATGACTGACAAAATGCAATCCTGACTGTTGATGCTAATTTGCTCTGCCGAATATAGCACTGTCCGCACAGCCTGAGCGCGCGTGAGAAATTGATACTCCTGGTTGCGAATGAAACCGCGATCGCGGATGGTTTGAATCATCTGCTGGCGATCGCGGGGAGCAGCCCACAGCCGCAAATCTAAGGCTGTTTGATTGATCACCTGCTCCAGTCTGCTGCCATGCAGTTGCAAAAAGCTATCGTTGACCTCAATCAGCCGACCATCTACTAGAGTACTAATTGTGATCGGGTTGGGGCTAGCGCGAAAGGCTTTAGAAAATTTTTCTTCGGACAGGCGCAGTTCGGCCTCAGCCTGTTGTTGATTGGCGATCGCTCTGAATTTGCTGCAGCATTAGCTCAAATGCGCTCACCACGTCGCCTAGCTCATCCTGGCGGTAGGTTTTAGCCGCTTCAAACTTAATCAGACGGGCATCTTGATCGGCGCTAATCGCTCGGCCTGCCTGCAGCAAATCTCGCCGCAGCCGCAGGACGGGGGTAATTAGCAGCCGCTCTAAGACAATCATTGTTGCCCCGGTAACGAAAAAAGAAATGATTAGTACCAGACCTGCAATCCGTCCGATGAAGGCAATCACAGCCTGACGTACCGCCGTGGTGTCGTGGCGAATAATTAAAAGATACTGCCCCTCCAGTGGTGACATTTCCCAGGGAGCATCGTAGCGACGCTGGGCGCGACTAAATCGGCCTAATTGTCCCTTGGCTACCTCAGCAAAGGTTAAATTCGGCGGTTCGCCAAAGGTACCCACCAAACTCCCATCAGCCCGGTAAAGTGCCCCCCCTACCGTCACCTGATCCTGAGTCTGGCGCAACCGCGACAGCAGCTCTGCTCCCGACTGTGGTAGTACCTGCTGTGCTAGCAGTCCAGAGGCTTTTGCCGCTGCCAGCTCTTGCTTATAGACTAAGAGTTCTCGCTCACGCCGATAAACAGAAGGAATTAAAATAATCCCCTCTATCAGGACAATGCTGGCAAATATCCAGAAAACAATTCGCCGCGAAAGGCGCGCTCTGTATAAGTCAGATAAAATCTGGCGTTTTATTGCCACCTGCTCATCTCCCAGGCTGCCGCTAGGCCATAACCATGCCGCCGTCTACATTCATAACCTGTCCTGTAATGTAGGCAGCGGCTGGATCAGCTGCCAAAAACCGCACCAGGCCCGCCACTTCTTCGGGCAGACCATAGCGACCCAGCGGAATAAACTTGAGAATTTCTTCGCTATGAGTCAAATTGGCGGTCATATCAGTGGCAATAAAGCCGGGGGCCACAGCATTGACAGTCACGCCCCGGCTAGCTAGCTCTTTGGCAACAGTCTTGGTAAAGCCAATTACCCCAGCTTTAGCGGCGCTGTAGTTAGCCTGTCCAGGATTGCCCATCAGGCCAGAGACAGAAGCTACATTGACAATGCGCCCTGAGCGCTGTTTTAGCATGATTTTACTGACGGCTCGGGTGCAGAGAAAGACGCCCGTCAGGTTGAGATCAATCACTGCCTGCCAGTCTTCTGGCTTCATCCGCAGCAGTAAGGTATCACGGGTAATGCCTGCATTGTTCACTAGAATATCTACCCGGCCCCACTTCTCTACTGTGGCGCTGATCAGAGCGTCTACTTGCTCAGATTGAGAAACGTCAGCCTGCAAGGCGATCGCACTCCCCGCTTGCTGGCTAATTTGCTCGACGACCGCCTCAGCAGCCCTGCTAGAACTGGCGTAGTTAACAACGACTTTGGCCCCCTCGTCTGCCAGGGCTAGGGCGATCGCCCGCCCGATACCGCGAGAGGCTCCGGTAACGACTGCAACCTGATTTTGCAGCGTATGAGATGGCGCTGTCATCCAACCTGAACCTCCTGAAATGCTCTAATATCTTAAGTCATTCCAGCGAGAGACGGAATCTCTTAAGCAGCGACGATAGTATTAACAACAGTGGCTATTTAAGTGAAGTTATGGCAGTCAAACAGCAATTCAAGAGCTTTGCAGACCTGATTCAAAACTCTGAACTTCCAGTTCTAGTTGATTTCTACGCTAGCTGGTGCGGCCCCTGTCAGATGATGGCTGGCATTTTGGAGCAGGTGAATGCCCAGGTTAGAGGTAAAATAAAAATTGTCAAAATCGATACCGATCGCTATCCTCAGCTTGCCTCTGAATTTGGCATTCAAGCCTTACCGACTCTGATTCTATTTAATCAGGGGCAGCCCGCCGATCGTATAGAAGGGGTACTGACGGTAGAGCAAATGGTGCAGCGCCTCGAACCCATCCTTTAAGTCAGAGTGGAGCAAAAATGACATGATTGCTGGCGTAAGGATACTGGCAGCTATTATCAGCGGACAGGCAGTCTTGCCGATGTTGCCACTGCTTGTATCTGCTGAGAATTGCTCTCAGACCTCTTTAGTAGCCGTCAGTCACCCCGGGATGTCTCAGTCAGCTCAAGGAAATACCGAAAGCTTGTTTGAATACCTGCTAGAACAGCGCCATCTGCGCCCTGCAGAAGCCAACATTATCGATCGGCAAATTCAAACCATCTTTGGTCAGACCCTCGCTGTCATAGTACTCGATGCATCCGGCTTTTCGCTCAGCGCCCAGCAGTCAGGCATTATTTCTGCACTAGCAGAGATTCGGCGACTTCAGGCGATCGCTGTACCTGTTGTTGAAGCAGCAGGCGGCAGCGTCTTCAAGCTAGAGGCTGATAATGTCTACGCCCATTTTCCCAACGCAGAAGCTGCTGTTGCCGCCGCCCAGGCTTTGATCGAGCGCCTCAATGCTGAAAATTTACACGCCAGTATTGGCCTTGGCTACGGCGAAATGCTGGTAGTTGCGGACACCGATGTCTTTGGCGAAGAGCTAAATCTGGCTTCTAAGCTAGGAGAAGATTTAGCCGGACGCGACGAAATTTTAATCACGGAGGCCGCCTTTTGCAGCTTACCCCCCCCTGCTCTCAGCGCCGACATGCTCATGATGGAAGTATCCGGCCTGAGGCTAAGAACCTATCGCCTGCCACCGCCGCTGCTGTAAAGATCACGCCCTGCGCGATCGCTCTAGGTAGCAATTTAGGGAACTCCCTGACGATTTTGCAAGGAGCCGTTCGGGCGCTAGCGGCAACAGCTAGCGTGACCTTACAGGCTGGTTCAAAAGTCTATAAGACAGCCCCTGTCGGCCCGCCGCAGCCAGATTACCTGAACGCCTGTGTGCTAATTGATACGCAGCTTTCGCCAGAAGCTTTACTGACGGTTTTACTCAAAATAGAAAACTGCTTTGGCCGGATTCGTCGCCAGCGTTGGGGGCCTCGACTCTTAGACCTGGATTTGCTGCTGTTTGACCAGCAAATCCTAGCGACTCCCACCCTACAGCTGCCACACCCCCGAATGCACGAGCGGGCTTTGTACTGGTGCCGCTAGCAGAAATAGCCGCTGATTGGATAGAGCCTGTTTCGGGTAAAGCTGTGGCCGAGCTGCTACAGCAGGTTGACCCAGTCGGCGTGCAGCCAACAGACTGGCAGCTTAAAATTGACAACTGACCTACTACAACGGCATTCTGAGGGTATGGGTTTAACTTGTTATTGCGTCCTCAGTTTCTATGCCACTTGGTCAAGAGCCGCCTCAACTGCTGAAGCAGCGCCTGTTCTATGAAGGGCGGAAATTTAATTTTGAAGTGAATCAGCTCCGCCTGCCCAATAAAGTCGTTGGCGATTGGGAATGTATTCGTCATCCTGGGGGGGCGTTGGCTGTGCCTGTAACCCCTAATGGCGAACTGGTGCTGGTGAGGCAGTATCGCTTTGCCGTGCAGGGGCGGCTGCTAGAGTTTCCGGCAGGAACCGTTGAAGTCGGTGAACAGCCTGCTGGCACAATCCGTCGTGAGCTTGAAGAAGAAACTGGATATCGGGCGCATAGCTGGAGCGCCTTGGGCAACTTTGCCTTAGCCCCTGGCTATTCTGATGAGCTGATTTATGCTTTTCTAGCCACTGATTTAGAAAAGTAGATGATGCGCCTGCTCTCGATGTT
>JAAUQI010000089.1 GCA_012032345.1 Leptolyngbyaceae cyanobacterium RM1_1_2 | reverse complement strand
ACCAAGGAGCTGTTCCACCAACTATCAGAGCTGTTGTAATAGGTATTACAAGGCTCCTGAAAAAAGTTTTCTCTTTACCTTTAGGTTCATTTTTTCATCTTCACTCATTGTCAAGCTCCTATTTCAAGACAAAGATAGTCTACTTTTTTATGGCCTAGATACAAGCCTCTGATTCTTGCAGCCTCTCTGTGAGCACGAACTTTCGTATTTCATGACTTTGTTTGGGATGACCAGCTAACGGTGAAGTTGTGCGGCGGCAGACAAAACCGAAACGGAGCAACAAATCTTCATTCGCCGCTCCAACGACTTGTTATCCTGCGGTCGCTACAAGCCCAGAGTGTGTTTCAATGCTTCATCAATTTCTGCTGTCGGCAATGAGCCAATCACACGATTAACCGCTGACATTACAATCGTTGCCAGGTTATCAGCCATCACAACTGAGTCTGTCAACAAGCCTAACTGTTGCCCCTCAAGGGAATTCAGCAAAATAGTGACACGACTGGGATGCCCTGCCCGAAACATTTGGCTGGTAATCATCGCAACAATAATTTGGGGCAGTCCTGTCTACAAGTCATCTGCTTGCACGATCAATGCAGGTCGTGTCTTTGCAGAACTCAGATTGGAATTTGGAAAGAGAACCAGAGCAACATCACCTCGACTAACCGTTGGCTTTGGCTGCATCATAGTTGTCATAAACACTCATTTCAGGGCTGTTCCAATCGTCTGAAAAGGTAGCTAGACTTGCACGTAGAGTCTTAGCCTGCTCTCTATGAATTCCTTGAGATGCCAAGTTAATATCATTCGAGCTAACAAAGGTAACAATTACACAAGCCCCTTCAGGTACGTTATTAGGACTTTCTGTGAGTTCTATACGACCATTGCGATAAACCCCTTCAACACTTATTAGCATGTTTTCTCCCTAAGACTTAAGCTTAACAAGATTATAACTTTAACAAGATCTCACTTTTGAATTCCTTGAGTAATGTCGCCAACAGTTAAATCTCCTTGCCCACTTCGATCATCAGCCTCCAGTCCTTGTTTAGGTACATTACTCAGCCAGAATTACGCAGCTTTCAAAACATAGCAGCCCCCGATCAAGAACTTACTAAGACGGAGATTTTCTTCACGAGTGTCAGCGCCAGATTCCATGCCCAAAGCCACTTCAGCCGCAGCTTCAAGCGCACCTTTAGCCTGACGCCGGGGCAGTATCATCAGCACAGCAGCTTCGTGCGCTAACCTGCTAGAGACAGGGCTTTAACGACGCAACGCTAATCGGTCACGGGACTGAAATTAGAGTTAAAGTCTTGAGCAAAAAGGTCGGTCTGTAAAAGGAGCAAAGCTCATGATGCCAGTCTCAGGCCAAAAGAAACCGTATGAGCAGGACTTTGTTGCCTGGTTAGATGATACGGTCGTAAAGCTCAAACAAAAACGGTTTGATGAAATTGACACCGACAGCCTAATTCAAGAGATTGAAGGCTTGGCAAACCGCGATCGCCGAGAGCTAAAAAAACCGTCTGGAAGTCTTGCTGCATCACTTACTCAAAAGGCTGTATGTAGATCTGCCAGACAGCTATCGCGGCTGGGAGCTGACTATGCGAGAACAGCGCCGACAGCTAGCTAACCTGTTAGAACAATCTCCCAGCTTGCGCAACGACTGGATCAGAATGTTTTCTGCTTGCTGGCAAAATGCCCTGTCAGACGCCCGAGAAGACTACCGGGAATAGGGGTTTCCCGATCAGTGGCAGTACAGTAGGGAGACCGATCTGCTTTTGCATGAGAAATTCTGGCAAAGTCATGACTTTTGAACAATTTGCCCACCGTCTGAGCAGTTTTGTTCAATACGTCTGAGCGATCGCGCCGCTAACCTGAGTCAGATCAAGATTTGGGTGGAGAAAATGACGACGCTGCAGCGAACAAAAGCTTTTTTGAGTGATGTGTCTTTCTCAGCGGTGGTGGCTGGCTTTGTCACGGTTCTGGTCGGCTTTACAGGGGCTGGCGTGATTGTGTTTCAGGCGGCTCAGGCCCTGGGGGCAACGGCTGCGGAGATTGGCTCCTGGATGTGGGCTTTGGGGCTGGGCATGGGGCTGACCAGCATTTTGCTTTCGCTGCGCTACCGGGTACCCGTGGTGACAGCTTGGTCAACGCCGGGGGCGGCTATGCTGATTACTTCAGCAGCAGGCGTGTCAATGGCGGAGGCCACCGGAGCCTTTTTGGTATCGGCGGCTCTGATAACGCTGTGTGGATTTAGCGGCTGGTTTGAGCGGGGGATTAGCCGCATCCCGCTGTCAATGGCCTCTGGAATGCTGGCAGGGGTGCTGCTGCGCTTTGGCCTGGAGGTGTTTGTGGCTATGGAAACTCAGTTTTGGCTAGTGTTAGCGATGTTTTTGGCTTATCTGGCGGCCCGTCAGCTTTCCCCTCGCTATGCGGTGATTGTAGCGCTAGGGCTGGGTATGGCGATCGCTAAGCTACAGGGCTTACTGCAGCTAGAGACAATCAGCTTACAAATAGCCACACCCATTTTCACGGTGCCGAGTTTTTCTGTGGACGGGCTGATAGGCGTAGCGCTGCCGCTGTTTATGGTCACAATGGCTTCGCAAAATGTGCCTGGGGTCGCCGTGCTGCAGGCTTCGGGCTATAGCGTACCCATCTCTCCCCTAGTCGGCTGGACTGGGACGGCGACCTTGCTGCTGGCTCCTTTTGGCGCATTTGCCATGAATCTGGCGGCGATTACTGCGGCAATCTGCATGGGGCAAGAAGCGCACGAAAACCCCGACAAGCGCTATGTGGCGGCGGTAGCAGCGGGTGGGTTTTACATTTTAATTGGGCTATTTGGCACCACCGTAGCGGCTTTGTTTGCGGCTTTTCCGCCAGAGCTGGTAGTGCGATCGCGGGTTTGGCCCTGCTGGGCACTATCGGCAAAGGTCTGGCCGCAGCCCTGAGTCAGGAGCGCGAGCGAGAACCTGCCCTGATTACGTTTTTAGTCACGGCGTCGGGCCTGACCCTAGGGGGCATTGGTTCAGCCTTTTGGGGACTGGTGGCTGGGGCGATCGCCCTGCTGTTTTTAAAGCTCGATTGAGCGTTGCAGCTCTATTTGAGAGCCAGTGGGTAAGATTCCAGACCGAGCTGACCGTATCAGCACTACCAGAGCGGTTGATGACCAACGGTATTGGAATCATCACTATCGCCGTCAAAAACAGAGTCATTGACCACTTTACCTATCAGCGCATCTGCTCCGCCATGAGCTTTAGCATACTGCAAAGCCAGCTTTGTATCTCCTAAAGGGGGCGGGTTCCCCACTGCTTTTCAAATCCCAAGCTTTCTAACTGCTCAATAAAGGGCATCAGCTGTTTGTCATCTTGGTCATCGCGCAGCCAGGGGTCTGGATTAGTGTAGGGTCCGAAAAAGACAGTCACAATTTCAAGGTACTTTTGTTTTGAAACGGGCAACATACGATGCCACACAGAACTCACTGAGGTAGGACGTCTGTCTCCTAGTTTTTTGCCTCCGATCGCTGGCGTAGTCTTAAAAATCTCGCTGTGGAATAAACCAACTGCAGCCGACTTTGTTGTTTCTTTAGCGTAAACTACTAGACGCTGAGGATGCCATGCTTCGCGCCATGCAACAGCTCTGGCGTCTCTAATATTTAGATAGCGCTTACACTGGTCGTGCAGGGTTTGCAAAAACGACTGCAGTGATTTGTAGTCTTTAATGTCACCCGCAGGCGTATCCCAAACATCTCCCTGCCAGTGACAGCCAATCGCCCGAGATTGATAGGTTGGCAAAAAGCCAGGATGCCATGCATCAGGGCCTTTGTGCCACACGCGTCGCCAGGATTTACCAAAGCCTCCCATGGTGTAAGCGAACGCAGCCAGTCCCTTAATGAATTCGAGATCTGGCGCTGGGGCATCTAGGTGCAGGACTCCATCTATCCGGCAGATAGGTGTCTTTTCGCGTCCCTGAGTGGCCTGCTTCAAGTCTTTTAGTTCCCAGTAAAGCTCTACTTTTCCAGGAGCTTTAGTGGATCCAAATAGCTCATCCACTTTGCGGTTGACGGTGCCTGTATCATTGCAGACGCCTGCCAGCAGCCTGCTAGCATGACCTCGCAGCACAGCCTTGAAGAGGTTTGGGCGAAACTCTGGCGTATTGTTGCGTAAGAGCGAACTCACACCCACTCCATGTAAATAGAGGTGGAAAGCATATCGATTTTTAGGCATCGCCCACAAGCCGTAGCCTGTGCTAGTTTTACCCCCCAATCCCTGACGAAGCGCCCGCTCAAATAAGCCTTTGATCTGTCGCCACTGTTCGAGAGCTATGGGCTGAGTGCTGCTCAGCTCAAATAGCATTGTCGGTTTATAGAAGCTGATTAAAGCGATCGCTTTAGCAGACCCTTTTCCCTCAACCTGTCTGGGCTGCTGCGGGTGAACCACGTCCACCATGCGATAGCGAAACTCACTTTGATCGGGCTGAACTTTTTCTGTTCCGGCCCAGTCACCTACAGGGTAGGCTCCATGAAATCGCAGCAGGGCATTTTTCTCCTGGCTACCGCAGTAGAGTTCAATCTGATGGCGCTCCTGTTCGCTAACACCCTGGGAGTAGAGCAGACGCCTAAAAATTCCTTTGAGACTGCTACCGGGGATGAAGGGCACACCGTCTTTGCCGATGACAGGGCGCAAGATACTATCCTGACCGCAGTTGGTAAATACACGCCAGGGAAATTCAAATTTGAAGCGATAAATCGTCCCGTCTAGACCAGTCGGCAAATCGTCATGCTGATAGCGAGGTTGCCCAGTCTCGGTCTGAGGGTTAACCCATTCTGTTGTCCAGTCCTCTAGGTCATTGTTGTCTTTGGCATATTGCAAGCTACAGCGTCCTTGAACCTGAGCGCGGTACAGGCGGGGCACAGTGTCTGGATTAGTTTCTATCTGTGGTGAGGGCACTACACTATCGCTTTTTACTTCTTGGTTGTTCTTGACTGCTGCTTTTTGAAATGCTTTGGCAAGAGTCATTGCTAGACCTCACTCGTTTGCTTTACTCGTTTGCTTTTTATACCGTTGAGTCCACCAGACTAATGAATCACATAGCTGACTTAAGACCGCTAGAGCCACTCTTTGCTGATCTAGGGGCATTTGCCAAATTTCGGTCGCAATTTTTTTGATGTTGTCTGTATTGTTGAAAGCAACTCTGCCCTCAGGATCCGGTAGTTGAATGCCACTCGGCTTAAGCAGATCGGCTAAAGCACACCAAACTGCTTTCCAGTAGGATCCTTTGTTACGACTTTCGTTGCTGTTCTCGCGTTCGTAACGGAGATGCTCACCCCAGAAACGTTCTAAACCGTAGGCAACGGCCATTCTCATCTTATGAGACTCATTCAGGACGTTTTCCTTGTCTCTATGGTCTAAGACTAAATTTTGAGCAGCATGATCTAGATGATAGGGTTGCCAGCCGATAAGAGATGCTTTCACGTGGGATTGGGTCATCTTTGATAGTCCTTGCTGAATGGTTTACGGCGGCTAGGCGATCGCGTGAGTGCTCTGCTTTAGCGTCACCTGCGATCGCCCGAAGCCAACAGATTCAAGACCGCCAAAATAAAGTTCTCTACTTTTTTCGAAGCCAGCCACCTCAAAGAAGGTTTGAAGCTGTATATCCTGCTCTTGAACGGCAGTACGAGAGGCCAGGGGAAACGTCATGATTGTGCCTTCTGGCAGTGCCTCTACATCAAAGAAGGCTCCTTTTTTTGAGCGCTTTTGTGTATCCTCTAGGGCAACTCGGCTTTGGCGATAGAGCGCCATATCGTGAATCATCGCCATATCTTTATCGTCTACAACCAGCAGCAGATAGGCATTGGGGTCAGATACAAAATCTGGAATATAGTGCTGCAAATTTTTGTCTTTGTCACCAAGCTTAAGAAAGCCTAAGTTAAAAAAGAGCTTCTCAGGAGACTCCTTGCCGTAGTAGCTGTAGGGTTTGAAGGTAGGCATAGCGGTTTCTCCCACGGCTAGCTTGTGATAGCGCTTGAGTAAAATAGGACAGGAGACTCTAACAACAGGCTGATTAGGGCAATAAACTGGCATCCAGAGAATAGAAGCATATTCAAACTTGACGATGCCTTCAGTCGTGCTATTGGGTTCTCCCGTTTTTGCTCCAGCTCCATACCAGTGACTAAAGTCTTTCTTTTGCTGACGCATATCGGCGCGAAAGCGACCGCGAATGGAGCTACCGGGAATGATACCGGTTTGGGTGAACTGGTCGCGAAAGATTAGATTTAAGTTGCCAGTTTCTTCGCCAGCGCTAGCACCCACATGCAGCGGGGCCAGCGTTTCAATGATGCCGTAGGCTTTGTGATACATGATTTTTAGTGAATGGAGAGATAGTCAGCTATCTACAGGGAGCTAGAGAGAACTCAATCAGGCGATCGCGCTAGGCAAGGCCAAAGCCAGTCCGCAGCCCCAGCGATTCATGTAGGGGCCTTCTTTGGGAAACCACTGAGGCGGCCAGAGGTGCCAGGGTTGATCCAAGGGATCTTTCAATACATACACACTGCCTGCAGGCACCCCATAGCGCCCCCGTGACAGCAGCTTTGGCTGATGCGGCTGGTGGATATCTTGCCCTTGATCATCTTTGCGATTGCCCAAGCGATAACGAAAAGGAATAGGCTTTGCCGTCAAGATAGATTCTTTGACGCCAACACAGGAGCTATCACTGAGCGTTACTAAATCGCGCCAAGCCTCTGGATAGCGCTGAGAAAGACGATTTGAACCCCAAACGGCTGGCGTAATCGTCGCCAAGGCGCGGCCTAGAGACGGTGGCGATAGCAGGTCGCGGCGGATATGATCCTGCAGGGGATGGCAGGTCACCTCAACCATGTGCCCCTCACCGCCGAAGCGGTACCAGCCAGGCGGCAACTCTTGACTAGACAGATAGACTAAGCAGCAATCCGAATTGAGCTGCACAGCATTTTCTAGGAATAAACTGCCCTGGTTGGTTTCCTCGGGGCCAAGTTCGGCGCGGCCTGCGGCTACTCGCCTCTGGTCTAGCTCTAGTCGAGGATGAAGATGGGGTACAAACTTCCAGGGTTTATCTTTGCCAACACCGCTTACCTGCTGGAGATGAAAGCTATTCCAGTTTTTGAGAGACAGCCAGGTGCCAGATTCAAATTTTCCTGTTGGGATCTCGCCGTTGCGATCGCGCCAGCTTGAGCGTCCGTCTTTTTCCTGCCAGTTTAGGGTGTTGCTAATAGTGTTTTCTCCTTTTTTGACTAAGCAAGTCATGGGAGTAGGCACATAAAAATCCTGGTTTTCATTGTGCGTGACCGTTTCAGTCTTGGCCCAAAACGGCCCGGCAAGCTGCAAAGACTGGACGCTCTTATTGCCGTACTGAGCCGCAAACATGCCCGATACGGTAGCAGCCTGTGGGGGAAAGCTAGCCCCCGCCTGTCCGACTAAGTTCTCAGGAGATAGAAAGGGGCCAGCACTGCCATAGAGCAATCCTAGAGGATGAATGGCAATGAGATGGGCAAAAGGCGATAGGGATGAATCGGGGACGGATGGATCAGGGGCAGTAGCAGTCATAAAACTAAGCGGCTTCTACGGACGACATAGGTCTGGCGGTTTGGCTTAGATGAAAGCCGACTTTGGCTAAGCTAATCACCCAGGTGTTGAAGGCATCATCGGGACTGCCTGAAAAAGCTTCTCGATCGCCTAAAATGCCAGTCAGCCGGGGATCAGTTTTGCCCTCAGGATCTTGATATTGATTCCACCAGAGAGCTGGGTTGGCTAGAAGCTGAGCGTATTGCTGCCCAAAGTAAATTTGAATGAGTCCTCGGGCTACGTCACTGCCGCCGCCAAAACCGTGGCGGGCCTCTAGCGTAGTGACGTCACTGTAGAGATGAGTCCAGTTGGGACTATGGGGATAGCTCTGCCCTTGGCGATCGCGGTAGGCTCCTAGTATTCCGGTTGCAGGTAAAGTATCTGGCCCTAGCTCATCGGCGGCATTCCCTTCTAGCAGCCACCAAGGACAGGTCCACTCTAGGTGTTTACCGTCGTTGAAGAGAATGCGACAGGCAATGCGATCGCGTCCGGCTCGTTTGGCAGACTGTTCGGCTTCTCGGCAATGCTGCAGGACGTCTCGCTGCGGTACGCTGGGGGCGACCCAAACAAAGCCAACGCTGACGGTAATAGGTTCTTGAGTCTCGCTCCAGATTTGAGATTTGAAGCGGCCAAAAAAGTCTTGGATACACTCTATAGGGGTCAGCGGTGGCAGAGGTGGATTGCGGTAGAGGACGCCTAAGAAGTCGTCACCCCCGGCATAGATGATGCGTCCGCTCTTTTTGCTCAGCTTGTTGCCGAGGGTGATCGGAGGGAGATGAGTTTTGAGGTTGGCTCCCCAGTTACGCATATTTTGGCTAAAGCGGTGCAGCACATCGTCAGGCTGAGCCAGCAAAAAATCGCCTGCGCGATCGCCGTCTCCTTGAAACCACCCCGTCCAGCGTTTAGCCTCTTCCCGGTTGGCTTCTTCTAAAGCTTCATCTAATTTATTTGACTCGTCTAAATCACCCGGCTGACCTAAATTAGAGGCGCTTCGATTCAGCAGCCGATTGAGATCTCTAAAGCTCGGCGGAATCTCAAACTTCAGGCGTTTGGGCTGCGTTGCATCTCCATAGTTCACGACTTGCTCATAGGTCACCAGCCGCTTCACCAGCTCTGGAATACTGAGGAACTCGCGGGTTGTAATTGACGCTTCTCCTAGCTTTTCCATAAGCTGCTGGTAGAACTCTCTCACCTCAGCGTCTTCGGCAGCTTGTGAGCGAGAATAAGGTCTGTGCTTTCCCATGTGGGGCCAAGCCCGTCCGTCAATCCCAGATAGGCTAGAGCTTTCTCCCGTCCAGTTCACTCCCGTCCAGGCACGGGCAAACTTACACTCGTTTAGGGCGACTTTGGCATTGTCCCCCGTTTCGCCAATCCCTGTTGCCCAGAAAAACTCCCAGGCATGTTCGATCCACGCCTGCCAGGAGCGATTCCAGCAGCCATACTCCCAGGGCTGAGCGTTACTGCGATTGGGCACGTTGGCTTGAATCCAGTTTTGACAGGTGAGGACAATATCGCGCCAGGCCAGCTTAAACGCCTGCACTGCTTGCTCTTGAGGAAACTCGCCCCGAATTAAGATCTGATTAGGGATACCCTGGGTGACTGATATCAGAGCAGGCGAAACAATTGGATCCTCTGGCCAGCGGATTTCAGCGATCGCTGTATGAGGCATCAGAGAGTGCCGAGCAGCGTTGCAGACTCGCTCTGACAAGTAGGAAAGAATAAACGAGCTGCCGTAGAGATCTCTGAGCTTGCGAGATTTTTCGATAAAGCCTTGTACGGGGGCAAAGGTAATTGCGGTATAGACGGAAGCAGCCATGTATTTTCAAGATGGAGCAAGATCTAAGTCACTCGTACCTTAGCAGGGCACTAGAATTGGGGTCTTCTAACGGCCAGGTTTAATGAAAGGATGATAGATAGCCGAGGTTGAGCCTGCTGTTATAGTTCAACTCAATACTACGGGGTAGTCCTTGGGATTGAACTTAGATTAAAAGATTCTAAGTAATTCTTCGTCTCGATTACAAAAACTTACTTGGCCTTTACCTGCCTGTTAAGGACTTGCAAAGATTTACCATGAACCGCAACCGCATCATCGAAGCTATCTCAGACCCCACCAAGAACTTCCTGGCGTTTTTCCTGATAGGAACACTAGTGTTTACCCTGGTTTCAGATGGGGTATCCAATATCTTCTGGCAGCAGCTTAGCCCCTGGATCGTGAAGCGCTGGGGGCTAGACCAAGGGGCGTTTGAAGTCTGGCTAACCCTGGGGATGATGCTGGGGCTGCTAGGAGTGACTTATTTCACTAACCTGACTCGCTGGCTGCGGGCTAGGCTGCCCTTTCTGGCTGTTAAAGAAATTCAGCAGGTGAATGTCAAACCCCTGGAGCGTACCTATCCGGGGCTGATCGTGGCGATGAGTCCGAGCGATCGCTCTCCTGCGGCACTGGCGATCGCCTTTCATCGAGAGCAAGGGGGGCAGGGCAATCTGGGGAATCTCAGGCACTGCTGGATTATCTGTACGGAAAAATCACTGCCCTATGCGGACAGTCTGGCTAGCCGTCTGGCGGCGGCTGGCCTGATGCAAAGTCTAGATTTGCACTATGGCCGTTATGAAATGGACGATTCGCAGCAGCCGGGGCAGAAGCTGAGTTTGCTGGTGCCAGATGAGCTAGTGGATGACCCTAACTATATTTTGCGGCTGGTGGACGCTATCTATGCTGAGGCGGCAGAGTTTTCGGAGCCTTTGCTGGCCTCGGAGATCATTGCTGACTATACCGGAGGCACTAAGGGAATCACGGCGGGGATGTTGCTGGCCTGTAGCCGCCCGGAGCGATCGCTGCAGTATATTAGTCAGCTTCATCAGCCACCGCAGATCATCGCAGTGAATGTGTCTTACGAGATAAAACCAATCAAGCAAAGACGTTCTCTATAGCGATCGCGCTGAAGGGCACAAACTGGGCTATTTGCCTCAATGATCAGTCGCGACTGTGGATCATAAGAATCTACCACGAATTTGAGGTATCCCCTTCCTGGCTCTATCTCCCACAGAATTGAATACAGAGTTAACCCCCCTTTCTCCCAGTTTGGCAGGAAAGGGCTAGGGGATGAGGGAAAGGAACAAAAATGTTGATGGAGGGCTTAATCGTGTCATCGCTAAGGGATCGCTTTCTGGAGCTGATTAACTTCGAGCTGGCCTGGGATAAAGTCGCCACCAACCACGGCTGTGCTGGCGTTGATGGTGAAACCATTGTAGATTTTGGTCACCGCAAGGCTACGGCGCTGTCAGGCTTGCAGCAGGCAGTAAAAACTGGCAAATATCAGCCTATGCCGCTGCGACAGCTTTTTATTCCCAAGAAAACAGGCGGCTGGCGCGAGTTGGGCATACCCACGGTAAGAGATCGCATTGTGCAGCAGGCGCTGCTACAGGTTATGCATCCAGTGATGGAGGCCGAGTTTGACCCGGCGAGTTTTGCCTACCGTCCGGGGCGCTCTCATCTGATGGCTGTAGAGCGGGTGGCTTACTGGCGCAGTCGCGGCTACGACTGGGTGCTGGATGCGGATATTGTGAAATATTTCAACAATATTCAGCACTCGCGGTTGCTTTTGGAGGTAAAAGAGCGGATTGACCAGCCTTGGCTGCTGACGCTGCTAGAAGGTTGGATTACGGCTGGCACGCTGACAAAAGAGGGGATCTTGCTGCCTATTTGTGGTGTGCCCCAAGGGGCGGTGATCTCGCCGCTATTGGCAAACGTATATTTGGATGATTTTGATCAGTTGCTGACGGCGCAGGGCTGGAAGCTGGTGCGTTATGCAGATGACTTTGTGGTTATGGCCCGCAGTCGGCAGCGGCTCTTAGCAGGGCAGGAGACAGTTGCCCAGTTGTTGCTGTCAATGAACTTGCAGCTCCATCCAGACAAGACTCGTGTGACTTCGTTTGATCAGGGGTTTCGGTTTTTGGGTCATGCTTTTGCTGGAGATGTGGTGGTGCCGCTGTCGCCTGTGTCGGCTAGAGACCGTGTTCCTAAAGGGGCAAAGCCCAGCACTGATATAAAGCTGGTCTACAGCGACCCTGTCTCAGCTTCATCCTCAGCCATGCAGCAGGCGTTGGTGACGGCGCTAAAGCAGGCGCAGCAGCCAATTCCACCACCGCTGTTTGTGGTGTTGGGCTATCGGGTGCGGACGGATGGCTCGGTAGAAATCGACTCAAAAGAACTGGAATGGAGAAACGGCATGTCGAGTTTGTATGTGGTGGAGCAGGGAACCTACTTGCAAAAGGAGCAGGAACGTTTTGTGTTGAAAGCGCCTCGGGATCAACCGTTGGAGATTCCGATTCGAGAGGTGGAGCGAATTTTGGTCTTTGGCAATGTGCAGCTCAGCACGGCGGTGATTAGTAGCTGTCTGCAACTGCAGATTCCGGTGATCTTTTTGAGTCAGATGGGAGAGTATAAGGGCCATCTGTGGAGTGCTGAGATTACAGATCTGGTGGTGGAGGGGCGGCAGTTTGAGCGGCAGCAGGATCAAAGCTTTTGTGTGGCTACGGCACGGGCTATTGTCTATGGCAAGCTCTGGAACTCGAAGATTTTTTTGCTGCGGCAAAATCGCAAGCGGCAGTTGCCTGCAGTGGCGGCGGCGCTGGAGCGGCTGGTGCAGGCGATGGAGACGGTGGGGGACGCGCAGAGGATGCTAACGCTAGATCAGGTGCGTGGCTATGAGGGCACTGGGGCGATGCAGTATTTTCAGTCGTTTAAGCCGCTGATTACAAATCCGGGGTTTGACTGGCTGGGGCGAAATTTTCATCCACCGATGGATCCGGTGAACTCGCTACTGAGCTTTGGCTATACGCTGCTGTTTAATAATGTGTTTAGTTTGCTGCTGGCGGAGGGGCTGAATCCTTATCTGGGCAATTTGCACGGGGCAGAGCGGCAGAAGGCGTATCTGGCGTTTGATCTGATGGAGGAGTTTAGATCGCCGATTGTGGATGCGTTGGTGATGCGGCTGATTAATCAAAAGATAATTCGGCCCACAGATTTTGGCTGGCCTCAGAAGAACCAAGGAGTTTATCTGACAGACTCAGCTCGACGAATATTTTTAAAGAAGTTTGAGCAGCGAATTACGGAAAAAATTGCCCATCCTGATGTGAAAGAGTCAGTTACTTATCGACGGGTGATTCAGCTACAGATACAGCGCTATAAGCGAGCTTTACTCGGCACTCATCGCTATGAAGCGTTTCGGCGGGTGAATAAGTGATGTTGGTTTTGGTGGTCTATGATATTTCGGATGATAGGCGACGTACTAAGCTGGCTACATTTTTGGAGGGCTATGGCAGGCGGGTTCAGTATTCGGTTTTTGATGTGCTTTTTGAGCCTGTCAGAAATTGCAGCAGCTCCATACGTGCCCTCAAACGCCGGGT